>DUKV01000001.1:53659-178510 GCA_013329165.1 Methanocalculus sp. | reverse complement strand
TGGCTGATGTGTTCGTGGAAGGGATGAGGCAATTATACGGAATTTCCTAACAGTTGACTTCTTCTGAGATCTTAATTGGGGAAACCTGACAAATTCACCAGATCAATGAAATGGCCTGTGCACTTGTTACGTTGGTATTTCGTGTACCCGGTACACATTTTTGCAACTTATTTTGTGGCTTATGTACACATTTTTACAACTTAACATATAGATAATCTCTATCAATACTATATCAGGAGAGGTGCTTTATTTAAAACCACAAACACAATAAAGATGAAGCCACCTGTGGTACATCCAGCTTAAATCGGGCTCTCCGTCATCATTCCATCCAGGATAGTTGGAGTTTTTCTATCGACTTTGTTTTGATACCGGGTCGTTGTATGGTGTTTCTTCGTACCAGTATTCTCTTCCGCCAGACTTGTTGATCCTTCGAACGGGCTCCATGCCATCCCCACACAGGAATGGGCACATGAGAATGTAAAGTACTTTCAATTACAAACCCATAGCGAGGATAAATCGAAGAAATGGTTGTGTATGGGAGGCCTTATTGGGAGTCAGTGTCAACAAACAGCGGGAGTTCACGCTTCAGGAGAAGCGTGATTTAGCCTTTTCCAAAGAGGCTGAAAGTTCGCCGAAAGCCTGATCAGCTCCTTCTTTCAGATCTTTCGTTGCGTCTTTCCCCGAAGATTTCAAATCACCCACATTCTTCAGTAATTCAGACTTTTTTTCTTCAAATTCTTTAGCAAGGTCATTGAACTGTATCTCGGCATCTGCCCCATGGCTCTTTACCCTGGCTTTGATTCTATTTAGTTCGGCATCCATTTCCTCAATTTTTGCTTCCATCTTGGTGATGTAGGGATCAATTTCGGCCATACTTCTAAAGAAGTGAGTACAATAATATAGATTTTGCCCTCCTGCTGACAAAAATTACCTAATACAAAAAAAATTGAAACGAATAATGTGACATAACAAGGATCCATTCGCAGCAGCTTCCGGTAAATGAGATCATTCAGCGATACATTTATATAAATATCCAGAGCACGGAGGGGTGGGTGATAACCATGACAGATCATATTTACCGCGAAGTGGAGAGTATCGACGACATCTCAAAGATCAACGAAACCATTCGAAAAGAGATTGGGAATGCTGATTCACGAGATCAGGTAACAGAGCTGAAGCGACGCAGTAGATATCTTGTTGTCCTGCTGGCTCCGGACAACCCTACAGGTCTTGCTGAAAAATTCAGGAAGCTTGGCAACCTGGATAATGCCCAGAAAAAGGCCTGGGAAGAGTACGTGAAGACGACAGACGTTGCCAACAAGAATCTGCATGGCGGGGATGAATATTCAGTCGGTGAAAAACCGGACTATGTGGAGTGATTGTGGATGGCATATAAAAAAACAACCGAAAAATACCGGGGGAAGACCAGGACATACTGGATAACGTATGAGGTTCCAAGTCGGGGAACAGAAGAGCCCGTGGATAAGGCGAAACGATTCTACGTCTCCGGAGATCTTAAAAGGACAGAAGGGCCGGATACTTTTGAGAACAAGATGGGCAACAAGACATATGGGATCAAAGTAACCTATGAAAATCCACGGAAAGGCTATACCGCAGAACGGAATGGGACTACCTACGAGGTAGAAGCGACAAAAACTGAAGTCACGAAAATTGTTGAATTACCAAAAAATGCGGTAAATATTAAAATTACCGATAAGGAACCAAAATCCGCAATGTCAGTGAAATAATATTTATCGGGATCAGAGTGCTAAAGAGCTCTCAGATAGTACAGACGACCAACCAATGCTCACTGATCCATGAACAACCTTAAAGGAGGCACTACAGGATATGACTGGAAAATTTGAGATTTATATGGACAAGTCTGATAAGTATCGTTTCAGGTTAAAAGCCCCAAACGGCGAGATCATTGCCGTGGGTCAGGGATACAGCTCCAGAGACGCCTGCCTGAATGGTATTGAAAGCATTAAAAAGAATGCTTCAGATGCTCCTATTGAAGAAGTAAACGGATTGTGATCACTTCACGTGTCAGGCCTGACAGATCATCAGCCCCTTACCTCTCCCCGCTATGAATATAGTGAACACCACCACTTTCCTCAAAATATATTCGGGAACTGATCGTATCTGAACAAGAGGAAGGATCATGGTTGCCTGACCCGCAGACCATTCCCGACCGCTATCAGTTCTGATGCCTCATGAACGATAACTGCCATGGTCACTCCGAGCAGACCGAGCAATGCACCCGGTATAAGTACTGCGAGCACGGCAAGCGAGAAGACAATGTTCTGCCGGGATATCACCCGGGCCCTCTTCCCAAATGCAATTGCTTCCAGTACCTTTGACAGATCGTCGGCCATCAGGGCTACATCCGCTGCCTCAATCGCAGCATCCGTCCCAATCGTCCCCATCGCGATGCCGACCGTTGCCCGGGCAAGTGCAGGAGCATCATTGATACCATCACCAATCATCACCACAGAACCATATTTTTCTTTGAGGGATTCAATAGCTGTTGTCTTATCTTCCGGTTTCAGGTCGGCACGGATATCATCGATTCCAAGCTCGGCGGCAACGGCTTTTGCAGTTGTCTGGTTGTCACCAGTCAGCATGATCGTTGCTATGCCCATTACGTGGAGCTGGTCGATCATTGCTTTGGCATTCGACCGGACCTCGTCCCTCACTGCGATAATACCGAGAATGTTCTCCCTGGTCCCAACAAACATCGCCGTTCTGCCTTCAGCCCTCAGTCTGGAGATCTGGTCGTCGGCGCCCGCACCGGGGGTCGTTGCAGCGAAGAACTCCGGTTTCCCGACATACCAGGTTGTCCCGTTTATCGTTGCTGACGCTGCCTGCCCGGCAAGGGCGCTCTGATTCGTCGCCCCATATGCCTCTATTCCATCGGATTTTGCCCGTTTCACGATTGCATGGGCGAGTGGGTGAGCGGAGCGGCTCTCGACCGTGTACGCGATCCTGAGGATCTCGGATTCATCACCATTAATGGGGACGATCTCGGTTACAACAGGTGAGCCGGTAGTGAGCGTCCCGGTCTTATCGAATGCGACCGCTCTCGTCTCCCCCAGGTTTTCCATGTGGACACCTCCTTTGATGAGAATCCCGCGTTTCCCGGCGGAGCCGATACCTGAGGCTATGGCAATCGGTGTGGACATGACCAGCGCACATGGAGCCGCAGCAATCAGCAGCACAACACCGCGTATCGCAAGATCATTGAACGGTATGCCAAAGAACGGCGGGATAGCGATGAAGAGGAGTGAGACCAGGAGCACTGCCGGAGTATACTTCCGCCCAAACGTCTCGATAAAGAGCTGTGTCTTTCCCTTCTGTTCCTGCGCTTCTTCGACAAGGTGAATCATCCTGGCAAGCGTATTGTCCTCGAAGGTTGCAGTTGTCCTCACTTCGATGGCACCATTGATATTGAGCGTTGGAGCATAGACCTTCATACCCTCCCCTTTCTCAACCGGAACCGACTCTCCCGTAACAGCGGACTCATTAATTGAGGTTTGGCCTTTGGTGATGATCCCGTCCGTGGGTATACCAGCCCCGGGTTTTACCAGGAAGATGTCGCCGACCCTGAGTTCTGCAGCTGGGATAATATGCTCGGTATCGTTTCGGATCAGAACTGCTTCTGTGGGTGCCAGATCGAGAAGTTTCCGGATGGATGCCCGTGTACGTGCATAGGTTAGCTCCTCCACGCCTTCGGCAGCGGCGAACAACACAACCAGTGCTGCTGCCTCCTCCCAGAGCCCGAGGAAGATAGCCCCAAGCGCCGCGGCAAGCATCAGGAACTCGATCCCGATCTCATGCTCAGTGAACAGCTCTTCGATACCCTCCCTGGCCCAGTGGTATGCACCGATAGGAAGAGCGATGAAGTAGAGCAGGATCTCGGTTTCTGCCGGGATTATGCCGAGATTGCCTAAAATAAATCCTGTTCCGGCAAAAAAAGCTGCGATCAGTGCATTGCGGAGCGGGGGGTGACCATACCAGGGTCCCTCATATGTCCCCTCATAGCGACCCCCACATTTTTGTGTGCATGTCATCTGTAATCTCCAGTCAACTTCTTCGATAGGTACTATCTGTTTAATAGTTGATACGCAGAAAAGTTACGCACGAGGCCGATACTATCAATACAATGATCCACCCCCACAAAAACATCATCCTCATCGGCATACCGGGTGCCGGGAAGAGCACCGTCGGCGTCATCCTGGCAAAGACGCTCGGCATGCAGTTCATCGACACCGATATCCTGATCCAGCAGCAGACCGCGAGAAGGCTGCAGGAGATCCTTGACGAGGAGGGTCCAGCTGCATTCCGGAAGATCGAGGAGGAGGCGATCCTCTCCCTTCACGCCTGCCATTCTGTGATCGCAACCGGCGGGAGCGTCATCTGGAGCAGGGCGGCGATGGAGCACCTGAAGTCAATAGGCGTGGTCGTGTACCTGGAGATCTCCTTTTCCGGGATGGAGAGAAGGATCAGAAACATCACCACACGGGGAATCGTCCTCATGCCGGGTCAGACACTCCGGGGCATGTACGACAGCCGGGTGCCGCTCTACGAGCAGTATGCTGATTACATAATTCCGTGTTCCGGTGAAGACCCTGAATCTGCTGTCGGGAGCATTATAAAGATCATCCAGGAGGCGTATATTCACTGGTAAAAGAGAGCGTATCAAATGACCGCGACATTGCGGTCATATTCTGGAGATTAGAATCAAAAGATCAATGCTGCAAGAAAACCAACTATTCAAAGTCGATTTCTGCCACCAGGACCCGCTCTCCCCACTGTTCATCAAGGCGTACCGTGAGCATCCCCCCTTCATGCACACCATAATCCGAATACGGCTCATTCAGGAGTGTCCCCTGAAACGACATCCCATCCTCTGACTGACTATTCAGGCGAACCCAGACCAGCTCGGGTTCGATTTCCTTGTCGGTTGTGAAAAGCAGAACCGTTACATCATCGAAATATACGGGGGCCCTGAACCTGTCGATATCTACTCTTTTTCGCAATGTGTGCAGCATTTCCGGTTCATAATAGAGCATCCATCTCTGTTCCTCATCAATCGGGAGGGCCAGTAATTCCTGGGCAGAGAGCAGTGCATATGCCTCAACGTCATCTGAGATGACTGTCAATCCCTCGCCATGATCTTTAAAATGGTAAATTATCTCAGGCAGCGTATCGGGAAGGCGCCGGCAGAGTGAATGGATACGGAAGTTAATCCCCTCATCATGGTCCACATAGAAATAGCCGATACAGCTGTCCGCCTCCGGCTGCAACAGCCCCTTCCCGGAGAGAAGATCGGAAATAGCGTTATTAATCTCCGCCACCGCCCACCTGTTGACGATCTCCCGATCCATAGTGCGTGAATGTGTCATATTCATAGTACCTGGTACATGCTCTTCATCCACGGAGGTAAAGTGGTTTCGAATTGTTTAGGGAATGGTATTGAGTATTGGATTCTGATAATAAGATCCATACACAGACACTCACTATTTTGTGATAGATGGACCAACAGGTGCACAAGAGGGTGCACTATCCCCATGCTCCGGAATCATGTAGACAGATAATTATTCCAGGAAAACCATGATATGCAGATAATGCAAGGCACCGGATCCCCGGCTGCCGGTTGACCATGTTCTTTTCATAGATGTTGGGGTGGAGTGAGTGAATGTCCGAAAGCAGATAATTGTCATCATCGTCCTCGTAATCGCCTCTCTGATTGTCGGGCTCGGTTTTGCCACGCACACGCTCATTCTCAATGATTTTGCCGATCTTGAGGAGAATCAACTCGAAGACACGATGGAGAGAACCATCAGGTCAATTGAGAGGGAGCAGCTGTACCTCTCTACAAGTGTTCTGGACTGGTCAGACTGGGATGACACCTACTGGTTTGTGCAGGGGATGGATCCTGAGTATGAGCAGAAGAACCTCGATGAATCGGTATCTGAATATTTTAACCTCAATGCAATGATCTTCACCGGACCGGATGGAGACGTTGTCTTTGCACGTGGGTTCGATCCCGATGTCGGTGAAGAGAGAGAGGTTCCCCCGCAGCTCTACACACTCCACGACTCCCTTCTCATATCTGGTGCCGAAGAGCTCTCCGGGATCGTTGAGACCGAAGACGGGCTGATGCTTGTTGCAGTACGGCCGATCAGGACGAGCTGGGGAAAGGGGCCTGCCATGGGCACCCTCCTCTTTGCACGTGCAATGGATGAAGGATGGATTGAAGAACTCTCTGATCTTACCGGGGTTCCAATCAGGATCACCGACATTCCGGACGAGCCCCTGCCAGCCGGCGAACCATCTCTTTCTATTGTAAAGGAGGGAGACACCATCACCGGATCAACCATAGTTTCCGATATTTTCGGAGAGCCGGTTATGGTGCTCTCCGCAACCCAGAAGCGAACAATCTATCAGAAGGGGATTCTCGCCTACCAGTCGGGAATGATAGCAATCCTGATCTTCTCAGGCATTACCGCCCTGCTCTTCTACCTGCTCGTCAACCATCTCTTCCTCAGGAGAATTACCCGCCTGAACCGGGAGGTGCAGGATATCACAAGCAGCACCTCCACCACTGCATCAGTTAGAATTGACGGTGAGGACGAGGTAGCAGAACTCGCAACCTCGATAAACAGTATGCTTGAGTTCATGGAGAAAGATCAGCAGGTGATCCGTGAAAGCGAGGAGAAATATCGCCTTATCGCTGAGAATACCGCAGACATCATCTATATCTGCGATATGAACCTCAATCTCACCTATACCAGTCCTTCGGTTACGAAGGTGAAAGGCTTCACCGTTGAGGAGGCGCTTGCGATGCCGGTTGAAGAGAGGATTACTCCCGCCTCCCTTAAAGAGATCATGGCGCTCTTTGCTCAGGAGATGGAAAAAGAAGCCTCAGGTTCTGCTGATCCGGATAGGATCATCACATTTGAAACTGAAGACTATTGCAGGGATGGATCCACAATACTTGTTGAGAACTCTGTCCGGTTCCTGAGGGATAAAGAGGGGGAAAGGGTTTCGATTCTGGGTATCGGCCATGATATAACTGATCGGAAAAGGGCTGAGGATGCACTTCAGCTCACAAATGCAAAACTCCAGCTCCTCTCCTCCATCACCCGCCATGACATCCTGAACAAGGTGATGATTGCGAAGGGATACCTCGGACTGGCAGAGGATTTATATGGCGGGGCGATGCAGCCAGAATACCTGATAGAAGCTCAAAAAGCCACTGAAGCAATTCAGAAACAGATCGAATTCACGCGCGAGTACCAGCAACTCGGGATACGAAGCCCCTCCTGGAAGACTGTCAGCAGCCTGATAGAGTCGATCGATGACACAAAACTCCCGATCGCCTGTGATTGTAACCGGATCTCGATCTATGCAGACCCGATGATCGAGAGGGCCTTCTTCAACCTCTATGAGAACACCCTCCGCCATGCAGAAGGGGCAACCCAGGTGCAGATCCGGTGTGAAATGACCGATTCCGGCCTCCTGATCACCTGGGAAGATGATGGCCCCGGCATCCCGGATGATGAGAAGGAGTTCATCTTCGAACGCGGATATGGCAAAAACACCGGATTTGGATTATTCCTTGTCCGCGAGATCCTCGACATCACCGGGATAACCATAATTGAGGACGGGGTGGCCGGAGAAGGAGCCCGGTTTACGATGCTCGTTCCGGAAGGCGGGTACCGGATCGGATAGAGCCGGAGATCAAGGCAGTCATCACAGGGTATCCGGCCAGCTGTTCTCCAATAAGAGAGCAGAAACCGGCATCCCACTATCCCAAAGCCCTTATATCTACATACGTGGCTTTTACCCATATGCGAACTGGAATAAAACTTCCCGCACTCATCATCCTGATGATTGCTCTGCTCGCTTCTGCGGGCTGCGTCTCCGATCACCCGGGGTACCAGGAATCAAGCATCGGCGAGATGGAATATAACAAAGGACTTGCCGAGTATGAAGCCGGAAACTACCGGGCAGCAGAGGCCGCATTTGAAGGATCGGCGGTTTGGTACTTTGCCAATGGATTCCCGGATGCCGGGATCAGATCACGGAATGCGATGTTTACGGCAAACAGAACCTATGCTGAGTTCTCATTCGATGAGGCCGCTGCCCGGGATTCCCTGAAAGAGGGGGTGCCCGGAATAAGCGATCAGGAGATTGATAGCTGGCTTGCAGACGAAGCCCAGACACTTGTCTCTGATGGCGAGACCCTCTACTTCTATGATACCACAAAGAACTACCTCTATGCCAATACCGAGCTTCTCCAAAAGAAGGTTTTGCCATTCACCTTTGCATTTATGTCCCGGTATGCCCTTGCAGATGATCTCCGTTCAGGCAGCCTGAAGACAGAGGAACTCCCCTACAGGAACCCGATCCACTATGAGGGAACGATGTACCTTGAGATCGCGGAAGAGGATCTCCCGGCAGGGGGGACCATGAAGATCTGGTACCCACACCCCATCGAGACCGATATCCAGCGTGATGTCACGGTCACCAATATGACATACCCGGAGTATATCGTGAAGGGGCCGGATGTGCATCAGGAGATCGGGATCATCTACTATGAAATACCAGCCGATGCAATCGATGGCGATCTGGTCATCACGGTTGACATACAATTCACCTCCTATGAGGGGATCTTTGTGATCGATCCTGAAACAGTCGGGGAGTACAACACAGCCGATCCCGAGTATATCCTGTATACGAGTTCTGAGCGGAACATCGAGGTGAACGACGCGATAGGGAACAAGGCACATGAGATCGTCGGAAGCGAAACAAATCCGCATAAGCAGGCCCAGATGATCTACGAGCATATCATCACCACCTACCCCTACAGCCATGTCCCGCATATGTCACTGGATGCAAAAACCCCGAAAGTGGCTGAATCGACCCATATGTTCACAACCGGCCATGGAGACTGCGGCACGCAGAGCATGCTCTTCTCTGCATTCTGCCGCTCGCTCGGCATTCCTGCACGTGCCACAGGCGGATACCAGATGATCCTCCAGGATACGCCAGGCACCCACTTCTGGGCAGACTACTACCTCCCCGGATATGGGTGGGTGCCGGTTGATCCGACCGTCGCCGAGGCTGCCGACTGGTTCGATGTCCCAGAAGATGACCGGATAGCGTTTAAGAAATATTATGGAACCAACATCGACCCGACAAGGATGGTCATCCAGAAGAACGTTGATGCGAACGTCGAACCCGATTACCCAGACGATGCGGCGATCTTCAGGCTTGTCAGACAGTATCCGGCTATAGTAAGCGATGTATCCATGGAGGACATGGAATTGATCGCAATGGAAGGATTCAGAATCGATCTTGCGAAGAAGAACTAATTCTCCTTTTTTGGAGGAATCCGCAAGTCTTCACGCGCCATATAATATCGGATGAGTTCAGGATCAAAGATCCAGCAGACGTTGCCATCGGCATCAAGGGCGATCTTGTTTGATTCAATCAGGTACTCAATAGCGGTTTTGAAGGTCTGGTACATCATTTTTCGAGGGAGAGATGACCAGAGAGCTCGCCGCCGGAACTCCCCGCTATGCTCCTGAACAAACTCCTCGATCATCCGGATTGAATCAAGAGGAGGAGAGGGTGCCGAGGTACTGGCAGCTGACATACAGAATGATGTATCATATAACTATATACAACCAAAGCTCAACAAGACCCGAATAAGGAGTCACCTTTCCCACCATCTAATCCCCGGATTCCTCATGCTCAAGCTCCCGAAGAAAATCAACAAGGAATGCATGCCTCTCTTCGGCCATCTCACGGGCAGTCTCCGTGTACATCCGGTTCTTCAGCTTCAGCAGCTTCAGATGGAAATGAGCGACCGCACCGGGAATGCCACTGGCCTCCTCCCCTGCCTGCATGAAGGTCCGGGCGATGCCGGTTGCACCCATCGCATCCAGTTTGTCGGCATCCGAGAGGATCTCTGCCTCGGGGGTTTCCGGCGCAATCCCCAAGCTGTACCGGTGTACACGGATTGCGTGGCAGATTGAATGGATCATGTCACCGGGATACTGAATTGATCGGAGATATGCTTCTGCCATCTCCGCCCCCTGCTCTTCATGGGGGATACCGGTCTCCTCCTCAAGGGGGCGGGCGATGTCATGGAAAAGGGCAGCAGGGATGAGGATCGCCATATCCGCACCCTCGCGGATGCCGATACTCCGGCAGAGGCGGGTGACCCGTGCGGTGTGATCGAATCCGTGGGAGCCGGATGCCTGGAGAAACGTCCTGACATGGTGCTGGATCTGATCCATTCCCTTATGCATGAATAGTTCTTGAGCGGTAAAGGGAAAACATTGTTCTTTCCACCATTTGAGCAATTAGGAGTGAAATGGCTATCAGTCCCGGTCAATCAGGAATGAACAGAATCATACATATGATTCACACTATTCATTCGTCTCAAGCACTTTGATCGCACTCGCCTTGATCGATGCAACCACCTCCATACCAGGTACAAGTTTCAAATCCTCTACTGAGAGAGTGGTTACAAGCGCAATAATTGGAAAGCCTGCATCCAGATGTACCTGTGTAAGGGAACCACCAAGGGGCACCACAGCAGTTATTGTTGCACTAAAACGGTTCTGCACCGAACTTTTCTGCCCATCAACAAGCTGGACCATCACATCAGCGGCACGAAACAGAATTTCAACCTTTTTTCCGGGAGATACACCAGAGATGGCAATGACACTCTCCCCTCTGACATCAACAGATGCAAGACCGGATATACGTCCTCCGACAACTCCCGGAATGATATTTTCCATACCGATAAACCGAGCAATGACCGTACTCTCAGGATTTTCAAAGACGGACCGGACCGGTCCCTCCTGAACACATTCTCCATTGATGATCACTGCACACCGGGTTGCCATACGCATGATCTCCTCCCGTGAATGGGTCACCTGTACAATGGTAAGTTTCCTCTCACGGTGGATTCGGAGAAGATCAAGAATGATCTGTTCCCGCGTAATCGGATCAAGTGCTGCAAATGGTTCATCAAGGAGAAGAATATCGGGATCTGAGGCAAGTGCCCTGGCTATGGCAACCCGCTGCTGTTCCCCGCCGCTCAGGGTGCCGGGATACCGGTTTTGAAGATGTACGATATCAAACTGTTCAAGCAAACCGCTCACACGGCTCTGAATCTCTTCTTTTGAGCATTTTTGCATTCTAAGACCAAAACCGATGTTCTTTTCGACACTCATATGCGGGAAGAGTGAGTAGTCCTGGTACACGAGCGCTATCCCGCGCTTTTCCGGGGGTATAGCGGTTGAATGCCGGCCATCTATTGTGACCTCTCCTGAATCAGGCAGGTGGAGTCCGGCGATCGCCTCAAGAATCACTGTTTTTCCTGCACCTGAGGGACCTATAATGAAATAATAATCTCCTCTATCAATCCTGATTGAAAGATCCTGAAGATGAAAAGCTCCAAGTCTGAGCGAGAGCTTCTTAAACTCGATCATCATACCTCCCGATGAAGCGTGAAAGATACCGAAGTACCAGGAACACAGCAAAACATGCGAGTATCATGATAAAAGCAATACTGCTACTCTCTTTGAGTCCTCCTGTAGAGAAACGGTAATAGAGCAGTGTTGAAATGACCATCGGGTAATACGCGATCATGATAATTGCGGCAAATTCCCCGATCGCCCGTCCCCAGGAAAAAATTGCCCCGTTATAGATATAACGTGCAGACAGGGGCAGGACAACATGCAGAAATGCTGAAAAACGTGTTGCCCCGAGGGTCCTTGCCACATTCTCAAGGTGAACCGGCACTTTTTCAAACCCTTCGCGTGCCGAATTGATGAAATAGGGGGATGATACAAAAAGCATCGCAACAACAATTCCCGGATAGGCATCCTCGAATGAAAAACCAACATCATAGAGTGGCCCCCCGATCAAACCCCGTTTCATGAAGAGGATATACACAAGGATTCCCGCAACGGTATGGGGGAGCATCAGTGGAATATCCACGATCGTCTCTATGATCCTCTTTCCCATAAATTCTGCACGTGCAAGCACATAGGCAAGTGGGATTCCAAAGATCATCAGGATGATAATCGTATGTGCGCCGGCCCCCATGGTGAGAATGATCGAGTCAAAGACCTTTGAATCAGCTGCGACTCTCAGGAGATGTGGGATATCAGAAAGCTCCTGCACAGTCATATTCACTAGAGACAGAACCGTTATGCCGAGGATAAGACCCCCAAGGAGGGAGAATGAGAGGAGGCAGCGATCACGGAGAAGTGAGAAGTGAGCCATAGTGTATCGAAGAATAAAAGAGGTCAGGAGGAGGCTGTGAGACCCCTTGCTTCTGCCGGAATACTCGTGGGTGATCCCATCTCATTTGACCCTGAAGAACCGCTGAAGAAGAGAGCAGCGTAGAGAAGCAACAGGGTGATGCTAATTATCTGTTTCTGTTGCATACCAGTGAAAGTGATGACAGTAGATATGAATATTTTCCTTTTTAATTAGAATGGTAATTTGATTTATTGAACCTGATTGACAACGATCGAATAAAAATGATGTAGACCTGAAAAAGGCGTACAGGCTTTTCACATGAATATTACTGTAATGGTTTCAGAGTGGAGCTACACAAGAGCTCTCATCTTATCACGAACACACACCATTGTTAGTCAATTAAATTTAGTTAATTTAGTTAAAATAAGTTATTTAATTCTTTCAATCAACCTCCTATAATCTGGTTTTATCCGGAGATAGAATTCCATATTTGCTGAATGGGAAAATGGTGATAGTTTATGACTTTATTGAAAAAGACTGCCTTACTATTGTGTATGCTGATGGCTCTTCTACTCATCATCATGCCAGCAGCAGGAGCCACTACCGAGCTCCAAATCGTAAAGTATGCTTCAGACGGTGAAACTGTTCTGAATGGAACAACAAAAGAGTATACCTGGCTCGAAACAAACCTGGACGTCCTTGGAGATGGGACAACGCATTATTCCCTCCAGGGACCAGTTTTTGAAGGAGATCCCTGGAATCCCGGAGAAGATGTAAATCTCAAAGATCAGGGTGCTGTAAAAGGGACAGATCTCGCGGATATCTGCGATCTCGTCGGTGGGATGTCAGCTGGTGATACGGTAAAGGTCATCGCTGACGATGGTTTTTCAAAGACGTTCCCGTATTCGATTGTGTATAATCCGGAAGCCAGACAGGGGCCGATAGGAATCACATGGTACCTCGATGGTGATGGATATGTCCCGGACTATTCCAGCGGAATGAAAGTGATCTTCTTTGCAGATGACGGTGTCTTTGGCGTCAATGATATGAAAGAGACCTTCCCGGAGGAGTACTGGTACTACTATGAACCAGGCTTCCCGACCACAACAGGTCTCTCAGTTAAATACGTTGAAAAGATTGCTATCATGAGCAATGAAGCTGCACCTGAAGACGATCCGGACACCCTCTTTGACGACACACTCGAACTTCAGGATGAGACATTCTCACTTGAGGCAACATCCGAAACCTCATATGATGTCGAGCGCCTCACCCCCCTTGGTGCACTCGATGCAGCAGGCCTCGACCTCACCGTCAATGACAAGGCATTTGACACAAAGGGGATCCTCCTGCTGGATGGGATCGATGAATACCTCTTTGATAAAGACGCTGGGACAACATGGATCTGCAATGTCAACGGCCAGACCCTTGATGACTTTGGCAACTATGAAACTGAAGGACTCAATATCTATCAACTGAATGATGGAGATATCGTCGAGTTCTATTTCGGGGCCAAACCGGTAACAGCTGAGACTGCAACCGCATACGTCCGCATTGAAGTTTCTGTCAGTGGCGGCAGTACGCCCGGGGACTGGACACTGGAGCTTGAAGGTGAACTCAGTGAAACGATTCACAGAACGTACTTTGAGAGCGCAATTGAATGTTCTACCCTCCCACATGGTGCCAACTACACTGATGAAGATGGTAATGTCTGGAGCGGGATGCCACTCTGGTGGCTTGTCGGAAATGTTGATGATGCCAACAAACATGGCAGTGGAGCATTCAATGATGACCTTGCAGCCCTCGGCTACTCGGTTAAAGTCATTGCAGGGGACGAGTACACCATCAACTTCCAGAGTGCGGCAGTAGCTCGAAATAACAACATCATCGTCGCAAACAAACTCAACGGGGAGCCACTTCCGGAAACCATCGGAGAGAAGAACAAGCCCTGTTTCCCGCTCCAGCTTGTGGGAGCAGATGTGTCCAGCGGGCAGAAGATCGGCAATATCGTAAAGATTGAGCTGGTTGGACTGCCACAACCAGAGACCGAGTGGACTATCACGCTGGATGGTGCGTTCAACAGGACGTTCACACAATCTGAATTTGAAGAAGGGGTTGATTGTGGTCATTCCAATCACTGGACAGATGATGATGACAATGTTTGGACCGGCATGCCACTGTGGTACCTGGTCGCTGTGGTTGACGATCTCAATGCAGACAATCACTGGAAATTCAATGACACACGGGCAGCAGATGGGTACACCGTCACCATTACAGCTGAAGATGGGTACTCAAAAAGCTTTGCAAGTGCCGATATCGCCAGAAATAATGATTATATCATCGCAAACAAAGTGAATGCAGCCCCACTGGATGATCACTATCCACTCAGGCTGGTTGGATCTGCACTGACAAGTGGAGGCCAGCGTGTCGGTAATATTGCCTCTATATCCATCTCCGGTCTTCCGGAGGAGCCGGAAGAGGATGAATGGGTACTCACCCTCAAAGGAAAACAGATAACAGCCACCATCTCACAGAGCCTGTTTGAAGAGGAAGCTGCCCGGAATGCTGTAACCTACGACGATGGCGTCAGCGTCTGGACCGGCATTCCTCTCTGGCGTCTTGCAGGGCTTATCGATGATGACAGAATGAAAGGTGCAGACTTCTTCAGTGAAGAGCTGGCGGAGACCGGATACACGGTTATCGTCTCTTCCGGTGGTGCATCACCCTATAGCAAAGACTTCACAAGCCAGGAGATAGCAGAGAACAAAAACAATTACATCGTTGCAAACACGATAAATGGAACCGCTATAACCGGCAATGCATTCCCACTCCGCCTTGTCGGGGATGGAGCAAAGGGGAGCAAGAGCGTCGGCAATATCGAGACGATCGAGCTGACCGCATTTGATACACCCACCGAAGCACCAGCAGTTCACATCGTCAAATATGCAGCAGACGGAGTAACTGTCATTCAGGAGGTGACAAAAGATTACCTCTGGATGAAAGAGAATCTCCAGGTATATGGAGGAGAAGACGGCGTCCGGCTCCGTTTCCAGGGTCCGACCTTCGATCCGGATGATCTCTGGAATCCTGCTGAAGACAAAAACCCGGGTAAAGTCGATGAGGTTGTCAGAGGCACATCTATCAAAGATCTCTGTGATCTGATCGGCGGAGCCCCAGAAAACAGTGAAATCAGCTTACGAGCCTCTGATGGCTATGTCATGAAGCTTAATGACACGAATCTGAACTCGCCACCTGAACGACAGGGTGAAGCCATCATCGCATGGTGGACAGAACGCCAGGGATATGTCCCTGATTACACAGATGGATACCGCCTCTTCTTCAACACACCTGATGGCATCTTTGGAGCAGACGATATGCGCACAACGCTGAAAGAAGAGTACTGGCATTACTACTGGTCCGATGGTATCCAGTACCCATCAGCTGCAGGTTGCTCAAACAAACTCATCTCCACCATCGAGATCCATACCGGAGCACGTGAAGACTGGACACTTATCCTGAACGGCGCGATTTCAGACAATATATCACGATCGTACTTCGAATCAGGTAAAGCCTGCACGATGGGAGGTCATGGTTTCATCTACACCGATGATGATGAGAATGTCTGGTCAGGAATGCCCCTCTGGACATTGGTCGGCTGGGTCGATGACGAGAACAAGCATGATTTTGGATCTGATCCTTACCGTGATGATCTTGCAGATGAAGGGTACAATGTAACCGTCATCGATTATGGACCGGATGGAATTAAAGGAACAGAGGATGACTTCTCCGCAACATTCCACAGCACCTTTGTGAAAAGAAATAACAATATCATCGTCGCCGATGAAGTAAACGACCAGCCACTCCCGGCAGATGGAGAGAAACCAACGTGGCCTCTCAGGCTTGTTGGATCTGCACTCACCTCAGGTAAACAGCGTGTCGGCAGTATCGATGAGATTGAGTTGACCGACCTTCCTTCGCAGATTGAGGCAGATGATCTCATTCAGCTCAGAGAAGGCTGGAACTTCATCTCAGTACCAAAGAGACTCTCGAGTGGAAACAACACCGCTCAGATCTTTGCTTCTGTGGATACAATGGACAGAAGTATCTGGGAATACAATTCTGCACTGAAGCTCTGGAGAGCGGTCAAACTCACAGATCAGATCCCGCCCCTGAATGGGTACTGGATCTACTCGGCTGATGAATCTGAGATCGCGCTTCTCTATGACAAGAACCCCGTCCAGACACCTCCAACAAGGGAGCTCTACAAGGGATGGAATGCCATCGGTTTCTCAGGGTTAGAGCCGGCATCAGCACGGGACACACTCCTTTCGCTTGGAGATGGGTGGACACAGGCGATCGGCTATGACCCGGTGAACCAGAAGTACGAGACTGCTATCATCCGGGGCGGATCCGGAAGTTACAGTGATACACAAGAGATGTATCCCACACATGGATACTGGGTCTATCTGACCGAAAATGGAGAGCTTGCAAGCCTCTGATTATGTAAAGGTGTACTATGAAATCCAGAATTCTCATTTTTTTACTTCTTTTCAGTATTTTCATCGGAACAGCGTCAGCGATTCCTCCTCTTCCAGCTGAGTTTTATGGGGGCGTAACAATTGATGGAATTGGTGCACCGCCTGGAACTGTCATCACAGCCAAGGTCGATTTCAATGAACGCGGTTCATTTACCCTCACAGAATATGGAGCCTATGGAGAAACCGGAATAGCTGGTTCGAGGCTTATCGTTCAGGCAACCGAAGATGATATGGCATCAGGAAATCCCATAGTGACCTTCTGGATCGACAACCTCAAAGCCGACCAGGAAGTACCATTTGAGAGCGGGACGACAAAAGAGCTTGACCTGACATTTTCCGGAACAGGAGATCCGGATGACCAAACTCCGGTAGCATCAGGTGAATCATCCTTTGCTCCACCTGGCATTCAGGTTAGCGAAGTGGGGAATGAACAGCAGATAACCATCAACCTGCAGGAGACAAATGCAATTGTAACAACAGAAGGCAACAATATTCTAATGCAGAATGTTGGTAATGGCTGGGAGCAGATAATAGTCCGGACAAACGGCACCCCAACAGACGGAGCTCAATCAATCACCGGGCTTGTTGCAGGAATAACGGCAACCACGACTCCACTCACCGCATCTATTGATAGTACGGTTGGAACAGCACATTCTGAGATTGAAATTGATCTCGGCAGAATGCCCCCCTCCGATGCAAAAATTTCATCCACCATCACAAAAGAGCCTGATGCAAATGCTCAAAGTGGCTTTATCCTCACAGCCCAACAATCAGGAAAGGGAATCCTTGATGTCGCATATGTCCTGAACATTCAGAAGACCAATGTGGCGAATGCCGGAGATGGAGGACTCATTCAGTCTGCAAAGATACGAATGGTAGTAAGTCCTGCCTGGGTTACGGCAATGGGAGGGGTTGATCGTGTCGTTATCATGCGCAGGGCTGATGATGGAAGCACCACCTCACTCACAACCACCATGATCGGCACCAATAATGTCGGGGATTTCATTTTTGAAGCAAACTCTCCGGGAGGTCTATCCTCATTTGCTCTTATAGGACTTTCCGTTCCCGGAGGGGGAGGAAATTCAGGTGGCGGCGGCGGATCCTCATCAACGCCATCATCCGGGTTTGTATATGAAACACAACCAGTCACACCGATACCAACGGAACCGGTGAGCAGCCAGGCACCTGTGGCTGAGCAAACCTCAGAGGAAGTAAGCCCGGGACTCCCTGAGCAAACAGCCTCTCCGACACAGCCAGCTGAACCAACCCCTAAAACCAACCTGCCAGTATCTCCCCTTATCCCGATAATGGCTCTGGGATTACTCTATCTTGTGAGGAGGAGGTAGGGATTCATTCATCCTTTTTTGCATTGCCAGATACCTGGTATAAGTAACAGGTGTTTTCATGACAAAAACCATTAAAACACTATTTCTTTGCCTGATTATTATAGCCGGGCTGTGTATTTCGGTTTGTTCTGCCTCAACAACCGAGGTTCGTCTTGTCAGGTATGCAGCAGATGGAGTAACGATTCTCAATGAAAAAGTGGTGGATTACACATGGATGGAATCGAATCTCCCGGTTCTCGGGGACGGATCTACACACTACTATCATCAGGGACCAATATTTGAAGGAGATATCTGGAATCCTGCTGAAGATGAAAATCTGAAAGACATGGGTGCCGTAAAAGGAACTGATCTCCGGGATCTCTGTGAACTTGTCGGAGGGATGTCTGAAGGAGAGACGGTTACAATAAAAGCATCAGATGGACTGAGAAGGACGTTTCCGTATTCAAATGTCTATAATCCGGAATCACGCCAGGGACCTATGGGAATCACATGGTACCATCATGAAGATGGGTATGTACCGGATTACCAGACAGGTATGCGTCTCATCTTCTTTGCAGATACCTCAGTCAACCCTGAAGGGAAGAACGTCTTTGGTGTCGCTGATAAAAGAGAGACGTTTCCCCAGGAGTACTGGTATTTTTATAATGGTATCTATCCGACCACAACTGGTATTTCGGTTCAGTATGTGAGTGAGATTATCATCAACAGCGAAGCCGAACCCACCGGATCCATTCAGATTGATAGTGATCCAATTGGAGCATCAGTCTATCTTGATGATCAGGATATGGGGCGATACACACCCTGTACGCTGACAGATATTGAAACCGGAATGTATACCGTTTCTGTTCGTCTTGAGGGATATGAGATCCCGGATGAGGAATGGGTGACAGTGACTCATAAGGGTGTTGAGTTTGTGCATTTCAACCTCACAAAGATTGGAGGGACGATCGAGATCACCTCCCTTCCCTCAGGTGCAGGGATCTTTCTTGATGGTGAAGATACCGGACTCCTGACTGATGCGTTGCTGGAGTTCGTAGAACCCGGTGAGCGGATCATCAGCCTCGTCAAAGAGGGATATAAGAATGAAACCCTCGAAGTCGATGTAGAGGTGGATGAAACCACCATCATCGATGTTATCCTGATTCCGGAGTCGGGACCTTCAATGAACAAGACTGGTGTATCCTCGAATCAAACGGGTGTTTTAAAACCCATCACAGAAACACCAGTAAAAAATGTATCAAGCACAATCGATCCAGCCGGGATGCCGCAGGAGAACGAACAGAATGGATCTCTCACAGAAGAGGAAGGTACCCATGGATCGATCATTTCATTTTTCAGATTCATCTGGAACAGTATCCTATCCCTCTTTGGCATTACCCTGGTGAGTGAGGAGAACATCCTGCCTCCTCCGGATAGTGAATTTGATAGAGTGGAGATTGAGACTGGGAGCGAGAAAGAACCTGATCAAAGTGAAGAGGTTCTGCGAAATCATTCCGGTGGATTGTATATAGAATCGTATCCTCCTGAAAGGGAAATCGTACTTGACAACAGGAAAACACCATATACTACTCCGGTTGTTTTGTATGGTATTCGTGAAGGGTTGCACAGCATCAGGTTTGAAGCAAACAACAAGTATGATGCCACACCAAACCAGAGGGTCTGGGTCAATGCTGATGCAATTATGCCCATCAGAATCGATACAATCGGGTACCAGCACAAGAGAACTATTACAATTGACTCGCTGGATTTTGCCGATGATCGATTCACGGTAAACGGCATGTATCCATTATATTCCCTACCAGAAACGGTTGAATGTGAAGGAGATGGCGGATGGATTACCATTCACTGCGATAATGCGTACTACTCCTATTCCATACCTGATAGAATAAGGGATGGTGAGACGCTCACAATTCAGATGGATGAAAGAGCAGAAGCATATCTGATGATCGAATCGGATCCCCGGGGGGCATCTGTTTTTATCAATGGCTTCCCTGTAGAGGAGGAAACTCCTGCAATTATAGACAATCTCAGTCCCGGGAAACATCGGATTGTGGTTTCAAAGCCAGGATATCTTCCGGCAACAGGAGAGATCAAAATACGGCCGAAAACCACCGGATCTGCTGGCACCATCAGAACAAGCCTGACTCCATATGAAAGCGGTTCACTCTCAATAAATAGCACCCCAACAGGACAGAGAATCTATCTTTACGAGAGATATACCGGAGAAACGACTCCACATGTCTTTGAGCACATGCGGATTGGAACCTACGAAGTAAAGATTCAGGGTCAGGATGAAACCATTTCACGAATGATGACCGTGGTTCCAAACGAATTGACAGAATGTATGATATAAAAAAAGATTGAGTGATTATGATGAAAATTCAATTGAAACAAGTAATGCTACTCTTCCTGCTCATACTTTTTACCACAGGGATGGCGCATGCAGCACCCACGACAAGTGTGTATGTGGCAAAGATTGCCCAGGATCAGACGACGATACTGGATGACATCACAGTTGGTTACCAATGGATGGAGGCAAATCTCCCTGTACTTGGAGATGGAGAGACACGATACTATCACCAGGGCCCTGTCTTTGACGGAGACAAATGGGACCCGGAAGAGATGACAAACTTCAAGGATCGTGGAGCTGTGAAAGGAACGGATGTCAAGGATCTCTGTGACCTTGTCGGGGGTGCAGAATCCGGTGACGACATTATGATCCGGGCAAACGATGGTTACCATGTAGTTTATCCATATGCCAACGTCTATACACCCCAACCCCGTCAGGGACCAATTGGTATCTGCTGGTATAATGGAGCTGATTCGGGGGCTGGTGAGAGGCAGGGGACAGGATATGTCCCTGATTACTATATGGGGATGCGGGTTGTATTCTTTGCCGATAATTCCACCAATGATGAGGGGCTGCATGTCTATGGAAATTATGATATGCATGAGACTCTCCCGGATTCGGCACAGCACTTCTATGATCTCCTTCCCTCAACCAGTGGGCTTTCTATCAAATGGGTCGATGAGATCCGGGTTTACCAGGGAGGTTTCACCGGCGATCGCGGGAGCCTGGCGTCATCGCTGATAGAGAAACCGGTGCCCGAGGCGGCAACTATCCCTCCGACAGAGACTCCACTCCCGCTGATTGTGGTGCTTGGAGGAGTCTGCATCGGAGTATTGATTGCATTGCGCAGGACGTGAGCAAATGCAAATGAGCACTTTTTTCATGTGTGCCGTGTTGATCGCAGCACTTTTCATCTCTGGTTGTATGAGCGCCCCCGTTGAACAGACCGATGATCGGATCTGGAATCTGACCCTTATTGGTGATACTGAAGAGGTGCTCACTCTCCAGGAGCTCAGATCGCTTCCCTCTGTCGAAGGATATGGGTATGGTATCTCCACCGTAGGGATCAAAGTAGGTCCAAATACCTATCGTGGGGTTCTGATCAGCGATCTTATCGAGAGGGTCGGAGGTATGGGGCCGGAGGATCTCGTCTATATTTCAGCAGATGATGGCTACCTCTGGGTGTTTGGTGCAGACCAGATCAAGGGAGAAGGTTTCATGACACTGAATGAAGATCTCAGGGAGATCCCGTCTCCAGGTCTTTCAGTGATCTGTGCATATGAGCGGGATGGCGAGATCATTGATGAAGAATGGGGAGGTCCCCTCAGGGTGATTATCATCTCAGATCAGGAGAATACCATCGTCGAAGCAAGTTCGTGGGTAAAATGGGTTGATACCATTGAGGTTAAGCGGCGGTGAATAATGCGGTTCCTGCTGCTTTGTACTCTGCTACTTTGTACTCTGCTGCTCCTGCTTGGTGCCGGATGTATGGATCAATCAGAGGAGGAAGTGACGGTCCGGGTCGTCTCGGCAGGCAGTATGCTTGTTCCTCTTGAGGCAATTGAAGAGGCATACGAGGATCTACATCCAGAGGTCGACATTCAGGTTGAAGGTCATGGGAGCATCCAGGCAGTCAGGCAGGTCACTGATCTGAACCGCAGGTTTGATCTGGTGTTGGTAGCTGACCAGGCTCTCATTCCGGATATGATGTACCGGGAGATGGATAATGGAGAGGGACAGTATGCAGATTCATTTGTTCCTTTTGCAACCAATCAGATCGTGATCGCCTATACAAACCAGAGCATGTATGCTGATGAGATTACCCCGGATAACTGGTACCAGATCCTTGCAAGGCCGGATGTTCACATTGGTTTTTCAAATCCCATGCTCGATGCTTGTGGATACCGGGCGCTGATGGTGACAGCGCTTGCCGGGGAGTACTATGGCGATGAAGGACTCTTTGACAGGATGATCGGAGATCATATTCATCCCATGGCCACTGTGGAGAGATCCGGGGATGGTATCTCCATCGTACTTCCGGAACTCCTGCTCCCGGAAGGTGACAAAGTGAGCATACGATCGGGGAGCATCTATCTTCTGGCACTCCTTGATGCCGGGGGTATCGATTATGTATTTGAATACAGGAGTGTGGCACGCGATCACGGTCTTCACTGGATAGATCTGCCTCCTGAAATCGATCTCTCGGATCCACAATTTCTGGATAATTACAAAAAAGTCCGGGTGAATCTCGGATATCAACGTTTTGAATCGATCGAAAATATCCGGATCGGAGAGCCGATCGTCTATGCTGCGACCATTCCAAATAACGCAGAGAAGCCAGAGCACGCTGAGCAGTTTCTGGAATTCATGATCGAAGGCATCCAAAAAGGGCAGTATGGTGGCCCTGAACCGTTGTAATTACCTGAGTATCCCCGGGCTACCGCCCATCCCCCTTCCGGCACCTCCGCCTGAATACATAAAGAAGAACTCCGGCAGCAGGAAGCAGCAGAATCCCCGCGATAAGATACAGAAGAGACGGGTGATACGCAACTGAAAAGGTGGAGCCGGCTCCGGGACCAATATACACCACTCTGTCTCCGGTCTCTGGTTCTTCGAGGATATCCCCAACCTCATTCTCCACACCATCTCCCCCCTCTAATGCATCAGATTCGAATTCCATTGCATCCCCGGCACTCTGCGAGGCGCCGGCACCCATACAACAGGCAATAACGCAAACAAGGAGTGTTAACCAGAAGATTCTGTTTCCCTGCATCGTCATATCAGATCATAACCCCAATCCACCCGGATATCGGATCTCATGCCAGATACCCATCC
The DNA here is from genome assembly GCA_013329165.1 of Methanocalculus sp. Lineage (GTDB taxonomy): Archaea > Halobacteriota > Methanomicrobia > Methanomicrobiales > Methanocorpusculaceae > Methanocalculus > Methanocalculus sp9912u. The sequence continues at coordinate 155,150 of DUKV01000001.1, read as the reverse complement.
ACATACTCCAGAAACCGCTCAACCGTCTCGGTTGAATACGGCCCCTCCTCATATGCCGTCATAATGGTAAGCTCTCCCCTGAAGGTATAGGCCACCATCAGGAACCCATAGGGCCAGCAGATGCAGGGGATGAAGTGGAACCGTTCAAGGGAGAGATCACGTCCATCTTTTCCGGGCATGGGAAGATACTCATCCGGGTTGATGATTCCCAGGTTTGCAAAGACCGGGTTCTTCTCGCCATCTCTTCTATATCGATCGATCATATCGTCAAAGAACGCCTCCACCGCATCCATCCCGCCGGCATAGATCTCATCATAGAAATGAATGCAGCCCGGCCCGATCCTGCCGTCTTTGCGCCTTTTCATGGAAGAAACCACGCGCGGGAGGATATCCCCAAGTGTAGCACCCGGACCCGCCTCAAGCATCAGCTCAAAGGCAACCGAGAGGTTCATCGGCGGGAGGCGTTCGGCCCCCGGCAGAAGCCGCCGCATATCCGCTGATGTCAGGATGCCGCGGGGAGTGCCACGATCAGCGGGATCATCCCTGATCGCTAAAAAAGCCAGAAAGAACGCAGCAATCAGGACGTCATTGACGGTGCCGCCATACTCCTTTGCGAGTGCCTTGATCCGGCCAAGCCGATCCACCGGAAGTGTCCGGCATGCGGCCCGTTGCGTGCCCCGTCCGACCTGCTCAGCCGGAAAATGCCAGCGATCGACGAACGGCTCTTCCTCTGCAATCGCCAGCCTGCACTCCTCTTCGGTAAAGAGGGAGAGGATGCGATCGGTGGTCCGGTCATAGCAGCCGGTATCCGGGGGGGCATAATGAGGATCTGCGATAACCCCCCGGTACGCCGAAGAGAGATCCTCTGCCATCGTGAGGACACCCGTTGCATCGCAGAACCCATGGTGGCAGGTGACACAGATGGTATCGCCGCCCGTTCCCCGGTACACCGTCACCCGGATCTGCGGGCCTGCACGGAGATCAACAGACGGGGGAAGAACGGCAGGCGGAATTTTTCCATCTTCCGGGAGTTCTAGAATGGAAAACGCCCGCCCCCACTCCTCTTCCCCGATCTCCTCCCAGACCGGCTGTCCATCCAGAACCGCAAACCTCGATCTGATGTAGGGATTTGATCGGATCAGCCGCATTGTCGCCATCTTCAGTATAGCTTCATCGACCTGCCCGTCAAAGGTGAGGACGACGGTCATCGTCGGGTCATAGATCTGTTCGAAGAGGACATTGAAGAGATCAAATGCGGGCACGGGATGGCGGGGGGGAGGGACAGTCATCATCTGATTACTTCTCGCCGTGATGTTATGATTCTTTTCAAGAGGGCAGGAGAAGATACACCACCACAGAGGAGGCAGGGATGATACGACCGGATCTTTTTTTACCCCCCGGTTCCATCCTTTGCTGATGAACGGTGACGAGGAGATTCTCCAGAAAACAGTTTGGCATGCCCTACGGCTCGGGGCAGACGTGGCAGGCACCCTCCCCACAGCTATGCTTATCAACTGTCCATCAGCCAGGGCAGACGGCAACCAGGGTTCAATGAGAGATCAGGGAACCTACATCATCCTCGGCCTCTTCCATGACCCGGTCACGCCGGAGATGGATTACTGGGAGGAGGGGCGTGGCACACCGGGGGATCGGCAGCTAGGAACGATCGGGAGACGGCTGGCAGGATGGCTGCATGACAGGCACGGGATCGAAGCCGGACTGATCCCATACCAGCTTTATGACGGCGGGATCTATCTCAAGGATGCCGCAGTACTGGCCGGAATCGGGATCATGGGTAAAAATAACCTCGTTCTGGTGCCTGGATTTGGACCGGGGATCAGGTTCCGGGCAGTCTGGGCAGATATCAGATCCGATCCACCGGCACCAATCGATCTCACAGATCCCTGCCCGGAATGCCCCGGGTACTGCATCAGCACCTGCCCGATGGGGGCATTTGATACCGGCAGGTACAGCCGGGAGCGGTGCATGCAGCGGATGGATGCAGATAAAAGCAGAAACGATGGGAAAATAGACCACTGCCGGGCATGCGAGCTCGCCTGCCCCTAACGCCCCTCTGCTCTCAGTTCTTCGAGCCGCTGAAGCACCTCTTCCACATGCCCCTTCACCTTCACCTTCCGCCAGATGTGGGCAATGTTCCCATCAGGATCGATGATGAAGGTGCACCGTTCAACCCCCATATCCTCCCTGCCTGAGATCTTCTTCTGCTCCCAGGCGCCATACGCCTCGATCACCAGGTGTTCGGGATCTGAGAGAAGGGTGACTGTGAGCTGCTGCTTCCCGGCGAAACGCCGGTGGCTTTCGATCGAATCCGGGCTGATCCCAAACACCGGCGTATTATCCCTGGCAAACTCCTCCATCGCATCCGAGAAGGAGCGGGCTTCGAGGGTACAGCCTGAGGAGTTGTCTTTTGGATAGAAGTAGATGACGGAAAAGACGCCACGAAGCTCTTCAAGGCAGACCATATGTTCATCGATATCAGGGAGGCAGAAATCCGGTGCCTTCATTCCAATCGTAAGATCTGTCATGGGAGAACCTGAGATCGGCAAGACAATAAGAATATCGCCGTATCATCCACAGGGGCATATATTTCTTCCATCCCAGCCAATTGATAACCACGATGAGAGAACCCCCCGAATTTGCCTGGAAACAATGCCTGATCATCAGGGACGATGTGAAGATGAGCTGCGGGAAGAGATGCGCCCAGCTCGCCCATGCAGCAGTCGGGGCCTATGAAAAAGCAACTGCCGCCTCAAAACGCTCATGGATGGATGAGGGGCAGAAGAAGGTCGCCCTGAAGGTGAGCGGGGAGCGGGCGCTCTATGAACTGAAGGTGGTCGCAGAAGCAAACGGCATCCCTGCATGCATCATCCAGGATGCAGGCCTCACCGAGATCCCGCCGGGAACCGTCACCGCCCTTGGCCTTGGACCCGCAAAATCCGAACTCCTCGACCGGGTCACCTCAGATCTGAAACTCCTATGATGCCAAGCCCCTATCCCCTGGAACACGAGCTTCAGATGCGGTACTATGGAGACGACCATCCCGGCATCGGCGGGAAGCTGAGAACCTCGCCTGAAGACTTTGTTGTCGAAGAGATCCCAAAGCCATTCACCGGGACCGGGCCGTACCTGATCTGCACCGTCACCCGCCGCTCATGGGAGCATCAGCACGCCATCCAGGAGATCGCAAAACGGCTTGGGATCAGCAGAAAACGGATCGGCTGGGCCGGCACAAAGGACAGAAACGCCGTTGCCACCCACTATATCTCGCTCTATAAGGTCGAAGCAGACCAGGTACGGGCACTCTCATTTAAGGATATGACAATCGAGCCGGTGAACCGGCATCAGTTCGGCATCTCGCTTGGCGATCTTGAGGGGAACCGGTTTACAATCAGTATTCGAGGCTGTGAGAGGGAGAACCTCACCCATCTCCCCGGAATAACAGAGACCGTACAGGCGGGGATCCCAAACTACTTCGGCCTCCAGCGATTCGGTGCCCAGAAACCAATCACCCACAGGGTCGGATCGGCGATCCTCCGCGGAGAATACCGGGAGGCGGTGAATATCTACATCGGCGATCCCTTCCCACATGAAGACGAGGAGGTAAAAGCGGCACGGGCGGCATTCAGGGATACGGGCGATGCAAGGGAGGCATTGCATACGCTCCCGGTCAGACTTGGATTTGAACGGGCGATGCTTGATCATCTCTCAAAACACGAAGGCGATCACAGGGGAGCACTCAAAGTCCTCCCGCCGAAACTGCTCACCATGTTCGTCTCTGCGTGGCAGTCCTACCTCTTCAATGCCGCCATCTCGGATCGCTTCGACCGCGCCCTCCCCCTGCATGAGCCCGAAGCAGGAGATACCCTTGTCTACCTCAACGGGAGAACCGACCGGGCAACAGAGAAGAACCTCCCGACTGCACGGCAGCATATCATACGGGGGAGGGCGATGATCGCGGCATTCATGCCAGGTGGAGCATCAATTTCAAACCCGGGCCCGATGGAGGAGTATATGCTCAGGCTCTCAGAAGAGGCCGGGATCGGATCAGGTGCATTCAGGGAAGCGGCAGGCTACCTGGAATGCGCATTTGACGGATCGATCAGGCCGATCGTCCTGAGAACAGAGATACATGCAGAAACAGAAAGTGATACTGCCCGGCTCACCTTCACACTTCCCCCCGGCCATTATGCGACATCAGTCTGCCGGGAGTTCATGAAGGGCGATCCGGTATCACTCGTATGAACCTCTATGCGCGGTTGAATCCGGGAACCATCCAATAACGATCAGCGGGACCGGGCAAGCTCCCGGGCCCCGGCGATCGCATCCTGGAGGTTGCCGATCTCGTCAACAAGCCCGATCTCAAGGGCCTGTTCACCCCGGATCACGCGTGCATCTTCGATGGAGTCACGGGTGATATTTCGCTGGCTGCTGATATCCGTAAAGAGCCGATTGAAACTCGCATCAACGAGATCCTGGGCGACATCTTCCTCTTCGGATGTCAGTCCGCGATAGGGGTGTGTCATATCCTTCATCTCACCGGATTTTACGACATCGATCTCAAGCCCCTCTTTCCTGAGCTGATCGCTTGTATCATAGAAGATCCATATCACCCCGATACCCCCGGTCATGGTATCATAGTTCGAATAAATCCGATCGGCATAGGCGGCGATATAGTATGCACCAGAGGTTGCAATATCGCCCATCGAGACGACGACCGGCTTCCTCTCCTTTGCATAGATGATATCCCGGATGATCTCCTGTGCAGCTGCCGGGGTGCCGCCGCCCGAGTCGATCCTGAGGACGATCGCCTGTGTCAGGGAGTCGTCAGCTGCTTTCCTGATCTGACTGCCGATATATTCGCTCCCGATATAGCCCCCGGAACGTGCTTCCCCGGTAACCATCGTCCCCTCAATCCTGATCACCGAGACATCGGTCCCACCAATGGGATCGATGAGGCTGAAGATACCGACAATGGCTAAGATACCAAGGATCAGGAAGAGAAGAATGAGGCCTCCTGTTTTGATCTGCCTGATCCTCTTCTGCCGCGTTATCTGGCGTTCAATATAGTTCATGATTGGGCAGGATAGAGTACATCGTATTCTGTGACGAGGTTTGTGCCGCAGAGATAGTGGGTGCGGAGTTCAAGCCGGATCATCTCGTCTTCACTCTCGATATGCATGCCACCGACAAGTGAGGGCGTATCATCACCCCCGACGATGAATGGAAGATGAATGAGCCGTATCTCATCCACAAGGCGGTGATGCAGCATATGGTAGTTCAGGGTCGGCCCCCCCTCCACCATCATCTTCCGGACACCGTACTGTTCGTACAGTGTTTCGAGCAGAAGGGGCAGATCCACCTCGGTCTCTCCGCAGACTACCACCTCTGCACCGGTTGCCCTGATCGCATCGATCCGTTCGCTGGAAGCAATTTCAGAGACGGCAATCACCGTCTGTGCATCAGGCTTGAAGATATTGGCAGTGAGCGGCAGATCGCCCCTGCTGTTTGGGATGACGCGGATCGGGCTCTTGCCGGGAACTTTCCTGACCGTCAGAAACGAATTGTCGATCCGGATCGTGCGGGATCCGACCATGATCGCATCGCACGTGGCTCTCGTTGTATGGAGAAGGGTCTCGGTCTCTTCTGCCATGTATTTCATCAGGATCTTGCTGGATGCATCCTTCTTTAATGTCAGCTTGCCATCTGCAGTGATCTCGGACATCATCATGACCTGTGGTTTTTTCGGATGCGATCTCATTCTGATCCTCTCGATTGATATATCTCTTTGAATACCTTAAGAATATAGGGTTTATCACAAGCCGATCTGGTGAACAATGAACATTACTACATTACGTCCACACTGCATGCGGTATCTGGAGCCGATCGCAAACCTCTGTGTACGTCTGGGTATCTCCCCAAACCAGATCACCATACTTTCGCTTATTTTCGGGATTGGGTGTGCTGTCTCCTTTGTATATCAGCAGTTTATTCCGGGATCCATCCTCCTCTTCATCTCTGCGATCCTCGACCTTGTAGACGGGAGTGTCGCGCGTAAAACCAATCATGACAGCAATTTCGGCGCGGTTCTTGACTGGATTGTCGACAAATATATCGATGTGCTGGCACTCCTTGGTGTCGGACTCTCGGGAATTGCCATTATCTCCGGGTTCACCACGCTCCCACCGATAGCAGACTTCGGTGTTGTCACACTCGCCATCATCGGCTCCATGATGAACACCTTCATCAAGCCGGTCGTCTATGCCGAGGTCGGCTATTCAGACCGTGTCTGCGGAAAAATTGATGATCCGCTCGAAGGAGTCGGGTTCTTTGGAAGACCCGAGACCCTGCTTGTCCTCATCCTCGGTGGCGTCACCGGATTCATCTGGGTTTCGGTCATCATCATCGCGATCTGCACAAATCTCTCGGCACTCCAGCGGATCATCTATCTTTCAGGAAGACTTGCCTGATATCCCGGATATACTGGGAGACCAGCTTCTCTGCCAATACCCCAAGATCGGGGATTAAACGGAAGAGGCCATAGGCGATTGCCATCAGAATCGCAAGCGCCAGCAGTTCGCAGAAGACATTGTGTGCCCAGAAGAAGCTTTCATACCCGTAATTTCCATTTCCAACAAGTTCTGGCAGCCAAGGATACCACTGCCCGGTATATGCCATGATCACATAGGCATTCCTGAAGAGATTCAATATATAAATTGTCGGTGCAATCAGGAGGAATGAGAGGATCTTCTGCCGGGTTGTCGTCGGCACCATATTTGCAACCGCGAGCATGATCGCAATGCTGGTGATCCCGGTGCACCCGAGGATGATCTCGACACGGAACCCGATATCAAACCCCGGTATCGATCCCCCCATAATCGTGTTCCATTCATAGAAGGTTACCGGATACCTGAGAAGTTCCAGCATCCAGACCGTCTGGTTGACGACGACCCCGATCAGCCAGTTCTTTAATGGCTCATAAAAGCCGAATGGTGCATATATCAGGAAGGAAAAGGCAGCTGCCCTCGTCAGACTTCCTACAACAGGATCCTTCATAAGAAGCCGCCGCGCCGTGAGATAGACGAACGGCACCGAGAGGATTCCAAGGATCGGATAGAGGAAATTATTGATCTGAAGAAAACCCGGCAATTCGAAAAGGAGGAGAAGGGATATCGATGCCCACCCGACTATGCCTGCATACCAGTTATACCTGTGTGGCAGAAGAAAAAAGAGAAAGCCGATACAGGAGAGAAGCACCAGGTATTCGTTCATTACAATATATTGATCGGTTGATCAGAAAAAGGATGAGGAAGACGCCATTGGTGTATCTGAATGGCGGAGTCTTTAAAGTTCCAGTGCATATACTATAGTCATGCGTTTCTGCCCAGAATGTAAGAGCCTGATGATCGCCAGATCCGGAAAGATGCATTGCCGGAGATGTGACTATTCTGAAGAGATCACCGATTCCGAATCTCTCAAGGTGACAAAAACCAGAGTGGAGAAAGAGATCGTGATCGTTGACGAAGATGATGCCATCCCAACACTCCCAACCTGTGCTATACGGTGCCCGCAGTGTGATCATAACGTCGCGTACTGGTGGCTCAGGCAGCTCCGGTCCGCGGATGAAAGTGAAGTCCGGTTCTTCCGGTGTGTTTCCTGTTCCCACACCTGGAGAGAATACGACTGAATCAGGGCAGAATACCATCATTTCTGCCCAATCCAGAATAACATCCACTACCTCTCCTTATCTTCCCGGTGCCATGACCCGGAATACCATGTTTTTATATGATGCATGAGAACCGGATCTATCATTCTACACAATTAATCATGTCAATTTGGAGGAACCATGTCCGAGAAGCAGGTGACATTGAGCACAAAGAAGTACATGCCTGATCCTGAATACAGGAGAGAGGCATGGTGCAAGGATGCCGAGCACGCCTACCAGGGATATATCACCGATCCCGACGGATTCTGGGCACGAATAAGCCACGAACTTGAGTGGTTCCAGCCCTGGGAGACGGTGAAGGAGTGGAAGCATCCCTTTGCCCGGTGGTTCATCAATGGAAAGACCAATATAAGCTATAACTGTCTGGACCGGCATATCACCGGCCACCGGAGGAACAAGGTTGCAGTCTTCTGGCATGGCGACGATGGATCGACCAGGAGCCTGACATACTGGCAGCTTCTCCGCGAGGTTGAGCGGTTTGCAAACGGTTTGAAGAGTCTTGGGGTCGGAAAGGGCGATACCGTCTGTATCTATATGCCAAATGTCCCCGAGCAGATCATCGCCATGCTCGCCTGTGCACGTATTGGTGCGGTTCATTCGGTTGTCTTTGCCGGGTTCGGATCTGATGCCCTGCATGCACGGATCACCGGTGCCGGTGCCAAGGTCGTGATCACCGCCGATGCAAGCATCAGGCGGGGAAAGACGATACCACTCAAGCCGATCCTTGAGGAGGCGCTGATTAATGCGACAACTGTTGACCATGTCGTTGTGCTCAGGACACAGACGCCAAAAATCAGCCTCCTCTCCGACTTTGAGAGAGATTTCTATGAGCTGATGGAGGAGAGCGAAAAGAACTGTGCACCCGAATCGATGGATGCAGAAGATCCCCTCTTCATCCTGTATACCTCCGGGACAACCGGCCAGCCGAAGGGAATCGTGCATACGACCGGCGGGTACATGGTGGGTACCTACTATACATGCAAGTACGTCCTCGATATCAAGGACTCAGATGTCTACTGGTGTACAGCAGATCCTGGTTGGATCACCGGCCATTCCTATATCGTCTATGGTCCGCTCCTGATGGGGGCGACCATCTTCATCACCGAAGGTACCCCGGACTACCCGGATGCCGGAATCTGGTGGAAGTATGTCGAGAAGTATGGGATCTCCATCATGTACACCGCTCCAACAGCAATCCGGATGTTCATGCGGTTTGGTGAGGAGTACCCGAACAAATACGACCTTTCCAGCCTCCGGCTCCTCGGCTCAGTGGGAGAGCCGTTAAATCCTGAAGCCTTCGAGTGGTTCTACCATACAATCGGGAGAGGCAAACTCCCGATTGTCGATACCTGGTGGCAGACCGAGACCGGGATGCATATGATCACCACGATGATCGGAGAGCCGATGAAGCCCGGATTTGCAGGAAAGCCGATCCCGGGCGTCCTTGTTGATATCGTTGATAAGGAAGGAAATCCGGTGCCTTCGGGTATCTCAGGGCAGCTGATCATCAAGGAGCCCTGGCCTTCGATGGCGCGGATGGTGCACCAGAACGAGGAGCGATACCGGATGTACTGGAGCGGGCCTGAGAACTCCTTCATTGCAAGCGATCTGGCAGTCCGTGATGAAGAGGGGTATATCATGATCCTGGGCAGATCAGACGATCTGATCATCGTCTCCGGGCATAATATCGGAACAGCAGAGGTCGAGAGTGCACTTGTTGCGCACAAGGCTGTTGCAGAAGCGGCGGTGGTCGGGATTCCCGACGAGATGAAAGGGAACCGGATACTGGCATTTGTTCTCCTGAGGGAAGGGTTCATCGAGACCCTGAAACTGAAGCAGGATCTCCTCTATCATGTGAGGATCACCCTCGGCCCGATCGCGGTTCCCTCAGAGATCAGGGTTGTCGACTCGCTCCCAAAGACAAGGAGCGGCAAGATCATGAGACGGGTGCTCCGTGCACAGGAACTCGGAGAAGATCCAGGGGATCTCTCAACCATCGAAGAGTGACCAGATCCCTTCTATTTTTTCTGTAGTTATCCCGTAATCATTTGACATCAAACTTATATGTCGATGTGAGCAAACTCTCCGACCGGGATATCCGAGGTATCATTCGTCAATGGAAAGGAGGAAAATCAGTTCATGATCTTGCGGAGTATCATCAGGTAAGCCGGCAACGGATGTACCAGATCTTATCGGCAGAACGGCTATCCTCTCTGCCTGCGACCCCCGGGTAAAAGGGCAACCACAATCCCGTATGAGACTGAAACCCTCGTGCTTACCCTCGTGCTTACTGCGCATGACCGGTATTCTCTCGGCCCCAACCATCTTGAAAAGAAAATCGAGGAAGAATATGGCGTCCATATTCCACACAATACGATCTATCGGATCCTTCTCGCCCATGGGAGAGTGGTGATCAGCTTGAAGAAGCGAAACCAGCGGAAATGGGTTCGCTATGAGCGAGAACACTCCATGTCTCTCTGGCAGGGTGATTGGAAGATGATTACCCTGAACGGCCAGGACCGATGGCTCATCGCATTCATGGACGATTCTTCCCGTCTCATTACCTGTTATGGCGTCTTCGATCGACCAACGACTCAATACACGATACAGGTTCTCGAACAGGGGTTTTTGGAATACGGCATCCCGCGTAAAATCCTCACGGACAATGGTTCCCAATTTGTTTCAGCCAGAGAGCCGGAGACTGCAAACCACACGTTTCGGAAATTTATGGAATACCATGGGATTCGGCACATAAGAGCCAGGGTGCACCATCCTCAGACAAACGGAAAGATCGAGAGGTTCTTTGGTGAAGTCGAACGGAGAGCGATGAAATTTGGATCGGTGGAGGCAGTGGTACACTGGCAGAACGAGATCAAGCCGCATAGAAGTCTCGAATACGGTGAACCGGCACACGCCCTCTTCTATCGATTGCCACCAGAGCGGGTTCTGGGATACGCACAGAGGTGGATGTATGCGGAAGATTGATGGTGTAAAATTAATTCAGGATACCGCACCTTCTAAGTTTTCAGAATAGTTTATATAGTGAATAGTAATAGTTATAAACATGACATTCAATCCCGAGGATTCGCTCAAGATTGAAAATATCGTAGCATCCGCCAAGGTTACTGAATCTCTCGATCTCCCCTCACTCGCTGCCGAGATAAAGGGTGCTGAATATAACAAGAAAAGGTTTCCCGGCGTTGTTCTGAGAATGCAGGATCCAAAGATCGCAGCACTGGTCTTTGGATCAGGGAAGGTTGTCCTGACAGGTGCAAAAAGTATCGAGAGCTTAAATCGCGGACTTGAGATCCTCGGGGGACTGCTCAGGGATCTCAAGATCGATATACCGGACGAACTGACCTACAAGATCCAGAATATTGTCACTTCCGCCGATCTGGGGACGCCAATCAACCTGAATAAGATTGCTGTTGGCTTCAATCTTGACCGGATTGAATATGAGCCCGAACAGTTCCCCGGCCTCGTCTACCGGCTTGAAGAGCCAAAGGTCGTTGTTCTCCTCTTTGGATCAGGGAAACTGATCATCACCGGCGGAAAAGTACCTGAGGATGCACAGGGTGCGGTGAAGAAGATCATAAACGATCTCTCGAATCTCGGGATGCTCTGAATATAGTAAATAACCTTTCTTTTCTCTTGCTCCAAAGAACATTCAGTAATCTGAATGGAAGCCCTTTTATATTATAGATAATAAATAATGGTTATGAGGAGAAAATAACATGGATAACGGAAATTTCGGAACGTTAACACCAAAACAGGAAGAGCTTGTCAGTCTTTTGAATGGGATCGGGATGAAGAGAAATGTCGCAAAAGTACTTGTCTTTCTCTCTGAACTCCCTGAAGCCAGCTCACGTGAGATCGAGCGGGGCACGGATCTCAGGCAGCCTGAAGTGAGCATCGCGATGCGGGACTTAAAAGAGCATGAATGGGTCAACTGCCGGGAGAGCAAGACCGAAAATAAAGGGCGCCCGGTTAAGATCTACTCTATTGCCCTTGGACTGGCTGAGATAACCAATATCCTGGAAGAGAAGAAACGCCAGGAAGCTGAGAGCCAGATATCAATGATCAACCGGATGCGCGAGTGCATCGAATCCTGATATTACTTTTTTCCAACCATCAGCTCTGTCTTATCCGTATATCGTGTGAACAGCCCTGATTCTACAATCCCCGGGATAGCTGCCAGCTTCATCTCAAGCTCCTCCGGCGAGGGTATATCCGCGAATCTGCAGTCGATGATCAGGTTCCCGTTATCTGAGATGACGGGGCCGTCTTTTCCCGAGCCGGTTCTGATCTCCCCTGATCCCCCGAGATCGACGATCCTCCTGAGTACCGAGGTACATGCAAATGAGAGCACCTCGACTGGAACGTTGCCGCTGAGATGAGTGACGCACTTCGACTCGTCAACGATGACAAGAAACGTCTCTGCAGCATCCACAACGCACTTCTCCCGGAGATGGGCGCCGCCACGGCCTTTGATCATCCGCAGCTGTGGATCGACCTGATCCGCACCATCGATTGCCAGATCGAGGCGTGGGTGTGCATCAAGGGATGTGAGTGGAATCTCCATCTCAACAGCCCTGTAGGCTGTCTGGTAGGAGGTTGGCACTCCGAGAATGGTCAGTTTCTCCTCATACATCCTCTGCTGCAACCGCTCCATTGCATACAGCACTGTTGAGCCGGTGCCGATCCCGATAATATCACCGTCACGGACACGTTCTGCTGCCCTGTATCCGGCCTCCTGTTTGGCGCTATCCATATGATCTGGTATGATTGAAAGGGGTATGTAGCTTTGTATCCGGCAATATTATGACCTGAACTGCCGCCGTACCCCATCAAATGCGGCCGGGGCGGTGCAGTCCAGTGTTACAGGAGTGATAGAGATCCTCCCCTCACGTACCGCATGGACATCGGTTCCTTCTTCGGCATCCTCAACAATGGGCCCATCAATCCAGTAATATGGTCTCCCTCTCGGATCGAACCGCTCCTCGACTCCCGTATGGAAGAGTTTATGGGCAAGCCGGGTCACCTCATACCCGCCATGGATCTCAGACGGGATATTCACATTCAGGACATTGCAATGTTCCGGGAATCCCTGATCGAAGATCCGGGTACAGACATCCGTGACGATATGACCGATGGAATCATCTTCAAGAAGAGCAGAACGTGGATCATCGAACTTCATACCCTGATCGTTCACCTGGAGGGAGAATGCAACAGCAGGCGTTCCCTGGTTCGAAGCCTCAAGCGCAGCACCCACAGTGCCAGAGGTCATAATCGATTCAAAACTGAGATTCTCCCCGATATTGATCCCGGAGACGACGAGATCGGGTTTCAGCCTGAGGGCATAGAGGCCGATGATCACCGCGTCTGTCGGCTTTCCATCAACCGCATAGGCAAGGGAGCCGTTGATATTCACCTTATGGATCCGGATCGGCTCAAAGATAGAGATAGATCTCCCCACCGCGCTCTGCTGGGTGGAGGGGGCAACGACGGTAACATCGGCAATTTCTGAGAGGGCTGAATATGCAGCCCATATCCCGGCTGATGAGACACCATCGTCGTTTGTCAGCAGGACAGTTGGTTTCATGGTAATGAGTCGTCCCCATAGAGAGAAATACCCTCGTATCGGCAAACCTCTTCTCTGCATGGGATCAACATATTTTGTATGAACGTGCTCCTCGCAGAGTATACACTCCACCATGATCCAAGTCTTGCCCCTGAAGGCGAAGCGATGCTGAAGACGCTGAAGCAGAGTTTTGAACGTCTCGGGTATAGTGTGGCATCTCCCGGAGAAGGGGATTTTGGGGAAGAGATCGAACGTATCGCCCCGGATTGCAGGTACGGGCTTGTGATCGCACCCGATCACCTCCTCGCAGGGTTCACACGCAGGATGGAGGGGATCACCCATAATGTCGGGACAGACAGTACCAATGCAGCTGTCTGTGCCAACAAACGGCTTACAGCCCGCATTCTTGCAGAACATGGCATTGATGTCCCACAGGAAGTATCAGCCGGAATGCGGGTGATCAAGCCGGTTCGGGGATCCGGATCAATCAATGTCAGGATCAGTGATGAAGAGCCGGGGGAAGGCGAGTTTGGCCAGGAGATCCTCACAGGCGATCTCCTCTCCGTCTCGGTGATCGGATCCCGTGTCGTCGGTGATGTATGTAGTTTCTATAGTGGGGCACCGCCGTTTGTTCTTGCTATCAACCGGCAGGAGATAGAGAATAATGACGGCAGGATCACCTACCTCGGCGGCGAGACGCCGGTGGAACACCCCCGTGCAGATGAGATCAGGAAGATTGCACAGAAGGTTGTGACTATTCTTGGCTGCCAGGGGTACATCGGGATCGATCTGATCGTCGGAGACCGGATCACCGTCATCGATGTGAATCCCCGGATCACGACAAGCCTTATAGGAATAGCTGCGGTGATGGAAGAGGAGATTGCAGACCTTCTGATCAAGGCATCCGAGGGGATTGAACCTGAGCCGGTTCACCTGAATGGACCTGTGCACTTTGATACACATGGTGGGATTATAAGGCAATGATCGGGATCGATATCGGAGGGGCAAATACCAAGATCGTTTGTGAAGACGAGGTGATCATCCGGTACTGCCCGCTCTGGAAAGAGTCGCCGATCACAGAGATGCTCTCGGAGTTTGACGGCGATGCTGCTGTCGTGATGAGCGGGGAGCTTGCAGACTGTTTTTATTCGAAGGCTGAGGGGGTTTCTTTCATCGTCAACGCGGTGCTCGATGTGCTTCCGGAGGCACAGTTTTATGGTACAGACGGACGGTTCCATACCAAAGCGGTGCCTGAACTTGCCGCGGCAAACTGGCTCGCATCGGCAGACCTCCTCAGAGAACAGTATGCCGATTCGGTGCTGGTTGACTTTGGGAGCACCACCACCGACATCATACCGCTCTCCCCCTTTGACGAGCTGCTGGGGCATACGGATCTCACCCGTCTCAGGAAGGGCCATCTCATCTACTGCGGGATGCTCAGGACACCAGTTGCCTCGCTCCTCCGTTCTGTGATAATTGATGAAGAAGAGACGCCACTCTCAACCGAGTACTTTGCATCTGCCGGGGATGCACACCTGGTACTTGGCCATATCACCCCCGGAGAGTATACAGTTCCGACACCTGATGGAAAAGAGGTGACCCGTGATCTGAGCCTTGCACGGCTTGCTCGATCTGTCTGTGCGGATCTGGATGAGATCGGTGAGGCGGGGGCGGTCACGATCGCCCTTGCATTCTGGAAGGCTGAGCGGAGCCTTATCGAAGAGTCGCTGAAGAGGATCGGGAAGCGGCCGCTGCTTGCGGGCGGGATCGGGTCGCGTCTTCTCCGGAGCACCTTAGGAGGAACCGATCTCTTTGATGAGATCGGGCACTTTGCAGACGCACTCCCGGCATATGCAGTACGGGAGGTGGCAGAACGAAACGGTATCTGATCCCGATCCTTCTCCTATTGGGTTCAGTTGCGATCACGGTACTCTCATTCTTCTTCGGATACCCGTTCTTCTTCCTGTTTCTATTCTTCCCCCTCTTCTTTCTCAGGCGGCGGGGAACGAGGAAGTGTCCGGTCTGCGGGTGGGAGGCGAAGGGCGGCGAGCAGTTCTGTCCCTTCGATGGAACCCCCCTTGGCGATGAGTCCTGATAACCAGATGATCCGATCCGGGATCGGGATGCCATACATATCAGTGGAATGTACAGAGAAGCGGGTTGCATAGTTTCTGACCGTGCCCCGATCGATCCTGATACCAAGCGCCTCCAGGATACGTGCTGTCCTGTGAAATGGCTGTTTCTGCGAGATTGAAGTTGCGAGATCGACAATTATTGCACCATGACGTGTATCAGGATAGAATGGCTCATCTGCATACCAGAGCCGCCCGCAACCACTACACCGGTACCGTGCCACCTTCACAAAAACGGGTCTTGTGGCTTCATCATCAAGAAGGGTTGCGAACCGTTTCTTTTTGAGATCGTGTCTTCGAAGAGAGGAGGCACAGATACTGCATTGAGAGGGGATCTCCGTGAATTCAACTCCATCAAAGAGGATGACCGCTGACCTGATCATCTCCGATAAGAAGGGAGGGATCATCTGTCTTCGAACCATCTGCAACTCACGTACCAAAGCATTGGGCACGTAGGTAGATAATATCTCTTATCTGTGGGAGGTAATCTGCGCGCAAGCGAAAATATGCTTAAAATGGGGATCGGAATGATCGAAATCAGATAGGTGAACAGTACGGAGTATAAACAAAATGGTTAAATTTTTCAATATAATCCACTGCATTATTTAAAGTTTGCCCAAAATCGGCAATTTGATTCGTTCAAATAAAAACAGCTACCAGAAACTATTTAGAAATGTTTTAATATCTTACTTTAAAATCATCAACTATGCCTATTCCGAAATGATCAATTCATTTCGGGTGATAGGTGGGACATTACAAAAGAGGTGTGTAGAAAAATGACATTTCATCCTCCAGTGCAGATTGTTGCCAAGGCCGGCGATTCAGGCAAGTATAAGGTAGGCCTGCCCGCCTGGAACATGGTGCTTCGTGGCTTTATGGCCGGGGCATATATTGCAATGGGAGCTGGCCTTGCCACAATTTGTGGTACAGGCGTAGCAGATTCCCTTGGAACAGGATTCGCCGCACTCATTCGCGGTGCTGTCTTCCCAGTCGGACTTATTATCATCGTTTTAACAGGTGCAGAACTGTTCACAGGCGACGCAATGCTCGCTCCAATGGCTGCTTTTATCCATAAGATCAGTTGGATGCAGATCCTGAATCTCTGGGTCTGGGTCTATGTAGGTAACTTCATTGGATCAGTTATCTATGCATACATAATGGCATACGGCCCGTACACAAGCTGGGATGCAGCTGGTGCAGTCACCGTAAACGCCTTCGGTATGACGGCATTAGGTATAGCAAAAGGAAAGGTATCCTATGTCGGAGGAGCCGCGATGTGGTCGCTCTTCCTGAAGGCTATCGGTTGTAACTGGCTCGTCAACCTGGCTGTGCTGCTCGGTATCTGTGCAGATGACCTTATCGGCAAGTTCTTCGGTATCTGGTTCCCGATCATGGCCTTCGTCTCAAGCGGGCTTGAACACAGTGTCGCGAATATGATGTTCATCCCTGCAGGGATATTCATAAACGGGTTCCTGGCAGGTACACCACAGTATGTTGCAGAACTGAACTGGGTCACCATGTGGACGAACAACGTCATATTGGTCACAATAGGCAACATTGTCGGTGGTTTACTCTTTGTTGGTGTCATCTACTGGGTAGCCTTCCGCAAAGAGATCGCTGCTCTGAAGTAAGTACTGGTAGTGTTATCACATGAAGATTGGAAACATTGAGGTGAAGTTAACAGTCGTCCATGTGGGCGTTTTTCTCTTCTTCACCTGTGTTATCCTCTTCTTATTTCTTTCAACAAGGGACTGGACGATGCTTCTATGGGGCATCCCAACAGTGCTTCTCATTCTGACGATTCCACTTTTCATGAACTACATGAGTCAGAGTCAGTACAGAGCTATGAAACCGATGTATGAGGCTGAGGCGAAGACGATTCGGGCAAATCAGCTCACCGATGCGATGATGGGAAAACCCATCCGCTTTGAGGGTGTCATTGAACGAGTCCATTTCAAATTCTTAAACAGACCTCAGTACATCATCGCCGATAGAACCGGAGAGGCATCTGTGAAGATGTTCACATCACCTGAGGAAGATGTTGGAAAAGGGGATATCGTCGAGGTTCTTGGATCGGTTATGCGCCGGTACATCATAACCGGAGATCCGGTCATCAATTGTGTTTCTATCCGAAAGAAGGTGAAGGAAACACAGGCTGAACCGGAGAAAAAAGAGAAGAAAAAGAGATAATCTACAAAAAACTATCCTTCAGGCCATCCCTGATCGGGTTGGTCTTCTTCATATCATCCTGTTTAATATATCCATCAAACGCATGGATCCGGCAGCTGATCGGGAACGGGACCGAGAGGGTGCTGATCACCGCTTCTCCCCGCTCCAGTGTCTGGATCTCGCCATCCAGCGGGGTTAGATCCTGTTTTGCACTCGATGCGATCATCTGTCGATCGGTTTTATCAGAGAGGCCGAGGACGACATAGGTGTTGATCTGGGCGAGGATCCTGGGATCGATATTCTTCGGCTGCTGGGTGATTATGCAGAGCCCAATCCCAAACTTCCTGCCTTCCATCGCACATTCGCGGAAGACGGCGGTTCCCCTGCCGGGTCCAAGCACCCGCTGCGCCTCTTCAATCGCGATTAAGATCTGGCCTGCCGGCTCGGTTTCATCTGCCCCAAACCCATCATTCCTCCGTTCATTCAGAAATGTCCGTGTGAGGAGGGAGAGGATGAAGAGCTCGGACTGTTCACGCATGCCGGGGATATCAATCAAGACCACCTTCTGATCTTCGAGGGCTCTCCTGATGCCATTGAGGGAGGAGCCGGATCTCCTGAAGAAGGGGTTGTGGCGTGTCAGGATCTCAAGTTTCCGCTTGATGGATCTGAGGGAGGCTTCATGGAACTCCTTTAAACGGCGGGCAAGCTGTGGGTTGGTCCCGGCATAGCCATCATACCAGTCCTCGGTAAAGTCGGTTGCGCAGAAGAAGTCGATCAGGACTGAGCCGGAGATGTCGCTCACCGTCTCCAGGATCTCACTCTGCGCCTCCGAGAACTCGAATATCGGATAGAGATCAGATGGCCTGAAATCATCGTAGGCGATGCTCAGGGTGGATGCCCCGTACCGTTTGATCGCCTGCTCATCCCGTGTCGAGAAGATCGCAAGGCCGCCTCTTCCATCCCTATAATGGATGAGGCCGGGATTCTCCCCGCTTCCAGGAGCTGCCCTTCCTTTGAGGTATTCACCATGCGGATCCACCATCAGGAGTCCGAATGGCTGCTCTTTCATGCAGGATGCCGAGAAGACCTTCATGAAGTTGCTCTTCCCCATGCCGGTGGTTGCAAAGACACCCATATGCTGGTTTAAGTCATCCGCCCGAAGCCCGACTTTTGCAGTTTTAATGGTGCCTGTTCCATTCCTGACAAGCCCGACCTCGATCTTCCCCATGTACTGCTCCAGAAAGGCAAAATCCTCCTCTTCTGCGATCCTGACACTGGAGAATTTGGTGGGGACGGTCTTTGGGCGGCGGAAATTTCCATTCTGATCAAGATAGCCAAGCGGGGTTGCTTCGAGGAGGAGGAAGACATCCTCACCGAGGTTATAGAAATGAGAGGTGTGGGGCCTTGTATCCCAGTTGGCATCGGCAAAATTGCTCGCATGCTGCATGCCGGTCACTTTTGCATAGAAGGTGAACTGCTTCTGGCTGTCATGGATTGCGAGCAGATCACCTAAAAAGATCTCGCTTGTATAGGGGACCGCACACCGGTAGTTTGAGACCGTCTGGCCTATCAGGCGGAATTTTGCCGCATCATTGGTATCAATATCGATTAAGTTCGTCATGGTAATCTCCAAGGATCTCTTCATATCCATCGTAATTGATCGACTGGGTCGAACATCCGGCGATGATATCATGTCTGATCCGCTGTACCTGATCAGATCGGATCACCACCTGCCGGTGGGCATCCATCAGGGGGTAGGGATACCCGACCACCCGGCCATCCCCGGAATAGGAGGCAAGTGCCGAAAAGACGGCGGCAACCTCTTCTCCGGAATAGCTGTCCGGCATCGTGACCAGAAACGCCCGCTTCGATCGGGGGTGGAGGCAGGCAACATAGCCCTCCTCCACCTTCAGGTACCAGGGCGGCGAAACGCCGAGCTCTCCTGCGGCCTTGATCGCCGCCGGGACAACCGGGTGTACCCCGTCCCAGGTGGCGCCTGCGTTCTTCGTGACGGCGGCAAGGAGGAGGCCGCGTTCCCGGCAGGTGCTCTGAATCTCCGCGAGGATCGCGGTGTGTGAGGGGTGTTCCGCATAGAGTGCGCCGTCAAGGAGGAGGAGGGTGCCGGGTTTTGATTCACGGGCTGCTATCATGGCGAGGCCGTACTCGATGGTGTCGCGGAAGGCCGCCTCTGCTGCAAGCGTATTTCCTGTTTCAAGACCCGCATCAGGGGCCCGTCCGAAGTACTCGGAATAGAGTTCGGTATAATCCTCATCCTGCCCTTCGCCTATCCTGAAGATCCGCCATGACGAGAGCCTGAGACTGCTCCTCTCCTGGTATTCATAGGCGGCCATCGCGCCCCGGCAGACGATCAGGTTGAAGAAAGGGGTTGAATAGACGGTCGCATTGCTTCCGTCAATTGCGGTGACCGGCCGATCTGCTGCAGGTTCGATCGGGATGAAGTCGGTTCTCTGTATATTCTGTGCAGAGAGGAATGACTCGCAATCTCCTTCTCCACGCCGCCGCCTGATCTCGGCGACCACCCGGACCAGATCCTGTATATAGGTGCCGTTCACTGCTCCACCTCGACTGCGAGACTGGTGAGATCGGGCTGTTCTTCCACCCTGATGACGGTCCGGCATTCCTCCTGCACCCCTTCAATATGGGAGATCAACAGGATCTGTGGGAAGTAGGGCTCCTGTTTCCTGAGAGCTCTCACCAGGTTCCTCCTCCGCTCCTCGTCCTGGCTCCCGAAGATCTCGTCAAAGATCAGGACGGTTGCATCCCGGATACGATGGGTTGCCGCGATATGGCGGGAGAGGGCTATCCTGAGTGCGACGGCGATATCGTCCTGTTCCCCGCCTGAGAACCGGGATGCCGGGTAATCATCGCCTGCCTCATGTACCCGGATCGAGAAGTCGTCATCGATGGTGACATACTCATACCGCCCATCGGTGATGAGAGAGAGGATCTCCCCCACCTCGCCCTCGATCCGGCCCCGGACAGAGCCGATTAAGTGGTCGGCAAACTGTTTCATGATAACACCGGTTGTTTCAAGAAGGGCTTTCTCAGAGAGGAGAACTGCCTGTTCCTTCTCATATGTCGCTGCTTTTGCGAGGGATTCCCTGATCCTCTCCCTTTTTACCCGGACACCAGCCAGAAGACCGGTGATCTCGCGTATCCGGGCATCGCAGCCCTTCTTCTCTTCCTGAAGCGATGCTGATCTCTGACGGATCAGGTCAAGTTCCTGCGGCAACGATCCATACCCTGCAATCTTCTCTTCGATCGTCGCGATCGCGGTCTCTTCATGGGACTTCTCTTCAGAGATCCGCCTGATATCAGCCTCAATGAACGGTATCCGCTCGATCTTTCCTTTCAGGGAGAGGTACCGGTCATGGTTCTCTGTTGCTGTTGCCAGCTCTTCCTCGGCTTTCTGGTACTGCGCCTCATCAAAGCCGAGGGTCCTGATCTCTTCCTCAATCAAAGCAGACTGCTGGCGTATCTGTGTAATCTCTTCTGTTTCTGCTTTGAGATTCTCTTCGATCGCCTCTCTTCCGCGGGCAAGAACCGAGGCTTCGCGGAACTCCTCGTGGAGGGGATCGAGTCTCCTGAGAAGAGAGTCGATCTCACGGAGGGCATCTTCAGAATACCCTGAATGTTCACGGAGTTGTGATACTTCCTCCTTCCGTGAGAAGAGAGTCTCGGCACGGTCAGCAAGCGTCTTCTCTTCCGCATCAATTGCGGGCATTCGTCTGAGTGCTCCTGCAATCTCATCCCTCTTCCGGGTAAGGGAGTGGAACTCCTCGACCTGCCGGTTGATCTCATCACACCCGATATCAGGAAGCGCCAGTTGGGCGACTGCCTCCCTTTTTTCAAGCACGAGTGAGGCGAGGCGCTCCATCTCTTTCGTCCGTTCCTGTATCCGCGCCTCGATCCCGGCGAGGTTTCGTTCTGCTTCCATACAGCGGGTGATCTGATCCTCTCTCTCTTTGATCGCGCTATCCGTCTCCCTGAGCCGTACTTCGCATGAGGCGAGCCTCTCTCTCTTCGATTCGATATCAGATGCGAGGGCTGCAATCTCATCGAGGAGGAGGGTGCGGGCATCCTCATACCGTTCCTTCAGGGGCTGGCCGCAGGTCGGGCAGCTGCTCTCCTCCCCGGCAGCGTCGAGTTCCGCAAGATGACGTTCTGCTTCACTTCGGGTAGTCTCTGCATGGGCAATCACGGATCTGAGGGTGGCACTATCCCCCCGGATCAGATCGGCACTCTTCCGGGCTGCGGCCAATTCTCTCGCTGCCTCCTCCTTCATCTCCACCTGAGAGGTAAAAGGCGCCGCTTTTTCGCGCAAAGCCCTGATATCTGCATCAATTCCCGGGATCTGATCCTGCAGGAGCCGGCACTCCTTCTTCAGCCGTTCACCCTCAAGGAAACGCTCCCTGAGTGCGAGGATGCCGTTTTTGGTGTTGATCTCATCGTTGATTTGGGTACATTCAACCTCGAGTGCCGCGAGCCCTGCCCGCTCATCCCTGAGGGCCTGCACCTGCTCCTTCAGCACCCGGATCTCGGATTCAAGCGAGGCGAGCTCCTTTCCGGTGCGATAATAGACCTCCTGCGCCTCTTCAAGTGAACGGCGGCGGGCAAGCAGCCGATCCCGTTCTGCCGGGATATCGGCAAGACGTGACAGGACGGCTTCTGCATCCCTCGCACGGGTGAGCTGCTCAAGAAGCCGTGCCTGCGAACGCGAAAGCTCAAGAAGCCGTGCATTGGCTTCATTGAGGCGGGTTATCGCATCCCTGTGCACCTCCCGTGCCTTCCGAAGCGCAAGAGCAGAGGTTTTGATCTCGTCATAGCGGGCCTCCTGCACCTTCGCTGCCTCGAAGCAAACGAGATCATCCCTGAGCAAAGAGAGTTCTTTCTCTGCTTCCTCAAGCTGGCGGCTGAGTTTCAGAAGCGCCGCCTGTCTTCCCGATCGGTCTGATGAGAGTAGAGAGAGCTCCTGCATCTTCTGCTGGAGCGCCTCTTTCTTCGCGGTGTTCTCAGTCTCTGCGAGCTGGAGCGCCTCGAGTGCGGTTGTTGCTTCGGCAAGGGCGGCGGTATACTCCTTCTCCTTCTCCTCCTCCGCAATGTCAATTTTCTGTAAATGATCAGAATCGATCTCCGCAAGTCTCCCCGTGAGGGTTGCGATCCGATCTTCAAGTCCCCGGATCTCTGTCCTGATCGCCTCCCATGATGCATCACGAATCCGCTCGATCCCAAGCGCCCGCATGAACCAGCGTTTCCGTTCGACAGGATTCTTATCGAGAAGCGCTAACAGATCCCGCTGTGGTGCATAGATTGTTGTCCTGAAATCAGATGGCCCCATCCTTAAAATCTGCTGCACGGCTTCCCTGACGGGACTGACGCCGGTTGCAATAAGCCGACCGTCCCCGAAATTGAGCTGCGCATCATGATGGGTCGACTGGCCTTTCCGAAATGACCGGACGATCGTGTAGTCTTCCCCGCCTGTCTGGAAGGAGAGCCGGACCTCGCATTTCTCTTTTGGCCCTGCTCCGGCAAAAACCACGTACTCCCCATCGATCCCCGAGCCGGATATCCCGTAGAGAGCAAAAACGATCGCCTCCATGATCGTACTCTTCCCGGATCCATTGCTCCCGACGATGGCGGTGATTCCGTCTTTGAAGGTGAAGTTCTGATCCCGGTACCGCTTGAAGTTCTTCAGTGTAAGCGTGTCAAGGATCATTCGGTATCCGCCTCCTCCACAATCGAGGAGAGGATCCCTGATCCCTTCCCGAGGATGAATGATTCGGTCTTCTCCGGGAGCCCCCGGCCTTTCACAAAGGCGATGAATTCTTCCTGGATATTAAAGGTAGAATCGAGTTGTCTCCGTTCCGGTACAATCTCACCGGGGGAGAGGGTTTTGATCCGGAGATCAAGCACCTGTTCCCGTATGCGTGCCATCTCCCGGCCGGAGAGGGCACGGGCCGTCTCCTTTCTGATCCCCTCCAGGGTGATCTGTGCCATCGGTGGAGTGTGGGAGGAGATCGACCCGATCCGGGTCTCGATCTCTCCGATGATCTCACCCGCGGAGAGAGACTCTGCCATCAGGGAGCCGAGATCGATCATCGGGGTCTTTGGGAGGGGGAGGGGCTCTACTGTCCTCCGCGAGGTATCGACAGAGAGGCCGCCTTTCTTCTCATATATCTCGCCATAGGTGAGGTGCTCGATTGAGCCCGAGTACCAGGCATGGGGTCCCACCTGGCTCTGGTTATGGTAATGGCCAAGGGCGATGTAGTCGAAGTCGGCGGTCGTCATGGTGGAGTCGATCTCATGTTCTGCAACCGTTGCCAGCCGCTTATCGGTGATGCTGCTCGCAAGCCCGTGGGTGACCAGCACGTTGTTGTGTGCGGGTGAGCGTTCGACCTCGTTGTATGCCTCCCGGTACTGATCAGGGTTGAGCATGTTTGGGATCAGGTGGAAGACTGTATCCCCGACCTCGACAGGCTCATACCGAAACCGGTATGCCATATGGACGATGGCGGAGTGATATTCAAAGAGGGAGAATGGCGCGCGGGTATACCTTGTCTTTGGGATACTGTGGTTACCTGCGATCATGATCAGGGGGATACCGGCATCCGAGAGGCGTTCCAGCGCCTCAAATGCGGTGACATAGCCTTGTGTCCGCGGCTTCACCGAGTCGAAGAGATCTCCCGCGTGAAGGAGGGCATCCGGCCGTTTCCTGCAGATCTCCTCAATTGATGCAAGAAAATTCTGATAAATCTGCGTTTCACGGAGATTCATGCCGGTCTCCGGATCAACCCGGGAGAAGGCGGCGACACCGAGGTGGGTATCGGCGATATGGATGATCTTCATTGATCGTATCTTCAACCTCCAGGGAATTAAGTGCTGGGAGTGGGGGGTGAAAGTAAAAGGGAAGGCGGCACAATGATCCTGTACCATGTCACAACGTGCAACTGATGCACTCTTTCAGTCACTCTTCCTCCTGACGGATATCAGGGTGATGCTCCGGGAGGCAGCACCCCTCCATCAGCTCAGTGCTGAAGAGAAGGAAAAAGCCGCGAAACTGCTGAAAAGTGTACGGCGCCAGGTCGATATCCTTGAAGAGGAGCTGATCTGAGATGCGGTGTGCAGGTGACATCGAAGCCCGGCAGGTGGACGAGACCGCAATCAACATCGATCCGATCCAGGTCGGCGGGCGGCTCACGGCTGATGCGATGAAGGCGGTGATCGCATACGGCGACGGCTATTCGGTCTGTGACAACTGCCGCAAGCCCTTCCGGCTCGACTATATCAAGAAGCCCCCGATTGCAGACTTCCATGCCGATCTCGCCTCCTGGCTTGAGATGGATGCCTGCCGGGTTGTTCCGGGTGCACGGCGGGGGTTCCAGGCGGTCTGCCAGGGGATGGTGCAGAAGGGCGATCCGGTGATCCTGACCGCACTCTCCCACTATACCGAGTTCATGGCCATCGAGTCGGTGGGGGCAGTACCGCGGGAGATCCCAAAGGATAGGAAGAACCATATCACCCCCGATGCCGCAGCCGAGACGATCGAGCGTGTTATAAAAACAGATGGGAAGGCACCGGCACTCCTCTTTGTCGAGGGGGTGGACTACCAGTTCGGAAACCACCATGACATCAGGGGAATCGCAAAAGTTGCCCACAGCTACGATATCCCGGTCCTCTATAATGGCGCGTATACGGTCGGCATCCTCCCGGTATCGGGAAGAGATCTCGGGGTGGATTTTGTGATTGGATCGGGCCACAAATCGATGGCGGCACCGGCACCCTCCGGCCTCGTTGCAACAACTGAAGAGTATGCCGGGACGATCTTTGCCACCACTGCGGTGAAAGGGGATCAGACCGGCAGGACATTTGGGATCAAGGAGGTTGCGATGATGGGCTGCACCCTGATGGGCGTGACCGTGATGGGGATGATGGCCTCGTTCCCCCATGTGAAGGAGCGGGTGCTTGCCTGGGATGAGGAGCTTGCAAAGAGCAGGGTGATCATTGATGCGCTCCTCGCAATCGAAGGGACCAGGATCCTCTCGGATATGCCACGGGGGCATACCCTGACCAGGATCGATACGCGTGAGTCATTTGACAGAGTGGCGGAGACCCATAAGAAACGCGGCTTCTTCTTCACGAGTGCACTTGGAAAGAGAGGTATTGCCGGGGTGATTCCCGGAGCGACCAGGGTCTGGAAGTTTAATACCTATGGGATGACAAAGGCACAGGCCGGGTACACCGCATCTGTCTTCCTCGATATCGCACGCGAGAACGGCTTGGCCGTCAATGACTAAAACCGGAGAGCGCGGTTTTTGTGACTGCGCTTTCCACTGCTTTTTGTATCAGATCATCCATCGGGAGCTTCGCCTCCTCTTCTTCGACCTGGTGAATCGTCGCGGCGGTGGCGGGCTTCTTCGGCACCATCCGGCAGGCGTGATCGCCGGGCCTGGCGATGAAGGTACCGATCTTCTTTCCGAGGATGACGATCTCCTCCTTGTCATAGGTGATGAGAGGGCGAAGCACCGGGAGCGTGGCAACCGGGGTTACGGTCGCCAGGTTCTCGAGTGTCTGTGATGCGACCTGCCCGAGATTATCCCCGTTCACAATGGCTGAGCAGTGGTACTCTTCTCCGATCCGGCTTGCGACCCGGTGCATGAACCGTTTGCAGAGGATACAGCGAAACCGCGGTTCCTTCAATGTGAACAGTGCCGAGAAGAACGGCTCCATATCTACCTCGATGATCGGGATCGGATTTCCCATGCAGTGTGTCGAGAGCGTCTCCGCATGCCGAACTGCATCATCCCGCGTGGCGGCACCGGCATACCTCCCGCCATTCATATGGAGGAGGATGAGCTCGGTTCCCCTGCGCATCATCAGCCACGCGGCAACCGGCGAATCGATCCCGGCTGAGATGAGGCAGATTGCTCTTCCCTGTGTGCCGAGCGGCAGGCCGCCCGGGCCGGGAGAGAATGAGTCGGTGATAAATCCCCCGTAATGGCGGGCTTCCACAAAGACCTCGTACTCCGGGTTCGTGAGATCGACGGTAAAGTCCGGGTAGGCATCCAGGATCTCTGATCCAACAAATGCCCCGAGCTCCTGGCTGGTGAAGCCCTTGACCGCCTCCCGGCGTGCCCGGACTGCAAATGAGCCATTCCGCCTGCCTGATCTGCTCACCTGCTCCACAGCGGCAGCTGCAATCGCCTCCATCGTCGGTTCTGTCCGGGTGACGACCGAGGTATCCACGACACCAAAGACACGGGCGGCAACTGCTGCGCTCACTGGATCGTCGCAGTTGATGTAGAGCCTTCCCCGGTGCTCCTCCATTGTGTGGCTGAGCCCTGCCGCTTCAAGTGCCCGTCCGATGTTCCTGGTGAGAATCCTGATATAGTGATGCATCACTGATTCACTCTTCAGGAAGAGCTCCCCGTACCGTACCATCACCTGCTGCTGCATAGGTACCTGATTGGACCCAATAGGAGATGAGAGAAGCGGTAACATCTTTAAGATTCAGGTGAGATGGTACATGAAATGGCGCGGAAGAAGAGTGAAACAAAGAAAGAAGAGCCGATGAAGCTATTCTATATCTTCTATAATCAGGAACGATGGGATAACTGGCTTACAACGCTTGCTGACGCAGACTTCGAGGGCGATGGCGAGGAGATGCCGGAAGGCTTCCGGATGCTCGAGAACTTCAGCGAGGATATCACGCTCGCTGTCCTGAAGATCATCAAGCTCTGGCAGAACGAGCGGATCAGCCTTGCGGATGCCGAGCAGAAGCTCGCTGAAGTAGAGGCGATTGTGATGGGATCGGTTCCGGAGGATGAGCTTGGCGAGATCATCGGATCAGTTCAGATCGCGATGATGGTCGTCTTCGCCTCATGCAGAAATTTCCTTGCAGGCGCAACTGACGCAGATATCAAGGCCCTGGTGAAAGATGGGAGGAAAGTAGCAGACAAGGATCCCGAAGAGACACTCAGGATTGCAGCTGAGATCGGATCTGCCGTCATCGGCGGTGCTGCCTGCTGTGCACGGTACGTGAAGGATACAGATGACCCGACGATCTTTGACGAGTGGCTTGCGGCTGTCGAGAAGATGGGCGAGGCGATGAAGTCTTTAAAGAAGTTCGATGAAGAAGTCGGAGAGACCTGAGTGATCGCGAGCAAAGCAAGGCTCCGTGCGGTCCGCAAGATCCAGCGGGTCGCCGGGTACCGCCTGCCTGATTTCGCCTTCCATGGTGCGAACCTGGAGATGATCGATGGTGGGATCAACTACGAGCAGCTCGATTCCACCCTGAGGGAACAGCTCCTCCGGTTCCAGAGGGATTTCCTTGACTGCAAGTGCAAGGGGAGGCCGCTCTGCGGATGCCCGGAGCAGAAGTTCGTCCTCATGCTCATCGAGCTCCGTACGCTGGGGCTCGATCACCGCGAGATCCATGCCCATCTCCTTGACGAGTATGGGATCGACCTCTTCCCAGCCGATATCCTCTCATTCCTCGAAGACGCCGTCCACCGGCTCGAAGCGATCCGGAGGGTCGCCGAGCTCGAGGGGCAGCATGAGCTGGCGAAGAAGACGGAGGCGGCGATTAAGGGGATAGAGCAGTAGGGTTTTTATTTTAACCTGCCCCCAATCCTCCAGTACACCTTTGTATCTCTGTTACTCTCCAATATCCCCGGCATTCGGCGAAATCGATCTGGCAAGCCAGGCAAATGCCCCCAATGCCGCGACCTGCATCAGGATGAGGTATCCGATCAGAATCCCGATATCGAACTCATAGAGCAGGCCAACGATGATGCTCCCGATGAACCAGCCGCCCCCATAGAGTGTGTTGAAGATCCCATACGCGGTTCCCCTTTTTGAAAGAGAGGTGAGATCTGCAAGAGCCGCCCTGAGAATGGTCTCCTGCGATCCCATCGAGAGACCCCACAGAATGACCGCAACAAGGGCAAACAGATAGTGTGAGGAGAATACCAGAAGTGCGATCGGGATATTGACTAGCGGGATGACAACCAGTACGGCAAGGCCAATCCTATCATAGAGAACACCGATAATAAGTGCAAAGAAGGCATCGGCAGCCATTGCAATCGCATAGAAGATGGGAATCTGCGCCTCCGGGACGACTGAGGCAGAAGAGAAGTGGAATGCGATCAATGGAAATACTGCAAAGCCTGCCATCGTCAGGACGGTGAATGTGCCGTACGGGAGCATGAGCTGTGGCAGCTTCCCGATATGCCGGAGATCCCGTTTCACAGTATCTTCCTCAAAGGACATGGGATCCGGAACCTTCCGGTATGCAATGAAAAGCGAGATTACCAGCAGGATAAATGGAATAGAGAGAAGAGCAAAACCTGTTTCATATCCTCCCGATACTGCAATCGAGAGGGCAAAGACAAGAGGTCCCGCAACAGCACCGATCTGATCCATTGCTTCATGTATCCCAAAGCCGGTTCCACGGCCAATCCTGTGCGCAGCATGGGAGAGGATGGTATCTTTTGCCGGTGACCGGATGCCTTTTCCCAGCCGTTCAAGAATGATGAGAATCGCTGCAATTTCCCATGCATGCGCAAAGACAAGGAGAGGTATCGCACCGATCATGAGATAGCCGATGATGGCAAAACTCCAGTAAGATCCGGTCCGATCAGCAATATACCCGGATAGAAGGCGTACTGCATACCCGATGAACTCCCCAAAGCCTGCAATAACCGCAACAACAAAAGCAGTTGCCCCGAGATAGAGGAGGAAAGGACCACTGATACTCCTTCCCGCTTCATAGACCATATCCCCAAACAGGCTGACGATACCGAGAAGGAGGATCAACTGGAGGGCGGGATTGCGTTTGAGGGAGAAGAGAGGAGCCATGTTTTTTTCACGTTATTCAGGAATGCAAGGGATGTTGCTTAATTCTTTTGATACTACCACAAAGGAGGTAGTTGCAGATGAGATGATCAAAATTCTCGTATCCATTTCAAACAACAGGGAAATAATCATCGCACCACCCGGTTCTTGAAGCATCCTATGTATTGTTAAAACCCAAGAATGAGCCTTATCCCCCCCTCTGTTCCAGTATATCCGCAACCGTCACATCCGGGTGATGGTACCGGCGCCTTCCTTTTGTCCGTCCCCCGATCTCGACTGCCTCCTGCGGGCACCAGTGGATACAGGCGTAGCACCAGGTGCAGGCACTCCCCCAGGCAACAGCACTGTCGGTGACGGTGATGTTCTCTGTCGGGCATATCCGGGCGCAGATCCCGCACCGGTTGCAGCGATCGGTTGCATGGAGATGCCGGGTAGTGCCGTAGACGGATGTTATGAGGAATTTGAAGAATGATGCCAGGACCCGGTATGGTGTTGAGTTTGATCCCTCAGGTGGGCACTCCCTCTTCTCGCGGATTGCATCAGCAATCTCCGGGATCCGATCCCGTGCGGTTGCGAGTATCCCCCCGACCTGCTCCACCGGCTCCATCAGGTTCATCGGCCCGATGAAGTTCTCGGGCATCCTAATGGCTGCGCCAAGGGAGAGATGAACTCCTTTTGCTTTGAGGAGAGTATCGAGGTTATAGAGGGCGCCTCCGGGGCTCCCGCCGCAGGTCGCAACCCCAAAGATATAGGGGTTGCCGTGTATCTGAAGTCCCCGGACAAATTCCTGTACAATTTTAGGCATATCCACATAATGGACTGGAAAAGCGATCCCGAGTGCATCTGCCGTCTCTGCCTCCGGCGGGAGGGGGGCGTCTTTCATCGCCCGCGTAATCGGGATGATGGTCGTATCGCCAAGAGCGTCAGCAAGCTGCCGGGCAACCACGAGGGTGTTGCCGGTCCCGGTGAAGGAATAGATGATGGTTGTCATGGTATCATATCAGGGGGGGTTCTGTCAGGATACTCTGTCAGAGGCATTCTGTCAGAGGGCTTCAGGATACAGAGAGGGTTCTCCTGTATTTATTCGCCTGCATTCATTCTCCTTTTTGTACAATTCGGGATAAAGATATCCACACAGGAATTCCAACAATAACAGAAGGAATATAAAAATCGGACAACCAGATGACGCACTCACGGCAGTTCATCGATGAGTTCACCGAAAAGAACGGATCGATCAACTGCACCGGACTCCTCGGGTATGACTTGATAAGATGGTGTAATGTGGGGAATCCATGCGGGGGCATCCCGCTCTCTATAAGTGTAATAATCCGATTGTTTTACAAAAAGAATGGAAGAATGAGATTGTTTAATCATTTTTCAGAAACCAGCAACCCCCAGAAACCACTATATCTTTTTACTGTTAATATACTGGAGAATCTTCTTACTCCCGTAGTGTAGGGGTCAATCATGCAGGACTTTGGATCCGGCGACGGCGGTTCGAATCCGCCCGGGAGTATCGCTCATTCACGTTCGAATCTCATGGAAAACGCCGAAACCATAATCCCGTCCCGCAAACAAAGGAAACTTCAGCAGAAGGATAGAATTATCATTGGTCTGCCGTCCCCCTCCCTTATCCATCAGACGTGCAGAAAAACGCACAACCGGAGAGATATTCCGCCATGCTGCAAAGGAACGATATCGGAAAAAATGCGCTCGGCCGGATCGTGCGCATCACCATGAACGCACTGCCGGTCTGCAACAGGGCTGCCGACCGACAGGTGAAGGAGTATGATATCATACCTATGAGAGAAGCATATGATGTCTGCGCTCGGGTACGGTGCGGCGTTTCCTCGCCGGTGCGAAGGCGGCAGGTCGCCTCGCTGCCGTCGATCCGGCCGAACCGGTTAAGGCCGTCCTCCGCCGCCTTGGGCTTGCCGGGGACGGAGGGATCAGCAACGGTGCTATTGTCCTCTTCGGCAGAGACCCGCAACGGTACTTCCAGAACTGCATCATCAGAATCGGGCGGTTCAAGCGGGCGGATATCATCGTCGGCGACCACGAGATCGGAGGCAATCTCTTTCACCAGTTTGAGGAGGGCGAGCGGATCATCAAGCAGTATCTCAGCGTCAGATACGACATCTCGGAGGAGGCGATGCAGGAGTCATTCCGGAGGAGAGAGGTCTGGGACTACCCGCTTCAGGCGATCCGAGAGGCGCTTCTCAACGCGCTCATCCACCGCGACTACTTCAACAATACGGTCCAGACGCAGGTCAAGATCTTCGATGACAATATCCGCTTCCACAATCCCGGCCATCTTCCCGAAGGCGTCACCATCGACATGATCCTGAAAGAGCATTACTCCTATCACCGCAACCCGAAGGTTGCCGATATCTTCTACCGCGCCGGGCTCGTCGAGCGCTACGGGTCAGGGGTCGAGCGGATCATCACGGCTTTCCGCGACGCCGGTATGCCGGCTCCCGCCTTCGCCAGCACCCCGCTCGGGTTCACCCTGACGATGCGCAAGGATCTGCTGAGCGAGGGTGTTATTCGGGAGATGGGGCTGAACGAACGGCAGATCCTCGCGGTCAATCACCTCAAGACGCAGGGGAGTATCACCAACAGCGGATATCAGTCTCTCACCGGCGTTTCGGCAACGACCGCCCTCAAAGAGCTCAAGGCTCTGGTTGACCTCGGTATTCTGGAACGGAAGGCACCGTCGAGGAAGAAGACGCAGTACGTCCTGCGCGAAAACCGGTCATGATGACGGGTGTGGATATTATCACGGAGTTTCGGAGGAACGGGCGACGCTCATGCCCCGGAACGGTGCGGAGGATCTGCCCGGTGTGGATAAAGTGCGGATACAGGAGTGCGGTATAATGCTGATCTTCTACCATCCACCGCCGAGCACCCGCACCATGACCGCCACGACACCGCACACGAGGTCGCCTGCACCGGCGCTGCATCCGCTGTTCCTCGCCGATCTTCGTGAGCCGCCAGCCCTCGATCGCTCGCAGACGATTCTCGTGATCACCGACCTGCTCCTTCATCCCCGCAAGCGTCCTGCAGATCCACTTCACATTCGTACAGGATACATGAGAAGAGGAGGAGATAGCGAGCCCAATCAGTAATCAGAAAAAGCCAGATCCATATGCTTTTTCAGTTTATTGACAAGGCTTTGCATGGCCAGGCAACAAGGAGATTCTTTATCTTTGTATAATCCCTCATAATCAGATTTGAGGATATGGCTATATACCTCATATAATGCCTCAATATCCCAACAATAGAGACCGATTGGACGCTTCCCTTTGTATTTTCTGATCCTGTCATTCAGCCCAAAACACTCAACAAGTTCTTCTGCATGATAGAGTAACTCTTCCAACTCATCCTCAGTAAAGGTGAGGTAATATTTCTTGTCATTCGAGCCTGGTTTCAGCATAATCAATCTTCTCCGATTTGGATCCATAGGCTTGCATGGTTGAACATCTCTATAGAAAGGTAATATCACCATTCGCCTTATGTAATGATGGAACTAAGGTATCATCCAATAGGGCATTATAATAGCCGGGTGGCATCCCTGAGTACATTCATGGAATCACAAGAAGAGATCCCATACCGATAAAGAGATGTTATCCCAACAATACCTTTTTCCTCCTGAAATATTCATAACAAAAAAGAGATGCCTTCGCTATCAATAAAGACAATAAAGGGCAATAAATACCTCTATCTACAGGATAGAGTAAAAGTTAACGCTAAATCCATTTCCCTACAGAAATATATCGGGAGATGTGAAAAAACAACCATTGAGGAGGTTGTATCAAAAATATCAGAACTGGAGAATCTGAGGTTAATCACATACCTCAACTACCGGCTCAACCACTACCAATATACCATCCTCGACACCGCCGGGGCAACAGCGCTTGAGACCATCCGCTATTACTACGAACGCTTCAAGGAGCGCTATCCCGATGAGAGCGAGCATTGCCTTGATGCGATGTATCTCCGGTACGTTCAGGGCACAACCGCCATAGAAGGAAATACAATCACTCTCAGGGAAGCAGAGGAACTTCTGGAACATGACATCTCACCCGCCGGAAAGAAGATGGAGGAGATATATGAGATCCACAACTTCATCACACTCAGAAGACACCTTGAGGACTATTCAGGAGATATCACCGAGACACTCATCAAAAAGGTCCATGAGCTGCTCCTCCGCGGCATCCTCCATAGTCCCGGAGAGTACCGGACTATCCAGATGGGAATTGAGAAGGCGGCATTTGAACCACCTCCGGCAATTCTTGTCCCTGATGAGATGAAGAGGCTCATGGCATGGTACAGGAAGAACCGGAAAACACTCGCACCATTCGAACTTGCCATACTCTTCCATGCACAGTTTGAGAGGATTCACCCCTTCGTTGATGGGAATGGACGGGTGGGCAGGGCACTCGCAACCGTCATCCTTGAGCGGGCCGGATATCCGACACTCTACCTCGGGCTTGAGCACCGTTCTGCGTACCTGGATGCACTCGCCGAGGCAGATGAAGGCGACACCAGGGCAATTGTCCAGACACTCCACGCAATCTACTGCAATCAACACAGGTCAATTACCGAGGGGATGAAGCAGCAGCAGTCCACGGAAGGATATCCGAAAAGAGAGCCATATGCTGGAGTTGTAAAGGCATTCAGAAAACTGAAGAGACCTCCTCCCTGACACCCCGACTCCCCGCAATATTTATCCTTCTCCTTCCCGAATGGAGTTATGAGGAACCAAAATGGACTTTTCCGAATGCGTTACATTCGCAAATGAGAACCCGGTGACCTATATCGCCACCATGGACGGTAACCAGCCACGGGTCCGGGCATTTGCCATGTGGTTTGCCGATGAGACAGGATTCTACTACCATACCTGTATTGGAAAGAATGTCTGGAAACAGCTCACAAAAAACCCCAATCTTGAACTCTGCTTCTTTGCTCCCGGTGACGGTGCCGGAAAGATGATGCGGGTTGCAGGATCGATCGAGCCGGTCAGTGAGATATATCTCAGGGAGAAGCTGATCGAAGACCGCCCCTGGCTCCATGATATCGGGATCACCGGTGCAGCCGATCCAAAACTTGTCGTCTTCAGGATCGCCCACGGCGAGGCGTACTTCTGGACGATGGAATACAATATGCGGGAAGCAGAAGCCCCACGGGTAACCTTCTGAGCTGATCGTTTAAGGGTGGCAGGGTTTTAGCAGACAACGTGAAAGAGGGGGCTGCCACACCAGCATTTGTACAAGTACATTTTACCAGTACTTTTTATACCTCCTTCCTTCCTATACCCTTCATAAGGAGATCTTATGGCAATCGCACCCTCTGTTCAGGCACTGAAACTGAATTTTACGATCCCTGTTGCACCCGGAGTCACACTGGATCGGTTCGTGTACTGTTATCTGGTCTTTGGGGAGACGATCACCCTGATCGACTCGGGGGTTGCCGGATGCGGAACCGAGATCGTTGAGGCGATCCGGGCAGCCGGCCGCGATCCCCGCGAGATCAGAGAGATCATCCTGACCCATGCCCACCCGGATCATATGGGAGGGGCATGGGCAATCCAGCGGGCAACCGGGTGCACAATCGCGGCGCACACAGCGGATCGTGCCTGGATAGAGGACCTGGATCTCCAGCACAGGGAGCGGCCCGTGCCCGGCTTCGAGTCGCTGATCAGCGGCCCCATCACCATTGATCGCGAGCTTCAGGACGGCGATTCAATCATCCCTGATACATCAGGAGAGAGCATAACCGAAATGACGGTGATCCATACGCCGGGCCACTCACCCGGATCCATCTCACTCTTCATGGAGGAGACCGGCATCCTCTTTTCAGGCGATTCCATACCTGTTCAGGGTGGATTCCCCATCTACGACGATCCACACGCGTCAGTTGCATCCATCAAACGGCTCCGTGAGCTCGAAGGAGTGAACATCCTCTTCCCCGCATGGGATCTTCCCGCCGAAGGAGAAGATGCCTATCTCAAAATGGATATCGGGCTTGCCGCTATTCAGAGGGTGCATGCGACAGTGCGGGCATCGGTTGCGGAAGGAGCGATCGATCCGGCAGCAATTGCTGAACGCACCATCGCAACCCTCAGCCTCCAGGGGCAGGCGCCCGGCCCCCTGGTCACCCGGACGATCGCCGGGCACCTGGAACTGCAGGATATACCAAATCTCCTCGACTGATCCGGATACTGAGGTGACCGGAGACGCGCGATTTCGACACATTTCACCTCATCTTCCGGGCAGCTGTTCTGCCAGAACCGTCATGATCTCCCCCAATCCACCCAATGACTCCGATAGAAACTATTTTAGCCCCATAAAGGATTGAATCACTGATATACAGGGTTCGCCCAATATGTACCAGAACCGGGGTGGATGAATCCTATATAAGAGAAACAGATGGTGGGAGTAATGGGCACAAAAGAGATCAATATCAGTATCAAGGAGATCGAGACCGAGATAGGGAATATCAAAGATCTCAGATTTTCTGTTGGCAGGCTCGCACAGGAGACCTGGGATGAACCGCAGGGGCCGACGCCGTTTCCGTCGATGTCCACACTCAGGAACTGGGATCTGACCCTCCTGAATAGATACAAGCCGTTTTACCTCCCATTCTGTGATCTCTGCTGCCTCTGTACCTTCGGCAAATGCGACCTGACCGGAGACAAGAAGGGTGCATGCGGCATCACGATGCCGGGGCAGCAGTCCAGAATCGTCCTCCTTGCCGCCTGTATCGGAGCAGCAACCCATACAAGCCATGCCCGTGAGCTGGTTACCCACCTGATCGAGGAGTTCGGTGCAGACACCCGGCTCGATCCCGGCGGCCTGAATATCAAGGTAGAAGCGCCGATCACCCGCCTCGTCTGTGGAATGAAGCCGGAGACGCTTGGCGATCTGGAGATGGTGCTCGATTACTCGGAGCAGCAGATCACACAACTCCTTGCCTGCACCCATACCGGGCAGGAGGGCAACCCCGTCGATCTGGAATCAAAAGTTATGCACACCGGCATGATCGATCATCTCTCAATGGAGGTTGCGGATATTGCCCAGATCTCCTCATATGATCTCCCAAAAGCTGATCCGAATGCACCCCTTGTCGATATAGGTTTTGGCTCGGTTGACACCACCAGGCCGGTGATCCTGGTCATCGGCCATAATGTTCCCCCATCTGTTGAGATCATGGACTATATGCAGGATAACGAGCTGATCGGCGATATCGAGGTGACCGGGATCTGCTGCACCGGGATCGATATGACGCGGTACTCATCGAAGGCAAAGATCATCGGCCCGATATCCTGGCAGATCCGGTATATCAGGAGTGGCATTCCCGATATCATCGTCGTTGACGAGCAATGCATCAGGACCGATGTACTGGATGAAGCCCGTGCCCTGAAGATCCCGGTGATCGCAACCAGCGGGAAGAACTGCCTTGGACTCACTGACAGAACAGGGGATCCGCCTGAAGAGATCATCGACGACCTCGTGAGCGGAAAGATCGACGGCGCCCTGATCATGAATCCCGGGGAGGTCGGGGTCGTTGCCGTCAGGACTGCGATGCAGATAGCACCAAAGCGGAAGAAGAAAAAGAGTGGCATCTTCCTCTCACCTGCAGAAGCGCTGGAGATGGCAAAGGAATGTACCCAGTGCAGGGAATGCCGGCGTGCCTGCCCAAATGACATCCATATACCCGATGCGTTAAAGGCCTTCAGCCGTGGCGAACCTGCAATGCTGACCGGGATCTATGAATCATGTGTCGGCTGTATCAGGTGTGAATCGGCATGCCCCCAGGAGATCCCAATTCACTCGTTAATCGTAGCAGCAGGGGAAGATACGCTCAGAAACGAATCCTTCAAGCTCCGGGCAGGTCGGGGTGCGATCCAGGATATCGAGATCCGGCAGGTCGGCGGGCCGATCGTCCTCGGCGAGATCCCGGGGATCGTCGCATTCGTCGGGTGTGCGAACTATCCAAAAGGCGGTAATGAACTTGCTGAGATGGCGATAGAATTTGCAAACCGGCGTTTCATCGTCTGCACCTCTGGTTGTGCCGCGATGACGATCGGCATGTACCGGGATGAGGATGGGAAATCACCCTATGAGGTATATTCAGGTACTTTCGAAGCCGGGGCAATTGTGAATGTCGGCTCATGTGTCTCGAATGCCCACATCTCCGGTGCTGCCGTCAAGATTGCAAGCATCTTCGCACGCAGAAACCTCCGCGGCAATTATGCGGAGATCGCAGATTATGTCTATAACCGGGTCGGTGCTGTGGGGGTGGCCTGGGGTGCGATGTCACAGAAGGCCGTATCGATTGCGGCCGGGTTCTGGCGGCTCGGGATACCGGTGATCGTCGGGCCACATGGCACGAAGTACCGGAGGATGCTCCTCGGACGATCTGACCATGATGAAGACTGGTATGTCGATGATACACGGACCGGCGAGAAGGTGTATGTGGGTCCGGTCCCAGAACACCTCTTCATTGCCGTCGAGACGAAGGAGGAGGCGATGGTGATGATCGCCAAGCTCTCAATGAGGCCAAATGACACCTCACGTGGACGGGCGCTGAAACTGACACATTATATCGATCTCCACCGGAGGCTCCTCGGAGCGATGCCGACAGACATCCACCGGTTCGTCAGGATGGAGGCGGATATTCCGATCACCATGAAAGAGGATATCGTCGCCATCCTTAAAGAGAAAGACTGGAAGGAGACGGTGATCCCCGATCCCACTCTCCTTCCAGAGAAGGAGGCGTTCCCATGAGCCAGGAAGCATGGCTGACCGCCGAGGTGGCCGGACCAAAGAAAGCCTCACTGATCACAAAGCCAGAGATTGCCGATGCGATGATCAGGCGTGCAAAAAGGCCGATATTCGTCGTCGGGAGCATTGCCGCTGAGATCGACCTTGAAGAGAAGAAGCTGATCGATTATGTGATTGCAATGGCAAAACGATACAACATTCAGGTGGTCGCAACCGGCAATACAAACAATGAGTTCCTGAAACGGGGTTTTACCCCGGATGCGGTGATGCCCGCTGTCGATATCGGAAACAGGCTCACCGATCCGAGATGGCAGGGGGTTGACGGAAAAGGGCCGCATGACCTTGCCATCTTCGTCGGCCTCCCTTACCAGATGGGATGGACGATCCTCTCGGGGCTGAAGAATTTCGCCCCGAACCTGAAGACGATCAGCCTTGACAATGTCTACCAGCCAAATGCCAGATGGTCATTTTCCAATATCTCAATCAAAAACTGGATCATGAACCTTGAAGCAATTCTCGTGAACAGGGAGGACTAAGCGATGTTCGAAGATATTCCCGTAGATGTCGGGCTTGTCCACGAGGGTGAGCGGATCAGAAAGAGCGACATGCAGTTTGAACTCGGCGGCCCGAAGGTTGCTGAGAAGTTCGAGCTTGTCAGGCTGAAACCGGCAGAGGAGATCGAATCCGGTGCCATCCATGTCATCGGCCCCGATATCCCTGACCTCGAAGAGGGAAAGAGCCATCCCTTCGGGATCTTAATCGAGATCGCAGGGACTGAACTTGAGGAGAATCTGGAGGGGGTGATCGAGCGGCGTATCCACGAATACTCCAACTATATCGAAGGCTTCATGCATCTTAACCAGCGGTACGATATCTGGATCCGCCTCTCTAAAAAATCCTTTAAAAAAGGGCTCAATTCATTCCGGTTCATCGGAATGGCGATGCAGGAGCTCTTCAGAAACGAGCTGCCGATCATACAGGAGATCCAGATCACCTTCATCACCGATCCCGAAAAGATAGGCCCTCTATACACAGAGGCACTGGCCATCTATGAGGCACGGGATGCACGGGCACGCGGCCTCTCTGACGAGGATGTGGATGTTTTCTATGGCTGTGCACTCTGCCAGTCCTTTGCACCGACCCATGTCTGTGTCGTCACCCCACAACGGTATGCAAACTGTGGGGCGATCAGCTGGTTCGACGGGCGGGCTGCTGCCAGGATCGATCCGAAGGGGCCGATCTTCCCGATCGAGAAAGGAGACTGTCTCGACCCGGAGGCGGGTGAGTACACCGGGGTGAATGAGAGTGCTCAAAAGCGATCGATGGGCGAGGTAAACCGGATCTATCTCTACTCGGGCTTCGGCTACCCCCACACCTCCTGCGGCTGCTTTGAGGCGATCGCCTTCTATATTCCTGAAGTGGAAGGATACGGCATCGTCCACCGTGGCTTCCGCGATCTCGCCGTAAACGGCCTTCCCTTCTCTACAATGGCTGATTCGACTGCTGGAGGCCGACAGATCGACGGGTTCCACGGGATCTCGATCGAATACATGCGTTCACGGAAATTCCTCCAGGCAGATGGCGGATATGAGGCGGTCGTATGGATACCTGAAGAGATCAAGGAGCGATTGAAGGAGTATATTCCCGAATCTGTCTTTGGTGCGATCGCAACCGAGAAGGATGCCACCACCATTGATGAGCTGAAAACCTTCCTGACCGGACAGAACCACCCGGTTGTCACGCGATGGGTTGAGGTTGCCGAAGAGGCGGAAGAGACGGCGGTGATCACCGCAGGCGAACTCCCGATCACCACCGGAGGATTCAGGATTCTCCTCAAGAATGCCCGTATCTATGCGGACAAGGTGATCATCCAGCCTGTGCAACCGAAAAAACCAGGACGGGGGGAGATGCAATGATGAAGAAGAATCAGATTCATGCAGATTCCGTGCTCGGCGAGCGGTTGCTCTCGCTCCTCTCGGGGGTGGAGCAGGTCGAGTTTGAGAACTTCAGGATGGAGATAGGCGATCTTGAGCTCTTTATCCCGGTTGGTATCAGCGGCGTACCCGGAATCGTCCTGCCAGAAGATCCGAAGCGGCCGACTGAGCTGTTACAGGAGGGTTTCAGCCCGGTGGCGGAGAAGTATCCCGGCTCGATCCGGGAGGTCACACTCGGTGCAACGAAGAAAGACGGGGGCAGCAGGGGGAGCACTATTACCATCGGCGGATCAACTACACCCGCATTCTCTAATCCCGCTCTTCCTCCGAAGAACCGGACTGCGATCTCAATGGATGTCTTTGATATGGATGTCGCATTGCCAAAAACCCTGAAGGCCGCTGTTCTGGATGTGATGGATGATCCTGCGGAGTGGGCGCGGATGAATGTAAACACCTTCGGCGCAGATTGTGTAACGGTTCACCTGATGAGCACCGATCCGCTCATCCATGACCGATCGCCACAGGAAGCGGCAAATATTGTTGAAGAGGTACTCCAGGCAGTGGATGTTCCGCTTATTATTGGCGGATGCGGAGATCCCAAAAAGGATGCCGCCGTCTTCACCGAGGTTGCCGAACGGGCAGGCGGCGAGCGGCTGCTCTTAAACTCCGTCACCCTCGATATGGCCGAGGCAAAGACCCTTGAAGGGGTGGCAAAAGCCGCACATGATAACGGCCATCTGCTCCTCGCCTTCACCGGACTTGAGCTGAATAGTGCGAAGGAACTGAACCGGCGGCTCTATGAATACCTGCCTCCTGAAGAGATCGTGATGGATCTGACGACAGTTGCACTCGGATACGGGCTTGAATACTCTTTCACCATCCATGAACGTGCACGCCATGCCGCACTGATGGGGGATGCCGAACTCCAGCACCCAACGATCTCAGCATCCACAAATGCCTGGGCGGCACGGGAGGCATGGATGACGATGGATCCTGAATACAGCCCGAAGGAGATGAGGGGGCCGATATGGGAGACGATCAATGCCCTCATCCTCCTCCTTGCGGGAGTGGATATCTTCATGATGATGCATCCCGCAGCCGTCCAGACGATGCAGGATGTCAGAACATGGATGATGCAGCAAAAGATCGCGGTTCCGCAGGCACCCGACTGGGTGAGGACGAGGTGCTGAGGAGGGGTGGAAGATATGGCCAATACTCATGCAAAGAAGAGCATCAAGGAGATCAGCCCGATCGATGTCTATAAGCTCCTGCCAAAGACGAACTGCGGCGAATGCGGCGAAGCAAACTGCATGGCATTCGCAACAAAACTGGTCAATGGCGAATATACCATCCCGGACTGCCCGCCGCTTACAACCGAACAGTACGAAAACCTTCTGCATGATCTGGGCGAACTCCTTGCTCCTCCCGTGAAGGCGGTAACAATCGGAACCGGAGAGCATGCAGTTCTTATCGGGGGAAAACATGTCCTCTACCGGCATGACTTTACCTACCATAACCCGACCCCGGTTATCATCGATATCGATGACAGCATGCAGAAAGAAGATATCCTGAAGCGGATTGAAGCAATCGAGGGGTTCACCTACCAGTACATCGGGCGGGATCTCCGGCTGGACGGGATCGCGATCCGGTCTGTATCCGATGATTCCGCCGCCTTCAGGGAGACGGTGAAGACGGCGGCTGGTGCCACCACATATCCTTTGATCCTCTGCTCCCTCGATCCGGCGGTGATGGAGGCGGGGCTTGCCGAGGCAGGTGATCGCCGCCCTCTCATCTATGCGGCGACTGAGGAGAACTGGCAGGCGATGGCCGACCTCGCCCTCCGGTATGATGCCCCCCTTGTTGCATCCGCACCAGGTGATATCGCCCTTCTCAGGAGCCTTGTTAAGACCCTGACAGCATGCGGCATTTTGGATCTGGTCCTCGATCCCGGAACTTTCCCGGATGAAGGGTTTGCCGGAACCATCTACACATTCACCCAGCTCAGGAGGGCGGCATGCATCGCCCGTGACGAACTCGCCGGGTTCCCGCTCCTCGGCACCCCGATTGCCGCCTGGGCGGGGGAAGAGCTCGCAAAGGAGGCGGTACAGTGGAAGGAGACGTACATGGCGGCGATGCTCATCTCCCGGTATGCGGATCTCATCATCATGCATAGCATGGATGCATGGAACATCCTCCCCCAGCTGATCTGGCGGTTCAATATCTACACTGACCCACGGAAACCGGTATCGGTCGAACCCGGTGTCAGGTCCTTTGGGAATCCGGACAAGAACTCCCCGCTCCTGATCACCACAAACTATGCCCTCACCTTCTTCACGGTGGAAGCGGATATCAAGTCCACCCATCTCGACTGTCACTTAATCGTCGTTGATACGAGCGGGATCAGTGTCGAAAGTGCGGTTGCCGGACGGTACCTCACCTCTGACGTGATGGCAGAGGCGCTGAAGATCAACGAGGCTGAGAAGATCGTCGACCACCACACCCTGATCATCCCCGGCCTCGCAGCACGCCTCTCCGGGGAGACTGAAGAGGTGAGTGGCTGGCGGGTACTTGTCGGTCCAAAGGACTCATCTGGCCTGAAACGGTTTATCGAGGAATACTGGCCGCCAAAGGATGATGAATGAAAGAGGAGTGC
The DNA here is from genome assembly GCA_013329165.1 of Methanocalculus sp. Taxonomy (GTDB): domain Archaea; phylum Halobacteriota; class Methanomicrobia; order Methanomicrobiales; family Methanocorpusculaceae; genus Methanocalculus; species Methanocalculus sp9912u. Next base: position 112,274 of record DUKV01000001.1, on the reverse strand, counting down.
AGGGTAATCGTCCACCCACTGAATACGGTCGTCTCCGTTCCGCAGGGGACGAAACTTCTCGCCGCACTCAGGAATGCACGCGTGCAGATCGAGAGCATCTGCGGGGGCAAGGGGGAGTGCGGTAAATGCAGGGTGATCATCGAATCCGGTGATTATAGAGAGAAGAGGCTCACCCAGAAGAACCATCTGACAATGGCAGAACGGGAACGGGGGTACCGTCTCGCCTGCGAGATCTTCGTGACCGGGAACATGGAGGTGACGATCCCGGTCGAGAGCAGGATCGAGCGGCCGCAGATCCTCTGCGGGCTCTCCGGTGAATGCGACTGTGGAGGGATAGACCCATCTGTAAGGCTGTATCCACTTGAGATCAGATCCAACCGGGTCCTTCCCCACGCAGGTACCTCAATCCGCCTGAGAGAGTATTCAGGGAAAAGGCCTGTCATCAGCGATTCAGTGTACCGGAAGATGCAGGAATCGGATACAGGGCTCGTGGCCGTTCTGACCGAGACAAACGGCTATCCCGAGGTGATCGATGCCATACCGAAGGAGAAGGCCGGCCCGCCCCTCGGCATCGCCCTCGATCTCGGGACGACAACGATCGCCTGTGCACTCGTCGATCTGGAGTCAGGTATTGTCATTGCTGAAGAGACCACCATGAACAAGCAGATCACCTATGGGGAAGAGGTGATCACCCGGATCGCCTTTGCCATGAAAGGAGACGGACTCCGGCTCCTCCAGCAGGCGGCAGCCGGGAGTATCAATATTGCCATTCAGCGTGTTGCAGAGACTGCCAGCGTGGACCCGCTCGATCTGGTGGAGATTGCTGTTTCGAGCAATACCGTGATGAACCACCTCCTCACCGGCACCGACCCGGGATACCTCGAGCTGGCAGATGCCGATGTTCCCCGGAAGCCGTTTATCAGGAAGGCAGCATCACTTGGGATCAATATCCATCCCGAAGCCTACTGCTTCTGCCTCCCGAACGTGAGCCGCTTTGTCGGCGGCGATGCGGTCTCCGGGGTACTCTCCTCAGGACTCCATTGCGGGTCGGAGATCTCCCTCTTCATCGATCTCGGCACCAACGGGGAGATCATCCTGGGTAATAAAGACTGGATCGCCTCGATCTCCTGTGCCTCGGGCCCCGCATTTGAGGGGGCCGGGATCAGTTCGGGGATGCGCGCGATGCACGGTGCAATCGAGAAGGTGGCGATCGACCCGGATACCGGGGAAGCGCGTTGCATGGTGATCGGGGGTGGGAAGCCACGCGGCATCTGCGGGTCCGGGCTGATCGATTGTGTCACCGGGATGTTTAAGGCAGGTATCATCGACTTCAAGGGCATCTTCACCGCCCATCCGCTCGTCCGGGAAGGGCACAATGGCCCTGAATACGTGGTTGTAAAAGCAGAGGATGCTGCAACTGGCCGGGATATCGTCATCACAAGAACGGATATGGACTACTTCATGGACTCAAAAGCCGCCCTCTGCGGAGGGATCGGCGTGCTCCTGAAGAAGTACCGGATGAAAGTAACGGATATCAGGCATATATTCCTGGCAGGGGCGTTCGGGGCGTTTGTGGATATTCACAACACCATTGAGTTTGGGATCATCCCATACTTTCCCAATGCAGAGGTGCACCCGGTTGGAAACACCTCACTGAAAGGTGCATATGCGGCACTGGTATCGCGAGCCAAACGGAGGGAGGCGCAGAAGATTGCCGGTATCATGGTCTATATCGATCTCCTCGTTGATGTTGACTTTATCGAGGAGTATACCGCCGCCCTCTTCATTCCGGGGAAGGAGGAGTATTTCCCCGGCAGAGTGGATCAGGTATCAGGACGGGAACCTGATGGAGAAGCGGATAGTGAGGAGAAGAGGGGTTCCCGCTCTTGCGTTCAGAATTGAAGAATTGATAATTCGGAGCAGGCAGATGATGAGTGAGAATGGAAATGGATGGTGAATGAGATATGAAGACACTGGTGACGATGGGACGGGGAGGAACAGGAAAGACGAGCTTTACGGCGCTTACGGCAAAGCACTTCATCGCAAAGGATCAGATCCCGATCCTCCTTGTCGATCTCGATCCCGACCAGAACCTCGCCGAGATGGTGGGGGTCGATCTCGAGAAGGAAGGCGTGAAGACGATCGCAGATCTCATCTCAGAGACTTTTATAAAGCGGGGCGGCACCACGACAGGGATTGCCCCCACCGAACGGATCGAGAGCCGGATCTGGGAGGATGGCCTGTATGAAGGAGGAGCATTCGATCTCATCTCGATCGGGACGAAGTGGGTGGAGGGCTGCTACTGCCTTCCGGACTCGGCACTGAAGGGAGCACTTGCAACGATTACAAAGAACTACCGGTACGTGCTGATCGACTCCCCAGCGGGACTTGAGCACCTGAACCGGAAGGTGGCAAGCCAGGTTGATGATATCTTCGATATCATCGGCCCCTCGCACAAGTCATTTGAGCATGTGAAACGGGCACACCGGATCATCAGGGAGGTGAAGATCGGGATGGACCGGTTCTTCATCGTGGGGGGATATCTCTTCCCGGAGTCAGAAGAGGAACGGGCAAAGACAACCCTCCCACATGAGTATCTCGGGAAGGTGGTACAGGACCCACTGGTGCAGGAGTCTGTCCTCTCCGGGAGATCGCTTCTGGATCTCCCCAATGATACGCCGGGTTATCTCTCGGTGAAGGAGATCCTTGGGAAAGCCGGGTACTGAAGAGAAGAAGGGGAGATGAAAGAGACCGGATACCAGCTGGCTCCTCTCTTTATCGGTAGCCTGATGAGTGATCGCAATTGAGACATAGTAGATGGATATGCATGCTTTTTTCCGGGATGAAACAATAGAAACGTACGGCGAGGCCGCCTTCCCCACCCTCGCAGAGAGGGATAGGGGGATATGTACTGGAGTTCTTTCCTTCCGGAGAATCGGTGCTCGTCTCAGGAGAGGCAGTTCCTGTGGAGGCATATTCCCTAAATGCTCGGGAACAGACGGATATCCTGCTCGGAATTGCCGAAAGGCTGAACGAGACTGCAATCCGGCTTGAAGGTCTGCTTGAGGCAGAAGGCATCATTGCCAGGCATGTACCCCTCTATCTTCCGGTCAGGATCGGGGATGGCCGGGTGCGGGGTGTGGTGCGGCTGAAGCAGGTTGCCGCTGCCGCCGGCCTTGGAACACCCGGAAAGAGCACCCTGCTCCTGAACAGAGAGCATGGCCCCCGGCTCCTCCTCTCCGGTGTCATTGCCGGAGAATCGAATCTGTTCAGGACCAATGGCGTTTTGAAACTGGAGAGTGCTGGAGATCACGCGAACCAGAACCCGGATGTCTGCAATTGGGTGCGGAAGATGCATCAAAGCCTGCCCGGCAGGTGCTATCTGTCCTGACGGTCCTGAAGTCTTCAGATGCCGGACGATCAGCCCCCGGGTGCCGGGGCCGGTTGTCCCGATAGCACAGTGGCTGATCGGCAGGCAGCTCCCCCTCCGTTGCATGGCACCTATCGCTCCCTGGATTGCAAAGACGGCGACGATTCGGTGCAGCAGATGTGTGACGGAGTGCCATGGTGTTTGGGGGCGTGGAAAGAAATGGCTAACCTTTACACTGAAAAGTCATTTTGCGGATTCGAAACAATCGAAGTAATTCTCAAAGGCGATCATATTTCTTGTGTGCCTGCTCAATGGTCAATATTTCAGTAATAAATACTGTCTTATTAAGCCTCTCAATCCGATAGAAGACCGTGAAACTATGGGCGATATGGAGACGATATACTTTTTCTTCGGACCGACCCTTTGGTGCTTTGATCAGTTCTTTATCCCCACCAGCTCCGGGAAAAGGATCTTTCTCAAGAGAGAGCAATTTTTCAAGAATGATACGTCGGCTTTTTGCCGGCAGATTTGTTATAAAGGGAAGGGCATCAGCCTCATCAATAAGAAGCCTATAATTCACGGGGAAGCTCCGCGAATTTACCCCGTTTCATTATCCGATCTGTTTCATCATACAGCCGATTCCGGTTTCCCTCACGAATCAGACCGACAATAACATCATCATAGGTCTGACCGGGTTCACGCAACCGTTGTATCTCTTCCCAGGTACTCTGACGAACCGGGATTCGTTTTGTTGCATGCTCCTGAGAGATCATAAGAGGATTATTCGAACCAGGGTTATTTATTTGTTAGGCAGCAGGCATACACCCATAAATGTTGACTCAATGGGAATTTTCCCGATCAAAAAAGGAAAGGAGGTGGATACTCAGAGCCCTGCTCTTGATACGATGATGTCAGCAACATCCTTCGCACTTTTGAATGGGAAATCGGAGGGTTTAAGCAGTGTTCCGGCCTCTCCTGCAGTCATCTTCAGATCCCCGACACGGCATGTCGTGTTGGCTCCATCCGGAAATGCAGCGATAAGATCATCCGGAGTTGCTATTGGAAACGTCGCACCAGCAAGGGCACCAGAAATCTGTGCATGGATCTGATCCTTCACCGGAATACTCTTCTCGTCGATCATCTCCGCAACATCCCCGGCAGCTTTTGCGATTGAACAGTCAGAGCTATGAGTCTCACATCCAAAGCATGCACTCTTGATTGTCTTCAGGGATTCGTCGATCTTTTCCGGGTTTACTTCTTTTCCTGTGTACTTCCATTTCGACATCTTTGTCACCATACTATCTGGGAAGGGTATAATTATATACTTAAGCGTCAGTAAAATATACAAAAAGGGAGCAGTACAGAATACTAACCTTAAGAGTAATTAGAAAGTACATGAGATATTAGTACAGGATGAATAATGGTGAATACGAAACAGGATCATCAAACCGAGATCGGTGAGCTGAAGACCGAGATCCTGGAGCTCAGGAACGAACTCAAACGGTTCATTGCGAATGCTAACCAGCAGCACATCAATGTGGTACTCGAAGAGCTGAAAGAAAATTATGCAGATCTATTCAGGAACCAGCAGGTGGAAACAGCGCGGGGAGATCTTTCCACACATATGGTCGCAAAATGCGCTATGCGGGAGAGCTGCTTTTCAATATTTATGGAGTTCCTTCAGAATACCGCGAGGCATATACAGGACGGGAACGTCTCCGATGAGATCATCCGCTCATATCGGGAGGATCTGAAGAGCATGCAGAGCAAAGGCCCCTCCGACACATGCGATACATGCTTCTCCGAGGTCAGTCGCCTCTTCGAAAAGCAGGTCAGCCTTATGGAGTCCCTCGGCATCTACAATAAAATCGAAGGCGAAGATACCATACAGGAGATTGACGAGGAGATAGCAGTCAGGAAGATCATCGAGCCGCTTGCAAATATTCAGAGATTTCAGATCTTGAAATCGCTCATCACACAAACGAGGACGTTCTCCGGGATATCCCAGATGACCGGGCTCCGTGGCGGAAACCTTCTCTTCCATATCAAGAAGCTGACCGATTCAGGCATGATCTTCCAGCGACACGAACGGGGTGATTATATGATCACTGAAAAGGGATATACAACGATAAAAATGATATCAGAACTGGCCGGAAAGGTAAATTAAACTGGATAGAATATGCTGGGATCCAGGTTAATCGGGATCCTGCGTGTGACGCAGCATGTCACGACGACGCCAATCATATTCCCTATCAGTTCACGCAATCATTCTCTCCTGTCAGGCAACTGGTTCACCGGCAATTTAATGAGATGAGAGTTTAATGTAACAGACTGAGAACGGACGAACGCACAGTGAACAATCCAAATGGACAGATAGGGAAAGGGGCCGTTTTCTGAGGGGAATCCACCCAAGAGATATCCAGGAGATGACAGTATGAGTGACAAAAACACGAGCCCGCCAATGGGGAAAGGAAATCCAATGATGAGTGGGAAAGGGAGAACGATACTGGACTGGTGGCCAAACCAGCTGAACCTGAAGGTGCTTCACCAGCACTCCCCCCTCGCAAACCCGATGGGAGAAGAGTTCAACTACGCTGAAGAGTTTAAAACACTTGACCTGAAGGCAGTCAAAGCGGATCTCCTGGCACGGATGACCGCTTCAGAGGAGTGGTGGCCTGCGGACTTTGGCCATTACGGGCCCTTTATGATCCGCATGGCATGGCACAGCGCCGGCACCTACCGTATTGGGGATGGACGGGGAGGCGCCGGTTCAGCACAGCAGCGGTTTCCGCCCCTCAGCAGCTGGCCTGACAACGTCAATCTCGACAAGGCACGTCGTCTCCTCTGGCCGATAAAACAGAAGTACGGCAGGAAGATCTCCTGGGCTGATCTGATGATCCTTGCCGGAAATGTTGCTCTTGAGTCGATGGGTTTTGAGACATTCGGCTTCGGTGGCGGCCGCGAAGATGTATGGGAGCCTGAAGAAGAGGTCTACTGGGGATCAGAAGACGAATGGCTTGGTGACAAACGCTATTCCGGAGATCGAAACCTCGAAAACCCGCTTGCAGCTGTCCAGATGGGTTTAATCTATGTGAATCCCGAAGGTCCGAACGGAAACCCCGATCCTATCGCAGCAGCAAAGGATATCCGCGAGACCTTCGCCCGCATGGCAATGAATGACGAAGAGACCGTCGCCCTTATTGCCGGAGGACACAGCTTCGGAAAATGTCATGGTGCGGGTCCTGCAACACATGTCGGTCCCGAGCCGGAAGCTGCCCCTATCGAGGAGCAGGGTCTTGGCTGGAAGAGCAGTTTTGGCACCGGGAAAGGCGGTGACACCATCTCAAGCGGTCTTGAGGTCACCTGGACCAACACGCCGACGAAGTGGAGCAACAACTTCCTCAGGATACTCTTCACTCACGAATGGGAACTGACGGAGAGCCCCGCCGGTGCTCACCAGTGGAAGCCAAAGGGCGACGGAGGCGCCGGCACCGTACCGGATGCCCATGACCCCACAAAGCGGCATGCCCCCTCCATGCTGACAACAGACCTCTCCCTCCGCTTCGATCCAGCGTATGAGAAGATATCACGCAGGTTCCTGGAAAATCCCGATCAGCTCACCGAGGCATTCTCCCGTGCATGGTTCAAGCTGACACACCGCGACATGGGCCCCCGCTCACGCTATCTCGGCCCCGAGGTACCAGAGGAGGATCTGATCTGGCAGGACCCGATCCCGGCAGTCGATCATGAACTGATCGATGCAAAGGATATCGCCTCCCTCAAGGAGAAGATCCTCACTTCCGGCCTCCCGGTTTCAGAGCTGGTTGCAACCGCCTGGGCATCGGCTTCCACCTTCCGCGGCTCCGACAAGCGGGGCGGCGCCAATGGTGCACGTATCCGCCTATCGCCGCAGAAAGACTGGGAGGTCAACCAGCCCGCCCGTCTGGCAAAAATCCTGAAGATCCTGACGGAGATACAGGTTGCATTCAACAATGCACAGAAAGGTGGGAAGAAGGTATCACTTGCAGATCTGATCGTCCTTGCCGGATGTGCCGGGATCGAGAAAGCGGCGAAGAATGCCGGATATACCGTGACAGTCCCCTTCTCGCCGGGACGAACTGATGCCTCAGAGGAGCAGACCGATGTGGACGCCTTTAGCGTTCTTGAGCCGAAGGCGGACGGCTTCCGGAACTACCAGAAAACCCGCTATGCCGTATCCGCAGAGGAGCTGCTCGTTGACAAAGCGCAACTGCTGACCCTGACTGCACCCGAGATGACGGTGCTTGTCGGGGGCATGCGTGTGCTGAACACCAACTACGGAGAGACCAGGCATGGTGTCTTCACCACACAACCAGAGGCGCTCACAAACGACTTCTTTGTGAATCTGCTTGATATGAGGACCGAGTGGAAACCGATCTCAAAGGACGCCGACATCTTTGAAGGCTGCGATCGCAGAACCGGTGAGCCCAGGTGGACCGGCACAAGGGTCGATCTCATCTTCGGATCAAATGCCCAGCTCCGGGCACTGGCCGAGGTGTACGCAAGTGCAGATGCAGAAGAGAAGTTTGTCCATGACTTTGTGGCGGCATGGGCCAAAGTGATGGATCTGGATCGGTTTGATCTCGCCTGATGAGGGTAAGAAGCAGTGAGATAGTAGACACTTCTGAGGAAGATGGGTCATAGGGGCACTGGAGAAAATCGCCTATAAAATGTGGATTAGTCATTTAAACAACAGGTTTTGGGTAGAAATGATACATCCATCTTCTTTTTTTTGCATTGTAAGAAAAGAAACAGGATCGAGTCCGGACTATCTGCATTGTGCAGCGACACCGTGGATGAAAGCATCATCACAGGCTGCTATTACCCGGTTTACTTCCCCGATCCTTCTATCAGCCACCGCCAGACCGGCATGACATGAACCTTCATCCCATCGGGGGTGAGAATCTCCTCCTCCTGGTTATAGGTGAGAATCGTACCCTCTGAGAGAGCATGAGCCGCCATAGCCTGGGAGAGCCCTGCGATCTCACGGTCACGATCAATCGCATTTAGTTCATAGGAGATCTGGAGCAGTTCTGTTGTGTGATCTCTCTCACGGATGATGAAATCGCATTCACCAGATTCTTTGAAGAAGAATATCTCCGCACCCCTCCTTCTCAGCTCGATAAATACCAGATTCTCTAACAAGCGGCCGGTATCCTGTGAAAAGCGGAATGCAATGGCATTTCTCATCCCGTTATCTATCACGTACAGCTTCTTCTGCCCTGCATACTGCCGTTTCAGGGAAGCATCGTATCTGTAGAGTTCAAAGACAAGATATGCTTCTTCCAGATAACCGATGTATGCCCTAACTGACATCGGACTCTTGATCTCAACTGCTTTTGCGAGTGAATTGTAACTGGCCTCCTTTCCCGCATTTGAAAAGACATACTGAACAAGCTGCCGGAATGCCTTCACCTCCCGTATACCAAACCGGGAGACAATATCGCGGTAGATGATATCATCATATGTCCGTTTCAGGTACTCCGGATCACCGAATTTCAGAAATTCGGGAAAGCCACCCTCTTCAAGGTAGTGATCAAAGGCTCTCAGGATATCGGCTTTCGTCTTCGATGTCAGTGAACCGGCACCTATCCCACGGAATGTAAGAAGCTCAGTAAACGAGAAGGGATAGAGTTCAATCTTTGCATATCTGCCGGTAAGGTGTGTCCCAAGCTCTGAAGAGAGGAGGCGGGCATTTGATCCTGTCAGATAGATCTTGTACCCCTCATCATGGATGCGACGGATAAACCGCTCCCATCCCGGGATATTCTGGATCTCATCGATAAAGATAGTCCGGGTATCTTTTGCAATCTTCTGGAAGATGATCATGAGCCGGGAAAAATCCGCAGCAGTAAGATCGATCAGCCGCTCATCATCAAAATTCATGTAATAATAGGAGTCGTAGTGGGCGGCAAACTGGCGCAGGAGTGTCGATTTTCCACACCGCCTCACCCCTGAGATGATGACGATCTGATCGTGCCGAATATACCTGTCGTACTTGATGGATCTCTTCACACCGGGATCCTTTGCTATGAATACCTCCTGTTGATCGAGGATGATCTCTTCAAGGATGCGATCGGTTAACATACATATTACCAATATTGATTTTACATCTATTTTGTATATTAGTAATATATACTTTCTGTCTAAATCACAGTAATGAGAAAGTCTCATTTGAGATGAGTGTATCTATTCACTCTACCCCTCCCTTTTTCTCCCATCCCCACCCATCTCTCTTTCAGATGATCGAATACGGCACCAATACCATCGGCGAATCCCTCACCGTCTTTGAGCCGGTCACCATCGGCTTTCCCTCCCGCGACTATATCGGGAGAGCCGACCATCCCGGCACCGTGATCGGTGCAGGCGTGACGCTCAGATCCGGCACCATCCTCTATGCCGATGTCACCCTCGGGGATCGCTGCAACACCGGCCACAATGTCCTGATCCGCGAGAAGACGACGATCGGGAAACAGACCTCGGTTGGCACCGGCACCATCATCGAGGGGAACTGCACCATCGGATCACACGTGAGCATCCAGAGCATGGCATTCATCCCGACCCACACCACAATCGGCGATCATGTCTTCATCGGCCCCCATGTCACCCTCACCAATGACCGCTACCCGCCATCCGGCAAGCCCCGGCTTGAGGGGCCGGTGATCGAGGACTATGCCGCAATCGGGGCGGCCGCCATCATACTCCCCGGCGTCACGATCGGATCGGGGGCGGCCGTTGCAGCGGGATCAGTTGTTACGCATGATGTACCGGCGGGGATGATGGCAGTCGGATCTCCGGCCAGGATCAAGCCGCTCCCGGAAGAGATGAAGAGGGGATAGAAGAGCCGAAAATGCGAAGAGAATGTAAAGAAACCTGTTATCTACCGTATCGTTGATAGATTGTGCTTCTATGCCCGACTCCATCTACAAGATGAACTTTTTCTGATGAGACCTTATTTGGAAGTTTAGAGAGATCTCTGTCTGCTGCTTTAGAATAATGGATTTCAAAGGTCATTTAAGGGCATATTTTTTTATAATCTCGTCTTCAGTCAGGGATTCACCCCTTCGGTATTCAGAAATAGCTTCCTTTGCCCTTTTTGCCCATCCTGAGCAGAGAGAAGTATCCAGGTCATCATGATCATCGAGTAATTGTTCAATAACCTCCTCATACGACTCCCCGGGCCTCTTTATCTTATCCAGCCGGATTTTAATCTCCGGTGAAACAGGGATTGAAACGCTCATACATATCCATCCTCCTCATACCATCATATATCTTTCACTCATATCAAAACTAATCACTCAGACTGTTCCAGAACCAGATCCAGGGATCACCGTTCAAAGAGAAGAGCCCCATCTGAGAGTGCTTTTTGAGCAATCGGCATATGGAGCTCGTCTTCAGTCAGCGGAAAGATATCGACCCCGATACCAATCCCCTCAAAAAAAGGCTGATAGTATTCAATACGGTCCAGTATTGGGAGATCTGTGGGATCAACGATGATCAGAAGATCAAGATCACTCCCCGGTACCGCCCGCTTCTCCGGGAATGATCCGAAGATGATCACTTTCCGGATCTCAGGGTGTGATTCCAGGACACCTATCCTGGCCTGTAATCGTTCCCATATCAGATCATAGTCAAGCCAGAAGACCCGCACAGAATTGAATGATTCTTCCCGCACTGCTGATTGCATCATCTGCATCACCTCCATCAAAGAAATCCGCCGGTTTTCCCTCCCCAAATCCATCCGGACATCGTGATGGGATATAAAAGCGATCCAGTTTCCTTGCTGATATCAGGATTTCCTTTGGAACAGGATGTTTCTGTTCAAGCCCACGAAGAAGATCTGTATTGGAATGACCCCATGCAACAGCCCCTTCCTTCTGATAAACGGCTTTAATCGCTTTTTCTGAAGCCTGCTGAGAGATGAAACAAACCCATTCGAAGAACCCTTCGGCACGTGCCAGGTGTGCCATCTTGAGATCGCGATCTGCCTGTTCCATCCAGTCTGCACTTCTCTCAGCCATAGCTTCCTCAGGTGATCCTGTATTTGATCCGCTGGCATAATAAACTCCCCCTCGCCATTACCATGATGAAGGAATCACAATCCCGATAGAGTATCATTTAATCGTGTAAATTGAAATCTACGAGTCCATTCTTCCGGGAAGACAGCTTTCCGAGGAGATAATGCGGAGATGATTCCGATTTTAGGGAATACAAAAAACGCATATCTTCGAAAAAGTGTACTTCAATGACACTTTTTCCATCCAAAAAGTGTACTCAGGCAACACTTTTTCGAGGGGGAACACCCATACAGCTCTTACCTCCCCTTCCCATCACTCCCCCTTCTTCCACGACACCATTGCCGTCGTCCTGACAGATCGTTCATGGAACTTCCCTGCATCATCTTTCCGGAGCCGCTCACTGAAATGCCGGGTGACGAGATCGAGGTCCTCAAAATCCGGTGCATGCATCGTGATCCACTGCTCTGCCGCCTCCTCAGGCGAATCATACACCGTCTCCCAGAGGGCATGGTAGATCCTGATATCCGCATAGATGCGAAGGCCGTGAAGGATGTTCACCAGGAAGAGGGCATCAGGATATCCTTTATGGCGTGTGGACTCTTCGCCATGAACTGCAATGTAGAGCGCCATCTCCTCGGGCTCCCGCCATTCACCCATATGCCAGAAGAGATGAACCGAGCGGCGGGCAGCCGCATCCATCTTCTGAAGTGCCGCTCCGACATCATAGATACCAAGGGAGAAGGCAGCGATCACCACATCATGCACCGGGATATCGCTGCCAATCACAACATCCTCCCACCGCTTTACCACAACTGAGTAGTTCGTCCTCCCTTCTGCTGCCATCCGCTGCTCAAGATGTGAAAGCATTCCTTCTGATGCATCCAGGGCAGTGACATGAGATACCATGCCTGCAATCGGGACAGCCAGCCGCCCGTTCCCTGCACCCACATCAAGGACGGTGTCGGTCGGCGAAAGATCGAGCATCGAGAGCTCCTGCTTCGTCGATTCCTTCTCATCATTTGTAATCCGGTTATATGCGGCAGCTTTCTTATCCCAGATCTTCCCGGGATCGCTCTCCTTATCGACACGATGACGTGAACTGGCATGAATTGCTTTCCAGAGTTCATTCCAGTTGATGATTTTATCCATGATGATTCCTTCACCCTGAGATGCTATCAAATGGATGGTCTGGGAATACACCCCCCACCCAGGATTTACTCACAGGATATGGCAAAACAGTATTGCCGACCCATATATTTTCGGGAGTATCGGTGAAACCCGATCCCAACCATTACCGGAGCATCCAATCTGGTAAAGCTCTTAACAGAAGACCTCAAAGGATTAACTGGCGGAGTCCTCTCGGTTGAGCCGGACCCGGTGAAAGCGGTCGATGGGATCGCCGCACACGCCGCACATATCGAGGCGAAGAGAAAGGAGCTTGGAATATGAGTGATGAGATAAAGGGAAAAGTGATCCGGCTGGATGAGCTCGTTGAGTACCAGGATGGAACGGTTGCAAGCAGGATGGTGATCAAGCAGAAGCATGGCAATATCACCATCTTCTCTTTTGACGAAGACGAAGGGCTCTCGGAACATACCGCACCCTATGATGCCCTTGTCACCATCCTGGATGGAGAATGCGAGATCTGGCTTGAAGGAAAGACGTTCGAGATGAAGACCGGTGATTCGATCATCTTCCCGGCAAACGCCCCGCATGCCCTCTCGGCAATCACGAAGTTCAAGATGTCGCTCACCATGATCAAGGAGTAACAGAATGGCAGATGAAGGCGATTACTGCACAGTCTGCGGGGGAACCCCTCCTGACAAGATCCTGATCAAGCGTATCCTTGTTGACGGCAAGGAAACAGGCATCGACAAGCTTGACTGGATCATCGAAGAGGTGAAGAAACTAAAACTCGCAAGCAACCAGGAAATCGCAGACGAGATCATGCTCAGGGCTGCACAGTTCAATTACATCCCGACAAAAAAGAAGGATGCGTACCGTGAGGCACTCCTTGCGGAGTACCACCGGTCAGCCTAAAGGATATCAACCTGATAATCACCCATCATGGGATCCGAATACGACTCTCCCCTGATGAACCTGATTCCTTCGAGTTCCTGTATATCCAGAACCGAACCATCCGCAGTCGTTGCACCGGTCAGTACCAGGAATGTACCGGACCTCTCCAGATGGAGGGTCACCACGTTCCCGGAGAGGGGAGCCGTATAGGTGATCGCAAGGGAATCGGGAGACTCTTCCCATCTTCCGGTGACAACATCCGCATAACCGGGCCGGCCTGGATCTTCTATTGACATAAAGACGATATTCACCGATCCGGAAGGGGAGAACTCAAAGAGAAATACCGGGTTGCCGGAATCATGCACCCATACCCCGGTCAGGGGATCGGCGGGCGCAGCCGGTTCCGCCTCACTGACACAGCCTGCCGTCAGGAGGAGGAGGAGCGATATACAGATCAGATACCGTTTCATCAGATATCCTTTCTCACAATTACGTATGGGCATTTGTATCAGGAATCTCCCTCCTCTCTCCGGGAGCAAGGATGGCAACCCGCATATCAGTTGTATTCTCGATTGCATGCTTGAATGACTCTGGATCCTGGGCGATCTTATCCCAGGTATTATAGTGGATCGGGATCACAAGGGGTGCCCCGATATATGAGGCGGCAATCATCGCCTCATCCGGCCCCATCGTGAACCGATCTCCGATCGGGAGCAGGGCAACATCGGGGTGGTAGAGATCCCGGATCAGCTTCATATCCGAGAAGAGTGCGGTATCCCCGGCATGATAGATCGTCACGCCATCCATGTTGATGATATACCCGGCAGCCGGTCCGCCATAGTAGCCGCCAGAGGCATCCTCAATCCAGGAGGAATGAATCGCATGTGTCATCGAGATAAAAACTTCATCCAGATGGATGCTGCCCCCGATATTCAGTGGTTCGGCAGGAACACCACGGTCTGCGAGGTACTTTGCAAGCTCATTCGGTGCAACCGTCGTGCGTTTCAATGAAACCGTCTCTCCCAGATGATCGACATGGCCATGCGTTACGCAGACGATATCACAATCAGGAGGAGTATCGCCGGATGGGATGAAGGGGTCGATTAAGACACGTTTCGAGCCCTCGATAAGGATACAGGAATGTCCGTAATATGACAGATACATGGGAAGAGATCGGGTGAGAGAGTAAAAAAAGTTAGCTGATATCTATCAGCTCGGCCTCGGTAATATCAATTGCATCACCAAGGCTGTCCCTTGTGACAGCCAGAGTCATCTGTTCGGTTAAGTCCCTATCCTCCATCACATCACGGATGCGTTCAAGATAGGGATCAAGGGTGGTATCCCTCTTTTCATCAAGGACATGGCGGTATTCCCTGAGCGTGGAAGGGCTGATCCCAAGATGCTCTGAAATCTCCTTCATGGTGAGATCCTGTGCAAGCAGATCGTCAAGAACTGCCGGATCAAACGGCATCTTGAAATCAAGATCCCGGAAGAGCTTCAACCGCACCCGGGCCCTGGCAACCGTCTTTGAGAGTTTCTCATCGCCAAGGCTCCGTGCAATCTCAGTATCGTTTTTATCATCATGATAGAGGGTGATCAGACGCGCAAGCTGTATCGGCTCCAGTTTGGTCTTAAAGTGACCCGCATCAAGGATTTCACGCATGATAAGCGCTATTTCACGTTCAACAGCATCCTGGTCGCGTAATGTTCCGTGGATCTTCTTCATCGGCTCGACGATCTTTGTCTTACTGGTGATATCGGCGAAGAGCTTGAGAAGATCTTTTTGTTTATTGATGGTAGCCATGTGTATATCGACCTGTTACTCTGATCTTCACATCTCATCGGGCTTATACCATAAATAATTTGTCTATCTACAAGAGGAGTGAAGCGAGATGACAATCATATCAAATACCGCCTCATCCAAAGAGTAAGGAAGAGTTGTGTTGCCAATGGTGGATATATATGAAAAAGTGATTGATCTCGCCAGGCGCCGTGGCTATGTCTGGCCATCCGGGGAGATTTATGGCTCCGTAGCCGGTTTTATTGATTACGGTCCCCTCGGTGCGATGATGAAACGCCGGATAGAAGATATCTGGCGGGACTTCTATGTGATCAGGGAGGGATACTACGAGATTGAATGCCCGACGATCGGGATCGAGCCGATCTATCTCGCCTCCGGCCACCTGAAAGGCTTCTCTGACAAGATGTTCGCATGCCCTCACTGCCATGAGTTCTTCCGGGCAGATCATGTGGCTGAAGAATATGAGATCCAGAATGCCCAGGCACTCTCAAAGGAGCGGCTTGCTGAAGAGCTGAAAGGCAAGACCTGTACTTCCTGCAACAAGCCTCTCGGTGATGTCTCTGTCTTTGATTTCAACCTGATGTTTGGGACATCAATCGGGCCGGGCGGACAGCGGAAAGGATACCTCCGCCCGGAGACTGCACAGGGGATCTTCACCAACTTCGGACGCCTGCTCCGGTTCTATCGCGACTCCCTTCCGTTTGGTACAGTTCAGATCGGGAGATCCTATAGGAATGAGATCTCGCCCCGGCAGGGGATGATCCGGCTTCGTGAATTTACCCAGGCAGAAGCAGAGATCTTCGTCCACCCGGAGGAGAAAGATCACCCGAACTTCTCACGGTATGCAGATTACAGGATGCCGCTCTTTGGAATCGAGCAGCAGCAGGAAGAAACAGAGGCGATCACCCTCACCATGCGTGAGGCAGTTGACAGAGGCCTTGTCGCAAGCGAATATGTCGCATATTACCTTGCTGTTACCCATGACTTCATGATCAAAATCGGCGTTGATCCCGAAAAGATCCGGTTCCGCCAGCATCTGCCCGATGAGCGGGCACATTATGCAGCAGACTGCTGGGATGCAGAGTACCATTCAGCCCGGTTTGGATGGGTCGAAGCGGTCGGGATTGCTGATCGGACCGATTATGATCTGAAGGCCCATGCAGCGGTCTCGGGAGAGAAGATGACCGTCTTCATCCAGTACCAGGAGCCCCGCATCGAGCGAAGATACGCCATTGTCCCGAAGATGGGCAAGCTCGGCCCCCGGTTCAGAAACCGGGCAAAGGAGGTCGGGGAGAAGATAGCTGCATCGGTTCCGCAGGATGATGGTATATTCATCGAATATGATGGGGAGAGGATCTTCATCGAGGCAGACCTCTTCGAGATCAGGGACGAAGAGGTGCTGGTGCGTGGAGAAGAGATCATGCCGCATGTCATCGAACCGAGTTACGGGATAGATCGGCTCTGCTATGCAGTCCTTGAGCATGCCTTCTACCAGGACGAGGTCGATGGGGAGGTTCGGACCGTGCTCCGCCTCCCGCCGGCAATTGCCCCGGTGCAGGTGGCAGTCTTCCCCCTGATGAATCGTGACGGCCTTGACGAGATCGCACGCCAGATCACAGAGGCAATAAAGGATGAGGGGATTCTGGCTGAATATGACGATTCCGGCGCCATCGGCAGACGTTACCGGAGACAGGACGAGATTGGGACACCGTATGCGATCACTGTTGATTACGAGTCAAAAGACGATGATGCTGTCACGCTCCGGGATCGCGACACCATGGAGCAGATCAGGGTCAGAATTGATGAGATCCCATCCACCATCCGGAGGCTCATCAGGGGTGAGATACCGTTTTCACGGGACTAGACGATGGATACGATCCAGCACCCGTTCATCAGACCAGATACGGTAGAGAAACGCCAGTACCAGCTCGCAGTCGCGATGAGGGCGCTTGAGGAGAATACCCTTGTTGTCCTCCCGACCGGGCTTGGGAAGACGGTGATCGCACTCCTTGTTGCCGCCTCCCGGCTTCTGAATGAAGGGGGCAGGATTCTGATCCTCGCGCCCACAAAACCCCTCGTTGATCAACACCTCAGGTTCTTTGAGAGCACCCTGAACCTCCCCGATCCACAGGATGGAGACTGCATCAGCTTCACCGGAGACACGCCTCCTGCAAAGAGGGCAGAGCTCTGGGAAGGCTGCCGGATCTGCTGTGCCACTCCGCAGGTGATCCAGAACGATGTTGAATGCGGCCGCTACTCTCTCTCTCGGGTCTCTCTTCTGATCGTCGACGAATGCCATCGTGCAGTCGGCAATTATGCCTATACCCATCTTGCAGAACAGTATCTCGAAGAGGCAGAAAAACCCCTGATCCTCGGGATGACTGCCTCTCCCGGAAGCGATCAGATCCGCGTTGGCGAGGTCTGCACCCATCTTGGGATCACCCATGTCGAGACACGGGACGAGACCGATCCCGATGTGATCCCCTATATCCATGAGCGGACACTGGAAGTGATCCCGGTTGAGTTGCCGCTGCCGCTGAAACGGATCGTCCAGCTGACAGAGGCGATGATTGACAGCCGCCTCGGTACACTTGCCTCACTCCGGTACTCACTCCCAAAACGGGAAGGGCTCTCAATGAAGGTGCTCTCCCAACTCCATGCAACAATCCAGGAGCGGATCGCAGCAGGTGATGCACGCGCCTACCAGGCAGCCTCCCTCTATGGCGAGATCATGAAACTCCGCCATGCCGTGATCCTGGCTGAGTCACAGGGATCGCGTGCCCTCTCACTCTATCTCGAAAAACTCAATTTCGAGGGGAATTCAAAGAGGGGGAGCAAGGCAAGCCAGCGGATGGTCAGGGATCACCACTTCACCGGGATGATCCGGATCATCACCGGCATAACTGGAGAGATCCATCCAAAAGCCAGGATCACCGCAGATATCATCAGGAATCAGCTCATTGACGATCCCGACAGTAAAATAATCGTCTTTGCAAGCTACCGCGACTCGGTCTCGATGCTTGTCGAGTACCTGACAGAAGAGGGGATCACCGCCTGCCGGTTCGTCGGCCAGTCATCAAAACAGAAGGAGAAGGGGCTCTCACAGAAGAGACAGATCGAGGCGATCCGGAGATTCCGGGGAGGGGAGTACCATGTCCTCGTCGCCACCTCTGTCGGCGAGGAGGGGCTGGATATCCCATCCACCGATCTCGTCATCTTCTATGAGGCGGTGCCATCCGAGATCCGGAGCATCCAGCGGAAAGGGCGTACCGGTAGAAGTGCGGCAGGCAGGATCATCGTCCTCGTCACAAAAGGGACAAGTGACGAGACATTCAGGTGGGTCTCTTCGAAACGAGAGAAGGCTATGGCAACCGGACTGAGGCGCCTTCAGGAGAGAAGCGAAAAAGAAGAGGTAAAAGAGGAGATACAGACAAGTATCGGGAACTATATCACGCTTTCCGATGATGATGCGGCTCTTTCTCCCGGAGAGCCGCAATCGAAAGAGCCCCTTCCCTGATCGCCTGCATGTAGAGGAGGCACCGCGCAGGATCCGGCTCATTGCCCATCCTGTCGCAGAGCTTCACCATCGCATCTGATATGGAATCTGCCAGGGAGGAGAGGGTTCCTCTCTGCAGCTCCTGCACTGCATCCACCCGGGAGGGAGGAGGAGTCTGAACGGGAACCTCCCCTGGTTCATTCTGTTCCGGGAGCGTATCCACCGGCAACCCGGATGTTGGTTCAGCAGCTGAAACAGCAGCCTGGTCACAGACCACACAGAACCGCTCACCCTTATATTCGAAGAGCGGTGCATGACAGGCCGGACAGGTCTTTGCCAGCATCTTTGCACCTTTTAGAAGATATTCAGCCATTATCTCATCTATTTCTGCCATAAACACCAGATCTGTATAGGCGATAAGGGATGATGAAAGATACTCTTTCATCCATGAAACTATATAAGTCCACAGGGGGAATACTAGAAGGCAAGATGGAGGGTTCCAATTGGCAGAAACAAACAATACAATACGAAATTGTGTACAGATTTTACAGATGATGAAGGATGATAACACAATTCCAAGGAATATCCGGCGTGTAGCCGATGAGACCATGAACATCCTTCTTGACGAGAAGATGCAGCCCGGTCTCCGTGCGGCAACCGCAATCTCAAAGATCGACGAGGTCAGCAATGATCCGAATATGCCGGTGCATGCACGCACACGGATCTGGGAACTCGTCTCACAACTCGAATCAATTCCACTCGACTGAGATTCAGGGCAAAATCGTCAGCAGAACGCTCCTGTCTCTGGCATGGCGGATATCCAGCTCACAGAGCACGATCTGCTGCCATGTTCCATTGAGGAGCCTCTTTTCAGCAAACGGTATTGAGAGGGAGGGGCCAATTATTGCCGCCCGTATATGGGATCGGCCATTACCATCTCCCCACCGGTCATCATGTGCATAGGGTACATCAGAAGGAGCGATCCGTGATAACGCGGTCCGCAGGTCGCTCACCGCACCGGGTTCAAATTCGATCGTCGTCAGGGCAGCAGTTGATCCAACGACAAAGAGGTGGACAACTCCGCTCTCCGCTCCACTCTTAAGAACAGCATCCAAGACAAAAGGGGTGATATCGATGACATCCCCTTCCCCCGAGGTCTTCAGGTGAATGGTTGTCTGAAACATAGAGAGGGGTTATTCACCCCCCTGTATCTATTCGTTCTGGTCTTCATCAGATTCGCCCTCTTCCTGTGAAGAGAGCATCTCCTGCGTGACGCTCGCATACCCGGTCACCCGGTCACCCTCGTCGAGCCGGATGACCCGGACCCCGCGGGTGCTCCGTTTCTGGATGGGAACCTCATTCACACAGGTCCTGATCACAATCCCGGAGGCGGTCATGACGATGATCTCATCGGTATCCGAGACCGAACGGGAAGCGACAACCATCCCGGACCTGATATCGGTGATGATGTTCCGGACACCGAGCGTGCCCCTGCCATGTCCGCGGAACTCGTCGAAATCGGTTCGTTTGCCATAGCCCTTTTCAGTGATCGTCAGCAGATGATCGTTATGGATGACCGTTACCGCCTGGAGATGGTCGCCATCCCTCAGCGAGATACCGCGGACACCCATCGCACCCCGGCCGACCGGCCTGACCGCCTCTTCATGGAACCTGAGGCTCTGGCCGTGACGTGTCGTCAGGATCAGTTCGCGATCGCCGTCAGTCCATTTCACATCGACAAGACGATCACCTTCCCTGAGTTTGATCGCATTGATGCCGGTCTGCCTCGGGTGTGAGAACTGATCGAGTGCGATCTTCACAACAGTTCCATTCCTCGTCGCAAAGAAGAGGAACCGATCATCCCTGAACTCGGTGACCGGAATAACTGCCTGTATCGTCTCGTTATTGATATTCAGGAGATTCACAATCGCCTTGCCACGTGCGGTTCGTGTCCCCTCCGGTATATCATAGACCTTCAGCCAGTATGCCCGTCCCAGATCAGAGATGCAGAGGAGGTAATCATGGGTGGATGCAACAAAGACAGAGCTGATACAGTCCTCCTCTTTGGTGGACATACCGATGATGCCACGGCCTCCCCTGTGTTGCTGCCGGTAGGTATCCAGCGGCATCCGTTTGATGTAGTTGTGTTCGGTGAGGGCGACAAAAACCTTCTTCTCCTCAATGAGTGCCTCTTTATCAAGGAACTCTGCGGAATGAGCGATCTCGGTCCGCCTCGGGTCACTGAACTTCTCACGGATCTCCCGTGTCTCTTCCTTCACAACCGAAAGGATTGCAGCCTCACTTCCAAGAAGTTCCATGAGGCGTCTGATCTCTGCTTCAAGGACATTCTTCTCATCCACAATCTTCTGGCGTTCAAGTGCTGCAAGCCTCCGGAGCTGCATCTTCAGGATCGCATCAGCCTGGATCTCGTCCAGCCCGAAGCGGGAGATAAGTGCAGTACCTGCCTCTTCAACCGAGGCCGATCCCCTGATGGTCGCGATCACCTCATCAATCCTGTCAAGTGCAATTAAGAGTCCAAGGAGGATATGGAAGCGGGCACGAGCCTTCTTCAACTCATACTCCGATCTCCGCCTGACAACCTCCACGCGATGGGCAAGGAAGTGCCGGAGGATATCCGTGAGCGGCAGCACCTTCGGCTGGCCATCGACGATCGAGAGGTTGATGACCCCGAAGGTGGTCTGGAGCTGGGTATGCTTATACAGGAGATTCAAAACCACCTGGGCATTGATCCCTTTCTTCAGCTCGATGACGATCCGGATACCATCTTTATCAGACTCATCACGGAGATCGCTGATCCCCTCGATCTTCTTCTCACGAACCAGCTGGGCAATATTCTCGATCATCCGTGCCTTATTGACCTGGTAGGGGATCTCGCTGATGATGATCCGTTCCAGATCCCGCTTGCCGGTCTCGATCTCTGAGACGCCGCGAACGATGATTCGTCCGTATCCGGTCGTATAGGCGTTCAGGATGCCAGCAGATCCCATGATCATACCACCGGTCGGGAAATCCGGACCCGGCATGATTGAGAGGATCTCCTGGGCGGAGATCTCGGGTTCCTCGATGAACCGTTCAAGGAGAGTGCAGACCTCACCCAGGTTGTGGGGCGGCATGTTCGTTGCCATCCCAACAGCAATCCCGCTTGTTCCGTTGACGAGGAGGTTCGGAATGCGGGCAGGAAGAACTGTTGGCTCCTCTGTCGATCCATCAAAATTCGGGATGAAATCGACCGTCTCCTTATCGATATCGATCAGGAGCGCCTCTGCCGCTTTTGTGAGCCGGGCTTCGGTGTACCTCATTGCAGCCGCAGAGTCGCCATCAATCGAGCCGAAGTTCCCCTGACCTTCAACAAGCGTATACCGATAGGAGAAGGGCTGGGCCATCTTCACAAGGGTATCATAGATGGCGGAATCACCGTGAGGGTGGTAATTCTCCATCGTGGCGGCAACCGCCTTGACGGATTTTCTAAATGGCTTGTCAGAGGTATTCCCTGACCCCCACATTGCATAGAGGGTACGCCGGTGGACCGGTTTCAGACCGTCACGGACATCGGGGATCGCACGGCCGATGATGACGCTCATCGCGTAATCGATGTAGCTCTTCTTCATCTCCTCTTCTATCGGGACCGAGATGACCCGTGCCGCCGGCATTGCCGGTTCTTCAGATGTCAAGGTTCTTCACCTCCCCTGCATGGCGTTTGATAAAATCTTTCCTGGCAGAGACATTCTCGCCCATAAGTTTCTCGAAGATATCATTTGCGTGAATTGCATCCTCGATCCTGACCTGTTTCAGCACTCTGCGTTCGGGATCCATCGTCGTCTCCCAGAGCTGGGATGCATTCATCTCACCAAGACCCTTATACCGCTGGACATGGACGCCGGTCTCGCCCATCTCCTCGACCGCCTTTCGCATCTCCTCCTCGCGGAAGACATAGACCTCCTTCTTCCCCCGTGCAATACGATACAGCGGGGGCTGGGCGAGGTAGATATACCCGAGATCGATCAGCTCCTTCATGTACCGGTAGAAGAAGGTGAGGAGGAGCGTACTGATGTGAGCACCATCAACATCTGCATCGGTCATGATGATGATTGCATGGTACCGGGCCCGATCAGGATTGAAATTTGTCCCGATACCGGTTCCAATCGCGGAAATGAGTGTGTTGATCTCGAGGTTTTTTAAGATTTTATGTTCGGTTGCCTTCTCGACATTGAGGATCTTGCCCCTCAGGGGAAGGATCGCCTGGAACCTGCGGTTTCTTCCCTGCTTTGCCGATCCACCTGCCGAATCTCCCTCAACGATATAGAGCTCGCTCTTTGAGGGGTCGCGTTCTGAACAGTCGGCAAGCTTGCCGGGAAGGGTGGATGACTCAAGCGTGCTCTTTCTCCGGGCAAGTTCCCGTGCATTGCGTGCCGCTTCACGGGCACGGGCTGCTGAGGATGCCTTCTCGGCTATGATCCCGATGATCTTCGGATTCTCTTCAAAAAATTCGGAGAGGCAGCTGTAGACAAGGGAATCAACAATTCCCCGTACATTGGAGTTCCCAAGCCGCATCTTCGTCTGCCCTTCGAACTGGGGGTTTGCGATCTTGACGCTGATGATGGCACAGAGCCCTTCACGGACATCATCACCTTTAAAGGAGAAATCACCTTTCAGCAGATTGTTCTTCTTTGCAGAACTGTTGATCGCCCGTGTCAGGGCTGAACGGAATCCTTCAAGATGAGTGCCGCCTTCACGGGTATTCACGCTATTGACGAAGGTGAAGAGAGTTTCACCGTACCCGCTGTTGTACTGGATGGCAACTTCCACCTCCATCTTATTCTCTTCATCCTTTCTTGCAATCGAGATCACATCGGGAAAGAGTGTCTCTTTTCCTTCGTTTAAGTATTTGACAAATTCGCTGATCCCGCCTTCATAGTAGAAGGTCTCTCCATCCCCGCTCCGTCTGTCAAGAACCCGTATTCTCACGCTGCTGTTTAAGAAGGCAAGTTCACGGAGGCGTGAGCTGATGATATCAAAATCAAAATGAGTTGTTTCGAAGATGGATGGATCAGGCTTGAAGGTGATCCGGGTTCCGGTATAGGAGGAGAGATCGTCAGTATCCTTCGCTTCATACCCGGATCCAAACCGCTTTCTCAGCCGCTGCCTCAGCTCATCCGGCGATTCCGGTACAGATGAAAGGGGCGAGACGACGACCCCCCGTTCAAACCGCATCGAGTAGATGACTCCGTCCCGGAAAACTTCCGCCACCATCCACTCGGAGAGGGCGTTGACAACCGAGACACCGACACCATGAAGCCCTCCCGATACCTGGTAGGAGTTCTTGTCGAACTTTCCACCGGCATGCAGGATCGTCATGACCACTTCAAGTGCGCTCTTCCCATACTTGGGCATGGTATCGATCGGGATACCCCGCCCGTCATCCTCAACGGTACAGGAGCCGTCTGTGTTGATTGAGATATCAATATGGCTGCAGTATCCTGCGAGCGCCTCATCGATTGAGTTGTCCACCACCTCATAGATGAGATGGTGCAAACCCCGGCCGTCTGTGCTCCCGATATACATCGCCGGCCGCTCACGTACCGGACTGAGACCTTCCAGAACGGTGATCTGTTCTGCATTATATGTAGTACTCATATATGACTCCGATTATGGCACAGTTGATGGGAAAATGCCCCGATACAATTCTGTGCCATCCTCATGCAGGCAGGATCTATACCTGCTGCTAGACCTTCTCATATTGGTTCTTAAAGATGATATAGCTCTCCCCATATGACCGAATACAGCGGGATGAGGGGGTAAAATCAGTCGAATGAACCCATATCGGGATCCTCAATGCCAAGTTCCCGGTCAACGGCAAGGATCAGTTTGGCGATGAGCTTTTTTGCCGCCTCGGCCTCCTGTTTGTCATCCATCCCGATCTTATGCCATAGAATAAGTTTCTTCAGCCGCTCGGTCAGTTGAGCGACCTCGGTTCCTTTCAGGGAAGGCGGCACGGTCATCTCGGTGACATGATCGGATGCTCCATAGAATGCCTGTTCGGGGGGGAGGGCAAAATGCCTGCTCAGAAGGACGAGGTTCACAACAAACCCTCTGCCAAATTTGCTTTCCATAAAGAATCATCTTGCCGGGAGATCAGATGAATGATCCGGTCAGAAGAGGTAGACGAGGAGGGGGAAGATGACGATAAATGGCATGATTATCAACAGAGCAATCCTGTCAGGAGCCGGAAGAGGTTTCTTTGTGATATAGATATGAGAGGAGCGGCCATATCCCCGGCAGAGCATGCTCATATAGGTCCGCTCTCCCTGCTCGAAGGAGCGGAGGAAGAGGGTGCCGATGGTATAGGCGATCGTCGAGAGCCGGTATCGGTAGGAAAGAGCCCGATCATAGGCATTGAAGCAGCGGGTGGCAAGCGCGTCCTGGATACACCCATACATTACCGCAAAGACGAAGAGATACCGGATCGTCATCCCGAGAACCAGGGTAAACTCTGCTGGCAGCCCAAGCCGTGCTGCCCCTTCAAGGAGATCATGCATCGGTGTTGTTCCTGAAAGGAGGATGATGAAGGAGACGCAGACGATGAATTTTGCTGTAAGCATCAGGGCAAACAGGAGTGATTCCTGGTACACAGCAATTCCAAACGGGAGATCAAAGAGAACGGTGAATTCTGTATACCGTGGATTTTTAAAGAAGATCTGTGCGACGATGATGAAGAAGCCAAACGGTAGAATCAGGGCAAGGCGGATGAGATAGGTTTTGATTGAGGTCTTTGAGAGGGCAAAGAGGATGATCAGAAGGAACAGGAATCCGCCGGATACAAGATAGAGATTCTGTTCAAATGGAAACGATACAACTGCAATGATTGCCGCAAAGGTGATGATCAGCTTCACCCGTGCATCCAGCCGGTGGATAATGCTGTCCCGGTATGACTCCTGCTCGATTGCAAAGAGCTCCTCGATCATGGTTGCCTGCCAAATGCCCTGAAGAATGCTGCTTCGGCATCGCTATACCGGTATGCCATATCGATCTGAACACCGTCTCTTCTGAGCTTCCTGATGAGCCGTGGCAGTGGCGGGATATGGAGACGGGTTGAGTTGAGGAGCTCCTCATGGGAGAAGATCTCATCAACAGTTCCCGAGCCGGTGATCCTGCCGTGATTCATCACATAGACGAGATCGGCGATCTCCGGCACAAGATCAACCTGATGTGTCGAGAAGATGATGGTCATCCCGTACTCTTCAGGGAGGGTCTTTAAAAATGCCAGCAGATCTTCTACTCCCCCCGGATCAAGACCGGCTGTCGGCTCATCGAGGACCATCACCTGGGGCTCCATCGCCACAACGCCTGCGATAGCAACCCGTTTCTTCTCCCCCCCCGAGAGTTGGTGGGGAACACGGGAGCGGAGATCCTCCAACCCAAGCATTGCAACAGCGCCATCCACCCGGTGTGCGACCGTCTCGGGATCGAGCCCGAGGTTCACCGGCCCAAATGCAATATCCTGTTCGACGGTGGGGGAGAAGATCTGGTCGTCGGGATTCTGGAAGACGATCCCGACAAACTTCCTGATATCCGCAATATTCTTCTTTGTAATCGGTTCCCCACGTATCAGCACTTCGCCTGATGTCGGTTTCAGGATGCCGTTGAAGTGTTTGAAGAGAGTACTTTTACCCGCCCCATTTGGCCCGAGGAGAGCGATGCTCGCTTTACGGGGTGCCACAAAATCGATCCCGTCAAGTGCCGGGACATTGTTTTTATACACATAACAGAGGTTTCGTGTTTCGATTAAATGCATTGGAAGTATGATAGAGTAGTAAAAATAAGAAGATAAAGATTATGATTTCTTCGCCAATGCCATTTTTCCAATAGCCAGAGCGAGGATGAGAGCGATGATCGTGCCGAGGGCGATTACGGCCGCTTCACCGGCAGTGCCTCCCTCTCCCCCCAACGTATAATCCGGGAATGGTGATTCATAGGAGAATCGCCCCTCCTCTTCTTCATGAATTTCTGCATCTTCAGGGGTGTCGCCGAAGAGCATCTTCTGTCCCTGGACAACGAGCGCACTGCTCTCAAGACCGTCCGGATCGCCGGAGGCGACAACAACGGCGACGATTCCGATCAGGATGGCGAAAACCAGGCCAATGATGATAAACTGCTGATTCTTCATGTACTGCTCGCCCCCGTCACCATCTCGGAGAATTCAGGGCGTGCCTGGAGGAGGAGGTAGATTGCACCTGCCGTGATTGCCCCTTCGACGATGCCGATGATCGCATGGTAGAGCCCCATAGCTGCAAGCCCCGGCACAAGCGGGAAGGTGCCTGCAAGCCACATCATCACGGCACAGGCAAGTGCTGCGATGAAACAGGCAAGCCATGCGGCAATGGCAGCGGAGAGATACACGCTCTTCGTCGCCCGGTGAAGCCCCTGGTAGGAGGAGTATCCGATGAACCCGCCTATCACTCCCATCGTGAGGATATTCGCACCCATCGTGGTGAGCCCGCCATCACCGAAGATGATGCCCTGTATGATCAGGACAAGCGTGAGGACGAAGACGGCTGCATAGGGAGAGCCGAGCAGGATGGCAACCAGTGCCCCTCCAACCAGGTGTCCACTCGTCCCAAAGCCAACCGGCAGGTTGAAGGCCTGGATCGCGAAGATTCCGGCGGAGAGGACCGCCACCATCGGAATTTTATCTTCTGTCAGCTCGTTCCTCGCCCACTTCAGGGCCAGAATAATAAAGATAAGGGCGATGATCCAGTAGATTCCGCCCTGCCAGATTGGCATGAATGGATCGGGTATATGCATGAGTTCACCAGAGGATTATAACACCTTATTGGTTAAAAGTATTACGAATTATTTGCAATACCCGATCATGTCATACTTCTTAAAAGGTGTATGATGCCAAGCCGACCAAAGAGGGACAGGAGTTCGGGCTTGAAGATGAGGCGGCGGATCAGTTTTCCCGGCCGATCCATATCCCCGTCTTCCACGATGATCTTCAGGATCTCCGGGGCCGAGAGGGCTTTGATTGCTACATCGACATCATCTGAACTCAGCCGCCCCCGCATCTCAAAGAGCTTCAGCCCGAGGGCAAGCTCCCGCCCGATATCCGCCTGCCAGAGCCTTTGATAGGTATAGAGTGCCTCAGCTCTCGTATTCTCCACCTCAAATGCCCGCACGGCAGTTGCCACCGCGTGCCGGGCTGATCGGATCCCGGTATAGACCCCCCCGCCCGAGGTGGGCTTTGGGAGCCCGGCTGCATCCCCACAGACCATGAGGCGATCGGAATAGGTCTTTTCGGGGGGGCCAAGGGGGATTGCTCCCGTGACGCAATGAACGGATGTTCCCGAGTAATTCCTGATGAAGGCCGAGAAACGTTCAGGGATATCCTGCATTCCGCAGAGGCCGACACGCGCTCTCGTCTCTGAGATCGGGATCACCCAGCCGAAGAAGTCTGGCGAGGCATCCGGATGGAGTTCGACGAACCGGGGATCGCGATGAAGAACGATATCTGCCTGGATGCCGGCAAGGAGATGCTTTGGCCGGGGCAGGCCGGCCGATCTGGCAATCCCGCTCCGGGGGCCGTCTGCTGCAATGCAGATCCGGTGGGGGACCTCTGCACGTCCACCGGATCCCCGTGTCGTGATGAGACCGGGTTTTTTCCAATCCGCATAACATTTCATCCGGATATCGGCACCTGCTGCGGCTGCCGCCTGCACCATCTCGCGGTCAAGTGCGGCACGGTCAACAACATAGGCCTTCGTCTTCTCTGCATCAAAGAGGAGTTCGCTCCCCTTGCCCGAGACGATCCGGGCACCCTGTATGGTATTCAGAACAGAACGATCTGTCACCTCGCATTCTGCAAAGGCAGATGAGCTGAGGAGACCGGCACACTGGACCGGATGCCCGGCTGCTGCATGCTCTTCAATGAGGAGTGTCGAGAGGCCGGCTTCGGCAGACAGACGTGCGGCAGTTGCCCCGACAGGGCCCCCCCCGACGACGACGATATCATACATGCGTTACCTGATCATGTGTCCGGAGAAGAGATAAGAGAGGGGTGTCTTCTGTATGCAGGGGTGGATGAAGAGCACCTCGATAGAGCTATCAGGCAGCCTATTCCCACTTCACCCCGAAGAGCGGCTCATCGCTTCGTGGCTCCCCCGGCGCCCTGAGCGGAACGACATCCGTCTCCCAGGGGATCTCGCCACCGCTCCTTATAAGCCCGAGCAGGCGTTCGAGCGCAGCAGCTTCCGCCTCTTTCCTCGTTGATGCACCACCCACCTTCAGGGTCACGGTGACCGTCACCTTCCACTCATCCGGCATACCAGAATCCTCTGAATGAAAAAATTGTCCGGGTAAGGTAAATAGGCTCTGGTATCGTGGGCAGAACCAGGCCATTACATCAGGCGCATGGAAGAAAACATTGCCGCCTCATTCGATGTGATGAAATAGTATTGTTACAAACAGTTCATTACAAGACGGTTCGAAATAGAACTATCATCATAAGGTCGAGTAATACAATGAAAGGCATACTACATTACACCACCGAAGAAGGCCATACAAGGTCATTGATCTCCCTGTATGTCCTGCATTCTCTCCACTGTAAACCAAAATCCGGCTATGATCTACTCAAAGAAATTGAGGAGGTAACCGGAGGAGCATGGGTGCCGAGCAAGGGAACGCTCTATCCTCTGCTCCACAGCCTCGCCGATGAAGGGCTTATTATGGAAGAAGATACAGGATTGCGTGCAAAGACCATTTATACCCTTACCGATGCCGGGGAAGAGGTTCTGGCTTCAATCAAGGCATGCAGGCAACAGTCCGGGGAACAGCTACTCCTCCTTAAAACCCTGCATGCCAGGATCTTTGGAGAGGAACGTGCGTCTCTCCGGGAGATGATGTGGGAGATACGGGAGTGTATCCATACCCTGCCAGCAGAGAAGCATGAAGAAGCACTGGAGATCCTCAGGGCATGTAAAAAGAGACTTGGAAAGCTCAGCGATAAGGGGAGATCCGAATGACTGCGATTCTCGTGGATTCACTCACCAAGCGTTTCGGGGACTTTACAGCAGTCGATGCCATCTCCTTTGAGATACCGGAAGGGGAGATCTTCGGGCTCCTGGGCCCGAATGGTGCCGGGAAGACAACCACCATCTCGATGCTCTCCACCCTGCTTGAGCCGACATCTGGCAGGGCTCTTCTCAATGGGATCGATATCAGGAAAGATCAGGATGGCGTCCGGAAAGCCATCGGGGTCGTGTTCCAGGACCAGAGCCTGGACGAAGAGCTGACGGCATGGGAGAATATGGACTTTCATGGCAGGCTCTATCGCATCCCGAAAAAAATCAGGGAGGAGCGGATAGATGAGATGCTCAGGCTTGTCGAACTGGAAGAGAGGAAAGACAGCCTGGTGAAGACCTATTCGGGAGGGATGCGACGGCGGCTTGAGATCGCACGGGGCCTCCTGCACGAGCCATCGATCCTCTTCCTGGATGAGCCGACACTCGGCCTTGATCCCCAGACCAGAAACCATCTCTGGGAGTATATCCACACCCTGAACCAGACAAAAGGGATCACCATCATCCTCACCACCCACTACATGGATGAGGCGGATCGGCTCTGCGGCAGGGTGGCGATCATCGACCAGGGCATAATCGTTGCGATAGATACGCCAGCGAACCTGAAGACCCGGGTGGGTGAAGACGTGGTCTACATCACTTCCCCTGATGCCGGCAGGATTGCAGACGAGATCAAGGCCCCGTGGATTCTGGGTGCAGAACAGTATGACGGGCAGGTGATCATCCGGCTCCATTCTGCAGAAGATCACCTGCCCGAACTCCTCCGCATGATCAGTGGGGATGGCTATACAATTGCATCCATCTCGATCAGAAAGCCCACCCTCGAGGATGTCTTCCTCCACTATACAGGCAGGGAGATGCGGCATGAAGAGGCAGGGGTAGCAGATCAGATGCGGATGAGGACGCCGAGGAGGAACTAGCGATGGATATCATCTATACACTCTGGCTGCGGAGCGTGAAGCGCTATGTCCGTTCAAAGAGCCGGATCGTCGGGAGTCTGGGGATGCCGGTCTTCTTCCTTCTGGCACTTGGATTTGGGCTGAATGAGGTGGTGCAGATACCGGGGAGTCCGGGAGAGAATTACCTCCAGTTCCTGGTGCCCGGGATCATCGCAATGGCGGTGCTCTTCACCTCGATCTTCTCGGGGATCATGATCATCTGGGACAAGCAGTTTGGGTTCCTGAAAGAGACGCTGGTCGCACCGGTCTCACGGCTTGAGATCATGCTCGGCCAGACCGTCGGCGGTGCAACGACCGCCGTCATCCAGGGGGCGTTCATCCTTGTCTTATCGCTCTTCATCGGGATCAGGATACCCTCCCTCGCAGGTTTTCTCATCGCCTTCCTCTTCATGACGCTGATCGGCATCTGCTTTGCAGCACTCGGCATCGCCATTGCTTCAAGGATGGAGGATATGCACGGGTTCCAGCTGATCATGAACTTTGTGATCTTCCCGATCTTCGGCCTCTCCGGCGCCCTGTTCCCGATTGAAAGCCTGCCCGGATGGGTGATACCCCTGACACTTGTGAACCCGCTCACCTATGGCGTGGAAGGAATCCGGTATGGGCTCCTCGGCACCTCGGCCATCCATCCGCTTGTATCTCTGGCGGTGCTTGGCCTGACCACAGCGGTGATGATTGTTATCGGGGCGTTTCTCTTCAGGAAGGCGTCGGTGTGAGAGGGGGAAGAATAGGGCAGAAACTGAAGGGGAGATATACCCAATCCTGAGGTATCTTCCTGAAAATGTCAGAATAACCCCCGATATTTCTTCCATTGCAGGATTGTCTGTCGGCATTCATCCTGCGGTGGATTCCGCTTCTGTAAACGCATCTTCTGCAATGAACTGATAGCCCTTTCGGGGGTGATCACCCTCGAATTCACCATATAATCCAGAAGCCAGCAGGTGCCACACCATTCAACCCCCTGAGCAACCGCTACATGGATGAGCGCTCTGTCTCCTGTCAGGAGTGGTCTCTTCACCTGTTTTGCAAGAATCAGTACAGAAAGATCAGCATAGGAGGGTTGCGGATACCTGTCAATCAGACCCATTAATTCCTGAACTGAATCCGCACTCAGAGACTGGACAGAGAGGCCCAGATCGACAAGTGCAGTAAACGGGGGGTGCAACAGCTCTTTCTGAACGAAATCAGAGACGACAAATCTACAGGGGAGATGAAAGAGATCCGCAATCAAACCAGCTTCACGCAGATCGATGATCGCGTTCGTATCAATGACATACAAGGGACGTGCTGTCACGTGATACTTCTCCATTCAGGCTGTAAAAGTCACCGATATTCTGGTTTAAGAGTTCTGCTGCCTTTGAGATTGAGATGATACCTTCCGCAAGCGATCGATAGACAAGTGATTCGAGAGATACTGGATCATCACCCGCTTTTTCATCACCGGGTTCTTTTCGATTGAATCCAAGTAACGAGAACTCTTTCCTCATCCTGGTATGGGTATCTGCTGAAAGAATCCCAAGATCAGATGCCCGGTATATCCAGGCACTCATTGAGAGTCCATACTTCTCTTTCAGGAGGGTAAGTTCATGAATCGATATGTGCCTGCGGCTGCTTCCAAGTTCAAAGAGGGCTCGTGTGGAAGGGACCAGAAATGCACCTGCAAACCGGTGCATGACCTTCTCATGATCCATACCGTCCTTTGCTATCAGGAGACAGTGACCCAGTTCATGTGCGAGGGTGAACCTCTGCCGTGCATAGGTGAGTCCGACTCGCATCAGGATGACAAGATCATCGCCAAAACAGGTGCAGAGGGCATCAAATCTTGTAATTCCACCGATGATCCCAATCTTCAAGCCCTTATCTTCAAGCAATGAGGTAAGATTATCAATTGGATGATCCCCAAGATCCCAGGCTTTTCGAAGATCATCTGCTGCCATTTCAACCTCATCATAGGATGACACTTCTCTTGGGAATCCATCGGGCATCTCAAATCTCCGGCGGATTCCACTCAGCTCCTCAATGGTGAGATAGCGCTCCAGCCAGTCTTTCGTCTCTGCTTCTATTCGTATTCTCTCTTTTCCGGTGATCTTTTTGGTCCGGAAACTGATCTGGGCCTCAGGTATCTCACGTGTATGGCGGGACGGCCTGAGAAGTGCTACAAGTGGTATCTCAAGCACCTCGCTCAAGTGGATCAATACCTCTGAATCCGGCACGAGAAGACCTTTTTCAAATTTATCCACTGTTGTATGTGATCTGTCAATCTTTTTAGCAAGATCGCGCAGAGACAGCCCGAGACACTTTCTGCGTACCCTGATACGTTCCCCAATAGTCATAAACAATAGCCCTCCTCTCTTGATTAACTCTAAAGACCTTGTTTACAAAATGAACGTTCAAGCATATATTTGTAACCCAGAGCATAACCCTATGTTATGTATTGAAAGTGTGCCTGCCAGTGGGCAGATCCATGACACATCATTTCCGGATGAGGTTTCTGTGTCAATTCCAGGTGCTATCAAAGTAGCATTCAGGAGAGAATCCGTTATGGTCACCGTGGCTTACGGATATAGCTGACTTTATAGGATACATCATCATGATGGAAAAGACAACTTCATCAAACAGTCCCAAATGACAATTACCGAATATATAATAACTCAGTCATCCCAAATGAGATATATGAAAGGGTGTTGCTAATGAAACTTGATATTGTGCTTGAAGAGGAAGAGGATGGCACTTTTTCAGTCCATTGCCCAGCACTTAAAGGCTGCCACTCACAAGGGGCAACAAGAGATGAAGCAATCCGAAATATTCAGGAAGCGATAGATCTCTATTTGGATGTTGCCCATGAAAAAGCTAGGAAACTGATGCATCAACAGCCAAATAGATCATTAATTGATCTTGCAGTATGACCGAGAAACGTCTCCTTCCGGTTTCCGGGAGACAAATGGTCAAAGTTTTTTCAAAATTGGGTTATCAGATAGACAGGCAGACCGGCAGTCATATCGTGATGTCCAATGATGAGGATATTCTTGTGATACCCAATCATGATCCCGTTTCAAAAGGTACTGAACGGGAGTTGATCAAAGACGCTGGCCTTTCAGTTGAAGAGTTCAACAGGCTTCTAAAGAAAAAATAATGAGTTATCTTTGAGTCCAAAATCGAAAATTCTAATAAAATAACTGATTCTCACATCGAATGGCAATTTCTTTTAAGAACAGCATTCATCACCATTTCAAACAAATTACCCATAATTTTATAAAAAAAATACATATTGTCGGAGGAAGAGAGTCAAAAGGGGAGAATATACGCTATCAAATAGGGTAAATAGGGCTAAAAAAGATTATTCCTCTCTCCTTTTCAGGAAGAGAACCAACCCTGCGATCACGAGCAGAACCGGTGCATAGACAAACCGAGACTGCTCAGGGGTTGGTGTGGTAACAGGTGTTTCTTCGGGCTCAGGGGTGGCGGGAGGAGCCGCTGTCTCCGGCGGCGCAGGTTCGGTGACTGTTATGAAATCCAGTTGTGTGAGGGAGGAAAAACCCTCCTCATTGAATGTTTGAAGTGTGACGCTGTAGCGACCCGGATCCGAATAGAGATGAGAGGGGTTCTGTACATCTGAGTCGGCAGTCTGGAGCCGCCAGACATCGTTATAGTAGGTAAATTCGTCATCCCCCTCATATGACCAGCCACCCGTTACGAGAACGCTCCCATCAGGGAGGAGCACACTGGCATGCCGATCACGTGCATGCCACCCCGTCTCAGGAGTGATCTCGGTCCAGGTGGCACCGGAATCTGATGAATGCCAGAGATCATTAAACCTCACATCATCATCCCTGCCTCCCATCAGAAGAATGCCCCCGTCAGGGAGTGCAACACTCGTATGGCCATCTCTTGCCGACCATTCGGCATCCGATGTCATTTCAGTCCAGGTAGCACCATTGTCGGTTGAGCGCCAGACATCATTGTAGTATGACCAGTCATCATCAGCTTCATAATAGCCGCCCATAAGGACAATACTGCCATCGGGGAGCAGAACACTGGAATGGTATGTCCGGGCAGGCCAATCGGCCCGATAAGAGATCTGGGACCAGGAAATACCATTATTATTCGAACGCCAGACATCGTTTTTCTGGCCAATCCTATCCCATCCTCCCATCACGAGTATGCTGCCGTCGTGAAGGAGAAGACTGCTAAGGCCATCACGGGCCGTCCACGCGGCTCCATCATTTACCTTCGTCCAGTGAGCGCCTTTGGTGGTTGAACGCCAGACATCATTATATTCGAGATATTCCTCCCCATCCCAGAATAAGCCCCCCATAAGAAGGATACTGCCATCCTGGAGGAGGAGTGTGCTCTGGGAGACACGGGGCGACCACTGGGGTGCTTCAGCAATCCGTCTCCAGGTGGCACCAGAGTCCTCTGATCGCCAGACATCATGGGTGTAGGCGCCATCTTCAACGCCGCCCATCAGGAGAATGCTCCCATCGGGAAGGGCAACCATCGAATGGCCTCCCCGTGCCAACCATCCTGCATCTGTGGAGATCTCTGTCCACTCCGAATCGGGGATCGCATCCCCGAAGTACCATGCCCATCCGGAAGCATCACGAGCTGATCGGTCAGTGAATTCAACATTCAATGGAGCACTACCGTTTTCAGGCGTGGCGGAAAAGTCAGCGGCAGGAGATCCGGCGGCATTGACACCTGCAACCATGCAGATGAGGAGAAGAAGAACTCCCAGGAGTCGTGTGATAGGCGTTGTGGTATTCATGATTATTCTCTCAGGACACCGTAGGAAGAGGAGAGAACATGAGCAGGCGTTTTTACCCTGGTTACTCAAAGCGACATCTGATCAGCATACATGGGTAGATGAGGGAGGCAGAGATGAAGAGGCGGGTCTGCGCCCAATCAACCGATAGTGCCATGCACATTTCCCCGTACACTCTCTTTCTATGACGACGCCCTTTTTCCTTGCGGTGATATAAAAAGAGGAAGGACGGGCAATAATCATTTGTATCTCTTCCAACGGCTCGCAAGTAAACGATGGGTGAACGGATCCATTGTGGTTTTTCTCACCTTATGCAAAGAGAGATGAGAGGGATTAATTGCAACCATTTTTTAACTTCGTGCGCGAATCTATGAACCCGGAGGAGGGAGAAAGATGGTTGTTAATCCGCTGGTATCCGATATCGGCAATTATGCGATCTGGTTTTTTGTCGTCACCAGCATCGCCGCCATGGGACTCAACCTGACGGTAGGAGAGATCCTCGCCCCCTGGAAGAAGAAAGGGCTCCTCACCATCTCGCTCTTTGCAAATTTTCTTGCAGTTCCTCTCTTTGCTTTTTTGATCCTGAAACTCATCCCGCTTGATTCCGGTCTTGCAACCGGCCTTCTCATCGTCGCTGCTGCCGCCGGGGCACCGTCGCTCCCAAAGGCGATCTCGATAGTAAAAGGGGATGTCGCCTATGCCGTCGGGCTGACGATGATCCTGATCCTGGCAACCATCCTCTATATGCCGCTCGTTCTGCCGCTCCTGATCGGGGACGTTTCGATCGATAAGACCAACACGATCCTCTACCTCATCGTCTTCATGCTGATCCCGCTTATCAGTACAATGGCACTGCGGGCACGGGTGCCAGAGGTGGCAAAACGGATCTACCCGATCGTCAGCCGGAGTTCTGATCTCTCGATCATCCTCGTCCTCCTCATCTATACCTTCGTCCTCTTCACAAGCGACTTCACCGTGATGGCAGGTGCAATCCTCGGGCTCCAGGGGGTGCTTGTCGCAGTTCTCTTCATCCTCGGATCATTTGCAATCGGCCACCTGATGGGCGGTGCAGACCCGCAGAACCGTGAGGTGCTCTCCTTTGGTACCGGGTTCCGGAACGTCTCAGCCGCACTCGTCGTCGTCACCGCCAATTTCCGGGATCCCCAGATCATGTTCATGGTGCTCGTGATCGCCATCTTCGGGATCATCTTCATGATGGTCTTTGGGGGAGCGATCTACCGGAAGAAGAGGAAGGAGGGGATGATTCCGAAATTGAGGGTGAGAGGGCGCGAAGCAAAGTAGTGAGGACAACGGAGTATCCCTGCAATATAGTCTTCGTAAAAGGTCTGATAGAATCTATTGTATTAGCAGAAAAGACGGTGAAACAGCCAGAGTGCTGATATGGGGATTTGAACCCCAGTCGTAGGAGTGAGAGTCCTACATGATTGGCCGACTACACTATATCAGCAAGAATTTGTGCTCTATTCTGTAAGACACGAGAATATTTAACCATTATCATATCATCCGTCCACCCTGCCTTCCACATCCCCGATACTCCCCATATCCTTCACACCTCAACTCTCCCTCTTTCACACCTCAATGCTCTCTCTTCTATACACCCCGTCCCCTCCCCTTTCTCCCATGCCTTCCATAGATTCATGTTCACGGAGATGCCATTTATTAGGAATGAATAGCCTCGAAGAGCAGATCCGTGAGATTGAGGATGAGCTCCGGAATACAAAATACAATAAGGCAACCTCCCTCCATATCGGCCGGCTGAAAGCAAAGATAGCGAAGCTGAAGGACGAGGCGGTTTCCCGTGCAATGAAATCGTCCGGCACAGGAGAAGGCTATTCGGTCAAGAAATCCGGCGATGGAACAGTTGTCCTTGTAGGGTTCCCCTCTGTTGGTAAATCGACACTTCTGAATCAGCTGACCGGCACAAAGAGCGAGACTGCGGCATATGCCTTCACCACCCTCACCGTCGTCCCCGGCCTGATGGAGCACAGGGGAGCCAAGATCCAGATCCTGGATATTCCGGGCCTGATCGCCGGTGCCGCGATGGGAAAAGGGCGCGGGAAGGAGGTTATCGCCGTTGTCAGGACGGCTGATCTGATCATCATCTTGGGCGATGTCTTCAATGACCGGCATATCGATGTGCTGGTGAAAGAGCTGTACGATGCCGGGATCAGAATCAACACCCCAAAACCCGATATCACCATCAAGAAATCCGGCATGGGCGGCGTCC
Source organism: Methanocalculus sp. (assembly GCA_013329165.1). Classification (GTDB taxonomy): domain Archaea; phylum Halobacteriota; class Methanomicrobia; order Methanomicrobiales; family Methanocorpusculaceae; genus Methanocalculus; species Methanocalculus sp9912u. Next base: position 74,466 of record DUKV01000001.1, on the reverse strand, counting down.
GGCTGAACACCGTTGGCAGTGTCGATCTCAACCTTGAAGAGATCCGGACAATCCTTTCAGAGAACAAGATCATGAACGCCGAGGTCCTGATCAGGGGCAATGTCACCCAGGAAGATTTCATCGATGCGATGATCGGCAACCGCCGCTATACCCCCGCCTTCATTGCAATCAACAAGGTCGATCTTGTCGATGACCAGTCAAAGAAGGAGATTGTGAAGCGCCTCACCAAACAGTTCGGGCAGGCTCCGATCATGATCTCGGCGCACTCCGGCTACAATATCAACGCATTAAAAGATGCCATCTATGAACATCTCGGCTTCATCCAGATCTTTATGAAACCGCTTGGAGAACCAGCAGATATGGAGGAGCCGCTGATCGTCAGGGAGGGGAGCACCGTTGAGGATGTCTGCAACCGCCTCCACCGCGACTTTGTCGAGCGGTTCAGGTATGCAAAAGTCTGGGGCAACTCGGTAAAACACGATGCCCAGCGGGTCAGTCTTCCGCATGTCCTCGCAGATGGCGATATCCTGACAATTGTAACAAAACTCTAAATTTTATGCCTCCTCGCTATTTCATATGGGTATTTTGAAGCATGTGCGAACGGGGACGGGGCGGTGGGGAAAAACGCCTCAGTGAACAGATCCCCGTGCATGATCTCGACACCTGTTATCAGCGAAGAGCCTCGCTTATTGGGAGAGGACCTCTTCCAGCACCTCAAGCGGGGCATCGGTCAAGACGGCGGTGCCGGAGTAGTGCGCCCGGCTTGCCCCATATCCTTTCTGCAGAAGCCGCTCAAGCAGGATATCCATAGCAGGCGGTGACACGCCGAGCCGTTTCGCCTCTTTGTGATAATCATAGTGCGGAAGATTCGGAAGCTCTCCGGCAAGTATCCTCAACAGCCGGGAGAGGCGTGCCTTTGACCCAAAGACCATGCCATCCATCCTCTCAAGCAGCCGCAGGGCAAGCGCACGGTCGGCGATATCCCCGATCCAGAGCGGCCCGATTGGGAGGAGTGCCACAGAACACTCGCGGCAGGTGCGGCCGGAAGGCAGAAGACCCGCTTCGACAGAGCGGAACGAACACTCCGGGCACTGGTGAATAAAACCGAGCGACGCGAGCGTCCGATCCGCTGCCCGGACCCCCGGCACCATTCGGAGATGTGTCCGGTGAAAGTGTTCAAAGGAGAAGGAGAGGAGCGGCTCAATACCCCGGTCATATTTCATCGTCTCCCGCGCCACATGCCCGATTAACATTCTGAGCCCGACCTCGGGATGATAATCGGTATTCATCGGCACCGCACCATACCGCCGCATCCCCGCCTTCAGGTGGGCGCCGCAGAGCGGGGCGGTATCTGTTGCCGTCACAAAGAGATACTTCCGGGCAGACCTGATCGCCGAATCAAGGAACGGTGCCGGACTCCCGAAGGGATCGAGATCCACCGTCTCGAACCGCTCCGTGGATAAGAGGGCGTTTGCATCCCGGTTCACCACCCGTACCGGCAGGCCGAGCCGGTGTGCATTGGTTCTGAGAAGCAGGATTGAATCAAAATCACGATCATTTGCCACCACCGGGATACCGCACTCATTGGCCACCCTGAGCGCCCTAACCCCGGTTGCCGCCATCAGATCGAGGTAGTGATCGGGACGAAGCTCTTTTAAAAGGAGGATGGTGGCATCACGGTTCAGCTCCATCCGCCGGTTAAAGAAGACCGGTGCAGAACCGGGGGGGAACTGCGTAGCATCATCCTGCCATGGTATCAGAAACTGCGTTGTACCCTCGACGATCTGCACAAAATTCATCAATAATTCTGGTTTTTCGCAAAACTTATACCTTCGTCACCCGAAGTATATAGGTCAGTGGGCATGTGGCCTAGTCAGGATAGGGCGTTAGCCTCCTAAGCTAATGGTCGGGGGTTCAAATCCCTCCATGCCCGTCTTTTCAGAAGGGAATGCCGTGACAAAGAATGACTATTCTGAAGGAAGATTCCCAAAAAAACGCCCTGAAGCACTGACTGACGGGATTTTTGCCATTGCGATGACGATTCCTGGCCTCGGCATTGCTGTTCCATCAGCTGCAACCTACCGGGATTCCATCCCGGTTATCTCCAGCATCCTCCCCGATCTCTACCATTATACACTCGCTTTGTTGATGCTGATGGTCTTCTGGATCCTCCATAACCGGCAGTTTGGACAGATCGATCAAATCGACCCGTTGATCCTCCGGCTGTATGGGATATCGCTCCTCTTTATTGCGCTTATTCCCTTCACCTCCGCCCTCTCGACAGAATTCCATGGGGACCATCGTGCCCCGGTCTTCCTTGAGGCAAACCTCCTTATCATCGGATGCATCTATGCATTTTTCTGGCATTATTCTGTGAAAAAAGAGTATATCAAGCCGGATGTTCCTCATGAGCAGCAGGATATCCACCCATCGGATCCTGATTATACCTGCTATAATGGTGATCGCAATCGGGATGGCACTCTCCGGCTCCCATTACAGCACGACTGGCCTACCTTGCCATTTCTTTGTGAAGATGAGCCACTCCTGCCTCATCGTGAGACGATTTCAGTAAATAGAAGCAGAGCCAATTGAGGGAAACTATGCATCTTCCGGGCATCATCAGGATCATACGGCCGGCAAACGCCACCATCTCAGGTGCAACCGCAATCCTTGCATACTTTATCGCAACCGGAACAGTGATCCCCGAGGTACTCCTCCTCGCAGCAGCAGCACTCCTCATCACCGGCGCCGGAAATACGATCAATGATGCCTGTGATGCCGCAATCGATGCGATCAACCGGCCGGATCGCCCGATCCCCTCAGGTGAGCTGAGCGTGAAGACGGCATACCTCTATGCCGCCCTCCTCTTCATCCTCGGGCTCTCAGCAGCGTTCTTTACCAATCCACTCTGCCTTGCAATTGCGATCATAAACAGCATACTGCTTCTCCTCTATGCCCGCATCCTGAAAGGCACTGTTCTATTTGGGAATATCGCCGTTGCCTACCTCTCGGGAAGCATCTTCCTCTTCGGCGGGGCGCTTGCGGGAGTTGACGGACTGATCATCACGGTGCCGCTTGCAGGAATCACACTCTTTGGAACACTCGCACGCGAGATCGTAAAAGATGCAGAGGATATCGACGGCGATGCAGCAGGCGGTGCAACCACCCTCCCGATGGCAATCGGGATCAGCAGATCCGGGACGATCGCCTTTGGATCAGCAATAATCGCCGTTATCGTCAGTTTCATCCCGTTTCTCTGGTGGGGACTTCCCTATCTTGTCGGGATTGTAATCCTCGATAGTGCCATCCTCAGATCGGTCTGGCCGGCCACCAGATGTACAACACCAGCCTGTATCCGGAACCTCAAAATCACCACGCAGCTGAAGTACATGATGTATATCGCCCTCCTGATCTTTCTGGTAGCAAGCACAATAGATATCTTCATGCCAATGAAATAGTTGGTTAAGGAGAGAGGGGAGATATGCGGATATACAAACAAAAAACAACCTACCTCGCAGAACCGGGATCCTTCTTCGAAGGGAATGTCCAGATACATGGCGACTTTCTTGTACCACAGCGGACCCATTTCTGGGGCAGACTTGTTGTAAACGGCACCCTTGAGATGGGACCGGAATGCTCGGTCGAAGGCCCTGTTGTCTGTAAAAATGCCATCATCGGAAGAGACAGCCGGATTAAAGGGCCACTTCTCGTTGATGAGAATGCAACAATCTGTGATCGGGTACATCTCCATTCGATTGAGGCGGGCGGAGATATCGTCCTCAGACCTGGTGTCATGGTCGGCGATGTCAAAGCAGAAAATTCTGTTCTGATCTATGGAAAGATCACATCAGGCACTCTGGTTGGACGAAACGTCAGAATAATCGGCGACTGAAGAGGGATCGATCCCAATCGTCGCGACATCAAAGAGATCATGCCAGTCAACGATCGTCTCGACACACCCATCCTTTGCCGTCACAACACCCATTGCAACAAGCCCGATCCGGTTGCACATATCAAGCCCCTCTTTTACCTCCATCAGGCAGCCGACACCGATGATCCCTTTTGGACGACACTGCTGCACCATCCGCTTGATAAATGTCGATCCCGGTATGATGAAGACTTGGTACCCAAGCGCCTTCATCCTCGGGATGCCGGCACCCAGTTCACATCTCCCGCACCCGACACAACGAAGCCCTTCCGGCGTCAGATGGGCAGGGCACTGCGCAGACCTGAGGCACTGCGGCAGGAATACCGCCCTCTCGTTTGGAGGGATTGCAGCAAATGACTGGGTATTCATCCTGTTATCCAGGCGTATTAAGAACCTGAGAAGCTCTCCGGGTTCAATCCCGATTAAGGTGCAGATACTCTTCACAAACCCTTCCATCAGGACGAGAAACGGGCGGAGAAGGGCAGGGAAGAAGAGACGTCCTGAACGGATCGAGGTTCCGATCAGGATCGCCATGACGATGGATATGAGAATCAGGAAGACTGCGACAAAGAGGGTGACCTCTCCAAGCAGGATCATCATCCGGTTCCAGATCGCATCCTCAAAGAACATATGTAGATGTATAGAATATTATATGCCAACTGAGAACTTAGCCTCTTGCTTTATGGCATGAGCCAGGGGTGATGAAAAGGCTCCCGGATAAGACCATCTTCTGTGATTATTGCAGCTATCAGGGAGAACGGGGTTCCATCAAAGGCATAGTTTACAACCGGCACAGCATCCGGCACCGTCGTCCGGCCGAAGAGAGAGGCCACCTCCTCGCGTCCACGCTCTTCAACAATGATATCCGCCATCCGGTGCTCTGGATCAAAGGTTGATCGTGGCGCTGCCACATAGAAGGGGATCTGGTGATAAGAGGCAGAGACTGCATGCATGTAGGTTCCAATCTTATTGAAGACGCCGTCGGTGCAGATCCGATCCGCGCCGACGATCACACAGTCAATCTCCCCTCTCTGCATCAGGTATGCCGCCTCTGAATCGATGATCGTTGTCACCGGGATTCCATCCCGTGAGAGCTCCCATGCCGTCAGCCGCGAACCCTGGAGGAGGGGGCGGGTCTCACAGGAGATGACACGGATATTCTTCCCCTCTTCTGCCGCAGATCGGATCACCCCAAGTGCCGTTCCCCATGCAGCACAGGCAAGTGCACCTGCATTACAGTGTGTCAGCACCGTGCAGTCATCGGGGAGGAGGGGCGCACCATGCGATCCGATCCTCCGGCAGGTTGCTTCATCCTCATCGGCGATCGACTCAGCCATTGTGAGTGCCCGCTCTGCGGCATCCACCGGATCACTCACCGGCTGGATAGCCGAGAGGACCCGGTCAACACCCCATGCGAGATTCACGGCAGTCGGACGTGCAGACCGGAGCGTGGAAGCAGCCTCGTTCACAGAAGCAGAGAAGGCAGATTCCGAACCCTCAAGCGCATTTTTGCAGGCAAGGGCAACCCCGTAGGCACCGGCAACCCCGAGCGCAGGCGCCCCCCTGACCTCAAGCCGCTGGATCGCCTGCACCAGCCTTGGAACATCAGAGCAGACCACCTCACGATACTCTTCAGGAAGGAGGGTCTGCTCGATCAGCCCGACGCCGTCTTCCTCCCACCAGATTGTACGATCCCGCATCATTCACCGGCAAGGAGGACATCACGGGTCGCCCGCATCGCAGCAGCACCCGCCGTCATCACCGAGTCAGGGATATCGCGGGGAGCGGTCACGGTTCCCGCACAATAGATCCCCGGCCTGACTGTTCCGACGGGGTCAAGCTTCAGATCAGAGGTATTCAGGAAACCATTCTGATCAAGCGGTATCCCGAGCCGCTCTGCAATCGCCTGCGTATCGGGCACCGGCTCAAACCCGACCGAAAGGACGACGAGATCGGCGTGGAGGTTCACATACTCTCCCGTCTCGGTATTCTCAAGCGGCAGGATCAGATCGCCCTTCCCTTCGATCACCTCACCAGGGAAACCGCGAACGAGATGGACGCCTGCTGCTTCTGCACGGTTAAGGTACTCCTCGTACCCCTTCCCATAGGCACGGATATCATTGTAGAGGATCGAGACCTCGGTATCGGGGTAGTGTTCCAGGATCAGCATCGCATTCTTCATCGCATACATGCAGCAGACCGAGGAGCAGTAGGTCCGCTTCAGCTGGATATCGCGGGACCCGACACACTGGACAAAGACAACGGATTGTGGGATCTTCCCATCCGAGAGGCGGCGGAGATCTCCGCCGGTCGGCCCGCTCGCATTGATCATCCGCTCGAATTCGAGGCTGGTGATCACGTCAGGGTAGCGGTTGTATCCAAAGATCGTTTTCTTCTCTGCATCAAAGAGCTGGTAGCCTGTCGCGATGATGATGCTTGCCGCCTCGATCACCTCTGTCCTCTCAGTATCCTCATGGAGCACCGCCTCTCTCCCGCAGATATCATAGCAGAGCCCGCATTCGATGCAGTGCTCGGCATCACGGACAACGAGATTTGGAACCACCTGCGGATGCGCCTTATAGATCGCCTTTCTGACTCCCATTCCGGCATCGAACCGGTTGTATACCTCAACAGGGCAGATATCGACGCAGTCGCCGCACCCATTGCAGAGGCTCGAATCAACATACCGGGGATGCTGGAGCAGAGTCACCCTGAACGCGCCGAGATCCCCTTCAATCTTCTGCACTTCTGCAAGGGTCCGGATGGTGATCAACGGGTGCCGCTCAACATCCACCATCTTCGGAGAGAGGATGCACATGGAACAGTCATTTGTCGGGAATGTCTTGTCAAGCTGTGCCATATGACCGCCGATGCTCGGCTCGCGCTCGATGATCGTCACCGGGATTCCATGGTTGGCAACATCCAGCGCCGCCTGGATACCGGCAACACCGCCTCCGATAACAACAACCCTACGCATCGGAATACCTCCGTGCAAGATCAACATAGATGATTGCATTCTTCTGAATTGATGCACGCTGCTCCTCATTCGTCTCCGAGACCACCTTCCCCGGCACGCCGAGGACAACGGAATGTGGCGGGATCACCTTTCCTTCAGTGACAACAGCTCCCGCACCAATGATACTGCCTGAACCGATCACCGCGCCATTCATCACGATGGCACCCATCCCGATCAGCACATCATCTGCGATGGTGCAGCCATGCAGTATTGCACCATGGCCGACAGAGACACCTGAACCGATGGTTGTCGGATAGCCGGGGCTGCCATGCACGACAGCATTATCCTGGATATTCGATCGATCCCCCACCACGATTCGGACACGATCAGCCCGGATCACCGCTGAAAACCAGACGCTCACATCCTCGCCGAGCACCGCATCACCAACAACCCTTGCAGTATCGGCGATGAAAGCGCACTTGCCGGTGGATCCACCATTACACATAAGAGTATATATGTAGAAGGGTAGTTGCATGAACGTTATGGTAGGAGGCACGTTTGATCCGCTCCACGTTGGCCATAAAGTACTTCTCAGAAGATCATTTGAGATCGCCGGAAAAGAAGGCTTTGTCACCATAGGACTCACTTCTGATGATTTTGCATCACGCAAGAGCCATCCTGTCCGGCCATATGAGGTGAGGCTGGATGAGCTGATCGCATGGATCGAGTCCATGAACTTTCCTGCCGCCTACCAGGTCGAGTGCCTTGCTGACCGGTTCGGATCAGCACTGAATGAGGATTTTGAGGCACTTGTCGTCTCAGAGGAGACTTTTCCTGTCGCAGAGGAGATCAATTCCCTCCGGCAGGAGATGGGAAGAGGAAAGGTGGATATCTACAAGATCCGCTGTATCATGGCAGATGACGGGAAGATCGTCTCCAGCACCAGGATCTACCGAAAAGAGATCGATCCCGACGGCCACCTGATCAGATGATATACGCTGCAATATCCCGGGTGATGAGGGTGTCGCAGTACCGGCACCGGTATCCCCTCTTCTGGCAGGCAAACGAGCTCTGAATCGGTTCATTCGCATTTGAGATGCAGCCGGGATTCGGGCATTTGATCACCCCGATCACCTCAGATGGGATCTCAACTCCGATCTTCTCCTTGACCTGGTATTCCCTGATGATATTGATACTCGCCTTCGGTGCGATCAGCGAGATCCGATCCACCTCTTCCTTTAAGAGTTCCCGGTTCTCGATCTTGACGATATCCTTCTTCCCCATCTGACGGCTTCCGACATTGGTTGCCACAGAGAGTTCTTCTGTCGTTCTGCCGGTGATCCCGAGTATGCGAAGGACTGAGAGCCCCTCTCCTCCATCGATATGATCGATCACGGTCCCGTTCCGGATAGGGCTGATCAGAAGCCCTTCTTCTGGCTTTCTCTTCATACCAACACCTTCTGGAGCATCGCCATCCGGATGGGGACACCGTTTCTCGCCTGTTCGAAATACCTGGCACAGGGCATGCTGTCAACCTGCGGATCAATCTCATCCACGCGTGGCAGCGGATGCATCAGGATGAAGCGGTCAGACACATCTGCAAGCATCTCGGGTGTCACACGGTATCCCGAGGCAACTGATGCATAGGCTCCCGGATCAGGGAACCTCTCCCGCTGTATACGGGTCACATAGAGGACATCAAGGTCAGCTATGATATCTTCCAGGTGCTCATGCACAACGATCTTTGTTCCGGTATCCAGGAGATCGTGGGTGAGGCTCGGCGGCAGTTCAAGACCCGGTGGAGTGATGGTATGGATGATGACCCCGTACCGGGAGAGGGCAGTTGCAAGTGAATGTGCTGTCCGTCCGTACCGTAGATCGCCGAGGAACCCGACATTGATCCCGTTAAGCGGAAAGGACTGCCGGATCGTGAAGAGATCAAGGAGGGTCTGTGAAGGGTGCTGTCCGGCCCCGTCACCGGCATTGATCACCGGGACATCTGAGAATTCCGATGCCAGGCGTGCCGCGCCTTCCTTTGGGTGCCTGAGGACGATGGCATCGGCGTATCCCGATACGACCCGGATCGTATCTGCGAGGGTCTCTCCTTTTGCAATTGAACTCGCCTCGATCGAGCCAAGATTGATCACCTTCCCGCCAAGCCGGAACATTGCCGAAACAAACGACATCTGTGTCCGGGTGCTTGGTTCAAAAAAGAGATTGGCAAGTATCTTTCCATTGAGGAGATCAGGATCATATGCTCCCTCTTCGATCGCAGATGCGCGATCAAGAATATCATCGATCTCCTCTGTTGAAACCTCGTTTATTGAGATGATATGACGCATAATGATTCCGCCGCAAGAGACCTGTACCAGTCTGTTGATGCGCCATCCAGATAAAACGAGGGGATCACTTCCGGGCAATGGTCAGGAAACCGCTGTGGGCCACACGGGTTGATGGCCGGGTCCCCCGTACTGTCCGGGTGAGTTCCCGCTCCATACACTCAAAGCAGTTGACACCGCCTGAGAAGAGCTCATTACAGGCATCTATCACCGAGAAAGTCTGTTCGAAGAATGGTGTATAGGTCACAAAGAACCCACCCGGAACCAGGAGAGACCAGGCATGGGCGACATGCTCCTTCTGGATCATCATATCCAGGTGGACGATATCATATGAGCCCTCTGCCGAGAGGACGTCGTCTGCATGGACAGTGACATTGTCGAGGTGCGCATCTGCGATATTCTTCTCTGCAAGGCGGGCAAACTCGGGCCGAATCTCATAGGTATCGACCTGCTGTGCAATACCGCCGAAATAGATGGCGGCAACACCGCTTCCTGTCCCTGCATCCAGCACAGAATCCTTTCTGTTCATACCGGTGTAGGCGATCACCATACCGATATCCTTTGGAAGCATGGGAGCCCCGCTCCGCTTCCCGTGGCAGAAGAGGTCAGGTGGGCGGGGCACCCTGATCGTGAAGGGTTTCCCAAGATGGGTCTCTATCCGGTCGCCGGGCATCTTCCCGACAAGCCCGGCAAGCTGTATCTCACCGGCATCGGACCCGAATTTGCCCGGGCCCGCCCGGAGGTAGTACTCCCGCTTTGATCCGACCAGGATGACGCGATCGCCCTCTTCGATCATTGGCCGCCAAGTTTCATGATCGCTTCTGCGATATCCCCGTTCGTCTCGATAAGGGCTGCTTTTGCGGTATCAGGTGAAACATTCGCCTGTATGGCAACGAGCGAGATGTCATCGTCTGTGATCTCGATCTCCACCGGTGCCGAGTCGATCACCCCGGCAGCCTCAAACCTCGGGGTGCCGGTCAGCTGGTAGGTGGTCTGCCCCTGCATCGTCATCGCGACCACCTCGGCATCTTCGAAGATGTATGTGCCATCTGCTGCTTCGATGGTGACGCGGGTGACCCCCTCGATCGGATCCATCGACATGCCGAGTTTGTTCATCATCTGTTTCATCTTTCGTGGATTCATTCCGCCGGGCATCATTGTTTATCCCTTCCCTGTCGTACTTTTACGGCACCGCCGTACTTAAATTCCAGCATCTCCGATCCGGAGAGGTTCGCCATTCCGGTTGCAAGGAGCGAGTCATCTTCTGCGACAACAAATACCTCATCTTCTGCGCGGATATTTGGATCTGCGTTGATCACGTGTTTTGCCATCGCGGTTTTTCCTGCAGCTACAAAGGGGACTGCCTCTTCATGCACGACAACACGGCCCGTCGGGGGCGCGAGGAATGCATGGAGCCGTGCCGCCCCGTCATAACTGAGGGTGAGGCGGCCGTCCTGTGCCCGCACCGTGGCAAGTCTCACACCATCCAGTATCACATACCGTATCCTCTGGGATGTCGAGTACTGGAATGTACATTCCTCGGGAAAGAGTGCATCTCCTGACCCGCGCCCAAACTGGAATTCAGCTATTTTTCGTACCCTGCGCAGACTGGCATGCGAGGATCTCATCGATTCGTCTGACAAATATCTCCTCCGTCCCTGCAGGGATATATGCCCCTGCTGCTATTGCATGACCTCCACCGGCACCACCCACAAGCGCTGAGGCTTCACAGAGTGCTGCCTGGAGATCGATTCCTGAGCGGACAACCCGATCGACTGTTCTCATCGAGACCTTCACCACCTCGGGATCATCGGGGAGGGTGCAGAAGATCATGATCGGAAGCCTCCGATCCAGTTTTGAGAGTGCCATCCCTGCCCCGATCCCGACAATGGTATCGGGGAACTGATCCTGTGTGTGGATCCACTGGAAATGCTCTGCTCTGGTGACCCCGGTCCTGATGATATACTGGAAGAGTTCCCGGATCACGCTCCGGTGATGGCGGAGCATCTCCTCTGCCTGCTGGTAGACAAGGCCGCGGTCACCCCGGCAGACCGCACTCCCGATCGCGGGGCGTGTCCATCTGCCGCAGGCATTCAGCAGCGTTGCATACTCCGAGGCATTCCTGAGTGGTGATTTTTGAGCTTCATCCGGGAAGATATACGATTCTCCAAAGAGCCGGTCGACCGATTCACCATGGGCAACCAGCTGCTCGACGAGTGCGGATGCGATCGTTCTCTTCTCTTCGGGGGAGAGATCTTCCCAGACACGCCACTGCCCTTGCGGATCGCGGAGCCGGATGCCGAGCCGTTCCAGGAAGATCTGCGCCCCATTGGGGTTGTTGCTGATCCCCGGCAGAACAGGATCGTCACTATAACTGAGGCAGATATGAACCGGGCGCGTGGAGAGGCCATAACAGTTGAGATCATGGGAGATTGCCAGGACATTGCCTGCCAGAACACCATCAAGTGCGATCTCACGGGCCGGTCCGATGAGCCCGCATCCCTCACGCGCCATCATATCTCCGACGTTTCCGACAACCGCAAGCTTTGCGAGATCCCGGTTGGCATCATTCATCTCCCGTGCCACAAGGTATGCGATCCCTGCCGCTGAGAGTTTCGTGATCCCATAGGGGAGGCAGTTCACCTGCCGGTATTCTATCTTTGCGGGCTGGCCGATATGGTGATCGAGGATGAGCACCTCGTCATAGGAGAGTCCGTGCTCTTCGATCAGGTTCTGCTGGCCTGCACCCAGATCAACAAAGAGCTTCAGGGAATCGTCTTTTGGCACCCATTTCATCATCAGGGGTTCAAGCTGCCTGAGGAAGACCGACTCGCATGGGGTTTTCTCCCGCTCGATCGCCTCTCTCAAAATTGCTTCGCTTGCGATGCCGTCCGCATCGATATGAGAGATGATCGTGACGGAATCAGCAGATCTGATGATCTCCGAAGCCTTCAGGAGATCGTCAGTAAAAGCCATACACTAATGTTTTGGATCTCCCAATAGAAGAATGGTGTGTCATGCCATCATGGATAACCGCACAGGCTGAAGAAGAACCGATCGATATTCTCCGGATGCAGGCGATCGAGAAGAATGCTGAAGCACTCGGCGTCTCCACCCGTCAGATGATGGAGAGTGCAGGCAGAGCACTTGCTGAAACAGCACTCCGAAAGTCTCCAAAAAACGTGCTCATCCTCTGCGGCAGAGGGAATAACGGAGGTGACGGCTTTGTTGCTGCCCGGCACCTTGCCCGCCATACGGACTGCAGCTGTATCTCTGTATCAGGTGAGCGGAAGGGCGATTCCATGGCAAATCTCCGGGCACTTCGTGCATGCGGCATCCCCCTCCATGAGGTATCCTGCAGAGAGGACGTGTATGCCCTGTCTCATCTCTTCAGATCTGCGGATCTGATCCTTGATTGCCTGCTTGGAACCGGTGCGGGCGGGAGCCTCCGCGAGCCGATTGCATCCTGCGTTGCATTGGCAGACGACTCTCCCGCATATATCCTCTCAGCAGATCTCCCGACACCCGGTATCCCGGCAGATGCGATCCTGGCATTCCACAAAAGCAAAGGCGTCGCCACCGCCATCACCGATATCGGAATCCCGATCGAGGCCGAATGCTTTACAGGGCCGGGAGACCTCCTCACCATTCCGAAGAAAGCGGAAAATGCCCATAAAGGGCATGGCGGGAGGGTGCTTGTGGTGGGCGGGGGCCCATACCAGGGTGCACCGTACCTGGCGGGCCTTGCCGCACTCCGTGCCGGGGCAGATATCGTCTTCGTGGCAAGCCCCAATGCCCTTGACTGCCCTGATCTGATTCATATCCCGCTCTCGGGCAGGATCATCGGCGAGGAGGAGAGCGGGCAGTTGATCCGCGCTGCACGGGAAGCAGATGTGGTGGTGATCGGCCCCGGCCTTGGGGCTGACAGCCATGATCTCATTCTCAGGGTGGCAGAAGCGTCCCGGCGCGCCGTCATCGATGCCGATGCGCTCCGCCTCCCCCTCCCAAAAGCAGGAGAGACGATCTATACACCCCATTCGAGGGAGTTTGCCCGCGCGTTTGATGAAGAACTCTCAGGAGATCCGGAAAAAGACGCGACAGTTGTCCGGGATGCCTGCCCGGAATCGGCTTCGATACTCCTGAAAGGAGAGACCGATATCATCAGTGATGGCAGACGGGTCCGGTTCAACAGGACAGGAGTTCCCGCGATGACGGTCGGCGGCACAGGCGATATCCTGGCCGGAGTGGCAGCCGCCCTCCTCTGCCGGATGCCGGCATTCGAAGCAGCAGCAGTCGCCGCATATGCAACCGGCCGTGCCGGGGAGGAGGCGGCGCAGTCAATTGGTGACGGGTTGATCGCAAGCGATCTTCTTCTGTTCATTGCACAGATACTCTATGGAGACTGAAATTGTATGGTTGAATTCACCCATATCGACGGCGACCATGTCCGGATGGTCGATGTCACGGAGAAGCCTGATGTTCACAGGAAAGCAACCGCACAGGGGAGGATCTATCTCAGCAGCGGGACACTGAAGGCGATTGCCGAAAAGACGACACAGAAAGGAAATGTCCTTGCCACCGCCGAGATTGCCGCTATTCTTGCCGTAAAGGATACATTCCGGATCATTCCGATGTGTCATCCCCTCCCGATCGGGGGAGTATCTGTTGATTTTCTGGAGACTGATGAGTATATCGAGGCAACCGTTACCGTGAAGACCTATGGAAAGACCGGCATCGAGATGGAGGCATTAACCGGTGTCTCGGTTGCACTTCTGACCATCTGGGATATGGTAAAATCCGCTGAGAAAGATGAGTCCGGGCAGTATCCGGGAACCCGGATCGCGGGGATCAGGGTCCTCTCCAAAGAGAAGAGTGCTGCATAACCAGCATCCTTTAAGTTCGCAGGAGTTGAAGTATAGAGATCACGGGATACCTCCCGTCAAGGAATGTGGCTTCAACACGATAAGCCGAACCTGGAGAAGACAAATGTCACGATCAATGTATTCGTACGTCCGTGAGGCATGGAAAAAGCCTGACGAGACCGAGGTAAAGAAACTCCTCTGGCACCGCATGCAGAAATGGCGGCGTGAAGGATCTGTTGTCCGGATCGAACACCCCACGCGGATCGACCGCGCCCGCACCCTTGGATACAAGGCAAAGCAGGGTGTCATCGTTGTCCGCGCCCAGGTACGCCGTGGTGGCCGGAGAAAGTCAAGATATGTCCGCGGGCGGCGAACCGCACGGATGGGCATGTCCCGCACCACCGCCGGCAAGAGTATCCAGCGGATGGCAGAGGAACGTGCTGCACGCCGTTACCCGAACATGGAAGTTCTGAACTCCTACTGGGTGGGAGAAGACGGGGTCAGGAAATATTATGAAGTGATCCTGGTCGATCGCAGCCACCCCGGCATCAGAAGCGACAGGACGCTGAACTGGATCTGTGACCAGAAGAACCGTGTCTTCCGGGGCAAGACCTCGGCCGGGATGAAAGGCCGTGGCATGCGCCGCAAGGGTACCGGTACCGAAAAGACACGTCCAAGTATCCGCTCACATAAAAACCAGGGGAAATAACCCCACTTTTCTTTTATGACGGTCACGGATGCCTTCATCCATCCCTTTCCCAAGGGTGACTCGACCCTTCAACGCATGGCAATGACCGCACGTGAATGCGGTTTTGACACGCTCATTGCAGTCAGTCACCACCCATGCGAGTGTCATGGCGTCCGGATTCTGCAGGGAGTGATCGTATTCGACGGCACAATGAAGGCGGTCACAAACACTATCCGGCAGAAAAAGCGGGCGATTATCGGGGTTGCCGCAGGTGACGCCACCTTTAACCGGAGCGTCCTGAAGACCCGTGGCGTCCATCTGATCACCAATCTTCACCGGACACAGAGGAATGCGTTCGATCAGGTGACGGCAAAGCTTGCCGCAGAGAAACGGATCGCGGTGCACCTGGATATCAGCCAGATCATCTCCTGCCGGGGCCACTCCCGCCAGAAAGTACTTGCCCGGTACCGGGAGCTCCTCATCCTCCAGAGGAAGTTTGGATTCTCCTTTGCAATCGGGAGCGGGGCAACGTCGATCCTTGAGCAGCGAACTGTGAGGGAGATGATCCTCCTGACAGAACTTTTTGGGATGACGAAGGAGGAGACGATCACAGCCCTTGGAACACTCCCCGATCTCTTCGAGGATACATCGCGTCCACGGGTGGTATCATGAAGCACCTCTCTCCCACCCTCCGCGAAAACAAAAGATATGTCCTTACCAGCATCATGCCGTCCGATCCCGATTGTGAGATCAGGGAACTCTATTATGCTGTTGCTGACAGTATCACCTCCCTCTATGGTGATTGCATCGCCGCGGAGATGCATGCCGCCACGATTCTTCTGGAGGGAGAATACCTGATCCTGAGATGCAGGCGTGGATGGGAGAGGGAACTCTGCTGCGCCATTGCTGCAATCAGGTCGATCAACGGACGACCGTTGCGCATCATCACGATTGCCACATCAGGTACGATTGCAGCGCTCAGAAAGAGAATACGGCCACAGAAAGCGGGGCATCCGATCACCTGCACCATTCATGGAATGGAATATTGCGGCATCATGTATGCCGATGGAAAGATTGATCTTATCAAAAGAGATATGAAAGGTCAGGAATTAGTATATCTCACGAAAGACGATATGGAGAAGTTTCATGCAACCACAACCAAACCAGATGGGATATGACCGGGCGATCACCGTCTTCAGTCCGGACGGCCGCCTCTACCAGGTCGAGTATGCACGTGAAGCAGTGAAGCGGGGAACAACTGCTGTTGGGATCAAATGCAAAGAGGGGGTCGTCCTGATCGTTGACAAGCGGGTCAGCTCAAAGCTGCTCGAGCCCTCATCGATCGAGAAGATCTTCCAGATTGACGCACATATCGGCGTCGCATCATCCGGACTTGTCGGGGATGCCCGCGCCTTGGTGGATCGCGCCAGAATCGAGGCGCAGATCAACCGCGTCTCCTATGACGAAGCGATCGATGTCG
Organism: Methanocalculus sp.; assembly: GCA_013329165.1. Lineage (GTDB taxonomy): Archaea > Halobacteriota > Methanomicrobia > Methanomicrobiales > Methanocorpusculaceae > Methanocalculus > Methanocalculus sp9912u. The sequence goes on along the minus strand of DUKV01000001.1, from coordinate 58,213 downwards.
AGACGCTCGCAAAGAAGCTCTGCGACCACATGCAGACCTATACCCAGTTCGGCGGAGCCCGCCCCTATGGAACGGCACTCCTGATCGCAGGTATTGCAGACGGCACATGCCACCTCTTTGAGACGGACCCATCAGGCACCCTGCTCGAGTACAAGGCAACCGGTATCGGAATCGGCAGGCCGGCAGTGATGAAGGTCTTTGAAGAGGAGTATGATGAAGAACACTCATGCAAAAAGGCGATCCTCCTCGGCTTAAAAGCACTGCATGCCGCAACAGAAGGCAAGTTTGATGTAAATACCGTTGAAATCGGCCTTGTCTCGAACCAGGCAGGCACATTCAGGAAGATGGAACCTGAAGAAGTTGCAGTCTGTGTCGAGGAGTTTGAGCAGTAGATGGTACTATGATCTCCCTCGATCACGCTGTAGTGGCGCGCCTTGAATCCCATGGCGAACGGTTTGAGATCCTCGTTGATCCCGACCTTACCCAGAAAATCCGGGAAGGGGAGGAGATCGAGATTGAAAACGTCGTTGCTTCAGAGTATATTTACGAGAATGCAGCTCATGCAGAGAGAATCTCAGACGAAGCCCTGACAAAAGTATTCGGGACCACCGACTTCGAGACGATTGCGCGGGCAATTATCGGGAAGGGAGAGATCCATCTCACTTCTGAACAGCGGAAGGCACGATCTGAGGAGAAGAAGCGGCAGGTGATCACCTATATCGCCAGAAATGCCATCAATCCCCAGACAGATCTGCCGCACCCCCCTCAGCGGATAGAGCTCGCCCTCGAAGAGATCAGAATCAATTTTGACCCCTTCAAATCCGTGGATGCCCTCGTCAAGGAGACAGTGAAGGCGCTCAGGCCGATCCTCCCGATCAGGTTCGCCGAGAAGAGGTTCGCCGTTAAAATCCCGCCCGACTATGCGGCACGCGGATATGGCGAGATTGCAGGCGCACCACTGGTGACGATGGAGCGGGAGGAGTGGCAGGCAGATGGATCCTGGATCTGTATCGTAAAGATCCCCGCAGGGATGCAGGAGGAGTTCTTCTCAGTCGTCAACCGGGTCTCAAAAGGGGATGCCGAGGTCAGGATCATAGAGTAGCTTAATAGCAATCACTAGCAAATACAATAAGACATCTATCGGAGATTCAAATCATGGCAAAAGGTAAACACAAGGCAAAGGGACGTATTACGGGAAGTGCAGGACGTTTTGGACCGCGCTACGGCAGGTTTATCAGAAAGAGCGTCAATCAGATGGAAAAGATTCAGAGGGCAAAGCACCTCTGCCCAAGATGTGATACAGTCTCTGTGAAGCGTGAAGGTACAGGTATCTGGACCTGCAGGAAATGCAGCTTCAAGTTTGCAGGCGGCGCATATGCACCACAGACACCCGCCCTGAAGGTCGCACTCAGGAACATCGACGCAATCATCAAGAAGGAGGCGTAGGCTGGCGTGACCGGGTCATACAAATGTGCCCACTGCAAGAGGAAGGTTGAGATAGACGTGAATGTCCGCTGCCCATACTGTGGACACCGTATCCTCTTCAAAGAGCGTGGGGCAGTCATTAAAGACCTCAAGGCCAGATGACGATCCTGACGACATCACGTCGCCCATCCCCTGAGATCCGGACATTTGCAAAGGATCTCGCCTTTGCACTCGGGTGCGATCATATGAACCGGGGAAAAACAGGGCTTCGTGATCTCTCCCCACAGGATCCCGTCATACTTTTTATCGAGAGGCAACAGCAGAAGGTAGCCATCCGCCTCGAAGTGGATGGCGAGACAGAAGATGAGATTATACTATCCGGCTGGTCGGTCGGCGTCCGTGAAAATGAGATGCAGAAAGGCATCTTCACAAGCGACCAATCGGTTTATGATCTCCTGAACCAATATGTACCTGCCACAATGGTTCAGAACCAGGACGCCACAATCATCTTTGACGGCAGGCAGAGACGATTATACCGGTGTGATCGAGAGCTATGATGCATGCTGCAGAGTTTACCTTTGTCACCCCTCATGCACCCATGCTCTGCCAGGCACTCGCCCCCGAGGCATCAGATGAAACAGGAGATCGATCAAGTGCCCTCATCAGCCTTGAGAACGATCGCCTTACACTGAGGGTTGCCGCCGGTGACATTTCGGCATTGCGGGCCGCATTGAATATGTGGCTCCGCCTGATAACCATCGCAGAAGATATGCAGGAGATTGATTCACATGGAAAATCCTAATATCCCCCAGAAAGTCCAGCAGCAGATCGCACAGCTTCAGCAGATGCAACAGCAGATGCAGACGATTCTTCAGCAGAAGTCCCAGTACGAGATGAGCGTTCGTGAGGCGAAACGTGCGGAAGAGGAGCTGAAAGAGACCGCTGACGATGCCGAGGTCTTCATGGCAGTCGGATCGGTGATGATGCAGCAGACAAAAGAGCATGTTGAAAAGACCATCGCCGAGAAGATCGACACCCTTGAGCTTCGGATCAAATCCCTTGAAAAACAGGAGAAAGCGATCGCCACCAAATTCGAGCAGCTTCAGCAGCAGGTGAGAAGCTCGCTCGAAGGGCGCATGCCGGAAGCGGCATAATCACCTCTCATTTATAATCAACATCTTTTCTACCGTCATCTCACGTATGGCAGATGCCGGGCCTTCGCTCCGATGCCGGATCCCTTCACACCGCCATAGGACATCTCATCGACCCGGAAGGTCGGGATGTCATTTCACCAGAAGCGCCCAGACATCGATTCTCCTGACGGTCTCAAGGGAGTCGGTGAAGATTACCTGCCATATGAAGAAAAAAGGTGGGAGAGAATAAAAAGATCAGGGTGATGTCTGTGTATACCGGACGAGGTTGATCGCGTTGATCATCGCCTCTGCCGATGCCAGGACGATATCATCACCCGATGAACTGGCATCATAGGTCCTGCCCTCGGGATCCTCGACCGTGATCGTCACATGACCGATCGCATCGGTTCCGCCACTGATCGCCTCGATCCTGAAGTCCTTCAGCTGGATGCCAATCGGCATCACACTGAGCACCGCCTTCACAGCAGCATCCACAGAACCATTTCCAATAGCACTGCCGGTCTTCTCGGTGCCAAGGACGCAGGCACGGACACTGGCAGTCGGTATACAGTGGTTGCCGCTCATAATAGCGATATCACGGAGTTCGACGGTCTTTGCGACCGCCTGGATATCCATCACATCTTCTGTGATCACATAGAGATCATGATCCGTGACCCTTCTCCCGCGTGCAGATAGTGTCTTGATCCGATCAACGATCAGATCCAGCTCGCGGTCTGATGGATTGATATGGACGAGCGAGAGCATCTGCCGTACCGCGTGCCTGCCGACATGTTTGCCGAGTGCGAGGCGGCGGCGATGGCCGACCATCTCGGGGGTCATGATCCCCGGCTCGAAGGTCTGGCTGTTTGCCATGATACCGTGGGAGTGGATCCCGGATTCATGGGCAAATGCATTATCCCCGACCACCGGCTGGATCGGCACAATCGGGATCCCCGAGTACCGGGAGACGAGCCGCGACATCTCAACGAGACGGGTCGTCTCAATACCGGTCGAAATCCCTTCAATTGATTCCAGGATCATCACAGTCTGTGCGATGTCCGCATTGCCTGCCCGCTCTCCGATGCCATTGACCGTCACCTGCACCTGGGAGGCACCTGCCTCGACTGCGGTTGTGGTGTTTGCTACGGCGAGGCCGAAGTCGTTGTGGCAGTGGATATCAATGGGAATTTTAATCTCCTCTGCAATTGCCGATACCAGGGTACGGATCTTCGTCGGCGTGTACACCCCGACGGTATCAGGGACATTCACCACGGTCGCTCCTGCATCGGCAGCAGCCCTGAAGACCTCGATCAAGTAGGGGAGATCGGTCCGTGTTGCATCCATCGCCGAGAACATGCACTGGCCGAGATGATCGCGGACATATCCCACAATCTCTCCGGTGATTGCCAGAACCTCTTCCCGGCTCTTTTTGATGGTATTCTCACGCTGGATATCAGATGTCGGAATAAAGACATGCACCATATCGACATCGCAGTCAAGGCAGGTGTTGACATCATCGACCCGTGACCGGGAGAGCCCGCAGATTGCCGCTGAATGACCTTCAGCTGCAATTCTGGATACGGTCTCCTTCTCCTGCTCTGAAGATGCGGGAAAACCGGCTTCGATCGCATGTACACCAACCTCCGAGAGGATGCGTGCGATATCCAGTTTCTGTTCAAGGGTGAAGGATACACCCGGTGTCTGTTCACCATCCCTCAGGGTGGTGTCAAAAACAGTTACTCTCTTGGGCGACCTGCTTTCAACAAAGAAAGCAATTCCCCACAGAAGCTTTTGCCGTAGGCATACCCATATATTGGAGGCATTGAAAGATAAAGAGTTCTATTGTAGAATTCTCTTAAAAGAAAAGTGAACGCCCAGATCGGAATTCGAATCCGAGTCGATGCCGTGACAGGGCATCATGATAGGCCACTACACTATCTGGGCACTTTGTGGGTTGATCCCGCCTCCCGGAGTCGAACCGGGGACATCGCGGTAG
>DUKV01000001.1:0-53476 GCA_013329165.1 Methanocalculus sp. | reverse complement strand
GCGGTAGCCGCGCAGTTCGCCCGCAGGCGATGATCTTACTACAGCCGCGCACTCTACCAGTCTGAGTTAAGGCGGGTAACTGCACTAAATAAAAAGGCTAAGATGACATATAAACATGTCGAATCAGCAAATACGCGCCGATTGAAAGAGGAATGAGTGAAGACAGGCAATGAATGGATAAAATCAATAATGAAAAGATATAGGGGGCTCAATGGATTCCCAGAGAGGAGGGGAGGAAGGGGCCTGTATCAATCCGGGAGCTCTCCGCGCAGGGGATCGCCTCCCCCTTCGTTGACGTGTATTTCAAGACCCCCGCCAAAGACCTTCCTGATCATATGGCTCTCGGACCGGACACCCCATACCTCGAGTGTGCTGTCGCCCCGTGCTTCAAGATCCAGGATGACCTGTCCGTTCTTATCCCTGGACAAACGGGCATCGCGGATACGGCCGGAATGGGTGCGATCGAGGTGTTCGGCCATCCTGAGGAAGAGGGAGAGGATACGGATCTGATCCTGGACCACCTGATCGAGGAGGCTGAAGTGATGATCCTTCTTCCGTGGTGCCTTCTTCCGGTGATACCGGGCGATCTCTGCCATGATACCGACCTCATGTTCATCAAACCCGACCAGATCCGCGTTCCTGATGATGTAGGCCGAATGGAGATGGTGATTGGAGAACGAGATGAAATTGCCGGTATCATGGAGATACGCAGCATACAGGAGGAGTGTTCGTTCAGAATCAGCATAGGAATGGAGACCGGCTTCTCGTGCCGTATCAAAAAGGAGGGCGGAGAGACCGACGACCGTGAGGGCGTGAGCTTCCTCGATACGGCAGGATCGTCCCAGCTGGACAACACTCCGTTTTCTGGACGATATCTTCTCTGCATGGGGAAAGCCAGGTATCCGGGAGAGATATTCCATGAGAAGACCCTCACGCAGCCCATGGGGGGAGATCTCAATCTCTCTGATCCCAAGCCCTTCCATCAGCGATTCAAGGATCACTGCGCCACCGATGATGATATCCGCCCGATCGGAGTTGATCCCGGGCACCTTCCGGCGCTCTTCCAGGGAGAGGGAGCAGAGCCGCTCGATGGTATGCCTGAGATCGTCATACCTGAGGAGGGTGGGGGTGGAGGTTCCCGGACAGAGGCGGGAGGCGATCTCGGCAAGATTCTGTATGGTGCCAGAACTCCCAAATGCACGGGAATACGAAGCTTTCCGTATCCGGGTTACTGGCTGGGCGATGACATTTCTGACAAACTGCTGCATCCGGGCATACTTCTTCAGTGAGACAGGCCCCTCTTCACCATCGCGGAAGAACTGGTTGGTCACCCGGATTGACCCGAGCTTCAATGATTCAAGAGTGAGGTAGTCATGCTGGCTGCCGATGATCACCTCGGTTGAACCCCCACCAATATCGATGAAGATGGCCCGCTGTGTGCCGATATCAATCCCGGAGACGACACCCCGGTAGATCAGTCGTGCCTCCTCCTTCCCCGGGACGACCCGGACATCAAGGTTCGCCTCCCTGAGGAGCATCTCAAGGAACTGATCGGCATTCTTTGCCTCCCGTGTGGCAGAGGTGGCAACAGCAACAAACTCCTTCACGCCATAGGCAAGGCCGAGATCAACGAAGAGTTTGCAGATGGTGACCCCGCGGCCGATCGCCTCTTCAGAGAGTTCTTCACGGGCAAAACATCCCTCTCCGAGACGGGCTACCTCCTTCTGTTCCGTCAGGACTGTAATCGATCCATTCTGGTTCAGCCTGACAACCAGGAGCCGGATTGAGTTTGTCCCGATGTCAATGAATGCGACATTCTCCTCAGATGCAATCGTCGGTTCCATCATTTCGGCTCAAAAGATGTCTGCGTGCGATCAACGGTACATTGAGCGGATATTCCGCCATTGCCACCATGGGGATCATCTCCGGGGGCGATCACCCGGGCTTCTTCAAGGGTGATCCCGTGCCTGAGCATGGTGCAGAAGATCTGCGGAAGCCCTGTCTTTTGGATCGCAGCTGTCACCTTCCCGATATCATAGGGGATACGGATATGGCAGACCGAGAAGGGATCTGCTTCCAGCAGGCAGTAACAGGCCCTTGGATCTCCGTCAGCCGGCCGACCGACTGATCCGCAATTGATGAAGAGGCAGTCAGACACTGTCCGGGTGAAGGAGATATGCGTGTGGGCAGAGATGATCGCATCAACACCCGTTGCCTTTGCATACTCCGTAAGCTCTGTATCCGGTGTATGAGGGCCGATCCGCCCCGTCATCGATCCGGGAGCCCCATGAGTGAGAAGGACGGTCATATCGCCGATACGTGTCCGAATTTCCCGTGGCAGTGAGTGAAGATGCCTCTCCTGATCTTTTGAGAGCTGTTTTTTTGTCCAGCAGAGCGATTGCATCTTCTCATCACCCCTGATACGCTTCTTTTTGCAGTCCTTCTTTGTGAGTGAAAGGATCTCAGAATCGATATTGCCGGTGATCCCGATGATCTTCTTCTCCCCAATCAATCCGATCGTCTCTTCCGGATACGGTCCAAAGCCGATTAGATCGCCGAGGTGAAGGATATGCGTTACCCCCCTCAGTTCTGCATCCGCTATGACCGCTTCGAGCGCCGGCAGATTTGCATGAATATCCCCGATCAATGCAACCCGGACCGGCGTTCCTCCGGGCATCCGGTACATCCCTGTTCCCCCCATGACAAGGGGTTCAATGATCGTCTGCCTGATATCCTCGATCAGGTTATCTTCCTTCATCCTCCTCCAGTGGAGCGAGAAGAGTTCGTACAACTCATTCCGGCGGGACCTCCGATCATCTGCGAGGTGCAGCAGTCCCGGCCTGATGAAACGCATAAACCCGGTGTGGCCGAAGAAGGACGCAACACGTGCCTCCTCCTCTTCCATAAAGCCGGGGAGGAGATCCAGCCAGACATCACAGTCATGCATATCCCCGAGGAGATCCTGGAGCTTTTTTACCGCCTGAATCGGTTTTTTCAGGCCGTCGGGGTAGAGAGCAGAGAAGATCTCCATCGTATACCGAAGCCTTTTGGCTGCGATCCGCATCTCATGGTGCTCGGCAATCCTGGTCGGGTCAGGAACATACCGTTCAAATGAGAGGAGTTCCTCAATCCGCCTGCTGATCGCACGGTATGCGGTCTCATAGGCAGACCTGCTGTGGATATCGGTTTCGTGAAGACGTCCGGAGACGATCTGATCCCGGCACCAGTCCAGGAGATCGTCCGCAACACCGGACGATTCAAAGGCATCCACTGATGAAACGACCTCATGATGGAGCGCTGCCCGCTTCCCGGTCCACCTGAGAAGCAGGCATTCGATACCGGGCCTGATGAGCGGCTGAAAGACCGTCTCTTCACGCGGAGCAGGGAGGGAAACCCCCCCGGTGATATAGGTCCGTATCCTCCTGAGCAGATCCACAATCCGCAGGCGGATGCCCGGTGACGGGGGCAGCGCAGGAACCCCGGCAGGAGGAGGATCTGCTGTTACAAGGACGGTTGTATCCTCTGCCGGGGGCAGGAAACCTGCATACCAGATGGGAGGGTGTTCAGCAGGGAGAGAGTCCAGATATGACTGGAGAAAGTCGATCTGGACATCGAGATCCCGCGCCGCCCCAAGCGAACGGGTGATGGAGCGGACACCTTTGTAGGTTTTTTTGTACATCGTTTCGGAGAAGCAGGGGGCAAAGAGGGGGAGCGCCGCACGGATACGCCGTGAGGCCACCCTCATCCGGTGGATATACTCGATATCATCCGAATGCCGTACACCATCTGCCTCGCCCTGAAGATCCTCGGTGAGCTTTCTGAGAGTCCCGGCTCCAAAGAGACAGAACCCCTCGTCAGTCTTCTCTTTCTGTCCACCCATGCCATTCACCCCGGTGTTGAATCAGCCAGTCCTGCGAACTGCAGGCCGTCTCTGTACTCTCCGGATGAATCCTGTCATAACTGCCATCTCCATTGAGACGCCAGGATCTCCGGTTGTCTGCCAGATGTACCTTCATGATCCTGATGAGAGCGGATCTGATCGCCGGATCCAGCACAGGAAAGAGCACCTCAACCCTCCGCCGGAGGTTCCGCTGCATCATATCAGATGATCCAAGGAACACCTCGTCATCACCACCGTTATGGAAGTGGTAGATGCGGGCATGTTCAAGGAAACGGCCGACGATTGAGGTGACCGTGATCGTATCGGAGACACCAGGAATTCCCGGCCTGAGCGCGCAAAGCCCACGGACATTCAGATCCATCTTTACCCCTTCATGGGATGCCCGGTATAGTGCCGATATGATATCCGGGTCAAGGAGCCCGTTCAGCTTCAGGGCGATGTACCCGTTCTGATCCCTCTTCTGATGGTCGATCTCCCTATTGATCCGGTCCAGGATGCCCTGCTGGAGATTGATCGGGGCAACGAGAAGCTTCCGGTACTCCTGCCGATCCACATAGCCGGTCAGGTGGTTGAAGAGCTCGGTTGCATCAGCCCCGATATCCGGATCAGCAGTCAGGTACCCGATATCCCCGTAGATGCGGGTGGTGACGGTGTTGTAGTTGCCTGAACTCAGGTGCACATACCGGTAGATGCCGTCTGCTTCACGCCTGACTATCATCGCCACCTTGGCATGCACCTTCAGCCGCTCATGCCCATACACGACATGTACCCCCTCCTGTTCAAGTGCCCTCGCCCAGGTGATATTGTTCAGCTCATCGAACTTTGCTTTGAGTTCCAGAACCACCGTCACCTGTTTCCCATGCTGGCGTGCCTTCATCAGGGCATCCACGATCGGGGATTTTGTGTCGATCCGGTATAATGTGATCTTGATGGCAAGGACATCGGGATCGATGGCTGCCTGCCTGAAGAGGCGGACGATCGGGATGAAGCTGTCGTAGGGGTGGTAGAAGAAGAGATCCCGGGATCGTACGAGATCGAAGACATCCTCTTCATGTACCAGCGGATCGGCAATATGAGGGACAAATGGCTCATCAAGGAGATCGGGGCGCGAGAGAGCATGCAGCTGCCAGAGATCAGTATGCCCGATAAAACCCCTGACACCATAGACATCTATCTCTCTCAGCCCGAGCCGTTCCGAGAGGAGGAGGATCAGCCGCGGGGGCATGCCTGGATCGACTTCAAGCCGGACAGGCACCCCTGTACGCCTGCATTCGATACCATCCTCCACCGCAGTCAGGAGATCAGATGCATCATCAATAACCACCTTGATCTCCGCATCCCGTGTCACCCTGAACCGGTATGCCCCCTCCACACGCATTCCCGGAAAGAGATACCCAAGATGCTCGGCGATCAGATCTTCAAGGAGGATGAAACGGGCAGCCGGCCCCCCGCCGGGGGAGCTGATTGGGATGAACCTGCCGAAGGTGAGGGACGGGATCTTTATCCGTGCGAGGTACCGCCGCCCATCGGCTGATCCCAGAACCACAGCCAGATTCAGCGAGAGGTTCGAGATGAAGGGGAATGAACGGGCTGCATCGATTGCCATCGGGGTGAGGATCGGGTAGATGGTCGAGTGGAAGTAGTTATGCATCGCCTCTTTTTCCTCATCCGTCAATTGAGAGAAACTAACGATTGAGACACCCGCTGCCGAGAGAGCCGGGAGGAGAGAGCTGCTCCATGTCTCCTCATAGAGATGATAGAGTTCATCCACCTCCAGCTGGATCTTCCAGAGGAGATTTGCGGGGGCGATTCCATCAGGAGGCAGTTTCCAGATGCCGTCTTTCACCTGGTGGCGGAGGCCGGATACCCGGACCATAAAGAACTCATCGAGGTTGCTCCCGCAGATTGCAAGGAACTTTACCTGTTCGAGGAGCGGATGCGTGTTGTCATTTGCTTCGGCAAGTACTCTTCGGTTGAATGCGATCCATGAGAGTTCCCGGTTGATAGAGTACTCCGGATTGCCCGGATTGAATGTCTCTTCAGTTGCCATGCCATACCCCCCTGTGCTGGATCATCCATGCCTGTGAATCGATCGGTTCAGCACCCGGCTCCACCCGTGAATAGCTGCCATCCTTGTTCATCAGGCGCAGCTTTACGGTATCCTTCAGGTGGACATGAAGAATCGTTTTGATCACTGCATTTCTGATCTCAGGGTCGCGTATCGGGTAGAGGATCTCAACCCTGCCATTCAGGTTCCGCGGCATCAGGTCGGCTGATCCGATCAGTACCTCTTCATCACCCCCGTTTCTGAAATAATAGATCCTGGTATGTTCAAGGAACCGGCCGATGATGGAAGAGACGGTGATGGTGTCTGAAAAGCCGGGAATGCCGGGGCGCAGGCAGCAGATACCACGCACCTGGAGGTGGATCGTCACCCCTTCCCGCGATGCATGGTAGAGGGCAGCGATGAGATCGGGATCCACGAGTGAGTTGCATTTGAAGGCAATGTAGCCCTTCCCGTATTCCCGATGAATACGAATCTCCCGCTCTATCCGGGAGATCAGATCTTCACGCATCCGTCCCATCTTTCCATGAGAGACGAGCAGGGTCCGGTATTCCGTCTTTGCAGAGTAGCCTGTGAGAGCATTAAAGAGATCAGCGGCATCGGCCCCAACAGCCGGATCAGCAGTGAAGAGGCCGAGATCGGTATAGACCCGTGCCGTCTGGGCATTGTAGTTGCCGGTCCCAAGATGGGTATAGGTGACAAGGCCACCCGACTCACGGCGTACGACCATGCAGAGTTTGGCATGCACCTTCAGACCGATCAACCCATAGACCACATGCACGCCGGCCCGTTCAAGTGCCCGTGCCCAGATGATATTATTCTCCTCATCAAAACGTGCCTTCAGCTCGACAAGGACCGTCACCTGCTTGCCCTGTTCACGGGCCTCCATCAGTGCCTCGACGATGGGAGAGTTCTGCCCGACACGGTAGAGTGTCTGTTTGATCGCAAGGACATCGGGATCCCGTGCTGCCTGCCTGATGAAGCTCACCACCGGGATGAAGCTGTCATAGGGATGATAGAGGAGATAGTCCCGCTTCCTGATAGAGCGGAAGATCGTCTTCTCAGACCCGAGCCCCTCCGGAACCGAGGGGAGGAACGGGGCATCTTTCAGTTCGGGCCGGTTGATTCCGGCAAGCTCCATCAGATCGGCCATGCCGAGCGGGCCGGTGCTGGTATCGACCTGCTCGGGGTTGAGACCGAGTTTTGATGCGAGCATCTCCCGAATCCACTCCGGAATCGAGCTATCCACCTCAAGCCGGACGGCCCTCCCGATACGCCGGTGCTCCACACTCTCCTCGATGGTGCTGAGGAGATCCGATGCTTCATCCTCCTCGATCTCAAAATCCGCATCTCGTGTCACCCTGAATGGGTAGGAGGCGACGAGATCCATGCCGGGGTAGAGGAGATCAAGGTTATCAGCGATTACGTCTTCCAGCAGAACATACTGCTGTTCATTTCCTCCAGGAACGTCGGGGCCGATCAGCCGCACAAACCGCTGTCCGGGGATGCGGGGCACCTTCACCCGTGAGAAGAGGCGGCCCCGTCTTTTATCATTAATGATGACCGCCAGGTTCAGGGAGAGGTTCGAGATGAAGGGGAAGGGATGGGAGATGTCAAATGCCATCGGGGTGATGATCGGGAATATGTCAGTGATGAAGATCTCACGGGCCGCTCTCCTCTGTTCCGGCGAGAGTTCATCCATCCCGGAGATGATGATCCCTTCACTTTTCAGCTCGGGGAGGAGATGATCCTTCCAGCAGGAGGTCGCCTGTTTGAGGAGAGGAATGAGTTCGGATCGTACCCCGGCAATCTGCTCCGTTGGCGAGAGGCCATCGGGGGGGCGCTCGAGTGCCCCCGTTGCTGCCTGCCGCCAGAGGCCTGAGAGGCGGATCATCACAAATTCATCCAGGTTATTTGAAAAGATCGAGAGAAATTTGACCCGCTCAAGGAGAGGGTGGTTTTTATCCAGTGCTTCTTCGAGGACCCGCCGGTTGAACTGTATCCACGAGAGTTCGCGGTTATAGAATACTTTCGGAGTATAGTGCAGGACAGAGTCTGAAACACCCTGATGAATTGTGCGATCGGTCTCCATGGAGATCACTCGTACCATTGGGCTTGATACAGATAGTCGTTCCCAATAGAGAGTACAGATGCCAAAAACAAGATACGATCCAATGACGAGATATCTATGATGATGACAGAAAAAAATAACACAGAAACCCAGCTGAATTCCAGAACACCGATCCCTGAGCTGATCAAAGCCCTCGGGAATGAAGAGAAGAATATCAGGAAAGATGCAGCAGAGATACTCGGTTCAATTGGAGAAGAGGCGATCGCACCACTTGCCGCACTCCTCGGAGATGAGTGGTGGGTTGTCAGGTACCGTGCCTGCGAGGCCCTTGGACTGATGAAATTGCCCGATGCATACCCACACCTTCGTGCTGCGGTATCAGATGAGCGGGATCATGTGAGATATATGGCAGCAAAGGGGCTTGGCAGACTGGGGATACCGGAAGCGGCATTGGATCTTGCGCCGCTTCTTGAGGATGAGAACCCATATGTCCGGAAGATGGCAGCAGGGAGCATCGCCCGGCTCAGAGGGTGAAGACGACGGGTTTTCTGCAGAAGATATCGATCACCCCGTGCCTGATGGTATAGGTTGAGTGGTAGACATTGATCATGGATGGTAGAGGGATCCAGGTCTCGTGTTCGTTCACAACAATCGCCACCCGCTCCGGCTCGATCCGTGCATAGGGTGCCGAGGTGAGCATCGGGTCTGGTGGGAGATCTGCTGTGATATAGATCCGGTTCTCTGTCTCGATCATCTCATAGGGGAGATCAGGAGGATGATGCTCCACCGGAACGAGGAGGTACCCGCCAAAACCCCCTTCAGGCCGGAGGATACAGCCGATGATACGGAGGCTTCCCCTCCGGTATGAGCCGTCATCTTCAGGACTGAGGTGCTTCATAGATCCCCTCGATACGGTACCGTTCACCATCAAGGGTAACAATACCTCTCATGACAAGGGCAGCAAGCGATGCCTGTACCGCAGATGCATCTGTTTCCATCACTTCAACCAGCTCGTCAAGGGTGAGATCCTGGTGAGAGAGGGTGATAATAATATCGAGATCGATATCATGGCCTTTGTCACCCTGATTCATCCGTACAATATCATTCATCGTCGCCTCGATATCACGCTCAAGGTTCTCTAAAGTATCGAGGATACGCTCCCGTGCATGTGCCATCCGCCTGAGCATCGAGAGAGATTCGATCAGCCGGAGATCGGCCGATGGCAGGCTTGCGGTACGCTGTTCTCCTTTTGTATTCCTGAGCGAGACGATGAGATCAAATTCTGTCTGGAGATAGTAGTATTTCCTCCTCCGCTCATCCTGGAAAAAGCCGATGAGAGCCTCCCGCTCCATCATATTCAGGTGCTCGATCACCGCCTTCGGGGAGAGGATCAGCCGATCAGATATCTCGGTTACATAGCACGGCTTCTGGCGAAGCAGTTCGATGATACGCCTTCGGTTGCGGTTTCCAAGGATGTCGAGGAGGCGGGAGACCTCGATCTGATCAAGCATACTAACATAATGTTAGGTTTTTAGATATAAAAGAGTTACGATGAGAGCCGGTAGTTCGGGGCCTCATCTGTGATCATAATGTCATGCGGATGACTCTCTTTCATGCCGGCGGCGGTGATCCTGACGAAGCGGGATCGCGTCTTCAGATCCTCTATCGTCCTCGCACCGGTATAGCCCATGGCGGACTTCAGACCACCAACGAGCTGGTACACCACATCAGAGACCTCGCCGACATAGGGGATTGCTCCTTCAACACCCTCAGGAACAAACTTCGTTGCACCGATCCCTTTTGCCTGGAAATACCGGTCGCTTGACTGGCCGCCGGTCATGACACCGAGCGATCCCATGCCGCGGTACTGTTTGTACCGCCTGCCTTTGATCACAATGATCCTGCCGGGAGACTCATCGGTTCCGGCGAGCATGCTCCCGACCATGATGCAGTCGGCACCAGCTGCTATCGCTTTTGCGACATCGCCTGAGAACCGGATACCGCCATCTGCAATGACCGGGACACCCGCCTCGTGCATCACATCGGAGACAGCAGCGATGGCAGAGATCTGGGGAACACCAACGCCTGCCACAACCCTGGTGGTGCAGATGGAGCCGGGGCCGATTCCGACCTTGATCCCGTCAACGACATCAACAAATTCCGATGCCGCCTTCCCGGTGGCAATGTTGCCTGCCACACAGTCGGCTTTTGCACTCTCCTTGATATCACGGACAGATTTGACGACATTCATGTTATGGCCGTGTGCACAGTCAATAACAAGCGCATCCGCACCTGCTTCATCAAGGAGCATCGCACGTTCGAAATCGAAGGGGCCGACTGCGGCAGCCACCCTCAGTTTTCCGTGCTCGTCACGGTTTGCCCGTGGGAACTGCCGTTTCTGGAGGATATCCTGCATGGTGATGATCCCAAGAAGTGAGCCTTTTTTGCTCAAAACCGGCAGCCGCTCGACCTTCTTCATGTACATCAGCTCAAGTGCCTGTTCCGGGGTGACGTCCTCACCTACTGTAAAGGGATCGCGGGTCATCACCTCTTCGACCGGTTCCTCACCCCGCTTCCCAACGATTGCCCGGATATCACGCCTGCTGACGATCCCGATCAGTTGCCCGTCCTCGACAACCGGGGCTCCGCCGATCCCATGCTCATTCATCAGGCGCTCGACAGCGATGATCGTGGCTTTCGGATCGACATAGAGGACGTGCCGTTCGATGAGATCGTCTGCCCGTTTGACGGTCCTGACCATCTCTGCCTCATCTTCAGCAGTGAGGTTTCTGTGGATGACGCCGATTCCCCCTTCACGGGCAAGCGTGATCGCCATCTCATGCTCGGTCACCGTATCCATTGCAGAGCTGCAGATCGGGATCGTCAGGGGGATATTCTTTGAGAATCGCGACCTGACATCGGCCAGGCTCGGCTCTACATAGGATTCCGCAGGCTCGAGCAGCACATCATCAAAGGTGAGCGAGACGGGGATATTCAGCTTCTCCTGGAACATGTATACTCAACTCCGTATCATGGCAAGTGCCTTCTCTATCAGCTCGGGCCGGATAGTGTTGGAGCGATCGCCACCACAGACCATACCCCGGACACCGATGATGTCTGGGTCGATCCGCTTCAGGGGAGAGAGATCCTCAAATGCAATCGAGCCTGCAAGTGCAGTCTTCAGACCAAGCTGCCTGTTCTCCCGTGTAAAGGAGGTGAGATCCGCCTCATCCATAAATGCAAAGGTACTCTTTCCATCCTTTAATCCGGTGTCGATCATCGATACATCAGCACCCTCTTCTCCGGCGATTGCAGCCATATCAAAGGGGGAGATCGTCGAGAGCCGCTCATAATCCGAATATGCCGCAATGACCACGGTCTTCTCGGGAAACACGGGTTTGACTGCCTGTACAACCGCCTGGATCACCTGGCGCGCATCATCGTGGTCAGAAAACATGAGCCCTATCTTGACATAATCAGCCCCGGCACAGGCGGCCCCATATGCCGCAAGTGCAGCTGTTCCGGGCTTTGGAGCAAAATCGCCAATGGCAGCAGAGATCGGCTTTTCTCCTGCGATCTCTTTGATAGACCGGATCACCCAGGGGAAATTTGCACCAAGCGATCCTTCAGCAGGGCGTTTTACATCGATGATGTCAGCAGAAAGAGAAAGTCTGGCCTCTTCTAAAGAACTCGGGCTGACAAGTAATTCCATAGAACTTAATGATCTCCGATGATAATAGTGATTGCGTTATATCATGGAACTCATTTGTGCAATGGATCTCAAAGGGGGCCAGGTGGTTCACGGGAGAGCAGGAAGGCGGTCGGAATATGCTCCCCTCACATGGGGCATCTCACCAACTGCAGAAGTCCGGGGATACATCGAAGCGGTGCGGCCACGATCGGTCTATATTGCCGATCTCGACCGGATCGCAGGCATGGGATCACATGACGAGATGGTGCTTGGGCTCTCAGATCTCGTCTCCCGCTGCTATCTTGACCGGGGATGTAGGGGGCCCCGGGATATGCTTGATGCGCCCTTCATCACAAATGTTATCGGTACCGAGACCGCGGGAGGCGATCTATCGGAGTTCTCTGGCGGTTACCTGAGCGTGGATGTGAAAGAGGGACGTGTTATTCCCGGTGGAGAGGAGCCTGAAGAGATCATCTCCCGCGCAGAAGAGTGCGGGTTCTCGGGCTGCATCTTCCTGCATATCACCGCAGTGGGGGAGGAGTGCGGAATCGACCGCACCGGGGCAGAGCAGATCAGATCATGGACAGACCTGCCGCTCCTCTATGGTGGAGGGGTCCGGGATTGTACCGATCTCGAGACGCTCGCAGCAGCCGGATATGACGGGGCGATCATCGCAACTGCGATCCATACCGGGAAGGTACCTCTGGATCTGATCAGGGGGGGATCATTCTGCTGATAACAATCGAAGGAATTGACGGATCAGGGAAGAGCACCCTGGTAGAGACGCTCAAACGGGAGCTGGTCGATCTCAACTGCCTCTTTACGCGTGAGCCGGGTGCCACCTGGATCGGAACAACGGTCCGGCAGGCGATTGCGAAAGAGGAAGATCCGATATCAGAAGCCCTGCTCTTTGTTGCCGATCATGCGATGCACCTGAAGACAATCGTCCGGCCGGCTCTTGCAGAGGGGAGAGTGGTGATCTCGGACAGATTCACGGATTCACGGTTTGCCTACCAGCAGGTGACACTCAAAGGTGTGGTTCCTGATCCCCGCGGGTGGCTCACCGCCCTCCATGATGGCTGGTCCCTCACCCCGGATCTCACCTTCCTGCTGGTGATCCCCCCGGCTGCTGCACTCAGGAGGATCGACAGGGATGGTCTGCGTGAGCATTTCGAGCGGGAAGAGGTGCTCGCCGCGGTCCAGCAGGAGTATCTCGCCCGTGCAGAGGCAGAGACGGAGCGATTTGTTCTGATTGATGCAGAAGAGGAGATGGAGGCGATCGCCTCCTTTGTAGAAGATGCGATCAGGCGTGTGTGCGGATCGCAAGCAGGGCATCGCCGACGGTGAGAAGCACCACCTCTTCTCCCTCGATTGCATAGGAGAAGACCGGCGCGTATGCACCCTCGGGAATTTTGATCGCTGATCCATTCACCATCACAGAATCAACACCTGCTTCAAGCGCCTCAGGCGGAAGCGCGCGAATCGCCTGCATCACGGCGTTTGCTTCCTTTCTGAATGTGGGCCCGATGATCCCCATAGTGAAGGTGATATCCGAGAGCACCCGGTCAAGACGGGGTTCATCAGATCTCCACTCGATCTCCGCATTGGTCGTCCTTCCGGCATCTCCTCCGTCATCGATTTCGATGCCGGGGGTATAGATGGTCACATGACCAAGTGGCGCATTCAGTGCAAGCCCGGCTTCATGCTTGTATTTTCTCAGTGATGCGACGACAGAGACGAGGAGGTCGCCGTTCTCCTCTGCCCCGGCATCCGTATAATCCAGGCGGGGCCATTCCTGGTCGATGATCCGGCCTCCTGCCAGGTGATAGTAGCACTCGCTTGCAAAGAAGGGAGTGTAGGGGGCAAGCAGCCGGCAGAGGGTGTCAAGAGCAGTTGTCAGGGTAGAGACTGCACCGGCACGGGATGGTAGATCGGAGTAGAGCCTCCCCTTGACGAGTTCGAGATAGTTGTCTGCCAATGACGACCATGCAAAGTCCCGGATCGCCTTCAATCCCCGATCATACTGGTATGCATCAAGGGCATCGGTCACCTCGGCAACGACACCTGAGAGTTTTGAGAGGAGCCATCGGTCCGCAAGTTCCATTCTGGACTCATCGGAGTTCGATGCATCTTTTCTGATCTGGAGCAGAGAGAAACGGACGATATTCCACATCTTCGTCTGGAACCGTGATGCAGCGACCACATCGTTCCAGGAGAAGGTGATGTCTGATCCCGTCGCCGCCCCGACTGCTGCCCACTGGCGGAGGGCATCGACACCATAGCGATCGATCAGCTCGTCCGGGGTGATGACGTTGTTTCTGGATTTTGACATCTTGAACCCGTCTTCACCAAGCACCATCCCATTGACCATGATCGCTTCCCACGGCTTCTCACCGGTGAGGGCAACCGACCTGAGGATGGTATAGAATGCCCATGTCCGGATGATGTCATGCCCCTGGGGACGGAGCTGGGTGGGATAGACCGCAGGTGTCGTCTTTCCGTCCCACTTAGTAATCACAAGCGGGGAGATGGAGGAGTCCATCCAGGTGTCAAGAACATCTGTTTCTCCGGTGAAGCTCGTTGATCCGCAGGCCGGGCAGGGATGTTTGGGCGAGTCTATAGTCGGATCGATGGGGAGATCCTCTGGACCCGGGAGGATCATCTCATTGCACTCTGCACAGAACCAGACCGGGATCGGTGTTGCAAAGAGACGCTGCCGGGAGATGCACCAGTCCCATTCCATCTGGTGCGTCCAGTTCAGAAGCCGGATCAGCATATGTTCGGGATACCAGGTGATCGCCTTGGCAGATGAAATGATCTCCTCGGGCTTCACCTTCACAAACCATTGCCGTGCCGAGAGGATCTCAATCGGGGTCTGGCACCGCCAGCAGGTGCCGACCCGCTGGGGCAATTCCTCCTGCCGTTTCAGGATCCCGGATTCCTTCATATCCGAGAGGATCGCTTCCCGACACTCTTTCGCCTTCATGCCTGCGTATTGTCCGCAGAGAGCAGTCATCACCCCTTTCTGATCGATTGCGGATCTGAGGTCGAGGTTGTGGGATTTCCACCAGACCACATCCTGCTTGTCCCCAAAGGTGCAGATCATCACTGCACCGGATCCAAATGCCGGATCAACTGCTTCGTCCTCGATCACCGGTACCGGATAGGAGAAGATCGGAACAGTCAGGGTCTTTCCCTTCAGGCCATCATACCGGGAATCTTCGGGATGGACAGCAACCGCAACACATGCTGCAAGGAGTTCCGGCCGTGTGGTTGCGATCTCAACGCCATCAAAGTCGAAGTAGTTCAGGAGCGTGGTATTCTCGGTATAGGCAACCTCTGCAAACGCGATCGCGGTCTCGCACCTGGTGCAGTAATTGACGGGATGCTCGGACTGGTAGATGTAGCCGTCTTTCAGCATCCTCAGAAACGATGCCTGGGTGAGGCCAAAGTACGACTCCTCCATCGTTATGTACTCGTTGCTCCAGTCGACCGAGAAGCCCATCAGCCTGAGGGAGTGGCGCATCATCCCGATGTTCTCCCGGGTGAGGTCACGGCACATCTGCCGGAACTCTTCCCGGGGCACGTCATTCTTGGTGATTCCATGGATCTCTTCAACCTTCACTTCTGTTGGGAGACCATGGCAGTCCCATCCCTGGGGGAACATCACATTATAGCCGCGCATCCGTTTATAGCGGGCAACGATATCCATGTACACCCAGTTCAGTGCATGCCCGATATGCAGGCGGCCTGTCGGGTAGGGAGGGGGAGTATCGATGATGTAGCGTGGTTTTGATGAACTCCAGTCAAAATAAAAGTCTTCATCACGCCATTGATCGAGCCATCGCCGCTCAACCCCGGCATAATCATAGGTTTTTGAGAGATCCTCGGGTGACGACATTTATAACAGGTTTGTCTGCGTCATCTGATATACTGTTCGCACTCTGTTTTGGAGAACGTGCGAACCTTCTTCTCTCCCTCCCACTAATTCTTTTTATTCATGCAGAATCAGCCACGCCTTCTGGCGGCAACACTCATTGCCATCCTGGGAGTACTTGTCTCCCCCTTCATCCAGCCAGCATGGCTTTTTGCACTCTTTGTCATCTCTTTTTCAGCAGTCCTCTACCTGATCCAGGGAACCCGGTATGTTTCCCTTGCACTCGGTGCCACTGCCCTCCTGTATGGGATCGGGATCCTCCCGCTTGTTGCATTTGGGGCAACAGTTGCGATCGTCACCCTCGGTGAACTGGCGTACCGGGCAGCAGGAGAGGGGATACGTGCCTACCTCCACTATACGGGAGGGGCGTTTGCCGGCGCTCTTCTCGTGATGGCCTATCTTGGAAGTATCGAGCCGCTTGTGTTGATCATCGGGGTGCTGGTTGCGCTGATGCTCAGGTCAATTCTGGAGGGCAGGGAGGATGCCTATATGATCATCATGCTCGGCGTCGCAATGACGATCTTCCTCTTCATTGAACTGGATTTCCAGGTAGATATCCTCCTCCTCTTCCTTGCAGCAACGATCGCGCTCGTCTTTGGCTATTCTTCGTTCCGTATCGGAGCCGCAGATCTCTCCGGCCTCTTCTCGGGAGCTCTCATCGGGGTGTTATTAATCGTCTTTGCCGATGTCCACTGGTTCCTGGTGATGCTCGCCTTCTTCATCATCGGATCCGCAAGCACCCGGTTCCAGTATGCCCGGAAGAAGGCGATGGGGGTCGAACAGGAACGGGGCGGGGCACGCGGCTATAAGAACGCCTTCTCAAACGGGCTTGTTGGCACCGGGGCCGCTGTCATCTTCGGCCTGACAGGAGATCCGATCTGGGCCGCCCTCTTTGTCGGAAGTATTGCAACCGCAACCGCAGATACCGTCGCCTCCGAGATCGGGGTGACCGGAGGGCGGCCGATTATGATCACCACCCTGAAGCCGGTTCCTGAAGGGACAAACGGGGGTATTACGGTGAGGGGCGAGGCGGCATCGCTCCTTGGGTCATTTATTATTGCAGGAATTGCCTTTGGGTTCCAGATCATTTCGCTTCCTGTCTTCTTCATCTGTCTCCTGGCAGGATTCCTCGGGACCAACATCGACAGCGTCATCGGTGCAACGCTTGAGAACCGGGGGCTCATCGGAAACGCGGGCACCAACCTGCTTGCCACCTTCGGCGGAGGGGTGTCTGCGGTGGTACTGGTGCTGCTGCTGGTGTAGGAAGCTAAAAAAGTAGATCCAATAAAAAGCGGGGAGAGGTATTACCCCCGTCTATTCTTTGGCTCTTCGCTGATCTGTTGTGGTTTTTACATAGGGAACGAGTCATCATCCGGCTATCAGATCTTTGAATCATGCATTAGGATCTGTTCACTCAGGTGCTTTCCCCACCGCCCCGTCCCCGTCCGCAGGTGCTTCGCAGGGAGGTTGTACCGGGCGGCCGCAGATTGCAGCGCGGGAGGGGCGGGGAGGCTTTGTGGGCTGCCAGAGCATATAAACCCCGATTCTGATGAATCGCCTTTCAGGTTGCTCTCTTGAGCAAGGGTTTATCATCTCTGTCATCCTGCTCCCTCGCCGACCCGCCCCCCGATACCCGCGCCGCACCTGCTTCAAACTACCCACATGAAATAGCGAGCAGGCTATTCTCTGAATCTGAATCAGCAGCAATGCTGACTCAATTCAGTACTTATACCAGCGCCCCTTCTCATCATAGACACCGACCTGCTGCTCAATAACAGGCATCTCTCCAAGCCGCTGGAAGAAGGCGGCCTTGAAGGCGAGGGTGAAGGGGGTTGCGATCAGCGCCCAGATAAAGAGGATGACTGCGGTTGCAAAGAGGGCATCGGGGCCGAGGAGGGCCATCACCTCTTCACCACTCATCGTGCTGATCACCTCGGGATCCATTGCGGCGATCTCGCTCATCTTCTCCCAGAGGAGCCCCATCCAGACAAATGCGAGACCAAAGAGGAGGGTTCCGAGGACGACACAATTCACTACTATGAAGAGGAGGACCTTCCATGCCTGGTAGAGGACAATGGTGATGCTGGATCGGATCGAGTCAACGATCTTCTCGTCTGAGAAGACCGCGAAGCAGTCGTAAAAGTATGTCAGCAGCATGATCGGAATGGTCACACCCAGTGCGATGAAGAAGATCATATCCGCAGTCGGGGTCCCTCCCATGATCGCCATTGGGATCATGACCAGAAAGATCGTCACCAATGCTGCAAAGACAATGATGATCAACGGCAGCATGACCCGGAAATAGTACCCGGTTGCATACCTGAGAAAAGTTGTGATATCTCCGTTCTTCTCCCGAATAATGCCGTAACTCCCGGCGATGATGAAGGGGAAGAGCAGGAGTGAAAGGAGTTGAAGGCTTCCTGAGAAAGCCGGGCCTGCTTCTCCCAGGAGGATGTCACCGACCGAGACGGCACCGATCGCAAGCCCTCCAATCCAGAGAAGTGGGAGGGCTTTCAATAGCCCGAATGCTTCAAAGAATGCCTCGCGGATCATGGATCACCGGTTCCTCGGCATCGCGATCATCTCACGCACCTGGAGATCGAAGAATGAAGCCGTGTGCGCCGGGCGGATCACCGCGGCGCAGTCTGCACCGGTTGCGGTTCCGCCGACGGCGATCACCTCATCGTTGATCCCGATTGCACCCTGATCTGCTGCAATCAGCACGCATTCAACGGCGACCTTCAGCCCGACCGCAACAACCCGCCTGAGGGCTTCTGCAATCGCCTCAGTCCTTGAGCCCCCACCAACCCGCGCGGACCGGGAGAGGGCGCGCTCAAGGCCGGAGAGGGCATGCGTGCCGGTGACGATTGTATGACCGTCTGCGAGAAGTGATGCTTGTGCAGCTTCTGAGAACTCCCAGACACCGGGCTCTGAAAAGCCGATGACATGCGTCACCACAACAAGCCGGATACGTGTGCCTTTCACCGCCTTCCGGAAGGAGAGGGCGGTCGCGCCCGAGCTGCTTGCAAGGACGATGGTGTTGATCTTCTCCTCTTCTGCCCGTGATACACAGAGTTTGATACAATCATCGGTGTTCTGTGGTCCGGGGGCGTCGAAGTATGCAGTTTCTCGTGTGATATAGCCCATGCATGTTAATATGCATCGGTCGTACATGACAATTACGATGATCACGCTTGCACTTGCCGGAAAACCAAACTGTGGAAAGTCGACATTTTTCAAGGCGGCGACACTCGCCGATGTCGAGATCGCAAACTACCCCTTCACCACCATCGATGCAAACCATGGGGTTGCGTATGTCCGCGTACCCTGCCCATGCCGGGAGCTCGGGTTCGAGTGCGGCCAGTGTACTGATGGAGTCCGGTTCATCGGGGTGGGGCTTGTGGATGTTGCCGGGCTTGTCCCGGATGCGCATCTGGGAAAAGGGCTTGGAAACCAGTTCCTTGATCATCTCCGATCTGCCGATGCTATCATCCAGGTGGTGGATGTGAGCGGAAGTACCGATGCTGAAGGGAATCCGGTCGACCCCGGATCGCATGACCCGATGGAGGATGTCCGGTTCCTGCGACATGAGATGGCGATGTGGGTCTCCGGTATCATCGGGAAGCATCTTCCTCGCCTCGCCCGTGCTGCGCAGGGGAAGGAATCTGCGCTGATCGAGCATCTTGCCGATGCGCTTGCCGGACTGTCGATATCGGCAGAGGATATCCGGACCGCCGTTGACGCAACAGATGTCGATCTCTTCAAGGCAGATGCAGATGCCCTCTGCCGGTTCTCTGATGCACTCGTCTCGATCAACAAGCCGATGGTGGTGCTCCTGAACAAGGCCGATATGGCAACCGACGAGATGCTGAAACCACTGCCTGCTGAGATGATCCGGGCGACTGCGGCAGGTGAGCTTGCGCTTCGAAATGCCGCCGCAGCAGGGTTGATCCGGTATCTTCCGGGAGATTCCGATTTTGCTGAGATCGAATCTGCCCGGATGACACCGCAGCAGAAGAAGGGACTTTCGCTGATCCGGGATCAGCTGAAGCGGTTCAATGGAACCGGTGTGCAGCAGGCGGTCAACCATGCGGTCTTCTCGACACTGGAGATGATCGTCGTCTATCCGGTTGAGGATGAGACCCATTTCACCGACGCAAAGGACCGGGTGCTCCCCGATGCCTTCCTGATGAAGAAGGGATCCAATCCCCGTGACCTTGCATTCCGGGTACATACCGATATCGGGAAGGGGTTCCTGCATGCGATTGATGCACGGACAAAGATGCGGATCAAGGATACAACAGAACTAAAAGACGGGGATATCATCCGGATCGTGAGTGCGGCAAAGTAAGTGAAGGAAACAGGGGTTTTCTGCGGGTGAAGCGTCAGAATAAGGCGATGAGGGCGCAATCCTGCGAAAGCCTTATATTACCTGGATGAAAAGGAGTTATTACGTATGGCTGGCGAGGTGTATCAGGCACAGGTGCTGAAGAACTTCTTCGATACGATCACCGGTACTGACAGGAACCTCACCAGGATCTCTATGTGTGTGGTGACGCTTGCGAAGCTGAAAAGCGAAGATCCCGCCAAAATCACCTTTCTTTTGGACCAGATGAGAAAGTCACGGGAGAAGAAGGAGCTCTCGATCGATATTCTGGATTATATGGTGGATGCCGCCGTTGCCCTCGAGCTCGAAGTTGTCCAGACGGCATTTGGTGTCACCAATGTCAGGCAGCTTGCAGACGAGTTCGGCTCGGTCTCGCTCGACTCGTTTTAGAGAAGGAGCAGTATTCAGCCTTTTTTCCAATGAGAGAGCCTGCTCTTTATCCTGATGAACAGGGGTCGGGAAGATTGTCCAGTTCAAATGATCAATAGTGTCCATCTGGATTGATCAATAGTATCCATTTGTAATGGATAGTTTTATCATTTTCCATGAGGAGTATCATATACCATGATCCTGAAGAGCGAGCTCAGACAGATCTTACGATCCCAGAGAGAGGCAATGGGGAGGCGCACGTCCGGCGTTATCCGGCAGGATCTTGAACGACTAAAACCACTTCGGAATTTTGCAATTATCATCTCCGGAATCAGGCGGTGCGGAAAGAGCACACTCCTTGTCCAGTCGATGAAGAGGGAGGAGGGCTTTTACTACCTGAATTTTGAGGATCCCCGCCTTGCTGAGTTTGAACTCAAAGATAGTGAAATGCTGGAAGAAGCCTTTTCCGAGGAGTTTCATGAGGCAGATCTCTATTATTTTGACGAGATTCAGAACATCGCAGGCTGGGAATCATATGTCAGATATCTTCTCGATAATGACAAGAGGGTGGTGATCACCGGATCGAATGCATCGCTCCTGAGCCGGGAGCTCGGGACAAAACTGACTGGAAGAAATCTCCGGATCGAGCTCTTTCCATTCACCTATCATGAATACCTGGAGTACATGGAATCTGAAGACTCAAAAGTATCATTTCAGGATTATCTTGCTTCCGGCGGATTTCCGGAATACTTGAGAACAGGAATGGATGAAGTCCTCCAGAATCTTCTGCTTGACATCATTGCACGGGATATCATCTTCAGAAACCCTGTTAAGAACCCGGGGATAGTAACAGAAATTGCAGTCTATCTGCTGGGAAATAGTGCCAGAGAGTTTACACTCTCAAAATTGCAGAAGATGTTTTCTGCAATTGGATCGGTTACCACCATCGCATCATATGTGGAGCTGCTTGAAGATGCATATATCATCTTCACCCTGCCACGGTTCTCTTATTCCCAGAGAAGCAGGCAGATCAATCCAAAGAAGGTATATGCCATAGATAACGGCCTGATTCGTGCAAATTCAATACAGTTCTCAGACGATCATGGCAGGTTCCTTGAGAACCATGTCTTCCTTGAACTCAGGAAGCGATATCGGGAGCTCTTCTATTTCCGTGAAAAGGGTGAATGTGATTTCCTTATCAAAGAGAAGACAACGATCACAAAGGCGATACAGGTCTGCTATGAGCTGACCACCCGGAATAAACAACGGGAGATCGAAGGGCTGGTAGAAGCAATGGAGTTTTTTGAGCTTGATTGCGGATATATTCTGACGCTCGATCAGGAAGAGGATATTCACGTAGCCGGAAAAAGGATATCAGTTGTTCCGGCACGGAAATTTGCATATTGAGAGATAAGAAAGGGGTTTTGGGGGATCCCGGGGAACCCCGGATCTAAAAGGATGTTTCTCGCCTCCTCGCTATTTCATGTGGGTAGTTTGAAGCAGGTGCGGCGCGGGTATCGGGGGGCGGGTCGGCGAGGGAGCAGGATGACAGAGATGATAAACCCTTGCTCATCAGAGCAACCTGAAAGGCGATTCATCAGAATCGGGGGTTTATCTGCTCTGGCAGCCCCGAAGCATTCCCGCCCCTCCCGTGCTGTATCTGCGGCCACCGGGTTCAACCTCCCTGCGAAGCACCTGCGGACGGGGACGGGGCGGTGGGAATCGCTGTAGTTTCTTCTCTCGGGGATCGGCTCTATCAGGATATTCGAAAACCTTCTCATAGATGCGAAAATTCCATCGATTAGACCATCCGGTTCCAGGATATTCAGCAGCAGAGTCAACAGTTTCTCGTGCATGATTCAAACACCTGTTCGTAAATTGTTGAATCGACCCCTGTTTAAAACGCACATGGATGAGAGAAGAGCCTGTTTTCTGTCTATCCCTTCCTGATCCGCCACTGGAGCCGTGCGGTCAGGATGATGATCGTTGCTGTAAAGAGCACCATCAGCGGGAGCTCCTGCGGGATGTCGCTTGGCAGGATGAAGAAGATCACTGCATAGAGCGGGGTGAACATCGAGACGAGATCACGCCTTGGATCCGCAAATGCCATCCCAAGCAGGAGGAAGGATGCGATGATACAGCCCCAGATACCTGGTGCTGCGAGGAAGGGAAGGGGCAGGGTGATGCCGACTGCGGTGAGAAGCACTCCGAAGATCGCGATGCCGGGGGTGAGATACCAGTACTGGTTGATCAGATCAGCAATAGGGGGGGTGGGTTTAGTCTGTGCCATTGATACCATTGTTTGTGCTTCGTATTGATATTCAATCGGTTTCGGCGATGGTCCTGAGGCGGGAGACACCATCGATCTCCCGGATCACTTCACCAACTGCCGGAGGCACAGATTGTTCCCAGTCCTCTCCATCGAGCATCTTCTGCCGGATCGCCGTTCCGGAGAGGGTCTCCCGGAGGTGCATCGGAGGGGATTTGATCGTGATTGATGCTTCTTTAAAGAGCTGGATCACCAGCGGATTCGAGGTATAACAGGTATCAAACGGTGGAGTCATCGAGGTGACATGCGCCACCCAGAGGGCGTTTCTCCTGAGATCCTCGATCGGGATCACATAGAACGGAGAACCGACATCCTCAAGCGCGCGGGTGATCATCAGCACCCGCTCTCCTGCAGTGAAGGGGTTCTGGATGTCATGGGAGAGCTGGGCGCTCCCGACACCGATGATGATCTCGTCAACCTCCTCTGCGATCCCTTCCAGCACCGCCTGGTGGCCGTTATGGTACGGCTGGAAGCGCCCGATATAAAAACCGCGTTTCATTCTCTCTGCACCCCCGAGGCGATCTGTGCGGCAAATGCACCTGCGGTGAAGCCTGCATCGATGTTCACAACAGTCAGGACCGCACAGGACTGGAGCATGCTGGCAAGTGCCGCCTCTCCTTTGCCCATGTACCCGTACCCGACCGAGACCGGCACCCCGATCACCGGCCGGCCCACAAGACCCGCAACAACCGAGGGGAGGGTGCCTTCCCTGCCTGCACAGACGACATATGCGTCTGCATCACCGAGGCTCTGGAGTGCCGGGAAGAGGCGGTGGATCCCGGCAGCACCGACATCATATGCGGTGAGGGTTCTGCATCCCATCTCTTCTGCGATGATCCGCGCCTCTTCTGCCACCCGGATATCCGACGTCCCCGCGGTGATGATCCCGACTGTGCCGCTGTTGATTGGTTTTTCTGTCCCGTTCGAGAGGATGACGATCCGGGCATCACGATAGAACTCACAGGTGAGATCGGGAGCAGCCTGCTGAATGGCATCTGCCTGCTCAGGCGTTGTTCTGCTCGCAACACACCGGCCGGACGCCTCCACGTACCGCCTCATGATCTCGACCAGATGAGCGGTATCCTTCCCCTCAGCCAGCACCACCTCCGGGATGCCGCAGCGGATCGATCGACCGAGATCGATCCTGGCGACACCCGCGATCTCCTCCAGGCGGAGTCCGCTGATCTGATCGGCTGCCTCTTCAGGGGAGCATCTGCCGGATCTCACCTCTTCCATGAGATTCAGGATACGTGCATTCAATGGCATGGTCACTATTATCAAGGGACGAGGCGCATAATAAGTTCATTGTATGGATATCCTCTTTCTTGTCACCTGTTTTGGAGCCGCTGTTGTGATATTTCTCTGGTTGCGTGATCTCCGGATCTACGGGAGAACAGGACTGCCACTCTACCGGAAGGCAGCACTGCGGGGCGTGATCTGGATGGCGCTTGCCTCTGGTGGGATTGCTTCTGCCTTCTTCGGCCAGCCGTTCCTCGGGATCGGCCTTATGCTCGCCGCACTCTATCTCCAGGGGAGGGATGAGCGGGAGAAGATATGGACCAGTGAAGGGAACCTGGAGCGGTTCTTCGGCGCAGTGAAGACGAAGAAGAGACAATAAGTAGGTGAGATATCATGATCCAGAAACCACGAGGGACACGGGATTTCTTCCCGGATGAGCTGGAAGCACGGAGGAGTGTCGAAGCGACGATGCGGGAGAGTGTCTCCCGCTGGGGGTATCGTGAGGTTTCCACACCTGTGTTTGAGAATCTCGAACTCTTCACCCTCCGTTCCGGCGAGGGCATCATCGGGGAGATGTATGCGTTTCAGGATAAGGGCGGCCGCGATATTGCACTCCGTCCCGAACTGACAGCGCCGGTCCTCAGGATGTATGTGAATGAGGCAAAGGTGCTGAACAAGCCGGTCCGCTGGTACTATTTTGGAGACTGTTTCCGGTATGAACGGCCGCAGAAGGGGCGGTACCGGCAGTTCTGGCAGTTTGGTATCGAGCTTGTCGGCGCAGATTCTGCGATGGCCGATGCCGAAGTGATGGCAGTCGGCTATGATCTATTGAAGGCTACCGGGGTATCGTTTGAGCTGCGTGTCGGCGATCTTGCGATGATGCGGAGTCTGCTCTCTGATCTTGAACCGGAACTCCGGAACCAGGTGCGTGCCTGCCTTGACAAGCGGGATTATGGGGCACTGGAAGCACTTGATCTCGGTGGAGATCTGGCCGGATCCTTAACAGCGCTCATCGAATCGAAGACACTGGATGATGCATTTGCAATCACAGGCAGCATACCTGAAGAGGAGCGGATCCGCGGAACCTTCGCGATGCTTGACGCACACGAGGTGCCGTATCTGCAGAACTTCGGGATCGCCCGCGGCCTCGACTACTATACCGGATGCGTCTTCGAGGCATTTGCCGAGAATCTTGGTGCAGAGAACCAGATCATGGGTGGGGGAGCCTACCGCCTTGCCCACCTCTTCGGCGGCGAGGAGACGCCCTCTGTCGGGTTTGCGATCGGGTTTGACCGTGTGATGGTCTCTCTTGGTGAGCATGAGCTGAAGAGGCCGACAACGGTCGCCGTTGCTGCCACCCCCGAGGGGCGGATCTTCGGGATCAGGGTGGCTGCTGCCTTCCGGCAGGCCGGCATCCGGACGATTACTGATCTGAATGGAAAGAGCCTCTCTGCACAGCTTTCACAGGCGGCAAAACATGCAGATTTTGTGGCTGTGATCGGCGGGCGGGAGGCTGAAGCGGGTATGGTGACACTCCGGGATCTGGCATCCGGCAACCAGCAGACCGTCTCCCTTGAAGAAGCTGTTGCCGGGGTGGTTGGCAGTGGTACTCGCTGAGGAGCTCGCAAAGCAACAAAAAAGCATCAGTGTTGCAGAGTTCTTTGAGAAGAACAAGCATCTCCTCGGGTTCGACTCCCCGATCCGGGGAATTATTACCACGCTGAAGGAGGCAATAGACAACGCACTCGACGCCTGCGAGGAGGCAGCAGTCCTCCCCGATATCCTGGTGATCATTAAGAAGACCGAGTCCGGGACATTCACGATCGCAGTCGAGGATAACGGCCCCGGCATTATGCCCGAACAGGTGCCGTTTGTCTTTGGGAAGTTATTGTATGGATCCCGGTTTCACCAGGTGCGGCAGAGCCGGGGACAGCAGGGGATCGGGATCTCAGCAGCAGTTCTGTATGCACAGCTGACGAGCGGGATTCCTGCCACGGTGATCTCGCGGACGGGCGCGAAGACGAAGGCTCATCGGTTCACCCTGATGATCAAAACCCAGACAAATGAGCCGGATATCATCTCCCA
Organism: Methanocalculus sp.; assembly: GCA_013329165.1. Lineage (GTDB taxonomy): Archaea > Halobacteriota > Methanomicrobia > Methanomicrobiales > Methanocorpusculaceae > Methanocalculus > Methanocalculus sp9912u. The sequence continues at coordinate 27,402 of DUKV01000001.1, read as the reverse complement.
TGAGGAGATCGACTGGTCACTGCCGCATGGCACCAGGATTGAGCTTGAGTTTGCAAGCTCGATCTCGGCGAAGAAGCGGCTGCTTGAGTACCTGAAGTATACCTCGATCGTCAATCCCCATGCCCGGTTCCGGGTCGAGATCGATGGTGAGAGCTTCGCCTTTGAACGGGTCTCCGGGGAGGTGCCCCCCTGCCCGCAGTCGATCAAGCCACACCCCTATGGGATCGAGTTTGGGATCCTGAAGCGGATGGCCGCTGCCAGTGAGATGACGGTGGATCTCTTCCTCCAATTTGAGTTCTCCCGTGTCGGGAAGAAGACGGCAGCAGAGATTTTGTCTCATGCCGGGGTTAAAGCATCCCGGAAAGCTGCACACCTTGAACCGGCTGATCTGAAGAAACTCCTCACAGCAATGCAGGAGGTGAAGATCCCGGCGCCCCCGGCATCTACCTGCCTCTCCCCGATCGGGGAGGATCTGATCCTCTCCGGGCTTGAGAAGGAATTTGCACTCGATTTTGTGAAATCCCGGAGCCGTGCACCGGGTGTCTTCTCTGGCCACTCGTTTGTGGTGGAGGCGGCAATCGGGTATGGCGGTCGGCTTGAGGCAGAAGGAGCAGCCCGGATACTGCGGTTTGCCAACCGGGTGCCTTTGCTGTATCAGCAGGGAGCCTGTGCGATCACCCAGTCGGTTGCAGCAGTGAACTGGAAGAGCTATGGGATCGCACAGTCCGGTCTGCCCCAGGGGCCGGTGCTGATCCTCGTACATATCGCCTCGACCAATGTGCCGTTTACGAGTGAGAGCAAGGATGCGGTCGCCTCGATTCCGGAGATCGAGAAGGAGATCGTCCTTGCACTCCAGGAGCTCGGCCGCGACCTGAAGACCTTCCTCTCCCGGAGGGATCGGAACCGGATCGCAGAGGATCGTGCCCGTGCGGTCTGTGCGATCATCCCGGATATCGCCCGCAAAGTCGCAGAGATTGTGGAGAAGCCGGTTCCCGAGACTGCCGCGATCGAGGGGCGGATCATGCGGCGGGTCGTGGTGAAACGGGAGCTCCTTGACGGGAAGGTGCAGATCCGGATAGACAATCACACCACCAAACCAATTGAACTGACCCTCTATGATATCTCTCCCGATACCGGGGAGGGTGCAACGGTTGCCCCGGACTTTTCAACAGAACTTGACGGCGAGGTGACGAAGTGCTGGCGGGTCACCGTTGAGCCTGCTGCTTCGTGGTCAACGGCATATCCAGGCGCCGGGGGCGGGAGCCTGACGGTGCAGGGGATGGATGAGTCGAAGATGGTGGTGATGGATTGTGAGGAGTGATTGGGGGGATCTGGAGAGGGGTTTGGTGGAGGAGCAAACTCTGTTTATACCAGGAAGCTCATTTCCGTGTTTTCACGATTTTTGTAAGAAATTCATCCCGTGTGAGTCCTGATTGTCGAATGATTGCCCGAAGAATACCCCTTCCCAGTTCTTCTCCCGGATGAACAGGAATGACAACACTCCTTCCGTCGAGATCCTGCATAATCACATGACTGCCCGTCTGACGAATAAACGAAAAGCCTGTATCTTCCAGGATTTTAATTACTATTTCCGCTTTAAGTGGAGTTAACTTCAACAGCCCCGACCCCCACAAATTCCCGTATTTCATCTGGATCAGGGGGTCCATTGAGATCGAGGTACAACGAAATAGCTTCATGGAGACGTTCAATCAATTCCTCGTATGTTTTTGCCTGAGTGAAACATCCCGGAAGCGTTGGGATCGATGCATAATAGTAGCCATCCTCGTCTTTTTCAATAAGGCAATAATATTTCATGGTTAGTGTATGATGGTTCATAGGAGACAAATAGGTTTGCTCTATGGATCATTCCTGGATGATTTTCACAATGCGAGTGTATATGTAATATATATTGGATCAGAACTTTATTCCTGCACGAACAAGAGCTGCCTTGATAGAGGCTATTTCCCGTCTGATCTCATATTTTTCTTCACTGAGATTTGAACAGCTCTCTTTTGGGGGGGATGCTGTTTCGTCCCGGATCTCTTTTTTTATCTCGGGCATCTGATCCTGTTTGTCGATCATCTGGTCCTGTTTATGTAACATCTTATCCTGCTTATCCAGAGTCTGATACTGCAGGTCTTGAGTTGACTTTGACACTTCGAGAGTTTCATGCATAATAGTGACAACAGAATCCATCCGTTCAAAGAGTTCCTCCTGAACGTCTCCCCTGATGATTGTGAACTTTGGAAACTCGCCGGTTGCTTCCTGCCAGGTGATGTTACAGGAGGTTACTTCAATTGGGTACCTGATGATATCGATACCACGAACTAAATCCCGGAGGAGATCTTCCCTGCCTTCAGCAACGATCTCAACCTCCCCGGCATCAAGGTTCCGTACATACCCGGTAATACCTGTCCCGAATATCTCTTTCCGAACATGCTCACGGAATCCGACCTTTTGAACATAGCCATCAACGATGACATGGATACGCTTCATTGTATCTACCTTGGAAGAGGAAGATAAAATAGTTTCTTCCGAACGGGGAGCATATATGTCAAAATTGAGCATAATTACATCTATTTTGCGTCATTTAAGACAGAAATTGCCTGAATCGGAAATTACCTGAGCGAGAAAAATGTTTTGTGACTGACACAATCGATACGAAACAGAGGTCACGGAAATCACAGCCTTTCCTTCGCCCACTCCGGCATAGGTGGGGAGCCTGAGCGCCTCCCGGAAGCGATCTTCGCCGTCTCGACCATATGCAGATATTCTTCCCGGGTCAGCGGGAAGTGATGACGGTTTGCAAGGAGCTGGTTGATGAGAGCAGATTGTTCTCTGCTCCAGACCTTATTTGGAACGCGCCTCACCCATTCAGCAGATCTCAGAACAAACCAGATCCGCTCCTCCCGGATCTGCTCCCGGTGTTTCTGATCAGGCGGATTCATAGGTTACTCCAAATGACTTACAGAAATCCTGTAACAACTTTTCATCAATGACATCACGGCAAACATTCCGAATAAAGATGGCATCTTCGATATCCTTCTGGCTACCAAGCCAGAATTTGTATGCAATCTGGATTTCAAGAGGGCTGATAAAAAAGGTTCTACCATTAATTATAAGTTGGATTCGTTTTTCGAATGAATATTCATCAGATTCATTTTTTATAAATTTTATCTCAATATTAGGAATAAATGTATCCTTTTCACAAAGGCGGATTCCATATCCTGAAGAAAGAAATGAATAAAGCCCTTCTGCATCCTCGGCATTCAGAAACTCAAAACCATGATCAATGCATGCATCATGAAGAGAATGGAATGAGGGGTAACTACATACAGGGATCAACAGATCGATATCTTCTGTGCTCCTTGTTCTTCCAAAAAGTATTGCTACATATCCGCTGATGATTGTATATGGAGAATAGTCTTCCAAAATATCAAGAAAGCGACAGACAAATAGATCCAGCTCAGATAGTTCACGACCATCAATATAAAGCGTTGTCCCCTCTGCTCGAAGCTCCATATCATCCTTTTCGGATGAAAGACAATAATCCTTTTGCCTCTTCTCCATATTCATAACCCAGAAAATACCAGTGTTGGAACAAAACTGATTGGATTCCATCAAATCAGGACGATGGAAAACGGACTTTCCGCTTCGCGGACGTATCTCAGTGTAATTGATTCAGAGAGGAAAGTAATACAATCAGTATCAGAAGCAGGCGCGATAGCGCCCTAATCCCAATGGCGGGTGCGAACAGCACCGCTCGGTGACCGACAGGTCGCCAACCCCGAGGACGAAGCGGGGGATTGAGCAGTGCCCCCCGCGGAGTCGGAGTGGGTCTTATTCAATCCAGGTATCTAATCGACGACGACCTCCCAACAGAATTTTTATACCCAGCTTGAATAGAGATAGTACGAGCACCCACAGATGACACATACCCCACGGATACCGATCCCCCATACGGAGATTGCAGCTTTCTGCAGAAAATATGATATTCGCAGTCTGGCCCTTTTTGGATCGGTCCTCAGGGAAGATTTTACACCAGAGAGCGATATCGATATCCTCATCGAGTTTGAGGAAGGGAGAACACACGGATTCTTCATCATCTTTACGATGGAAGAAGAATTATCCAAACTCTTTGGAGGAAGGAAGATCGATATCAGAACACCGGAAGAGCTGAGCAGGCATTTCAGGGATGATGTATTGGATTCGTGCGAAGTCTGCTATAAGGCATCATGACCGATCCTCTATACCAATCCAATGCTCTATCCAACCCAATCTTTCATAACAACAGGCGCGATAGCGCCCTAATCCCCATGGCGGTGCGAACAGCACCGCTCGGTGACCGATAGGTCGCCAACCCCGAGGACGGAGCGGGGGATTGAGCAGTGCCCCCCCGCGGAGTCGGAGTGGGTCAAGGTCTGATGAATCAAATGTCAGGACAGGTATTACGTTCGGATAGCTCCTGCGTCTTGGTGGGTCAAGGTTCAATGAAGACCTTTATGTGTAAAAAACAACTATTATTGTCAGGCTATGGGAGATGCCTGTGAGGGATATGACGATGAAAACAGATATTCAGGTTATCAAAGAGGAAGTTTCAGAGATAAAAAATTTGCTTAATGATTTGATTCATCAGAATGAGACAATAGGAATGATGAAGATATCAGAGCGATCCTTACACCAGTTTCTTCAGGATGAACCGGATATCTACACTCTTGATGATGCAAAGGTTGTATACCGGTGAAAGGAAAAATAGTCCTCATTCCATTTCCCTTTACGGATTTGACATCAGCAAAGCTTCGTCCTGCCCTTGTTCTCTATCAAGGGAAATATGACCTTATTCTCGCATTTATTTCTTCACAAACAACGGTTCAAAGAACTGAATGTGAGATATATCTCCAGAAAGATACCCCGGAATTTCTAAGTTCAGGTTTAAAGATGGACTCGGTAATCAGGTTAGATAAAATAGCTACGGTATTAAATGATCTTGTGATCGCAGAACTTGGTGAGTTAGACATTAGTTACAGAAACGAACTTAACAGAAAAATATCTTCACTGCTTCAACTATAATCAATTATCTTCGTCAGAATGGAGATGATGAGCATCACAGCAGCAAAGAAGTGTCTCACATAGAACAATACAAATGAAAAGATACTTGCCATAAATGAGATCGATGAGACCACATATACCGCCCCGAACAATCTGAACATTGATCCACACCCCAGAGGAACCCACATTGAAAGAGATATCAGAGAGCGATCAGAAAAAGAACACACACACAATCGGCCGCCTCGTTGAGATAGCACAGGGGTGGTACGACCAGATCGCAGATGGCGAGATCCCCTCGATCCGGCTGCCGACCCGGACAAAGCAGAATATCACCTATGATGATGCATCCGAGGTCTGGAAGTACGGGGAGCGGGAGAGCACGAGGGCTGCCTCAACTGCCCGTGGTGCGACACACCTCCTGAAGATGGCCTATGTGATCGGGTTTTTAAAAGGGCAGCTCACAGAGAACCGCTCATCAACACTCAGGGAGATGTACTATATCTCGGAGTCCTGGAAGAAGGCGAAGTTCACTGCCCAGGATGAGAGCAACTATCTCGTCGAGGATCTTGAGATCGTCACCGCACTCGAACGCGAGGCCTTCCATCTCCGGCCTGAAGAAGATGGGGCGACGATATTCGGGCCGGTCCGGATTCGGGAGACGACCCGCCGGGGTGCCCGCGAGATTCATTGCCGGGACGATGTCGGGGAGGCCGGCTATGCGATCCCAAACAATGTCGGGAGTGTCGAATTTATCGATCATGACGCGAAGTTTGTCATCGCGATGGAGACCGGCGGTATGTATGCCCGTCTCCAGGAGAATGGCTTTGACGAGGAGTACAACTGTGTCCTCGTCCATCTGAAGGGGCAGCCGGCCCGGTCGACCCGGAGGATGCTGAAGAAGCTGAACGAGGAGCTGAAGCTCCCGGTGCTTATCTTCACAGACGGCGACCCCTGGAGTTACCGGATCTATGCCTCGGTCGCCTACGGCTCGATCAAGAGTGCGCATATGTCCGAGCTCCTGGCCACCCCGGCAGCCCAGTTCATCGGCGTCCAGCCTTCAGACATCAGGGATTACGATCTGCCCGCCGACACCCTCAGCGAACAGGACATCGCCGCCCTCAGGGCTGAGCTGACCGACCCCCGGTTTGCCACCGACTACTGGCGCGAGCAGATCAATCTTCAGCTCTCGATGGGGCTGAAGTCGGAACAGCAGGCGTTTGCGGCAAGGGGGCTGGATTTTGTGACGGGAGATTACCTGCCGAAGCGGTTGAAGGAAATGGGGGTTGTGTGAGGGAGGGGAAGGAAACAAGGCAATTATTGTCAATGGCGGTGTTAAATCAGGATCGGCATTTTTCAACCACTTCTTCGATGAAAGCGTCTCTTATATCCCGAGTGTCCGGAATTTGAATATCTCCTTTACCTTTCTCAAGGGTCTTTGATATCCATGATTTAATTGCTTCGGGATTCTGGTCAATTACTTCAGCCATGCCTGAATTTCTTTCACTCACATAATAATCTTCAAATTTTCCGCCACTTTTTACTTCCTGGTTTAATATTCCACTTCGAACACCCATCCAAGAAGCTTCAATTACAATAGAGCTAAAATCAGTTATATGTAAATTAACATTTTTTAGTATTAGTGGAAGGGGTAATTTACTGGTATCCAGCCACATGTCAGCCTTTTCATTACCAAATACCTCAATTAAATACTGAGTCACGCTCTCTTTTTCCTCACCCATTAATTGGACAGGGTGTAATCGTACAATCCAATTATAGTCTTCGAAGGTTTCAAGAATTGTTTCTTCAAGCGCCTTGACCATAACACCATTAAATTCTTTTTCAGGATAGAATTGTCGCATTCCCCATTGAAGAGAAACTAGTATTGAAGGTCGATAAGGGTCAATTATTTGTTTTGATGCATTTACTGCTTCATGAACGAGAAAATCGTTTTGAATGGGATATATAAAGCGTAAAAACCAGAGATTCCCAATTTTGATTGTGCGAATTTGTTTTGGTATAACCCATTTAGAAAGTACATTCACACTTTGATCATCCCAACACAGATATCCAGTAGGTAGTGTTTCAGTTGTGGAATCGTCCAGATATTTCTGTCCGTAATCTGGATGAGAATCAGAGATAACTCCATGTTGAAGATCATATATATCCACCCCCATCCTTCTCGCTGCCATACAGATATTAACATCCGGTTGTATACCAATGATACATTTAGGTTTCACCCTTTTGATTATGTAAATCCATAATTTAACAAGATATGAACTTTTCCAAACAATATGAAATACTTTTGGTTCAATCAGAAAACGTATGATCACATTAATTGTATGGAGGCTGCATAATTGACCAATTAAACTTGCCCGATTATAAGAATAAGTAAAAGTATATGCCTTAGAGTCAGTAATCACTGAATACGGTTTTGCAACGCAACTTACTTTTAGATCTTCCTTTCTGAAAATTTCCCCCAATGAATCAATTAAAAATGCATATGGTTTCCCTCTAAAATCGTAGGAGCGCTCTCTATCATGAGTAAGGATAAGTATATCACAAGGTTTCATGAGATGCCAAGTGTCTGGCACTCTCATACCCTCAAATATATATTTTAAATAATTGATTATAACACGCATACGTTTTAACATAATCAATTTCACCAAATCCATAATATTAATATAATTTTATTTACCCATATAAGGTCGACTAAATGAAAGTAATATTAAATCATTACCAACAAGATTTTTAGTGACAGTTGTTCAACCATCCCACATTTAAAAACCATTCCTTCTTCACATCCCATTCACCTTCAATCATCGCATAATGCTTTGGGGCAACCTCCAGCCCGGCTAGATATCCCGACTTAGCAGCCGAAGCGTTCACACATGTGAGGTATGGTGAGGACGTTACTGCTTTTAGGGGTTGCCAGATAGTTGATCATTTCCATTATTAGGTACTCCAACAATTGAATTATACTTAAATTATTGAATCTTCAGCAATAATAAATTTTTTTACTTGAATAAGATAATCCATCATTTTACTGTAGAGCTCCAATATCTGAGATTTTACAAATGAAAATTTTAGTTTAAATGCACAATTAATTAAATCATTAGAGAATTCATCAACCAAATGTTTGATTCCTCTAATTGAAAAATTTTCTGATGGAGTGGGTATGGTTTTTAAGAATGCAGCAGTCCGATTATCAACACCCAATAAATAGGATACCTTGCATTGTGATAAGAAAAAAAGGTTCATATGCAAGCGAGTACCAATATGAAAACCAGAATCACGAATTTCAGAAATTTCATTAATACCTCGACCAGATCCGTCGATTACCGAATAACCCATCAATCGTGCAAATTGTGCAATAGGTATATTTCCAGAAGATTGATAACCGTGTTGGAAAACCACCTGCTTTTTGAGAAGAACATCAAGACGTGATATTTTTTTGTTTAAATAGTATAGAAAAAAAAGCGTTCTAATTGCACCTAGTGAAAAAAACATTTTTGTATTATTTGGAATAGATACAGTCAAGTAATTACTTTCATTTAAAAATATATTATTTAACAACGTATCTTTATGAGATATAATATCACAGTCAAATAAGGCAGGACAACCAGTGAGAGTTGCAGGAATATTATAATAATTCAAAACATCTAATGTATCGATATCCCTTACCGAAAATAGTTTTGTACTGTTATAGATTGATGTCCAAAAATCTACTGATTCTTGATCAGTAAAGTATGGTTCTGAAGCGGAATAGTCTTTTCCAGAAATACCAACACCTAAACAGATTACTGGAACATTATTTTTTTCTAGGTATTTTTTTATATGAACAGATTGAGGATGCATTTTTCGTGTAATTATCGGTCCGCCTAAGATGATCAAAACATCACAGTCTCCAGTGATTGGTTCCCACCGTTTTACAGGTACCAACTCAATTTTGTTTGTACCTAAAACTCTTTTAAGAAGGTCCCAACCTCTATTAAAAATTAGAAAATCTCCCGAGTTACTTTTTGCACCATGTGCGACATATATTCTTTTACCCATTAATTTCACCACAATAATTTCTGCAACTCAATTAATTGTTTTTAAATCGATGATTTCATCTTCTTTGATAGTTTTAAGGGCAATTTTTCCAATGATGGTTCCAATTTTTGATGGTTCGATACCTGTTCCAGGCCTCTTAAACGTGACCATATCTTCTGATATTCGAGCACCTTTGGGGATTTTTCTCTTTGCCACAATACTACGTCGTGCATACATACGGGATGGCATTTCGCTTTCAAGAGGGGTTTTTTCCGAATTCCCCAGAATATCCTGTAAAAAATCCAAATTCAAGATAAATCGTCTCAAGTCCTCTGGATCCATTGCATGATAATGATCATTTCCAGGGAGAGTTTTATTTAGAGTGAAATGCTTCTCAATCACTTGTGCTCCCAGCAAGACGGCAGTTGTAAGAACAAACATCTGAGAGTCAGGAAGGGTATGATCTGAGTATCCCATAAGATAGTCAGGATATAATGATTTCAAATGTGAAATCATGCCAAGGTTGGCATCTTGGTAAGCCGTAGGGTAATTTAGAATACAATGCATGATAGCGATCTGATCATTACCTTCATTTTTGATCGTCTTTAGAGCATGATCAATCTCATCGATAGTTGATGCTCCTGTTGAAAGAAATATTGGTTTTTGTTTTTTGGCGATATACTGAATGAAGGGAGTATTTGTTATATCAGAGGATGAGACTTTGAAAATTGGCATCAAATCATCCAATGTATCTACGGCTTCAAAATCAAACGGAGTCGATAAAAAGATTACCTGCTGTTTCTTAGAGAAACGTGCAAGTTCTTGGTATTCATCTTCTCCAAATGAATCAAACTTTTTAAAAAGTTCATATTGTGATTGCGTTCTTTCCTTGGTCGTATCCCAGTATGCTGGAGAGTATTTAGAGGCAAGATTATCCGCTTTATATGTCTGGAATTTCACTGCATCGGCACCAGATTCTGCGGCTGCAGCAACCATCATTTTTGCCGCATCCAGAGGATCTATCTTTTTCTCTTTTGCGACATCATAATAATTAACACCAATCTCAGCTATTACGAATGGTCTCGATCTCTCACTGATAACATACCTGTCGAACTCAAGAGGCTTCATTAATTTCCCACTCCCGATACTTATTCAAAATGAGGTTGAGTACTCTGTCGAGATTACCTTTGAGATCACACTTCAGAAGTTTTTCACTCATCTCTTTTCTCAGCATATAATCATTCATTAACCTATGTATTGCCAAAGCAATATCGGCACTCGAAACTGTATAGGCAATCCCAAGATAGAGAGGTCCATGAGAATTATGAACAAAAAGATGACGTGATTCGCGTTCGTTCTGAGAAATTGAAATACATGGTGTTCCTATGCTCGCAACTTCATAAATTGTTCTCCCATTGGATGTGATCACGACATCTGCTTCGCTCATCTCTTTTGCCATGAGAGGGATATTTTCTTTTATAGTAATATTGAATCCTTTTTTTGTGAGTTCAGATATATAGTCAAATAATTGTTCCTTTGGTCTGTACCCCTTCCCAAGAATGACTTTGATCATTAGTTTTTTGAGCCCTAAATCTTCGAGTGCCTGAAGAGTTCTTCGGGTCAGGTCATTGGGATCTGTTCCTCCAAAGGTGATTAACAAAGTATTTACTGCAGATTCTGGAATTTTACGAGGGAAGATATAAAATTCATCTCTTAAGCACTCGTACATATAACCATAAAAGTGATTCTTCGAAGGATAGCTTTTCTCATATAGTGCATTAATTACTATGTGAGCATCTTCAGCCCCTTCCCCCATATCCTCAAAATTTACAATAAAATATCCTTCTGACCGCAACATCTGTATATATTTTGTATCAGTATCAAGAATATCATTTATAATAATATGTGGTCGAATTTCACTCAGGATTGCAAACAGCTCTGTTTCATCAGAAAAAAGGGTTATAGGATATGAATATTCACGCACCTTCTGTATGCCAAGCTCTCTTGATTTGTCCATTAAAAACAAGATATCATGATGAAAGATCAATCTGTTGGCAAGTGTTAGTGCACGGTAAATGTGACCCAATCCTATATCGTGATCACCATCAACCCTAAAAACAATAGTTCTTCGCTTAAGCAGATTTTCAGCAATCGTCCAATCCTGATATGTATCTATATCCAGTGCCTCTTCCTCAGGAAGTTCAAATAGTGATATATTATCTCCAATTCTAGTGCTCTCTGAGATAACAGCTCTTTTTGTGATTAAAACAGCTCCAGTCTCCCGATAGATTGGATCTAAATATTGTCTGTTTTTCCTTTCTTTATATAGAGGAGTAAACCGATCTTCCTTTTTTGCCCAGTATAGATGATTATCTGCTTTGACGCTTATGAGAGTATCATAACTACCCTTAATCATCTTTTCAATCATTTTATCGAGAGTTGTTGTTTGTAACAAAGGTGAGGTTGGTTGTATTGTCACAACATAATCATATTGTATACCCTTATTACTCTCAACAGCAGTTAATGCATGATAGATAACTGGATCCAAAGGCACATGATCTTCAGCTAATGCATGAGGCCTGAAGATAACTTCAGGTCCATATAATCGGGCTATCTCAGCTATCTCCTCGTCATCAGTTGATACAAAAACATTGTCGATATATTGGGATTTTAGAGCTGTATCAATAGCGTAAGCAATTAAGGGTTTGTCTGAGAGAAGTTTGATATTTTTTCTCGGAATCCCTTTACTACCACCTCTCGCTGGTATTATAGCTATAATTTTTAAATCTTTATGCAAAGTCATTTAATCACTATACTTGCACCATACACATTTGTCTTGATGCACTCCATCGGATTATACTCTGCGACCGGCACCTGCTTTAAGGCGGCGGCATGGATCACATAATCCACATCCCGCATCGCCATCGTCAGGCGGTCTCGGTCGCGGACATCGCCGATGAAATAGCGCATGCATTTCTGGTCGAAGACCTGACTCATCTCAAACTGCTTCAGCTCATCGCGGGAGAAGATGATCACTTTCTTTGGATCATACCGCTCAAGGATAGTCCTGGTGAACTGCTTGCCGAAGGAGCCGGTGCCCCCGGTGATGAGGATTGATTTGTTGGTGAACATGAATAGGACATCCGCTTGTAATCTTTGTTTTATACTTATACTATTGCCTCTCCGCTAAAAAACCTTAAGGGTGAGCCGTCAAAAGATTTATAAAAAATATAATTATAAAAAAGGAATAAAATAGTTTTTACCGTTGTTTTCAGCCAGCTTTTATTTATCGCAGGTATGAACACCATAATCATAATATCAAAAAAAGCCTATAGATTTATGAAAGATGCAGGCTCAAGATTTTTTTAAGGAATATAGGTATATTATCATTGCCCTTGTTGTCCTTGCCCTCTATCTGGCACCATTCTATATCATGGGTGAAGATACACCGACGCTGGTTCATGATAATCTGGATTCAAATGTGATTTTTTTCACTGTTCTCTCCCATAGTGGTCAAACATTTGGTTCAATGGATGCAACCATTCCCCAGATAATGAATGGAATACCACGTAACTCATTTGGATCTGAATTCAATGTAATCCAATGGTTCTATCTTTTTTTTGAACCATATACAGCGTATATCATTAACCTCACCTTGATGCATATTATCGCATTTATTGGGATGTACCTTCTCCTCTCACGACATATCCTAAAGGAAGAAGCAACTCTCATCGTTGTCGGTGTCTCTCTTGCCTTTGCTTTGCTCCCATTCTGGCCTTCAGGTGGGTTGAGTGTGGCAGGCATGCCCCTCCTCCTCTTTGCGTTTCTCAATATTCGAAGTGGTCAATTGAATGCCATTGATTGGGTTATAGTTGGATTGATGCCACTATATTCGAGCTTTGCACTTACAGGATTTTTTGTTCTGGTCGCGTTGTCTGTCTTCTGGTTATATGATCTTATAGTGACGCGAAAACCAAATTTTTATTTTTTCATCGCAATTGGTCTCCTCTGCCTGGTATATTGCCTTGTTGAATACCGTCTATTCATCAGTATGTTTCTTGATACAGGATACATTTCCCACCGTGTGGAGTTTGCTCAGGGTTTTGTTCCACTCGATTTTGGCAGCGCCTTACAACAGAGTGTCAAGAATTTTTTCCTTGGCCAGTATCATGCAGCAAGCCTCCACACCTATTTTATTGGTCTCTGTACTGCAATTGCCTGCCTGATCCTTTTCATTAAGAAAAAGAGGTGCGATCTGTTTTTCATACTGATCGGGTTATGCGTTCTCATTTCACTCTTTTATGGGTTTATAAGCTCAGAGTATTTACTTTTTATACGGAGCTTCCCACTATTTCATGGTTTTAATCTTGGGAGATTTCATTTCCTGCATCCATTGTTGTGGTTCATTATTTTTGCCCTTGCCCTTGCAATCATTCATTCACATCGCCCTCATGGAAAGCAGATTGCTAGTATTCTTCTTATTCTCCAGATTACCTTTTTATTCACTTGTGCATATGTGGCTATCGGAGGAGAGTATCAATATGGAGGTCCCGTTCTGTTTTTAACAAGTCAATATAGCTGGGAAGAATTTTACTCCCCGGGACTCTTCAGTGAGATTGATGAAACCATATCTCTTCCAAAAGACTCATATCGGGTGGTCAGTATTGGTATGCATCCAGCCATATCCCAATATAACGGTTTTTATACACTGGATGGATATCAGGCAAACTATCCATTAGAGTACAAGCATTCATTCCGAAGAATAATAGAGAAAGAGCTGGATAAAAGTGAGAAGTTTCAGGAGTACTTCGACTATTGGGGATCCCGCTGCTATGTTTTTTCAAGTGAGCTTGAAGATAATCATTCTATGAATACCAAGGATAACCCAAGGAGGATTGAAAACCTTGAAATCAATTCTGATGCCTTGTATGAAATGGGAGGACGTTACGTATTCTCTGCCGTAGAAATTCTCAACTGCCAGGAAAATAACCTTGTTTTGCTCGATGTATTTGAAAGAGAGGATTCTCCTTGGAGGATATGGGTGTATTCTGTCAAACCAAGCTGATATGTGATCATTTTGGCATTAAGAGAAGAGATACGTCTTCCATCCCCTTAATCCAATCTCTCACACATTAAACACCACCACCCCAACCACAATCAACCCAATCCCAACAAGCATCCTCCCTGAAACCTCCTCTTTCAGAAAACCCCATGACAGCCCCGCCACCACCACAAAGTTGAGCGATGCGATGGCATAGAAGAGCTTCAGCGGAACGACCTGTAAGGCAATGACTCCAATTATCGTGGTGAGGAGCAACAGGCAATACGCGCTGATGGTATGTGGATTCAGATAGGCAGAAAGGAAACTCTCTCCTCCACCACAACCATTCCCCGCCCCCCTTTTCAGAAGCACCTGGCTGATGCCGGTGAGAAGCACCGCGAGTAAGACAAGGCCTAGGGAGAAGAGCATAGAAGACCCCCATTTTTCGATGAAGCCACGGCTATCCCTACCGATATGATAAGCAGTCCGATGACGTTTGCCACCGTAATCCCTTCATGGAACAGGAGTGCCGATGCGACAAGTATGATAAAGTTGAAGAGGCTCATGAACGGATACGCAAAGGAGAGCGGGAAATGAATGAGTGCCTGTTGCCAGACGATGGCCTGGAGTAGCATACAGACGAGGCCAAGGATATAGAAGGTGTTGGTCACAATGCCGATGAGGGAAGGAGCCTGAAGCGAGAGAGCGGCATATTTTCCAAAGATGCCTCCAGCAGACTGAAAGAGTATGGCGAGGATGATAAAGGAAAAATAGTGGGTTTTCATTCTATCAGAGTTCCATTTCGCTGATGACGTATTGTTGGCCGTAGGAGACTTCTGTTAAAATACGGCGAAGATATTCCCCAATGATCGCGATTGAAAATAGGATCATTCCCCCGATGAATGTGAGGGCAACCATTGTAGAAGTCCAACCCATGAGACCATATGTTGGATCAGCCATGTATCGCACGAGGATATATGCGCCATAACAAAAACTGATGAGACTGACAATCACACCAAAAATACCGACAAATAGCAGGGGCAAAACAGAATAATTGATGATAAGATTGAGTGAAAGAGCAAGGTATTTCCCGAGATTGTAGTTAGATTTTCCGACCATCCGGGGATGATGGATCACTTCAGTATTTACGATCTTATTGGCCGGAACACTATTTCTTACGAGCGCAGGTAAAAAAACGTAGGACGATTTGATACTGACCATATTTTTCACAACATCGGAGGTGAATATAGCAAAACTGGAAATAAAAACGGTATTTGGGATATCAAGGATTCGGTGAACAAATGTCTGGAACCGCCTGCTAAAAAAATTTTCAATCCGGCTGTGTTGCTTCATTCCATATCGTCCATATACCACCGTGTACCCTTCCTGTATCTTATTGATCAATTTCGGAATTTCCTCGGGAGGATTCTGGAGATCGTCATCCATGGTGATGATATAATCTCCCCTGGCATAATTGAGCCCGCAGAGAACAGCATTGTGCTGACCGAAATTCTTCTGAAGATGGATAATTTTTACATTCATGTTTTCCTGATGAATCCTCTCCAAAACCTGCCAGCTATTGTCTGAACTGCAATCATCTATGAAAACTATTTCGTATTCTCCGGATATATTTGAGAATGTCGCTGAAATTCTATCAGTTAACTCGACTAAGGTATTTTCACTGTTATAAACGGGAATTACCACTGAAAATGATTGGTCCGCCATCATGTTCCTCTTTCAGGAGTATCTTCGGTTGTTTTCGGAATCCCTTTTTGAATCAATATCTCCCAGCCTCCAACAAAACGCCATCTGTTACCAAGGACATACCAGGGAGTCTTACATAAATATGCAATAAGTGTCCGTCTGAAATGCTTTGAGAAGGTAGTTTCTACTATTGAGGGTCTTGAATATAGGATATTGAATCCATTTTTGAGATCAAATGTATCTAACACATTGTCCCAGAATTTCTGTCCCAGATCATGGATATGCCCCGGGTAAGTGAAGTCGGAATCAATCTTCAGCTTTTTTAATAGTAGGATTATCGGCATCACATAAGGACTCCTAAAATATATAAGCCCGTGTTCGTTTAACAACTCAAACAAACAGGTAATTTCAGTTCTAGGTGTTGGGAGATGTTCAATTATTGCCGATGCGATTATGATGTCGAATTTTTGATCCTTCACTTCAGATAACGCAGAACAATTATTAATAACGAGATTTGGAATATCATCAATAAGTGCACTTTGTTCATAATCTACAATTAATACTTTTACCTCCGGAATACCAAAATCGAGATATCGTTTTGCTAATTCTATAGATATTGTTCCAATTCCACCACCATAATAAAGTATTGAGAGTGTCTTTTTCCCGTTGGTCAGGTATTTACGTGTCTGATCGAATAAATGTCTTCCAAATCTTTTTGGATCATCAAAAGTGATTTTTGTATCATTTGATTCATAAAATGAACTATAATAAAGGTCCAATGTTTTTTTTGTAGGTAACCGGGAGGCTGATACGGCAAAACAATTCAGACATTGTTTTAAATAGATCTCTGGCGCTTCCTGGAGGATTGTACGATTTATTCGATTTGTTGACTGACAGATAGGGCAATGAATGTCTTCTTCACATAGATCGGGTTCGGATAGGTGTTTGCTTTTATGGAAACATGCGGCATTCAAGATTATTCCTCCTCCTTCGAATTCGTTTACTGATAGATCTTTCTCATCACAATTTTCTCATCAACCACACTGAAACCTAAATATATGTAAATGTTCAGGATTTCCAAGTTGTGACTTGAAATTGAGGAATAAAATTTTTTATTTCCTTGTGAAAATGCATAATTTAGATAATCGATTAACAAACTGGCATAGAACCCATAACCTTTAAAATCGTGTGAAATACCACCTAACGCGAGATAGACTTCATTGGGTTCGGTTTTAACCATTAAAAATCCAACGATTTTATCTTGTTTTCTTGATGTATAATAATATGTAGAAAAATTTTGGTCATCAAATGAAGTTAAAAACCAATTTTTATACCGCAAACCCGAACATCTCTTATCCAATTTGGGATCAAGGTAATAGCGATCGGTATCGAAGGCGGTTATAATTATGTTTTCAATATTCTCGATCGTTTTTGTATCTGAATAATCCAGAACGTGTAATGAACAATGTTTTGAAAAAGGTGAAACCTTGTACGGGACAGCAAGTGATTTTTCAACTTCATATTGTGATTCCATATAATTGAAGCCAAGTTCTTCCAGATAATGTATCTTTTCGAGATCGTGGTTATTCACTTTCATAAAGCTCATAAACGCCTCATCGAAATAACAACTATTGTCAATCTCTTTTAATTCGCGCCTGTCAAAACTATCACTGTCGTGAATTTCAAAAACGTTCTTGTTGAATAACGTTGTATCCCAATCGACCAGGCATTTCTGCATATGTATCATCAATCTACCAAAATTACATTACTTGACAACCATCTACACCGATAACTTGGCCGCTAATATAGTCCCCAAGTGAAGAACTCAAAAAAATTATTACTTTAGCGACATCTTCAGGAGTCCCCAACCTTTTAAATGCAATGTTATTCTGGATTAAGGATTCTAAAACTTCTTCTTTAATAATGCAGTTCAGATCCGTATCAATAATACCTGGCGCCACAGCATTAACCGATATTCCAAACTGCCCCAGTTCCTTGGCGGCAGATTTTGTCATGCCGATGACGAATGCTTTGCTTGCAGAATAGACAATCTGACCGCTATTCCCATTGACTCCGACTATTGAAGACAGATTGATAATCTTGCCGGACCTCTTTCTCATCATCATCTTTGCGGCGTACTGTAAACACAGAAACGAACCTTTGCAGTTAGTTGCCACCACTTCGTCAAACTCTGCCGTGGGAGTCATGATGAGAAGGTTGTTCTTCATTATTCCGGCATTATTCACAAGAATGTCCAGATGGCCATATGTTTCTCTTATTGTCCGAAACATCCGTTTAATATCATCTTCATTTGAAACATCTGCCTGAACGGCAATTGCATCTCCGCCATCCTGTTTTATCAGATCAACCAGCTCCCCTGCTGCACTGTCGTTGACATGATAATTCACAATGACCTTTGCATGGTTTGCCGCAGCGAGAAGGGCGGTTGCCCGCCCGATTCCCCTGCTGGCCCCTGTAATAAGCATCACCTTGTTATTTAGCATACAACTCACCCTGTCAATTACTTCTCAGGATTACCCACCGCACCAAACGGTTGAGGGTCATGATCCCGTCCCATGGTAGCGTGAAGTCATGAATGGTGCCGGGGATAACAATCCGGTCAGCACCCCTGTACGTCACCTGCCTGGCAAAGGCATCTCGTTTTGCCGGATCCAGGATTCCAATCGAGATCGCCTGGATCTTATGATTCACCAGGGGGATTACTTCATCAACCGAAGTAATCTCTTTTGTAAAGATGCATTTTCCCTGAATCGGTTCTTCCAGGCAGATCTTCTGATCGATAAGGATCGTCCAGCCCAGATCCCTCGGGGCCACGCAGTTCTTTCCATCGGAGAGGAGGTACCGGGCCCGGGCATTGATGATCTTCGCTGAAAGGCCCGACGAGATCTCCTGGTTGCGGAGTGCGCCCGGCAGTCGTTCAAATGCATCGCGCAGCCACGAGGCAATGACCTCCACTGAATATCGGCTCTTCTCCACAAACACTACGTGCGGAGAGGAACAGGCCATCTGGTTGAAGACCGCCACATCTTTTGCCAACTGGTCGAGTGATCTTTTGAAGCCATCAGATTCGATATACTCCCGGTCGAAGACAGCAAACGAGTATTTCGGGCCAAAGATGATGGTTTCGCAATGGTCCCGGCAGGGTAACCGTGATATCGCGCGAACCGCTTCGCTCCCCCCAAAGATAATCCTGCAGTCCGCCGCAAGAGAAAACTTCTCACTCACACTGGTGGATCTGCCCTCAAACGTCACGATGGCGATCGCGTCAAGGAGGCTCTTTCCTGAGTAGGTCGTACCTTCATGGTCTACAGAAATTTCCGGTAGTTCACGGAGGATGGAGAGGATCAGCGGGACATACTCTCCGGGCATCTTGACCATGCTCCCATTCTTTGAAAGGATTGCCTGGACAATGGAAAAGAATCCCAGCGTCGGCATGTTGGCCGCGATCCAGTGGCACACGATCCCACGGGGCTGCGCCATCATCAGGACGTTCGTCTCGCTTTGATAGAACCCGTCCAGGTAACGTTTATCAGAAAAATTGACCCGGCAGATCCGGTCGAGGTTCTCACGGCGCAACCACAGCGAGATGTAACTGACCCCGGGCAGCGTATTGATATCCGGGTTGTTGAGAACGCGTTTCCCCAGGGCATCAAGGATCTTTATGATAGCGTCAAGCGGGATCGCAGCGAGGGCTTCCCTGCAGGTATCGACGCTTCGGGAAATTTCGTCAAAGCCCTGACAGACTCGCGTCTCAAACTTCCCTTCCATAAGATGGCAGGTGATCATCTGCCCGACTCCCGGAACGTATCGCCGCACCCGCGCGGTTCGGCTTTCTCGACCCGCGAGACAAACTGGAAATACCGGCCCTTGTGTCCGCAGGGGCAGTCATCCACGCCGACCAGAACACCGAGATCCTCGGTCAGGATGGCCTGATCGTAATAACTGTCAGCGAGAATGCTCATCACCTCGATCAGCCCGGTCTTTCCGATGTCGCAGGGTTCAAGCGAAAACGGATCGCGGATGATGATCTGCGAAAAGGTCGGCACATGCTTGTTACCGTGTTGGCAATCGACAAAGATGATGCCGGTCTGTTCTGCCATCCCATAAAAATCGAGAATGTTCTCTCGTTTAGTGCAGAAGACTTCGGCAATCGTATCCGAAAACGTCTCTTTCGAAACAGCAAGTTCCTGCATCTTCTTCCAGCCGCCCCCGTGGAACAGCGTGAAATCTTCAAATGAAAACCGCATTCCCTCCTTTTTGAGCTGTTCATAAAAGATCGTCCAGATAATGTATGTAAATCCAAACGCGTATACATCTTCATGCGAATAGTTTTCGACGATCTCCCGGATGACCGGCATATTCAGGGAGAGTCTTCCGTCCTCTTCCTTAAGCAGGTAGAAGATTTTTTTTGCGTAGATGCTTAGCCCCCGAACACCGGCGGTTCGTGCAGAAAACGCCATCTGTGGGCTGTTGATGCCCTCGTGATCAATGACGAGGAATATCTTCCGCCTCTCTCCCAGATAATCAGAGAGGATGGATTTGAGGGCCTTTATCTGGTTTAAGGTTGTGGCTTTGTCAAGCGGGATCCTGCTGGGCGTGCCGCCGGTTGTACCACTGGACTGGAGGATCTTTACGATCTCCTGCTCAGGGCGGGTTCTGAGATCGAAAACCTTGAACATCTGCACCGGGATATACGGCACATCTTCCAGTCTTTGTATGGCATCGATTTCTATGCCCTGTTTAGAAAAATAATTGTCAATCTGCCGGTTGTTGCGTCGGGCGATCTCCAGTTGCTCCTTAATTATCGGCAGGAGAAATTCATTCTTGTGCTGGTCGTCTTGTGAGTAGGGGGGCAGGGCAACGATTGTATCGCGGGTCCATGCCCCCTTTGATGGGATTGGATCAGCGTCTGGCATTATCGTACCACCCCTTCTTTCTTTCCCAGTTCGGTAACAAGCGCCTGCTTGTCTACTTTATTTGAAGCGTTGAGAGGAAATTCCCGGACAAAATAAACGGCTGTCGGAATCTTATACGATGGCAGGTGTTGCGTACACCGTGCAAGGATCTCCTCTTTCAGGGATAGCCCGGGGATATCGCCCGGTTGGACAACGGCAACTACGGCCTCTCCCATGATCTCGTCCGGCAGCCCCAGCACCACGCAACCGTTGACGCCATCGAGAGAACAGATGAACTCCTCGATCTCATTGGGGGAGATGCGGTACCCGCCGGATTTGATGATGTTTTTGGCCCTTCCGATGATGTAGACATACCCCTCGTCATCGACTGTGGCAAGATCCCCGGTATAGAGCCGGCCGTTTTTTATGACGCTTCGTGTACCTTCAGGATCTCCGTAGTAGCCCTTCATGATGTTGTCACCGCGTGCGGTGATCTCACCCGTCTCCCCGGGCTGCACCGGTTTCCCGTCTCCGTTGAGTACTTCAAGAGTGACTCCCGGAATGCCCTTTCCAATGGAACCAAGTTTGGTGAGTACCATAGCCGGGGGAAGATACGAGAGTCGGGCGGTGGCCTCGGTCGCACCGTACATCACAAAGAACTCCTTTTTCGGGAATGTCTCTGCGATCAGCCGGATGTACTTGTTCGGCAGTTGCCCCCCGGCCTGCATCATATACCGGAGTGTCGGTAGTTTCTCTTTTAAGAACGGGGTCTTGTTTATCAGAATCTGATAGGTGCTCGGGACACCGGCAAAACCGGTGCACGAAAAGGGATTGATATCCTGGATCACCCCGCCAAGGAAAATATTGTTGGAGAGCACAACGCTTCCGCCGGCCCGGAGGTGGGTATGCAGCAGGGACGCTCCGTAGCAGTAGAAGAACGGGAGTGTGGCACAGATCCGATCCTGGTTTGTCAGGTTGAGATACTGCACGATCGATTCCGTGTTGGCGTATAAGTTCCTGTGCGTCAACATGACACCTTTCTTTGCACCGGTGCTCCCGGAGGTGAAGATCACCACCGCGACGTCATTATCCTCCACGCAGCGGGTCTTTGGCGTTTTTGTATGCGGAAGCGCCATGAGAAGATCTTCGGTGAAGATATTTCCTGTGTTTGCGATCTTTAATCGGTATTTCTTCTGGACAAATGATGCCTGGATACGGCATTCGCGGAAGATGCTTGCCAGAGATTCGTCTGATATCTGCGTCTCCACAAGCAGTGCCATATTCCCGCTCTTTATGATAGCAAGGTAGGCAATTACAAAAAAGGGCGTGTTTTCTGAAAGCAGGAGACACTCGTTCCCCCATCCTATGGTGGCAGCGAGATACCTCGCGAGATCGTCGACCTGAGACATTATATCCCGGTACGTGAGGCTGCCCTCCCGGTACAGGATACACTCTCTTGAGGGGTTCTGGATGTGTTCAAAGAGATATTCAACGAAATTCATAATTGGTTACACAAGGTACTTGTGGAGAATGTCCTTCACTTTACTGTAATCTTCCATTGCAATGATATCGTCCATCTCGATCTCGATATCAAAGGTCTCTTCGAACATGGCCACCAACTGGAGATGTTTTAATGAATCCCACTGCACGCAGGAGTTGTAGGCAAGCGTATCAGTTACCTCCTGTGCTGGTAGTCCAAGGACTTCACAAAAGATGTTTTTAATTTTACCTTCGTCAAATAATGTCACGTTATGCCTCCTGTTGAACGATGCAGAATGCCAGTGCCATACCAGAACTGTGCGACAGACTAAGTTTTATGTGTATCTTTTCGTTCCCATCTGTGTTGATTCTGGCATTGGGGACTCCACGCTCGTTGTTTACTATCTCGATGGCAGGGTAGAAGATATGAGTGATATTCAAACTGAAGAGGGCTTTGATCACGGCCTCTTTTCCGGCATAGCGCGCGGCCAAATGCGGTGCGGGGGCGTCTTTCGACAGGCAGTAGTCCAGTTCGTTTTTTGTGAAATTCTTTTTGAGAAATGCCACAAATGACCGGTCGCTGAGATTTTCAAACCGCTGAACATCTTCTATATCGGTACCGATGCCAATCGCCTCAAAAACATTTTCCCACATGCTCCTCCATTTACCTCCTACAGATAATTTATATGGCAGCCTTAATAAAAAATTTTATCCGAACCGGTCTCGCGGCGGATATTAACAGCCTCAATCTCTTAAACCTTTAGAAATTCGTCCCCTGTGATGATCGCGAGTAAGAGATTTATTGGGGTTATCTGAGGGGTTCTTCAACAAATCCCCCACTCTGGATACTGTGAACTGCAGTTCATCGTCTCTCATTCCTGCATACATCGGCAACCTCAACAACCGCCCGCTCAGATCCTCGGTCACCGGCAGATCCCCTTCACTATAGCCGTACCGTTGCCCCATGGGTGCTGAATGGAGGGGAATGTAATGAAATACTGCGTGTATGCCCTGTTTCTTCAGATCTTCCATCGCCTTATCTCGTGTTTGCTCGTCAGTAAAGAGAACATAGAAGAGATGGGCATTATGTTCTGCATAATCAGGAACAATTGGTAATCTGATTGTTTTCGCTTCTTCATAAGGCTTCAGTGCTGCATAGTATGCATTCCAGATCGAAAGTCGTTTCTCCTGGATCTCATCCAGCTTCTCAAGCTGCGCCCAGAGCACCGCTGCCGAGATATCTGAGGGCAGATAACTTGACCCGATATCTACCCACGAATACTTGTCGATCTCGCCACGGAAGAACTTGCTTCTGTTGGTTCCCTTCTCTCTGATGATCTCTGCCCGCTCAATGAACCGCTCATCATTGATGACAATTGCACCACCTTCGCCCATCGAGTAGTTCTTCGTCTCATGGAAACTGTAACACCCGAAATGGCCGATGGTGCCGAGGTACCTGCCTTTGTAGCGGGCATTCACAGCCTGGGCAGCATCCTCAATGACATAGAGATCATGCGCTTTTGCAATCTCAATGATCCGATCCATATCGCAGGCGACCCCGCCATAGTGAACCGGGACGATCGCCTTTGTCCGTTCGGTGATGAGCGCTTCGATCTTCTCCTCATCGATATTCAGGGTATCTGGCCGGATATCACAGAAGACCGGGCGGGCACCCCGCAGCACAAATGCATTCGCCGTTGAAACAAAGGTGTATGATGGCATGATCACCTCATCACCCGGCTGGATATCAATCAGAAGAGCGGCAAGCTCAAGCGCATGCGTACAGGAAGGTGTAAGTAGCACCTTCTTTGCTGAGAACGTCCGCTCCATGAATTCAGAACAAAGTTTTGTGTATTTCCCATCCCCGGATACTTTACCCTGAGAATAGGCATCCTGGATATATTCCAGTTCATTACCCATGAGAACCTGCCTGTTAAATGGAATCATCATTTTGATACTCCGTTAGAAATCCTCACATCCTGCGACTTTTCGCAGGTATCTCCCATAGTCTGTATTATTCAATCCCTCACCAAGTCTCAGAAGCTGTTTACGATCAATATACCCTTGGTGATAAGCAATCTCCTCTATACAGGCGATATAGAGACCCTGCCGTTTCTGGATCGTTCCCACGAAGTTCGATGCCTCAAGCAGGCCATCATAGGTCCCGGTATCCAGCCAGGCAAATCCTCTCCCAAGCTCCTTAACCTTTAATTTTCCCATCTTCAGGTACTCCCGGTTCAGGTCGGTGATCTCTAGTTCTCCCCGGGTCGATGGATTCAGATTCCGGGCCATCTCAACCACCTGCTCATCATAGAAGTAGAGTCCGGGGATGGCATAATGTGATCTGGGTTTCTCGGGCTTCTCTTCAAGCGAGAGAACAGATCCCCCCTCCCCAAACTCAACGATACCAAACTCCTGCGGGTTCTGGACATAGTATCCAAAGATGACTGCTCCCTCACTCAGGTTTGCTGCTTCCTTTAACACCGGGGAGAACCCCTGGCCATAGAAGACATTATCCCCGAGGATCAGGGCCACCTTCTCTCCACCGATAAACTCCTCGCCAACAAGGAATGCATCGGCAAGACCCCGTGGCTGTTCCTGTACCGCATACGATATCTCAAGGCCAAGCCATTGCCCATCCTTCAGAATCTTCTTGTAGAGTGGGATATGTTCCGGTGTTGAGATGATGAAAATCTCACGAATCCCTGCGAGCATGAGAACAGAGAGTGGATAATAGATCATTGGCTTGTCATAGATTGGAATGAGGTGCTTGCTCAGAGCCAGCGTGATCGGGTAGAGGCGTGAGCCGCTCCCACCTGCAAGAATGATGCCTTTCATTTTGTTCTCTCCTTCTTCTGTGCCACACAGAGCAGTGAGCCCCCGATTGGAAGGTTCATATGTCGTAATAGTAGTGGTTCGATGCTAAAGATTGTATAGAGAAGCTTGTTCACAAGTGGATTTGGATTTAATTGTGCGAGGCAATCGTCTTTAATATCCTGCAAACAACTGTCATCATTCAATGAGTTTCCAGTGATCTTTCTCTTCATATAAAGAAGTGGGAAAAGTAGCGCCATAAAATAGGTCATTTTCGATATTCGGAACCCCGCTTCCTCGACTTTATCTGATAATTCCTTCATTGTATACCGCCGCTTATGTTCAGAGATCACATCCCCGGCATTCCAGAGCGATGGACATGCCGGCACAGTTATAAATGCATAACCACCATTTTTCAGGAGACGGTACATATTCGTTAAAGCAAGAAGATCATTTTCAATATGCTCAATGACATCAAATGCACAAACAGCATCATACTCCTCAACAAAAATTCTTTCTTCAAGATTTAAGGTGAAATAGTGACGTCCGGCATTCCTCTTCATGCAAAATGCCAGGGCTTCCGGAAATAGATCGGCACAATCAACAGTATATCCCAGCTTATGCATTGCTGAAGCAACAAAGCCTGTACCGCATCCAACTTCAATAACCTCTGCAGGAGGAGGCAGATATCGGGTAATTGTCTGGCTGATAATTGTATTTCTTACTTTAAACCAGAAACTGGCTTCTTCAATTTTATAAAGTGTATCAAAAGAATCCTCTGGATAGTATGTTTTATTTTCATCCAGATTTTTTGATAAATCAATAATTCCGTTATTTATTGGATAGTTTAGATCACACGACGAACAAAGATATTGCTCGCCATTATATTGAATTGGATTGGAACAATTTTTGCAGAGGATCATTCAACACTCCTTTCGTTCTTCAAAGATAAAAAGCGGAGATATTCTTCATAACTGCAAGTCGGGATGAGTTGTTTACTCAAAGCCAGCGTAATTGGATAGAGGCGTGAGCCGCTACCCCCTGAAAGAATGATGCCTTTCATCACTATTTCCCCGCGTTTACTGTTGATCCATACCAGGCTTGAATGAATTCCGTATAATCGCTATCTGATTCGATGATCCGCTGCCACCATTCCCTATTGTCAAGGTACCATTGGATTGTGGATTTTAGATTCTCTTCAAAACTACCGGAATGCCTGAACCCAAGCTCTTCACAGAGCTTCGTATCATCAAGAGAATATCGCCTGTCATGGCCGGGCCGATCTTTGATATGCTGGATGAGTGTCTCGGGCTTATTCAGTGTTTGAAGGATAAAACGCACGACCTCAATATTCTCCCGTTCATTCCCGCCTGCAATATTGTAGACCTCGCCAATTCCACCTTCACTGACAATGCAGTCCAGTGCCCTGACAGTATCGTTGACATACAGCCAGTCGCGGATCTGCCGGCCATCCCCATAGACCGGCAGAGGTTCATCCCGCAACGCCTTGATGATCATCACCGGGATCAGCTTCTCAGGATATTGATAGGGACCAAAGTTGTTGGAAGGCCGGACGATGGTGACCGGGAGATTGTATGTCTGATTATATGCATAGACAAGCCGATCAGCTGCCGCCTTGCTTGCTGAGTATGGGTTCCGCGGATTGATGGGATCGGATTCAGTAAAGCTGTGACCTGTTGCAACGCCATATACCTCATCTGTTGAGATATGAACAAACTTCTTCAGGTTTTCACACTTCCGGGCTGCCTCAAGGAGGACATAGGTCCCGTAGACATCCGTTCTGATAAACTCATCCGGGTTCAGAATAGAGCGGTCTACGTGGGTCTCTGCGGCAAAGTTCACAACAATGTCACAGAGCGGCATAAGTGCAGAAACAAGATCCGAATCAACGATACTGCCATAGACAAAGATAAGAGAGTGTTGTTGGAGTAACGTTTGCACAGAATCAGCGATGGATTCAACATTAACTGCTCGCGAATGAAAGCCCTTCGTCTTGAAGGCAAGGCGATTCTTCTCTGTACTGCTATCATACTCTACTCTGATTGTTTGAGGTGACTCATCCTCAATACTGATTGGAGAGAGGCGTCTGTGGGTAGTTGGTATCAGAATATTCTCATAATTCAGATGTGAGGAGATATTCTCCAGATTGCCAGCATAGGTAAGGGAATCGAGGATGATCACCTGCCGGTTTTCTGCAAGTAAGTGATTGACATAATTACTGCCGATGAATCCTGCGCCGCCAGTTATGAGGTATATCATGGAATGATCTTAACTCCCATAGTATTATTCCAAAGAAAAGGGATAAGTGCTTTGATATGATACTTCCTATATTCCCGCCCACTCATA
>DUKV01000038.1 GCA_013329165.1 Methanocalculus sp. | reverse complement strand
GGAGAAGACGTATTCTGAGTTGTAGGGTGTTTTATGGAACAATTAAGGCAAAGAAGCGAATGCCTGCCTGTAACGGGTGGGATAGAGGCGACGACCTCGACCTGAAAGGGTGCTGACGTGGGACCGGTGCTCCAAAGCAACGAAAGAAGGTATAACGATGAAAGAATGTCACTCAACGACGTCAACAGACGAGAAACATACTGACAAGGATCTGACCAGGCAATGGAATTCCATTGACTGGGGTACAATCAAATCCACCGTTAATCGGCTACAGATCCGGATTGCAAAGGCAACACAGGAAGGAAAATGGAATCTGGTTAAACGTTTGAGTTATATGCTGACACACTCGTTCTCAGCAAAACTGCTGGCAATACGAATTGTGACACAGAACAAGGGGAAACGTACCCCGGGTATCGATGGAGAACTCTGGAATACCGCATCTGAAAAGATGCGGGCAGCCATGAGCCTCACCGACAAACAATATCGTGCGCAACCATTACGACGTATCTATATTCCCAAACCAGGGAAGGATACAAAACGTCCGATCTCGATTCCAACAATGTATGATCGTGCGATGCAGGCGCTCTATGGTCTGGCACTCCAGCCAATCGCAGAGACAACAGCAGATCCACGATCATTTGGATTCCGGCTCTTCCGATCCGCACAGGATGCATCAGAATATGCATTCAAATGCGTAGGAAGAAAGACGTCGTCCCAATGGATCCTTGAAGGTGATATTAAAGGATGTTTTGATAATATCCTTCATGACTGGCTCAAGGATCACATACCCATGGATCAATCGGTTCTCACCCAGTTTCTGAAATCAGGTTATGTCTTTGATCAGACGCTCTATCCGACAGACAAAGGAACGCCCCAAGGCGGTCTTGTTTCCCCAATTCTCGCGAATATGACATTGGACGGATTAGAACACGTCCTTAAAGCAGAATTCCCACGGATGAAAGTTCATTTCATCCGATACGCAGATGATTTCCTGGTTATCGCTCCTACGAAAAAGATCGCAGAGGCTGCCAAGACTATCATACAGAGATTTCTCGCGGAGAGAGGGTTAACACTGTCGGAAGAAAAGACGGTGATCACACACATTGATGATGGTTTCGATTTTCTCGGATACAATTTCCGAAAATATAACGGAAAGTTCCTGATCAAACCATCAAAGAAGTCAATTCAATCGATCACCGATAAGATCAAAACTGTGGCGAAAAAGGCGCAAGCATGGTCACAGGACGCCCTGATAAAGACATTAAACCCAATTATACGAGGATGGACTAACTATCATCGTCATAACGTCGCCAAAGAGACATTTAAGAAACTGGACAACTATCTCTGGACTGTAACATGGCAATGGGGAAAACGACGCCATTCCGACAGGGGTTTCAGATGGATTGCAAATAGATACTGGAAATCGGAAGGGGAAAGGAACTGGGTTTTCCAGACAAAGGAGAACACTCTCCTTCAATTCTCGGATGCATCCATTCGGAGGCACAGTTTCCCTAAACTCGATGCGAACCCATACCTCGACAGGAAATATTTCCTCGACAGAAAGGAACGCATGAAAAGACAGACGCCATGGATTCAAACCAAATTATCCTATTTTGCGTTGCCGCCCAGCAATGGGTAGAGGAATGCGCGAGCCTACTGCGGTGAAAGTCGCAAGGTGGGTTCCTGGAAGGGGGAGGGGTGGTAACACCCCTTTCCTATTCGACTATCTCACACTGGATCCATCTGAAATGTATGGTCTTGAATAGAAGATGTATTCTCATTCTCATTGGGATGATGATCTTATCAGGAATTCTCCTCAGTACCCCGGCAGCAGCACGAAGTCCCGAAATCAATGATATCCAGCTGGGAGACACCATCTTTGTCTATGAAAGTGGACTGAATCTCTCCAAACTCCGTGCTCATGTGGATTATCCAGTCACCTCACTGAGGCAGTACCGGGATGATGATCCCGGAAATGCATTCATCAATGAGATTCCGATCTCAGATGATACCAGTGTGACAATCCTTGAAGGGCTGGTTGGGGATTATTATGGGATATATTTCGCCTACAATCCAACGAATGGAACAAGTGCAAACAGAAATGTCAGGATCCTCAAGCCTACGCTTGAGATCGATGTTGTTCTTGCCCACCCGTACCATTATGAATCCGCTCCTGCACTGGAGAGAATCCCCGACACCACACGGCTTGCCGTAAAGATCATCAGCCCTGATGTCGGCAATTACTATCGGGTTGAAACAACGAATTATGCCGAGGTAGATATTGTCATCACCGGACCAGCCGGTGCTGAAACAACAATGATTGGAAATACGAATCTAGCCGCAGTAAAACTCACGGGAACAGAAACCTTCACAGATACGGATGCTAATCGAGGAACATTTACCCTCGGGCAGATGGGAACCGGCAGATATGAGATACAGGCTCGCTGGAAAAAACCCCAGGCATTTGCCAATTATGCAGAGGACTCCAACATCATCAGTTTCACTATAGGAACTGTCACACCGGCACCCACTCCGACTCAAATACCAACAACTCCAGAGCCAACAGCAACACCAATACCCACGCCGACAACCGGGCCGGTAACACCTGAGCCAACACTAACGCCCACGGCAGAACCAGTGACACCTGAGCCGACACCGGCGTCTTCTGCCATTATAATACCACTGACGGCATTTGCCCTCATTCTCTTCTCATATTACCGAAGAGAACGAGTATAATCTTTTTTCTTCTGATCCAGCACCGCATTCAGGATCATCTCCACTGCATGGAGAGTGCCTTCAATCCCTGCAAGCGGCCTGCTGCCAAGCATGATCTGCCCCCTGTTTGGGGGAGTGATCCCGACAAATGCTGCATCAGGGAGGATACGGGCTTCATAGGACGATCCAATCACAAGGTCATATGTATCCGGAAGGAGTGCAGATCGGATCTGATCGTAATCGGTGTTTGCCGGAATATCCGTTACATTCCTCGGAAGGATAAGCGGCCGTTTTGCTCCGAGATACGTACAGAGGAGATCTGCAAAGAGTGATGCATACCCGGCCTGTGCACAGATGGCTGCTATTGGAGGATCGTTTCTCCTGAGGTACTTCTCACAGGCAGTAAAGGCCATCTCTTCTGCCCGCTCGCATTCTGCAAGAACCGGAGCCGGATCAGCATCGGGGATGGTATGAGCTGCATCTATCAGGGTCTGCTTCAATGAGGGGAGCCCAAGGAGGGAGCCACCGGGACGTCCAAGCAAAGCCTCATAATCAGGGTTTGCTGCCACGGTCACCGGTGCTGCATGGGAGAGAGTATCCAGCTGATCATACGAAAGAACAGCTCCAACCGGGATCCCGGCCATCGCAAGAATACGCTCTGATTCATGCATATTGCCCCGCCAGAAAGGATCGAGGAGGCAGATGCCCCCGATATTCACCCCGGGAACAGTAATTTGTGCCTCCTTCAGGAGTGTTTCAGCAGCGATCCGGTACCCGGCTTCTGCATCCCCAAGAAAACCCGGGGCATCGACAAGGAGAATCTGAAGACCATCCAGCTCTGAGGCGAGATCTTCCCCCATCAATGCAGGAACACAGGATGTGACGACCGCCACCCGGTCAGAGCCATTCTCCATTATCTCTGATACAACTGACCGGAGACGTCCACCGGTTCCAAAGATCACCTCCTCATTCAGGATAAAAGAGCCATAGATAGGTGCTTTAATCAGCGATTTTGGGTAGTAATAGCAGCCGCTTGAGCCGTGGATCACAACAGCAAGGTCGCGGAAGCCTGCAAGACAGGAGACGGCGCCTGTCAGTGCACAGGGCCAAATCGGGTTGACACATTCAGGCACGGGAAAGGCACCTCCTCCACGAATGCAACATTCGTCTGGTTCCGGCGATCCCAACCGGCGGGTCAAATGGGAGGGGGAGGAGAACTCCGGATGATGCCTCTTTCATCCTGAGTTCGTGCAGGACCGATCGGGCGGCTGAAACAGTTGCCGGATCAGCGCCTGAACAATCTAGCCTGATAGCCGTATCTCTGAGATCATCAAACCCTGTATAGAGATCAGCCACCATGCCCTCTGCATCCCGGATCGCCGGACGGGGATCAACTCCAAGACTATCGCCAAGATCCTCCAGAAACCTGATGCTGCCATCCGGCCCGACCGGAAAACCAGGGATGACCGACATCCCAAAGCGGCTTCGTAAAAGGGATCCCACAGACTGAAGGGATGGAGCCCGCAGGATTGTCGCCGGTGCGGATCCGATGTTCCGGCAATCGGAGACAGACGCCTTCCTGACAAACCTGATACCCGGAGCGAGATCGAGGAGAGAAAGGAGGCATGAAACTTCACGGAAGTTCTCTTCTACCTCATATTCAAGATTCTTCTCCCCAACAATCAACACTCCATCATCGGATCGCATATCATCGGCTTCTGCCAGATTCAGGAGGGAAGAGAGGGCATTTCGGATCCCTTCCGAAAACCCGCCTCCGAGAAAACCTGCACCGGGAATATGAATAACCGGCACACTCCTCTTCTGACTACAGAGGGCGGCGATGTCATCGCCGATTGTATCGGCAATACAGGTGGAGACGACGCAGATGAGAGAGGAGTCCCGGGCCTCTGCTGCATCCAGCGCATGCAAAAGAGCCTTTTCACCACCGAAGATCACCTCCTCCTCATGGATATTGCTCGAGAGAAAACAGGGGATCTGTACCTCGTCTATCTCGGCAAGCGAGGCATGCAGAAGAGATACATTATGATGGGTGCAGCCTGAAGGGCCATGGATCACCGTAACTGCATCCTTCAGAAAACCGGTGACCGAGAGGACGCCGGTTAAGGTGCACCCTTCACTCCTTAAGGTATCTGTAGGCGAGCGACTCAAGATCATCAATTGATAATGGTGTCGGAATAGAGAACTCCGTATTCAGAAGAATGGCCTCTGCACAGTCCCGATAGACCTCTGCCTGGGATGAGGATGGTGCGTATTCCATGACAGTCTTTTTATTCAGTTCAGCCTGGGTGACGGTTTTCGATCGGGGAATGAACGCAATCATCCTGGATCCAATCGCCTCTGCAAACTCAGAGACCAGTTCATCTTCACATTCGATATTCTTCCCGTTCCCGATCACACCGGCAAGCCGGACCCGGCTCCTCTTGTTCGCACTGAGACGGGAGATCGCCTTTGCGATATTATTTGCCGCATAGAGGCTCATCAGTTCGCCCGAGGTGACCAAGTACACCTCCTCTGCATACCCTTCCCTCATCGGCATCGCAAACCCGCCACAGACGACATCACCCAGAACATCATAGACGATCAGATCCCCTCTCAGCGCACCAAGCTTCTCGAGAAGCTGGAAGGTTGCGATGATGCCCCGGCC
Organism: Methanocalculus sp.; assembly: GCA_013329165.1. Taxonomy (GTDB): domain Archaea; phylum Halobacteriota; class Methanomicrobia; order Methanomicrobiales; family Methanocorpusculaceae; genus Methanocalculus; species Methanocalculus sp9912u. Next base: position 30,831 of record DUKV01000038.1, on the reverse strand, counting down.
GGCACAGCCGATCCCGGGCTCAGGACCTCCCGCTTCGACACACCTGACACCGGAGTACCCGGTATAAATGACATCGGAGACAGCAAGATCTGTCTTCTGCTCCCGAATCAGGTCAAGAACGGTAGGGATCACGCGGCCATTCATCAGCATCCTGGTACTGTCATGTTTTGGATCGCAGCCGATCTGAAGCACATCCAGCCCTTTATCGGCCCATGCCGCCGAAAGGTTCGCCGAGGTTGTTGATTTTCCAATACCACCCTTTCCATAGAGGGCAATCTGTCTCATCACTCTGATATTGGAGTTTGTGAACTAAAGAAGTTGTGATAACTTCACCATGATTGAAAACAAAAAACCTCAGCTTCGATCAAAGCCTTTCACAAGACCCACCACAAGCACAATGATCGGGATCACCTCCAGCCTTCCAAGCCACATCAGAAGGATAAAGAGGATCTTTGATTCATTCGAAATGGCAGGAGAGATCGGTCCTGATGACATCCCATTATTACTCATTGCAGAGATAACGTCAAATATTATATGACTGGTATCAGCAAACTGACCCTCAAACTGGAGAAAAAGAATGGTACTGGAGAAGAGTATGATGATATAGAGGATGATAATAAGCATATTCTTTGATATCTCATACTCCGCAATCATCTTCGGAATAATTCTCCCTTCGTGGCGGAATGGAATAACAGCCTTTCCGGAGATGAAAATCCTCCTGAACCACCAGATAAGACCCTCATAACAGATCTGAACTCTTCCCAGCTTTATGCCACCTGCAGTACTGCCTGTTGATCCACCAATGACCATCAGTGCAGAGAGGAAGAGGATAGTCGCATGTGGCCAGTAAGAGAGATCGGTATTCTGAAAACCGGTGCTTGTTGCAGCAGATACAGCCATGAACAACCCATAGCGGATTGAATCAGGGAGTAAAAGATCAAGAATCTGAAAGAGATCAAAGGTGATCACCATGATACCAAAAGCGATTATGGCGAGGAGGAAAACTGCCTGAATATCACGAAAAAATCCAAAGAATCGCTTTGCATAGAGGACATAGTAGAGTTTGAATGGAAGTGCCCCGGCGATCATCACCGGTATCAGGAGAATTTCCAGGAACGGATTAGTATAGCTGGCAATTCCGGCATCATACATGGTAAATCCTCCAGACGAGATAGCAGAAAAAACCAGGTTCGTGGCGTCCCACAACCCGACACCTGAAAGCATCACAATAGCGATTCCGGTGAGTGTCAAAATGCCATAGATCTTCCACATCAGAGCCCCGGTATCGACGACACTCGGCATTAATGCTTCTGAGCGGGCTTCAGAACGATACAGACCACGCTGAACGAGTCCGGACCGATTCACCATAGCAACCGTAAAAGCAACGATTCCCATCCCCCCGAGCCACTGCATAAAGGATCGCCAGAAGAGGATCGTTTTTGGGAAGTCGTCAAGGCCGGATGCCATCGTCAGGCCGGTGGTTGTCCATCCTGACATCGCCTCAAAGACACAGTCGATATAGGGCATTCCACAGACAATATAGAATGGAATTGCTCCAATCAGGGAGGAAATGAGCCAGATCATCGCAACCGCACTGAGTGCAACCGATAGACGGGCCTGTTTATTTGAATGAGGGATAGTCCGTAAAAAACTCCCCAGTATGAAGAAAATAAGGGGGACAAGCGCCATCGGAAGGAAGACATGCCATTCCGAATAGATGACCGAAACGATCAAGGGAACTGCCGATGCAAGAGCCAGAAACTGGAGGATAGCCCCGATATCACGGGCAATGATCGCAAAATGCTCGGTCCGATCCATAATATCGCATCAGTGGTTATCTGTGTTCTGTTAAAAAGATGTACTCTGAATCCGGCGCCGCTCAACCCGGAGTCTGTTGCACTGTACCATGGCGGCAGATAATCTGCCATGCGATCAAGAGGGCGATCACATCCGTGGCAGAGATCTGCTTTCCGGGGAAGAAGGGGAGAGCACAGATCTCTGTCTGCGCCTCAATACTCTCCTCAAGAGATCGGGCAAACCCATAGGGGAGATACCCATCCAGCCTCAGCGACACACGCCTCCTGCCATCCAGCTCAATAATACCTCCGGAGATGCTAAAAGGGCCGTCCACGAGCGGGAGAATCCGCGAGAGGTCAAGGGTGAATGGTACATTTATAAGAGGGCAGGCGGATGGATCGGCCTGAAGCAGGGAGACGGAATAAACCGGCGGGTCCCGGTCAGGCGCTACCCGGCTCTCCTCAATCCGGATGACATAATCAGCATATCGCCTCTGGAAGGCCACATATTTTTCAAAGTCAGGCTCTCTCCTCTGGATCGCCTCAAGAACCGCCTCACGGCTATGGCCACGCTCCCCCACATCACGCCTGATCTTCCATGCATACTTCACATCCGGATCGGGATCGACAAAGATCGAGAGATCAAGCATCTCCCGGAGCTCCTCTGTGAAGAGAGGATGAAGCCCTTCGAGGATGATGATCTGTTTTGGAGAAAAGGGGATATCCGGATCAAAGGTGCCATTTGAATGGTTATAGACCGGTTTCTGAATCGTCTCTCCCCTCTTCAGGGCAGCGACATCCGATGCAAGCCGGTCAAAGCGATTGGCATCCGGATGGAGCGGAGTGATGGACAGTGCTGCCCGCTCTTTTCGATCATACCGGTGATAGTCATCAAGTGTTATCGTCGATACACGGGAGGGGCCAAGAACGATGCTGATGATCTTCGTAAATGTCGTCTTCCCTGACCCGCTATCCCCGGCGACACCGATGATAAAAGGCCGCCCGGATCCATTCGCCTGATCCGGAAACTCAACTGAATACATAGCAGAACTCCATCTCTCCTCACCCCCAGGCATCAAGCCGCATCTGCCCGGATTTTACGTTGACTGGCCCGGCTATCCGTTCAAGCACCGGTAGGATCCGTTCTGGGGAGAACCCGTACTCATCACAGAGGATCAATCTGACAGAATCGGGATCAGGTGATCTCCATTCCGGCTGATACCTCTCTACAGCAGGCGGGGAGAGGAAGAACTCCATAATCGGTTCCGGATCGGTACCCGGTGCCTTTTCTGCCATTACCTCGTTAAAACGGTTCTCGCGAACGATCTTCAGGGCTTTCTTCGGACCTATCCCGTTGATTCCAACGTTGAAGTCTGTTCCGATGAGAATCCCTATCTGGATGAGCTGTTCGCGGGTGATAGCGAGCGTATCAAGAAATTCTGAGAGATAAATCCGCTCGGGAGAGACGGTCACCCGCCTCCCCCCGATCCGCCGTTTCCCGGATACGGTCAGGTTACGGACGAGGACTGAGGCGCCAAAGAGGAGGGAGTCGTAATCCTGTGATACCGAATATGTGGCAATTCCATTATTGACAAAGAGTGCGGACTGCGCCTCACCCTCCGAGGGGGCTTCCACCCATGGGATACCGAGTGCATCGAGGAGCCGTTTGCCACTCTCGAGTATGGCGGAGTCGACCCTGGTGGACTGCATTGCTGCGCGGTATGCTCCTTCGGTATCCCCGCGTTCTAAGGCCTTTGCCCACTTCTCTTCACCGGCATCACGTATTCCGCGCCTCCCGGCAATAGTACGAGCCTTAAGCTCCGGGGGCTGGCCATCAAAGATATACAGAGGTGAGATGCCATTCTCAAGAAAGTGTGCAGTCCGGTAGAGGATACCTGAGAGGTGTGAGGTGACCCGCCCTTTCGTATCCTGCAGGGGGGTTCCGTCTGCCTGCCTGATTATTGAGAGGAACTGGTAGAGTGCGTTATTTGCATCTATTGCTGCAACTCCGGGGATATCCTCAAAGCCAACCGGATGCCTGCATCCTTCCAGCAGAGGTCGAATAGAGACTCCCACGTTCAGAGACCTCGTTACCGGTACATCCGCCGTGTCAGGCTGTCGACGATCTCACCGAGCTGTTCAACGGTCCTGTCATATTTACGATTGAGGCTGACTGATATCTCTTCAAGATTGACACGCATTGTCCTCTCCCGGGCGATAATATTCTCCTCAAGGCTCCGAATCTTCATCCCGAGTGAGAGGAAGAGACCGCCCAGTGAGAGCATCATCAGGGTCGCTCCAAGTACTATCGTGAGATCCTGCCAGAGCCTGAGTACAAGAATGAGTGTGGATGACACCATTATGATGATCAGGATCAGATCCCAGACATAATCACGAAGATCCATGTTTTACCATAAGAAGAACCATAATGATTAAGCTACCTATCCGGAGCAGGATATTATGGACAGACAGAACATCCCCGCAATCATCGGCATGCCCCTTATCCTCTGCGCAGTCATCATCGGAGGCGTGCTTCTGGCTGAACCTGTAGAAGATGCAGGGCTGACCGCATTTGACGACCCCGACTCAATGGCAAACCCGATCATCTTCCTCGCAATTCTCCTTACATTCACCGCCATCCTTCTGCTGCTGATCAAATATGCAAAGCAGCAGCTCATCAGCCTGATCATCGGCGGAGCGATCCTGCTCACGTACTTCTATGTCTTCCTTGCAATATCCGGCCATTTTATCGGATCGGCTATTGTGGCCGGAGGAACTGCAGCAGTGGCAGCAATCCTCGCAATCATCCTTCTCTACCGGTATCCACAATGGTATGTGATCGATTCGCTCGGAATTCTCCTCGCCTCAGGAGTGGCGGCCATCTTCGGAGCATCACTTGCTGTTCTGCCGGTGATCATCCTGCTTGCCCTGCTCGCCGTCTATGACGCGATATCGGTGTATCGGACAAAGCATATGATCACGCTCGCTGAGGGGGTGATGGATCAGAAGATGCCGATCCTCTTTATCATTCCAAAAAGGCGGGGATACACCGGATCATATGAGAAGATCACACCATCTGCCGAAGGGACCGAGGTGAAAAAAGAACGCGGCACTTTTCTGATGGGGATGGGGGATGCGATCATGCCGGCGATACTGGTCGTCTCGGCATACACCTTCATACAGTCTCCGATACCTGCAATCGGCGCTGCGACAGGGGCACTCGTCGGGCTTGGAGTGCTCCTGGTGATGGTCTTCTCTGGAAAACCCCAGGCAGGACTTCCTCCATTGAACGGGGGAGTTATTCTTGGTTTTCTGGCAGGATGTCTGCTGGTCTCGGAATGGTCATGGGTGTTCGTTCTCTGAGAGCTGCTTCAAGCGCCTCGGAAACACCCTCCCCGGTCACTGTTGACATATTCAGGACACCCGGATAGGGCGCCAGATCAGATTTGTTTGCAGAGACGATCACCGGGACATGAGCAAAACTCCTGACCTCCTCAAGCAGGAGTTTCTGGGTGGCGAGATCATATCCGCAGTGCTCGCTTGGATCAATGATGAAGAGGATCACATCAGCCACATAGATGAGTGCGTTGAGTGCCTGCCGCTCGATCTTGTTCCGCTCCCGATCCCCTCCGGCATCAAGGATCCCGGGCGTATCAATGAACTGGACCCGTTCCCTCCAGGTAAGTTCACGGTGGCCGACGATGACGCCTTTTGTCGTGAAGGGATAGGACGCCACCTGCGGCGTTGCCGTTGAGACGAGCCTGATGAACGAACTCTTCCCGACATTGGGGTATCCCGCAACAACGATGGTAAACTCATCAGGAGAGACGACAGGAAGCTTCCTGAGAACGTTCCGTGCGTCATTCAAAAACCTGAGATCCTTATCGATCTGGTGGACGATCGAGGCGATCCGTGCCACTGCCTGTTTACGTATGGCAAGGTTCTCGGGAGAGCGCCGCATCGATCGTGCGAGATCTTTTCCAATATCCCGGGTATGTTTCGCTGCCCACCCGACACCGCCAAAGGCTTTTCTCATCTCTTCAATCCCATAGAGGATATCAACAAGATCGCGGTAGAATGGAGGGAGGGTATCGAACTCAGGGAAGGACTGGATGATTGAGACCAGCTTGTCATGGACAGCCTGGGTAACCGCCATGACGAATTCTTCATTGGCACGGCCCTTATTTTTCTTATCCCGCATCTTCTTTGCTGCACGGCGGAAACTCCGGTCGAGTATCTCATCTGCGGTTGGAACTGTTGGTATTGTATCAAACATTGGTTCTGTTTCCCCAAGCTATTTATCCGGATATGTATGATCAATCATTATGGATCTCTCACTTATCCAGAAAGATATTCTTATAACATTAATCTCACTCTATCATCAACATTCTCATCCCATCAAAGGAGACGATATTGCAGGGATTATCAAGAGAAATCCCGGCACCGTCAGAAACCAGATGCAGGCATTAAAGGCGCTCGGCCTGGTTGACGGCATTCCGGGACCAAAGGGAGGATACCATCCGACTGCACAGGCATACAAGGAGCTGAATATCAAGCCGACCGATGACGCAGCCGAGGTGATGATCTCAAGAAACGGGCAACCGATTCCGGGCGTGCGGGTCACTGAGATCGACTTCACAACACTCTGCCATCCCGATCTCTGCCATTCACTGATTAAAATTGTCGGCAGTGTCCGGAATTTTACTATAGGAGAGGAGATCACAATCGGACCTACTCCTGTCAACAAGCTGATGATCCGGGGGGAGGTATTTGGCCGAGACGAGATCCAGGGTGCGCTTCTTATCTCAATCTCAGAGATGACATCGCTGCCGAAGAAATCGGTCAGCCACTATATGAGCTCACCCCTGATCAGTCTTCAGCCGGATGCAACAATCAGAGAAGCGATTTCTGTCTGCTCGAAAAAACATATACATGGCGTACCTGTCATATCCCATGAAGAGTTGCTCGGTATCGTCACCCTCACTGATATCGCACGTGCGATGGATGCCGGACAATCTCTGGATACACCGGTCGAAAGCATAATGACCCACGATGTCATTCTGGTTCCCGAACATACACGCCTCTATGAGGTTATACGGCGATTTAAAGAACGTGAAATTGGCAGAGTGATCGTTGTTGCCGAAGGAAAACCTGCCGGCATCCTCACACAATCAGATATCATCAGAGTTTTTCCCACCCTGTAATGCCCCGGTTCGGGAAAATAGGAATAGTTTATATAGTTATCAGCCAACCATCTTTCTATGACAAAGGCGTTTGCTCGTACGCTCCGGCGGAAGAAGGTCATGAGTAGTGACGGCAAGGTGATCGGACAATTAAAAAATATCATTATCGACGTCGGAAGCGGACAGGTGATCAACCTGATCGTCAAACCGGATACCGGATTTGATACCTCGCATTATAAGCTTGATGATGATTGTATGCTCATCCCGTTTGAAGCGGTAAAGGATATTAAAGATTATATCGTTGTTGATCGGTATATGCTCAGGTGAGCCGTTCACTTAAAACCGCTCAAGGGCAGATAGCAGACCCTCGGAAAAGCCCTCACCATATGACTGATCTGTTATCAGATCAGCTATTTTTTTCAGCTTTTTACTGCCATTTGCCAGTGTTATTCCAAAGCCTGCAATCTCAAGCATCTCGAGATCGTTATCAGAATCGCCAAGAGCAAGGAAATCCTTTGGAGTGAGCGAGAGGAGCGGGGCAAGTGCTGCAAGTGCTGATCCCTTTGAAATCCCAGGTGTCTGGAGATGAATGGCATATCCGGTATCGATCACCCGGACCGGGAGATCAGCGATAACGGATACCACCTCATCAACGGGAACGGTGCGTGCAAAAGCGACATCGGCATACCGCAGTTCCATACTGTAGGGAAGAAGCGTAATTCCCTGCTCTTTGAAATGAGTGACAAGACGATCATATGCATGGAGACATAAAGACCGGTCGCCTGTTATCTGAGGTTTGCCATCAAATCCGGTCTGAAATACCCCTCCGTTCTCACCAATAACAGCCCCGTCCGTTCCGATCATCCTGGCAATTGAATCCAGAAAACAGAGGGTGTTTCCGGAGGCAAGCACCACCGGTATCCCTTTGCCTATGAGGAGGCGGAGCGTCTCAATTGCAGTTGTGCTGATCCTCCGCCGCTCATCGGTGATGGTTCCGTCAATATCGCAGATAACAGCCTTCAGCACGGCTTGATACCCGCCTTCTCGACCATAAAGGTTGCTTCCCCTTCGGGGAGGTTTGGGCTGTCAACAAGGCGTGCAATCCGTTTGCCTGCCTTGCTCTTCCTGAGATACAACCGGAATGTTGCAGAGTGGCCGACGATATTGCCGCCGATCGGTTTTGTCGGATCTCCAAAGAAGACGCCCGGGTTGGACATCACCTGGTTTGTCACCAGTGCAACGGCATTGTGTTCATCGACGAGCTTGAAGAGTTCATGCATATGTCGGTTCAGCTTCTGCTGGCGTGTTGCAAGAGTGCCCCTCCCTGCATATTCTGCACGGAAATGTCCGGTGAGCGAGTCGATAATGAAGAGGCGGATCGGCATGCCACTCTCCTTCTTCTCATTAGCGAGATCACGCGCGGTATCGATGAGGAGCATCTGGTGATCAGAGGTGTGCGCCCGCGCAACATGGATATTTGCGAGGAACTCGTCTGTTGTCCCCACCTCGCAATCGACCTCCAGCCCCTCCACCATCTGGGCGATACGCTCCGGCCTGAAGGTATTCTCGGTATCGATGTAGATGCAGGCGCCTCCGAGACCGCCGCACTCTTCAGGGAGCTGGCAGTTGACGGCAAGCTGATGGACGATCTGGCTCTTTCCTGACCCGAACTCTCCATATAATTCAGTGATTGCCTGGGTTTCCACGCCACCACCGAGGAGATCGTCAAACTCAGGTACAAAGGTCCTGAGTTTCCTGACGTCCTGCCTCCTGAGCAGGACATCGGTGCCGGTCTTGAATCCTCCGATATCTGCGATCTCACGCGCACCCTTGATCATCTTCTTTGCAGTCGCCTCGCCGATCTCGGCGGCCTCGGCGAGATCAACGGGTGAGGCTGTCGCAATACTTTCTACTGTGCAGTATCCGGCCTCACGGAGGCGTTCAGCGGTTGCCGGGCCGACACCCGGTACATCTTCAATAGCGATTTCTGGCATATCTTCTCACTTCCTTCTTTGAGATATACTCTGATATTCAGGCGGAGAGGTTATCAATAGCCGACCCCGGAGGGTGAAAGTGAAGGAGTGGCAAGAGCCGCTGCCCTCTCTTTGAGCGAGACGGAATCCGCCGGCAGGGGTGTTGCCTCATCCACAACGAGCCGCCGCCCGGAGAGTCGCCCGGAGATGCGGTAGCGGGTGGCAAGACGGAGATCTGATGGTTCGATCACATAGATATTCTTCCCATCCGAGAGTGCCATTCCCTCAGAGGTGAGGATGATCACCCCTTCGATCACCCTCTCTTCTGTCTTATCAGTGACCACCCGGATAGCGCTCCCAAACCCGACCGAGAGTTCGACATCCCCGTACCGGTTCAGGCGCGCTCCTGCATTATAGATCTCGATCGTCTCACCACAGAGGAACGGTTCGCATGCACGATCCCCCCAGATCACGATCCTGAGCGGACCGTCGATGAAGAGGTTTCTCACCCATGATGGCTGGCCCCGCCGTGTGGTAAACTGTCGTGGAGGATGGAGAGAGGTGATCGTTCCCCTGACCGAGTAGACCCCCTTATCATGAACCTCACTCGTCTTTCTGAATGAGAAACCAATCTCCTCATCCAGTGGGATGATAGTTGTTCCCTCCTGTGCGATATATTCGATACCATCATCTGATGAACGCCGCTTCGCACCGGTTATCCTGACGGATGCACCTTCGGAGATCCCCTCAAGGAGGGCGGGCTCCCATGTGATGAAACGGGCACACCCGGATGGATCCCCTATGATCGCCTCCTGGATAGTCACCTCCACACCATCCCGCCGGGTGAAGGTCCGGGGGGGTTCGATCACAAGAATCCGGGCATCGATATCTGCACTCGAAGAGAAGGATCGGGATTTCTCCTCGGAGATCGTGATCTCAACAGAAGTCTCCCTGACCGCGAGGGCATGCACCTCGGTTATCCTCCCCTTCTTCGGCCTCCCGATCACCTCGATGACGGTTCCTTCCTCAAGTTCTCTTACTCCGGCTGCCATCTCATCCCAGAGGACAAGAGGAATCGAGCCGGTACTGTCAGCCAGTTCAACCCGGGAGACACATCCGGTTGAACCGTCGTCACGGGTAAATTCCTTTGGATCGGTGACCTGTATCACCTTTCCAAAAAATGAGACCAGGGAAGGGGAGATGGTGATCGCCTCGATCTTCTGGTGGCTTCTTCCAAGCTCCTCGACGACAAGAAGCGCCGCGGCTGTTTCATCGATCGCTCCCCCATAGGATGCGATCTTCTCCTCGATTCGCCGATCAAACTCTTCCTGTTTCAGGATATCATCGACAAGTGCGTAATGAAACCTCACGGTACACGCTCATTCCTGCTGCCACGATGGAACCTGCATGGTGACACAGAGATCATCCAGTGTCTCACCTCTCCTGATCAATTCGGCACAATCCCCTTTCACCATCACCTCAGGGCACCGGGGCCTCCCATTGTACTGGGAGGACATCGCAAACCCATATGCCCCGCAATCGAGGATGGCGATGAGATCGCCTGCCACGGGTGCAGGCAGAAGACGGTCTGCTGCCAGGAGATCCCCGGTCTCACAGATCGGCCCTGCGATCGTCACTTCTTCCACTCCTTTCTGATCTGCCTTGTTTGCCATGATCACTTCATGCCATGAATCGTACATTGCGGGCCTGATCAGGAGATTGAACCCGGCATCGACATTTGCAAATGTCTTGTATGCCCGTTTCACAGAGTTCACCTTTGTCAGGAGCACCGTTGATTCTGCTAACAGCCAGCGGCCCGGTTCGACCCAGAATTCAGGAGAGATCCCGATCTCCCTGATCCCATCCAAAAAGATGGGCATCACGGCCTGTGCATACTCTTCAGGTGTCGGGGCTACATCAGTCGACCGATGATACGGGACACCAAGCCCCCCGCCGATATCGAGGAATTCGAGGTTGACACCAATGGCAGTCACCTCGCCTGCCACCTTCGTCATCACCGCAGCTGCACGGGCAAATGGCTCGACATCCAGGATCTGCGATCCGATATGGCAGTGGAGTCCGACCGGGACAACATAGGGTGCATCAAGTGCCGCCTGATATGCAGAGAGGATCTCTGCTGCCGGGATCCCGAACTTTGTTGTGGCAAGGCCTGTTGCAATCTTTGGATGGGTTGGGACCTCAAGTGCCGGATTTACCCGGAATGCAATCTGAACCGTCTTCTTCTGTTCAGATGCGATCCTTGAGAGCTGGTTCAGTTCATCGATCGAGTCGACCGAGACCCGGATCCCCGTCTCAACAGCAAGCCTGAGATCATCTGTTGTCTTGGAGCTGCCATTGAAGAGGAGTCGATCCGGTTTCATACCGGCACGGAGTGCGAGCATAAGTTCGCCTGAGGAGAAGACATCGGCACCGGCACCGGCCCGTCCAAGCGCCCGGAGAACTGCAAGGTTCCCGTTTGCCTTTGCTGCAAAGAGGAGCCTGACATTCGGATAACAACTCGATAACGCGGATTCGTACCGCTCGAAGTTATCCAGGATCTGGTCTTCATTTGTCACATAGAGCGGGGTTCCAAATCGTCCTGCAAGATCAACGAGATCATGTGAGCCGCTCATCAGGTGACCATTCTGTATGGTGAGGTGGGAGGGGAGCTGCATGCTCATCGGCTCATCGCCTCCATCCGTGCTACTGCCTCGGTGATCCGCTCAACGGACCGGGTGATTGCGAACCTCACATAGCCTTCGCCGCCTGCACCAAACCCGATACCCGGTGTGGCGACGATTCCGGCTTCATCAAGGAGACGGGCTGAGAATTTCATTGAGTCATCGACCTTCATCCAGACATAGAAGGTGGCTTTTGGTGCAGAGACATCGTATCCCAGGCTTTTCAGACCCTTAACCAGGACATCACGCCGTTCCTGGTAGATCCGGCATGCATCGGCGACACAGTCCTGAGGGCCGGTGAGAGCTGTGACACCGGCAAGCTGAACCGCATCGAATGCACCGGAATCGATATTCGTCTTGACGCGGCCGAGGCCCGCAACGATATCCTTGTTCCCGACAGCCATCCCGAGCCGCCAACCGGTCATATTATAAGTCTTTGAGAGTGAGTGCATCTCGATCCCGACCTCGGAGGCGCCATCTGCCTGGAGGAAGGAAGGCGCGACATATCCGTCAAAGGTGATCTCCGAGTAGGCGTTGTCATGGACAGCCACGATAGAATGTTCGCGTGCGAATTCGACGACCTCATCGAAGAGCTTCATCGGGGCAACTGCCGAGGTCGGGTTGTTTGGGTATCCGAAGAAGAGGAGTTTCGTCTTCTTCAGGATATCCTTTGGAATGGCTTCGAGATCCGGGAGGAAATTATTCTCCCCGGTGAGGGGGAGGGGATGGCAGATCCCTTCTGCAAAGAGGGTCGAGGTCTTGTATACGGGGTACCCGGGATCGGTTGCGAGGACAATATCGCCGGGGTTGACGAATGCCTCGGGCACATGGGCGATTCCTTCTTTTGATCCAATTAATGTGATAATCTCCGATTTTGGATCTGCGGTGACGCCGAACCGGTTTTTATACCAGGTGGCAACTGCTTCACGGTATGTGGAGAGGCCCAGGTACGAGGGGTAGTGGTGGGTTGCCGGATCACGGGCGGCGGTGCAGAGCGCCTCGACAATATGCGGAGGTGTCGGGAGATCCGGGTCGCCGACGCCGAGATCGATGACATCGACACCCGAGCGGATCTTTGCTTCTTTCATTTCGTCGATACGGGCAAAGAGATAGGGGGGTAGATTGTCAAGTCTGTCTGCGTACATTATGGGTACTGTTCAATCTTACGGTACTTAAGAATCACTGATAATCAGAATACTTCCCCTTGACAAATAGTTATACCATTCCATGACGATACCTTCTGACGAGGAGAGTGAAGATGGAGAAAGGCCTCATTTACCTGGATAATGCTGCAACGACGAAGACGCATCCTGATGTCGTATCTGCGATGCTTCCGTACTTTTCTGAGTATTTCGGAAACCCTTCTTCGCTCTATGACCTTGCAGCAACCTCGCGCACCGCAGTAGAGGAGGCACGGGGAAAGGTTGCGGCGGCGATTGGATCGGCGCCGGATCAGATCTACTTCACCTCTGGCGGAACCGAATCTGATAACTGGGCGATCCGCGGGGTTGCAGCAGCCCATGCAAAGAAAGGGCGGCATATTATCACCTCTGCAATCGAGCATCATGCGGTTCTGCATACCTGCGAGGCACTGGAGAAGGAAGGGTTCGAGGTGACCTACCTTCCGGTTGACGAGTTCGGCCGGGTGAGGGTTGCGGATCTTCTGGCTGCGATCCGGGATGATACGATCCTGATCACGATCATGCTCGCAAATAACGAGATCGGGACGATTCAGCCGATTGCTGAGATTGGCGAGGTTGCGAGATCGAAGAAGATCGTCTTCCATACCGATGCAGTACAGGCGGTCGGGCAGATCCCCGTTGATGTGAATGCCCTGCATGTCGATCTCCTCTCGCTCTCATCCCACAAGTTTAGCGGACCAAAAGGAGTGGGTGCACTCTATATCAGGAAGGGGACACGGATTGCTCCGTTCATGTATGGTGGTGCACAGGAGAAGCGGCGGCGGGCAGGGACCGAGAATGTTCCCGGCATCGTCGGGCTCGGGGCCGCAATAGAGCGGGCAGTTGCCCTGATACCAGAGAAGACGGAGCGGATCCTGAAGCTGAGAGAGAGGCTTATTGCCGGGCTGGGTGCAATCCCGGCAAGCCGGTTGAATGGCCATCCGGAAGAGCGGCTACCAAATAACGTCAATTACATCTTCGAATATATCGAAGGGGAATCGATACTCCTTCTCCTGAATGCACAGGGGATCGCCGGATCGACGGGGAGCGCCTGCACATCCGCCTCCCTTGACCCTTCGCATGTCCTCCTTGCCTGTGGCATCCCCCATGAGGTCGCCCATGGGTCGCTCAGGCTGACACTCGGGGAGGAGACGACAGAAGAAGAGATCGACTATGTACTGGAGATTGTGCCGAAGGTGGTGCAGCGGCTCCGTGATATGTCGCCATTAACACCAAAAGAATTCAGGAGCAGGTGAAGAGAGATGTACTCAGAGAAGGTAATGGATCATTTCATGAACCCACGGAACCAGCGGGAGATCACGGATGCTGATGGGATCGGCGAGGTCGGCAACCAGAAGTGCGGGGATATCATGCGGATCTTTCTGAAGATCCATGAGAATACAGTCGAAGATGCAGCATTTCAGACCTTCGGGTGCGGAGCGGCGGTTGCCTCCTCCTCGATGGCGACCGAGATGATCATCGGAAAAACCCTTGAGGAAGCATGGGAGATCTCAAACAAGGCTGTTGCAGAAGCCCTCGAGGGGCTTCCTGCCCAGAAAATCCACTGCTCGGTGCTTGCCGAGGAGGCGATCCATGCGGCGATCAACAATTACCGGGAGAGGCAGGGGCTTCCCCCGTGGGGCGACGTGGCATGTGCAGGCTGCGGGGACTGCCATTCCTGCGAGTGAGTGGCAGTTCCAAATCCTTTTTACATTCCCCCGCCACTGTTGGTATGATTGGAGATGGATCATACTGATGTTGTACTGGTACTCTGTACTGCCCCCCCCGGCGAAGGAGAAGAGATTGCCCACATAATAATTGAAGAGCGACTTGCTGCCTGCGTGAATATCACCCCGGTGAGATCGGTCTTTCGATGGGAGGGCGAGGTGGTCTGTGATGATGAGCAGCTGCTGATCTGCAAGACAACAGCTGAGGGGAGCGGGGATCTCATCCAGCGGATCGAGGCGATCCACTCCTATGATCTGCCTGAGATCCTGTGTATCCCGGTTCCGGAGGGGAGCCAGTCATATCTTGACTGGGTTCGATCGGAGGTGGGGGGATGAACCTGATCCACCATACCGGGATCATGTACAAAAACGGATCAATCTCGGAGATCGATGATACGATCGTCTGCGAGGATACCTTTACCCTCCACATGAATGATCGGCCGCTCCTGACGATGGTCGCCTCAGACGATCACCTCCGTGAACTCGGGGCGGGATTTATCATCTGCTCTGGTATAGCTGACCGGATCGATTCCGTCACCGTCATTGATGACAGTATCTATGTCGAGGCCCCGGTGACGGGGGAGTACCTGGCAACACTTGAGTCCTCAGGCGGATATGCGAACCAGGCAGAGCCTCCGGAGGTTCACTCGGCTCTGAGGATCACCCCCGGGAAGGTACTTGAAGTGAGGGAGTCGATTGACTCCGATGCCTGGCTGAAGACCGGCGCACTGCATGCCTCGGTCCTCTTTTACAAGGGAGAGCTGGCGATCCGGTGCGAGGATATCGGGCGGCACAACTCTGTTGACAAGGTCATCGGCCATGCGATCCTGAATAATCTCCGCTTATCGGACTGTGTGATCGGCTGCACAGGGAGGCAGCCGTCGGGGATGGTGCAGAAGGCAGCATATGCGGGCATCCCGATCATCGTCTCGCGTGCCGCATCCACCGACCAGGGGATCAGAACGGCAGAGAAGACAAAGATAACACTGATCTGTTTCACACGGGAGGGGCGGTTCACCATCTATACGCATCCCGGGCGGATCATCGGGTTTGAAGACTATCAGCAGGTGAAAAAATGAACGACTATTCGATCTGTATCGGCGGGAAGGCAGGCGAGGGGATCAACAAGGCAGGGCTGTTGATCGGCCGTCTACTTGGCCTCCTCGGGTACCACGTGTACATGTACTACGACTATCCCTCCCTCATCAGGGGCGGGCATAACTTTGCGATTCTCCGTTGCGCAGACCATGAGATCGGGGCGATGTGTGGGAAGCCCGATATCGTCTGCGCTCTTGACCAGGAGACGGTAAACCGTCATGGGGATGGAGCACTCCTGATCTATGATGCTGATGTTGCAAAGGGTGAGGGGATCGGGATTCCTGCAACCACGATCATCAGGGAGGAAGGAGGGGCGCCTATTGCCCGGAACACTATCCTGATCGGGGCATTCTGCCGGGCTGCCGGTATACCCCAGGAGATCCTGCGGGGGGCAATCACAAACGAGTTTGGAAAACGGGCAGAAGAGAATCTCAGGCTTGCCCTCAGGGGATACCATGCAGGCGAAGAGCGTATGCAGATCCCCATTCAGAAGAACGAATCTCTTCCGCTCTTAACCGGGAACGATGCCATTGCACTCGGGCTGATCCGGGGCGGCCTCGATGCCTATGTCTCCTACCCGATGACCCCGTCGTCATCGATCCTGCATACGATGGCGGATCTGGCACAGGGAACCCCGCTTCTTGTGCTCCATCCCGAGAACGAGATCGCGGTGATCACGATGGCCCTCGGCCTCTCTTATGCGGGGAAACGGGTTGCGGTCGGGACATCCGGCGGCGGGTTCTGCCTGATGAACGAAGGCGTCTCGCTTGCCGGGATGGCCGAGCAGCCGGTGGTGATCGTGATGGCGATGCGGCCGGGCCCCTCCACCGGGATGCCGACCTACTCATCGCAGGGGGATCTCAACTTCGTCCTGCATGCAGGCCACGGTGAGTTCCCGAGGATCGTGATCGCACCGGGCACCACCGAAGAGGCATATGAATGGTCTGCCCGTGCGATGCACCTCGCCTGGCAGTTCCAGGTGCCGGTCTTCGTTCTCTCTGACAAAAACCTCGGGGAGCATCCGAAGTCAACGGAGATCGATCCTGCGTTTCCGGTGCCGGTTGCGTCGGTCCGCTCTCCCCGCGGAACATATGCCCGTTACTGCAATACGCCGGATGGGATCTCCCCGTTCTATCCGCCTCCGCTTACCGGCAACGTGGTGAAGGTGAACTCCTATACCCATGATGATTCCGGGATCACCACCGAAGATCCAGGTCAGGCAGCTGCACATGCAGTGAAGCTGATCCGGAAAGGGGCAACGATAGAGAATGAGATGGTAAACTATGGTTGTATCAGGGTTGATGGCGCAGAGGAGGCACCTGTAGCCCTGATCTGCTTTGGATCGACCGGAGAGGCCTGCCGGGAGATAGGGGATCGGCTTTCACTCAGGGTGATCCGACCGATCGTCCTCGAACCCTTCCCGCTTGCACAGTTTGCCGATGCCCTGGCGGGTGTCGAGCAGATGATCGTGGTTGAAGAGAATGCCACCGGCCAGCTTGACTCCCTGCTCAGGGGATATGGGATCGTCGCTGATCGGCGGATCGCAAATGTCAGTGGCAGGCCATTTCACCTTGATGAACTGGAACTGAAAGTCAAAGGGGTGATGCAATGAAGGGAGCAGAGTATATCAGCGATGCACAGAACACCTGGTGCCCCGGATGCGGGAATTTTGTGATCCAGCATACGATAAAGGACGTCCTTGCCGAATGTGGGCTTTTGCCTGAGAAGGTGGTTATGGTCTCCGGCATCGGCTGCCATGCAAAGATTGCAGACTATATGCAGACGAACAGTTTCTATTCAATCCATGGCCGGGGCATCCCGGTGGCAACGGGGATCCATCTTGGAAACCCGGAGCTGACGGTGATCTGCTCTGCCGGGGATGGCGATGCCTATGCAGAGGGGCTCGATCACCTGATCTTTGCAGCAAAGCGGAACGTGGATATCACGGTGATCATTCATGATAACCGGGTCTATGGCCTGACAACCGGCCAGTACACCCCGACATCGCCACTCGGTTTTGCCGGTAAATCGACACCTGAAGGGACATATGAGGATCCCTTCAACCCGCTTGACCTGATGCTTGCATCCGGTGCGACCTTCATCGCCCGCTCCTATTCGCGGGACAAGAAGGGGATGGCCGGAGTGCTGAAGCGTGCCATCCAACATAAGGGGTTCTCGTTTGTGGAGGTGCTTCAGGTCTGTGCCAGTTTCTATGATGCCCATGCCTGCTATGACGAGCACGTCTATACGCCGGAGGGGCATGACCCATCGAACCGTGATTCAGCAGAGCGGCTGATCCGTGAGTGGAACTATGCCGGTGAAGGGGCAATCCCGCTCGGGGTGCTCTACGAGAGGGATGCCCCCACGTTCGGGGAGCGGGTCCTTGCCGGAAAGGAGGGGGAGATCGACAGGACTCGGATCATTGAGAGGGCGATTGGGAAGAGGTGATGGGGGGATTATATTTCAACTATTTTTTTATCTGTTTCCATTGTCATCGGAAATGAACAAGTCACCGAACATCCTCCGGGGGGGCACTGCCAACCCCCCTCCGGATGCCGGTGAGGGGGGCCTGGCGGCCACCAGGCGGGGCTATTCGCCCCGCACATGAGGATATCTGGCGCTTCGCGCCCACTGCTTGTTATTGGTCTCTCTCCTTTGAACCAGTTGTTTTCACGTATTGTCGCCTGTGTGGATGGGGATTGAAGCATATGCGGTGCGGGTATCGGGGGGCGGGGTGGCCCCGGATCAGGATGACAGAGGTGATATACCCTTGCTCATCAGAGCAACCTGAAAGGCGATTCGAAAGAATCGGGGTATATCTCCTCTGGCAGCCATTGGATAATTTCCCCCCCTCCCCGCACTGCATCTGCGGCTGCCCGGCATACATTCCCTGCGAAGCATATGCGGACGGGGTGAGGGGCGGTGGGGGGTTTGGGTTGGTTTGGGTGGACTTGTCACCAAAACATCCTCCGGGGGGGCACCGCCATCCCCCTCCGGATGCAGGTGAGGGCGGCCTGGCGGCCACCAGGCGGGGGAGGATAACACTGGCGCTTCGCGCCCACTGCTTGTTATTGGTCTTCCTCCCATTCCATCCGTTAGGTGTACATGAATTTGGAGATTGGAGGGAGGGCTATTGGTTTAGTAATTATTGTATCCTTATTGCATCCACCATCAAAAGTATAAATAGGAACCAAAACCATCGATAGTAAGGTCAAAGAGAGATGCGTGAGATTAAACGCCAATATATAATGTCAGAAGACAATGAGCCGGTCAGTGTCATAGTGGATATCGGGACATTTGAGAAGATCGAGGAGGTCATAGAGGATCATGGACTTGCTCATTTCATTATCAATTCCGATGATGATGAACCGCTCCCCCGAAATGAGGCGATCAGGTACTATCAAAGATTAAACGGGATCGAAGACACCCGATAATTGCCTCTTGATCCTTCTTGATAGCATCATTTAGCGTCTTGCCTTCACATTCGGTTATTGGGGCTCATGGTTTTTGGTGCTCCTGGTTATTGGTGCACCCTTGATAATACATTCAGGAAGTCTGGTGCAGATACCAGAATACCGGCCATCATCGTATTCAATTCAAATTCAGGAGTTCAATAGTTCCTCATCCCCCTCCTGCCCTCCATCTCATCTAATCCGCCAGAAACGGGCAAAATCATAATATCCACATATATAGAAGGACAAATAATAACTACTATTACGAGGCATCCATGGGTTTCATCGACATATTACGTCCCAATATTGAGAAACTGAGAGAGCGGAGGGATATCCCCGGACTGATCAGGGCACTTGAATCACCTGAAGAGGAGATACGGGATGGTGCAATGGAAGCTCTCCTTGATTGTATGCCCGATGCCCTTTCTCCGCTCGTCTCTGCCGCAGTCGGGGGGAACGGGAAGCGGCGTGCCGCTGCACATGCCGTCCTTGGGTCCATCGGGGAGCCTGCGGTTCTGCCCCTGATCGAATGTCTGGAGGGTGACGATCCGGAGGTCTCCGGGTTCGCAGCCGACGCCCTCGTCTCGGTCGGGGAGCCGGCCGTTTCATCCCTGGTCGCTCTGTTTGGGACAATCGATGAAGAGAAGAGTGAGCGTGTTGTGGAGACACTTGCTGCGATCGGAGCTCCTGCCATACCCGGCCTCAGGGAGGGGCTCTTCTCGCAGCCGTACCGGTCCCGCCGTTTTGTTGCCGTTACGCTTGACCGGATGAATGCCAGGGCAGCCGATGACACTGAGGATGCCGCCCGCAGGATTGCCCTTGGGCAGTGGAAGGAACTTGGTTCCCTCGGTGATACTGCGGTTCTGCTCCTGATCGATCTTCTTGGTGAAGAGTACTATGTACCACGGGTGAATGCGGTCAGGACCCTCGGCCAGCTCGGCGATGAGAGGGCACTCCCGCACCTCAAAGAGGCGGCATCTGGTGAAAATCCCAATGTCAGGGCTGCAGCCGCCGAGGCCCTTGGCCATTTCAGGGGTGAAGAACATCTCCCGGTACTCCTCTCTGCCTGCGTGGATGAGGATCATTTCGTCAGGCAGTCGGCGGCTGCATCTCTTGACCGGATCGGTTGGCATCCATCAGATGATGACGAGCGGGTGATGTACTTCATCGCCACCCGCCAGTGGAAGAAGGCAGCCGGGATCGGTGAGGCTGCAGTCCTCCCCCTGATCAGGATGCTCAGGGATAGCGACAACGGGATTGTGAAAGGATTAACTGATGCACTCCGGAGCCTTGAGCGGTATTCGGTTGGCCCGCTTGAAGAGGCATTGAATGATCCCGATATCAGGGTGCGGAATGCAGCAGGCGAGATCCTGGTCTCACTTGGGCATACCGATCTGGTGTACCGCCCCCTGATCCCAAAGGTTGATGAGGGAGTGCCGGGAGAGAAGAAGGGGCTGTAATTATTTTGGCCCTTCGCTGATCTGGTGCAGGTTTTCAATAGGGAACGAGTCATCATCGGGCTATCTGGTGTTTGAATGAATGCAATTGGGTTCTCTTCACTGAGACGTTTCTCCCCACCACCCCTCTCCCCGTCCTCACATGCTTCGCAGGGAGGTTGTACTGGCGGCCGCAGATGCTGCGCGGGAGGTGCGGAGATGCTTCGGGGCTAACAGAAGCAGATACACCCCGATTCTACGAATCGTCCTGACGGATTGCTCTTTCGAGCAAGGATGTATCACCTCTGTCATCCTTATCCCTTCGCTACCCCGCCCCCCGATACCCGCGCCGCACATGCTTCAAACTACCCATATATAATAGCAGGGAGGCAATCTTTTTGAGGATGATCCGAATGGATGTTCCCAATGGAACTGGATCCGGCCGGACGGTGAGGCGGTACCGGTGAATGAAATAACACTCCTTGCAATTGCAATCGCTGTTGCGATGGATGCATCTGCGGTCTCGATTGCCGCCGGTGCCACCCTGAAGAGGAATATTCTCTATTACGGTATCCGGGCAGCCCTCTTCTTCGGCTTCTTCCAGGGAGGGATGGCACTCGCCGGCTACCTTGTCGGGGAGGCGGGCAGCGTCCTGATCGCCTCGTTCGATCACTGGGTCGCCTTCATCCTGCTTCTTCTGATCGGCGGGAAGATGTGCTATGAATCGTTTCAGGGAGAGGGGCATGAGAGAGATGCCGGGATTACAAGCCTCTTCACCCTGACCATCCTTGCCATCGCCACATCCATTGATGCACTTGCAGTCGGCGCCACTTTTTCTCTGCTGAATGTGGAGATTATACCTGCTGTCATTCTGATCGGCGTTGTCACCTTTGCCGGGTCGATCGCCGGGATCTGGGCCGGCCGGAAATTCGGAGGCTACCTTGGGGACCGGATCGAGCTCATCGGCGGCGTGATCCTGATCATCATCGGGATCAGGATCCTCGTAGACGGGCTCTTCCTGTAAGCGGGGGCGGAGCACGCCTTGTTATTGAGAAGGGGGTGCATTGCCCGCTCTATTCCCCTGCCAGTCTCTGTGGATCCACCAAGATCCCGAATATAGACGGAGATGCCCAGGATCGCGTGCAGAAGGGCGATGAGAATAGAGATGCCCGCCATCCGGAAATGCCAGGTGAACGGCACTTTCTGAAGCCTCCCTCTCCGTTTTATAATCGCGATCGATGCGGTGATACAGAGAGAGATGAAGAGGATGATCCCAAGGACGACGACCAGGGGGAGGCCGAGGACCTGTGTATATGCGACTGCTGCGATCGTCATTTTTATCTACCTCCTGAGGATAATTGAGATCTTCATAGCCAGATGCAGGTCACCGGATATGAAAAACTTTTCTTCATGGAGGGCGAGTCATCTCATATGGAATCTCCTGTGAAAACCCTGCAGGATGCCGCCCTCCTCATCGGGGCAGTCCTCCTGCCGATGTTGACCGGTGCCATTGGAAGCTTCGCAACGGCAACGAATGTCTCCGGATGGTACCAGACAATTCAGAGGCCCTGGTTCACCCCCCCGGGCTGGCTCTTTGGACCGGCATGGACGACGCTGTATATCTTAATGGGCATCTCTCTCTTCCTGATCATAAAGGAAGGATGGGAACGGCGCGAGGTGAAGGTGGCATGCGGTATATTCTTCGTGCAGCTCTTCTTCAATGGAATCTGGTCATTCCTCTTCTTCGGGATACCATCACCCTTCCTCGGGCTGATCTGCATCATTATCCTCTGGTGCCTGATCCTCTGGATGATCGTCTGCTTCTACCGGATATCCAGAGTGGCTGCATACCTGAATATCCCCTATATCTGCTGGGTTAGCTTTGCAACTCTGCTGAATGCATCCATCTACCTGCTGAATCCCTAGATTCACCGGGGAGCCTCTTTTTTTTACTTTTTATTGTGGTTCTTCTCCATAGCTCTAAAGGCCATTAATATCCAAATGAACTTATAATAAAGGATTGGCCTCCAATGGCAATTGTATAACCAATACAAATAAAGAATGGACATTATGCATTTCTGCATTCATATCAATGGCAAGCTATGTAGATTTGAAGAGTATTGGTGTCAACCAGTCGGATGACAGGCTTAGCATTACGGTAGAGAGGGGCTTTGGTGATGAAAATCATTAATTCCCCACCGCCCCGTCCCCGTCCGCACGTGCTTCGCAGGGAGGTTATACCGGGCGGCCGCAGATGCTGCGCGGGAGGTGCGGAGATGCTTCGGGGCTAACAGAAGCAGATAAAACTCGATTCTTACGAATCGCCTTTCAGGTTGCTCTGATGAGCAAGGATTTATCACCTCTGTCATCCGGCTCCCTTCGCCACCCCGCCCCCCGATACCCGCGCCGCACATGCTTCAATCGCCCCATGATCTGATGGTTGCACCGGGATCATTCCCCCGTTCCCATGAATCAGGAAAACCCAAACGATCAGAATGTTAGAGAAGAATCTTTTTTATCTGGGGAGTGTTTCCGGGAATCTTTCTGTGGATTCTTTCCGGATATTTCTGAAGGAAAGCTATATCGAAGATTGAATCAGATCATCATTGCGAGGGGGAAGAGGGAGATATGCGGATTAAACAGGTTTCATGCAGAAATTTCAAGAGCTTCTCGGATCTCAACGTCGATCTTGATGAGTACAACATCCTGATCGGGACGAATGCGGCAGGCAAGACGAACTTCATCAGGATATTCCGGTTCTTCCGCGACATCGCACGCCACGGGCTTGGAAATGCCATCTCCCTCCAGGGAGGAGCTGAGTATATCAGGAATGTCAGGATCCCGGCTGATGTCCCGACTGAGATCGGGATAATATTCGAGAATGAACTCGGGGTCTTCAATGGTGTCCGGGACACAGCAGGCGGCACCCACACCCTCTCCTTCCACCAGATCGAGTACCGCTTCTCATTGCAGATACAGGAGGGAGGATACAGAATCCTTGAAGATCACCTCAGGATCAGCTGTTCCTGCAAGCCTGATCTCGGTGAGGGCGAGAGCGGGGAGGGAGAGCTTGTGATCACCCATACCGAAGAGGGGGTCTTCTATGATCTCTCGACGCCTGAGGGAATAGCAATTGAGATCTCAGAGATCATCCCGCCGTACCTCCAGAAGAATGTTCCACGGAGCGGAACCCTGCTCATCGAGAACCCGCTGCTTGTGCCGATGCCCGGTTTCCAGCGGTTCTTTGCCGAGATTGCCATCTATGATTTTGATCCCCGAACCCCCAGAAAGGCGATCCCCCTCTCGGGCAGGAGTGATCTCGAGGAGGATGGATCGAATCTTGCGATCGTTCTCCGGGGCATCCTCTCCGATCCCGAGAAGAAGCGGCGATTGTCGAACCTGATGGGGGAGCTCTTGCCGTTTGTGCAGGATATCGATGTCCGGAAGTTCATGGATTCATCCATCTACTTCACGGTGACGGAGCGGTACGGGGACGATCACCCCCTGCCATCCTCGGTGATCTCTGATGGAACCATGAACGTGATCAACCTGATCTGTGCCCTCTACTTCGATGAGAAGCCATTCATCGTCATCGAGGAGCCCGAGAAGAATGTGCATCCCTATCTGATCGCCCGTGTCGTCTCGATGTTTGCCGATGCCTCCCGGAACAAGCAGATCCTGATCACAACCCACAATCCGGGCGTCGTCAGGCATGCGGATATCGAGGATATCCTCCTTATTTCAAGGGATTCGCTCGGGTATTCGATCATCACAAAGCCCGCCCACCGCGAGGAGGTCAGGACGTTCCTGAAGAACGAGGTCGGGATTGAAGAGCTGTATATCCAGAACCTGCTCGGGCTCTGATGATGATGCTATTCTCACATGACGATGTTATCGTGCATGATGCTGCACCAACCATGGCTTCCATCTCTACCATAGCTTCCACCCCTTTCGTCATCTCCATCTGCTATTGTATGGTTGACCTATGAACCGGCTCTTTGTCTTCTGTGAAGGCCCTGATGATATCAGGTTCTTCGAGGGGGTCCTGAAAAGGGAACTCCAGGAAGGATATGCGAGAGTTGAACTGATCGCCTATGCCGGGATGAAGCATATCCGGGTGGACGGCTTCATCCGGGGGATCGGTGCGATGGGCGACGACTACCTGATGATCGCCGATATCGACCGCGACAGGAATGTGAAGGCAAAGAAGAAACGCCTGAAACGCTGGTACCGGGATCTCGATACCGACAAGGTGATCGTTGTCATAAAAGAGATCGAAGGCTGGTATCTCGCCGGCTTAAATGACCATGCATCCCGCTCGCTCGGGCTCCGGCCCCTGCCCGGCACCGACCGGATCACCAAGGAGCGGTTCAACCGGATGATCCCGGATCAGTACGTATCGCGGATCGATCTGATGATTGAGATCATCAAGCGGTACTCGATCCAGGTGGCCCGTGAGAAGAACCGGTCGTTTCGGTTCTTTTACTGGAAGTGTCTGGAGTAGGGAGGGATGGCGGAGGGGAGGAGATTGAGAAGAACAGGCTGTTGATCCGGAGAAGAGTGGGGCGCAGGAGGAGAGCACAACGATTCCGAAACCGGATTTTTACACCATCAAAGGCTACAATCAATCAGAGATTCCGATTGTATAATCAAAAATCACGATATGATCGTTTCCGTGACTCGACTTCGAGAACATGAATAATTAAAATATCATCATGAATGGATATGAGAGCCCTAATATCGCGCCGTATCCTGAGAGAATAAACCGGATGCTGTGGGTTCGATGCCTTTAGCTTCTTAATCGAGAGATAGGGGGCTTCTTTGATCTCATGAATCTTGCGAACAACCATCCGGGCAGTTTCTTTTGGTAATTTTTCAAGATCCCGATCTGCACGAGGGGTATACCTGATAGTATAGGTGACCACAGGATCACTGAACCCCATATTTCTTCATGATCTCGGATTCGGAGATGAACATCCCTGCCTTGATCTCTTCAAGAGCTTCTTCAAGGCCAATGATTGCCTCCTCTCCCAATGGCTCCTCATCAATGGCAAGGTTGAGCAGGCGCTCGATAACATCATTATATGACTCTTTTGGGTGCTTTTTAAGGGATTTTAGCTGATCCCTCAGGTCATTTCTGATGTATATGGAGGTTGCTCTCTGCATAGTAATACTACTATGCCCCTATAGGTAATAGAGATGACGATTCCGTATCTCCAAATCCTCTCCCTTCGTTGATTCAAAATGAAAACCAGCACCCAGGGCTCCAACCCTCTGAGCCCCTTCATCCCGAGCCCGAGCCTCCCGCACCCACCATCTCCTACACCTCCTTCTACGAGCTGCTCAGGTCGCTTGCCACCTATGCCCTCATCAGGATCACGATCCGGCAGGCGAAGGGGCGGACGAGCGAGGTCACCCTCCGGTACCGGGCAGCTGATGTGAGGAAGATGCTTGAGAGGGGGTGAGGGGGGATAAGGATCGGGGAAGGACATACGATGAAAGGATGAGGTTGCTCCAAAAGCACCCATCTTTTTTGATTGCTGATTTGATTGATAATAGGAGTTATTTCTTGTAAATAGACACGAAACATCGAGATACAAAACATCTATTTAGTACAAATACTAAGAAGTGATTATTATGACTGCCGAGGCTAAAAAAAGAATTTATAACCCAGTTACCGGCAAATATTACGAAGTTCGTCAGAGGTCAAGTAAATATGGACAGAAAGGTCAGATCACCGGACTTTGGAGTTCATCTAAAAAGAACAAATAGGTGGAGGTTGTATCCATCCCAAAAAAAAGCTCAATAAATGTCTGGTTTATTGATACAAACGTAATTGCACATTGGATTCTTGGCAGCGGCGGAATTCTAAACGATATTTGTTCTTCTCTTGAATTGTCTAATGAATTCGTAGAGGTTTATATAAAAAGATATAAATCTGCAATAGATTTTATTGATGAGATACTTATACATAGAAATTCTGGATGCCAGGATGAATTTTATATCTCATCTCTCACATCAAATGAACTATTTTCTGCAATTCGTGACGAAGTGCGAAGTATTATATTTTTTAAAAATGGCATTCCAATTTCAAGGTGGCGTGACTCCAGAAATAATCCGGATATTCCAGAAAGTACCTATCAGGAAGTGTATAATAAAACACTGAAATCTTTTGATTATCTGTTTGATAACCATGGGATGACCCCCAATATTGGAGTATTGTCTCCTCGATTCTTTTCCTTGTAAAAGAGACCAAAACCCAGGATGCAACAATATTAACCACATCTATCCTGAATAGTGCAGATTATTTCATTACGCTTGATACACCCCTCATCAGGTCAGCCAAAAAGATGCTGGCAGACAATTATTCGCTGAAGCTATTGAACCCAACAGAAGCTCTTCAGGAAATCAGAAAACGATGAAGTAGCGTCTATTCATATAACTGTCAATGGCGATCTAAAAGTGCTCACTTGGGGGGTCTAAAAATGCTCACCGATGAGCAGCCCGAGAACCTGCCCCACCGATCACCGGCGATAAGCAGCTGAATACACTCGCTCGTGAACACGCCCATGAATCGGGTCAGGTTGCGGAAGGCGAAGAGGCAGGCGAGCGATGTGAGGATGATACCTGAGAGGAAGTGAGGGATCAGTAGAATAGAGAGAGGAGAATTATGATGGGGCAAGGGAGGGAGAACGGACAGAGGTTAGGGGGAGCGGTGTTGAGAAATGATAGGGGAGGAGAGTCCGGTTCCCCCGACCCCTCAATTATTCAATTATCCATTATCCCAACTTTTCATCACTTTCGCATCCTACCCGCCAGTTATATAAGCGCTAAAATGTGAATCTTTCCTTATATTATGATAACGAAAAAGAAGCGGGCTCTCTTATACCTGCTTGGTAAAAAACAAAGCCTTACAAAATTACAATTGGTCAAATTACTATTCCTGGCATCACAGGATAATCCCCTTTATGATTTTGTTCCATACAGGTATGGCCCGTTTTCATTCCAGATGTATACTGATATAAGCCATCTGGAGAGGGACGGGTACCTGCTTGAAACAAATACCATGGTTACGTCACTTAATCATGAGTTTCCCCTACCGGATCGTTCGATCCAGAGGTCAATCGATCAGGTAGTACGCCAGTTTGGTGATAAAACCGAGCGGGAACTCATTGACCATATTTATTCACACTATCCAGAAACCACCATTTTTTCTGAGATTGAGAAGCGGCAAACATATGAGAGGGATGAGACCGGCGTTGTCACAATCGGGTACGAGGGCAAAAGTATTGATCGTTTCCTCTCGATCCTCATCGATTCCAAAGTTGGAAAAGTAATTGACGTGCGAAGAAATGCGTTCAGTATGAAATATGGTTTCTCAAAGAACCAGATCTCCAATTATCTGGAACATATGGGAATCACCTATCTCCATATGCCTGAACTTGGCATCCAGAGCACCCGGCGGCAGAACCTCACAGATGAAGGATATGCACAACTCTTCCATGAATATCACCAGGAGTTAGGTGAAAAAGCGGCCTATCTCAATACCATCAAAACCATTGCAGAAGATGAAAAAGTGGCACTGCTCTGCTTTGAGGCAAAAGCATCCGACTGTCATCGGGGAGTTATCGCAGAACGATTCCGGGAGGAGGGAATGGAGGTTGTTGACCTGTGACCTGGAAACTGTCACAGCCAGTTGTCAATGGCGGTGCAGAAATGCTCATTTGGGGCGGTTCAGAAGTGCTCACTGATGAGCAGCACTATCACCCTCCCAATGAAAAAAAACGATGACTATGTCAATGGCAGTGTAAAAATGCCTGCCTCTGGCCATCAGGGAGAGGATTTTCCACCAAAGATATTCATCTCCCAGAGTTCGCTCAGTGAATACTCTGAGAGCCATGACTCAAGCTCATCTGTATCAAGGCGTCTCGCTGTTGTCTCTCCATTTAACCGATCTACGACAATGACATCCTCAGGTTCAAAACGATCCAGGATCACCGCCGATTGTGTTGCTACAATAACCTGTGTCCGGTGTGATGCGCTCCCGATCAATGCTGCCAGCACCTGGATGGCAGATGGGTGGAGGCCCAGCTCCGGCTCATCAATGAGGATCAGATCGGGCGGGTTTGGCTGGAGGAGGACGGTCGCCAGGCAGATGAACCTAAGGATGCTATCTGAGAGCTGATGTGCCAGAAAAGGGTAATCCGAGTCCCTCTCTCTCCATTCAAGCCGTATCAACGTGGTGTTCTCTACCATCGGCCTGAGGTTAAAGTCATCGAAGCGAGGGAAGATCAGCCGCACCATATCCCGGATACGATTGTACTGCTCCTCATGGACCTTTTTTAGATAGTAGAGGAAGGGAGCCAGATTTGAGCCATTTGACCTGAGGTACATGTTGTCGTTTATCTGCTCGATAGCCTTTATCGGGGAGTCGGCGCCCGTATCATTGAAATGATAAGCCCGCCAGCTCTTCATGCTTGAAAGCAGTTGACGCGACACCTGCCAATCAGGTTCGGGGTGCGGCTCCTTTGCAAAGGTTATGAGTTTCGTCTCCCGGTGTCCTGATTCGAGAAAGTCAGGAGATGGCTTTCTATCATCCTGTTGACCATCTTGTCTTCCCGCCGGTTGTCCGTACGGTCGTTCATCCGAACCATGATCCAGGAACCCGGCACGCTCTTCCCGAAAGATGATGCCGTCATCCTCTGCCATCTCCCATGAACAGGCATATCCAATCTCCCCGAATGCAAGTTCAATATCAATATGCCGGGTTTTCGTTGGGCCATAATACAGGATTGATCGGAGGCCACCAGCCTTTCCAACAGCATACCGGAGCCTCCCCTCAGCCATCTGGTTCAGGAGCGAAAAAAGCGAGATGATATTTGATTTTCCAGCTCCATTTGCCCCTATCAGGATATTTTGGTTTTTGAGCGGAACATCAAGATCTCTGATTGACTTGTACCCTGAAATCCGTATTCTATCCAGTTTTGGCATCTCTCATCTCCTTTTGCCCTCTCCTTTCCATAACTACTTCACCACAGCTTCACCACAGCTTAACCACTACTTGATCACTACTTCACCACTACTTCGCCACTACTTAACCAATAATTAACCACAGCTTCACTCATTTTTCTTTTCTTCCTGTAAGATATATCAATGGCAGTGCAGAAATGCTCACTTGGGGCGGTTAAAAGTGCTCAGCGGTGAGCATACCGATGACTACCCCAATGACCCCCCAAATGATAACCGCCAATATCCAGCTGAAGACATTTGCCAGTGACCAATATGCATTAGTCAGAATTGCGTTCCGGCAGGCGATGGGGCGGACAAGCGATGTTAGGATGATATGTGAGGGAAGTGAGGATCTGATAAGTGATGGGAGATTGCTGGTGCGATTTGAATAGGGCCATCATAAAACCGAAACCTTATCCAGATCTACCCCAATAACTCCCCATTCGTTTTACGTCACGATGAGGTTTGGAACATGACTACCGCGCTTAAAGATGAATGCATCAACGCCCTGATAGATGCTCTTACATCTCCTTTTTTGGATATCCGGAAAGCCGCAATAAAGTGTCTTGTTCGCCTGGGTGATGAGAGGGCGATTAGCCCAATAATACAGTCAATCAGAGACATACCATCAGAAGATGAAGAGACCATTTTTGAATATATTAGCGACATTTTTATTGGCCTCTGTTTTTTTTACGACCATTCGATCATTCAACAGCTCGCCTCTATTCTTGACGAGACGTTTGAGGATCTCTATCCTCTTATCGAATACCTAACTACAGAGAGTGAAAAAGAAGTGGTTCAATATCTTGCTGAGCATTATGAATGCCATAATCTGGAACTACAAGAGATTATAATGGGGGCATACTCGATACAAATCAAGACGTTTATCGTTTACATTTTAAGAGAGATGAACACAATCGATTCTAATTATATTCTCCTAAACATCCTTAAAGATCCAGATAGTGATGAATACCTTTTAGAAGAAGCCATAACAGCATTAGGCATGAACCAATGGGCTCCGGCATTTGAGCCTCTCTGCGAAATAGTACTTGATAAAAATAGATCAGAAGAAGAGATCCGGGCTTCATCAGCATTGGCTCTTGGAAGAATCGGTGATCCAAAGGCGATCCCCTTTCTTGTGAAAGCAGTAGCTGATCCAAATATTGACAAAAATTCCTGGCTTATCGTTAGCGTCAGTTCTGCGTTGGAATGGCTTGCAGATGATGTTGAGGATTTGTTGGAGGATGATTATGAAGAGGAAATGGATGAGTAATTGTCATAAGCTCGATGTAATT
>DUKV01000060.1 GCA_013329165.1 Methanocalculus sp. | reverse complement strand
ATGCACTCTCTGAGTATCTCCAGGAGGAGGATCATGATCTCGCGACCTGGTTTGAGCTCGGCAGCCTTGCGGAATCTGTCGGGAACCTGAAGATGGCGGAGAAGGCATACCGGAAAGCCACACAGATACCGGGTGCCCCGTTTGCACAGGCACGGGTGCTCTCCCTCCTCGGAGATGGTGAGCGTGCCCTCCAGCAGATCGAGGTTCTCCTTGAGGAAGAACCCGATAACATCGAATACCTCAGGTTCTCTGCCTCCCTCTTCCTCAGGATGGGACGGTATGAAGAGGCGATCGACAACTACTCGCGTGCCCTCCAGGTGAGGCGGGATGATCACCAGCTCACCCGGGGGTATGCATCCGCCCTCGAATCTGCGGGCCGGTATCATGAAGCTGCCGATGTCTACTCAGAGCTGCTGAAAGATGAGCCGTCAGGCTCACAAACGATCTATTCGATCGCCTCGCTCCTCACGCATCTTGGAAAGTACCGTGAGGCAGCCCGCCAGTACGATGCGATCCTTGATGATCACCCAGATGATCTGGCTGCACTCATACGCAGGGGATCCATTGCCGAGCGGCTCGGGCAGTTCGGTGATGCGGTCGACTGGTACGAGAAGGCCCTCTCCATCGACTCGAAGAGCGGTCCGCTCTGGGGTGCACGGGGCTCGATCATGGTTGCCCTCGGCAGGTACAATGATGCGCTGAAATCCTATGACCGGGCAATTGCTCTCTCCCAGAATGATATCGATGCCTGGTACTGCAAAGGTCTCGTCCTGAACTATGTGGGGAAGAAGGAGCAGGCGATGTCCTGCTTCGATCATGTTATTGAAGAAGAGCCTGATCATGCACTTGCCTGGTACCAGAAATCAAGGATCTATGACGGCATCGGTGAGCGGAAGGAGGCACTGAGCTGCCTTTCACGCGCCCTTGATATCGATCCCGATCTCTGACCTATGCAGATCAGGATCATTACTGTCGGGAAGGTGAAGGAGCGATGGCAGAAGGAGGGGATTGCGGATCTCATCCTCCGCCTCTCCCCCTATGCAACCATCACCATCCTTGAGGTGCCTGATCAGAAATATGCTTCAGCCGGAGGGATGGCACCCGCCATCAGGAAAGAGGGTGCCGCTCTCCTCGCAGCAGCAAAAGATCCTGCTCTTTTTATCGGGCTTGACCCCGCCGGAAAAGGCATGCAGAGTGAGGCATTTGCCGATCTCCTCCGGACCCATGAGATCTCCGGAAGAGGTGAGATCGTCTTCTGTATCGGGGGAGCAGATGGCCTCTCGGATGAGGTACGTGACCGTGCTGATCTCCTCCTCTCGCTCTCACAGATGACATTTACCCATACGATGGCCCGCCTTCTTCTCCTCGAACAGATCTACCGGGGATTTCGGATCATCAGGGGAGAGCCATACCACAGGTGAAAAAAGGGATGGTCAGGCCATCCTGCGGTTGTGGCGGATCTGGAAGAGAACCATCACGATGAGTGATACCGGAAGGGCAATCACCAGCGGATTGCAGGCACTCCAGGGCTGGCCAAGTAAGGACGGTACGCCGAATATGAACTGTGATAGTCCAAGAACACTTGATTCGGCTGCATGCACAAAGACGGTCCAGATGAACCAGACGAGCGCTCCCGCGAGAAGTGATGCCTTTGCACCGATGATGCATGGAGATTTCGAGGTGATCCCGTTTACGAATGCGGGCAGGAATGCTGATGCACAGAGCCCCATGAAGATGACGGTTGCCCGTGCAATGATGCTCTCTGGCAGCAGGAAGGCAACAAGGATGGAGATGACCATCATGATCAGAATACCCCGCCTGTTGATAGCAAGCGAGAGTGCACATTCACGTCCGCGTCCCCAGACATCACAGGCAAGTGCTGTTCCCATTGTGTGGTAGAGCGAGCTCAGGGTGGACATCGCCGCACAGAGGAGCGTCAGCATGAAGATGATCACAAAGAGATCCGGCATTGAACTCGTTATATAAAGCGGAATGATCGAATCGACATTTCCGCCAGCAGCAGTGATCGCGAGTTCTCCGCTGTTCTGGTAGAAGTAGACGTTTGTCAATGCGCCGACGGTGAATGCGACGCCGGTCATCATCAGGATGAAGGGTCCGCCGATCAGGGTTGCCCGGTGGAGGGATTTGTCATCCTTTGCGGTCATGAACCGGACGATCAGCTGCGGCTGGGCAAGTACTCCGATACCGACACCGAGCACCATCGTGGTGACAAGCGTCATCCAGATCGGCGATCCGAAGGACGGCATGGCAGTCCACCCGTTATGGCCGGCTGCGGCAAGGCCTTCTGGAACGAGATTCGCCATATTCGTCAGTGCAGTATGTGCAACCGTAACGCCGCCGAGATACACATAGGTCAGAATCAGAAGTGCAGTCATGCCGATGAGCATGATTGCTCCCTGCAATGCATCGGTATGCATCACGGCGATGAGTCCGCCGAAGACGACGTATGCACCTACAATAAGGGCAAATCCAAGGAGTGCCGTCTCATAGGGAATGGATAAGGTGACCTCGATGAACCGTGCCCCGCCGATCAGGATGGCCGCAGTATAGATCGGCATCGAGAGGATGATGATGATCCCACTCACGTACTGGAGGAACGGGGATTTGTAGCTCTTCCCCATCAGGTCGGGGAAGGTGTATGCGGAGAGCCGTGTGCCGGCCTCGCGGATCCTCTTGCCGAAGAAGACGAATGCGATGAAGACACCGACACCGATATTTAAGACCGTCAGCCAGATCAACCCCATACCGAGGTTGGCTGCAACACCGCCGAACCCGACGATCGCGGATGTGGAGATGAAGGTCGCCCCATATGAGAGTGCGATTACAACCGGATGGGTGTTTCTCCCGGCGACCATGTAGTCCTCGGCAACCTTCGTCTTCCGGTACCCATAGTACCCGATGCCGACGATCATCAGCAGGTAGATGGCAACGACTATCGAGAGCGTCAGGACATCAACTGCCATCTTCTACCTCTCCGTTGTTCCAGTTCAAGAGACCATACAGTACACACAAGCCTGCGAAGCCAATCGCAAGCAGATATGCAATCCAGATGTAGGGATCAGGAATACCAAACATGATGATAACCTCCGGTACCTCAGCAACTGCACGGGGGACCGAACAATAAAGCGGTCCCCCTATCTAAAGAAGAAAAAGAAGTTGTCTGCTACGAATGCAAGAGCCAGTTCTCTATATACTGGTTGAGCAGACATGAGGTATCCACTTATTGTTGTTATTTTCTATTATATATATCAAGTCTATTCTCTTTTCAGCCTGAGTGCAGCCGAGTTCATGCAGAACCTGTTCCCGTCGGGGGGTGGGCCGTCAGTGAAGACATGGCCGAGGTGTGCTCCGCAGAGGGCGCAGAGCACTTCATCCCGGATCATCCCTGCTGATCGATCCACCTGGATCTTAATATTCTGCTCAGATACGGCTCTACTGAAACTCGGCCATCCTGTGCCTGAATCGAACTTGTCTTCAGAGAGGAAGAGGTCGATGCCACAGCAGGCACAGGCATATACGCCTTCTGCATGGCAGTCATGGTATCTGCCCGAAAATGGCGCTTCTGTTCCCCTCAACCGTGCCACGTCAAAGGTGAGTGGATCAAGAACTGCCTTCCACCCGCTCTCAGTCATCTCCACCGGCTGCATATCAATAAGCCTGCCATCGCGAACCGAATAGATCCGAACCATAGAGGAGAGATAACTCCTCTTGTATTTGAGATGATCGATCATTCACAATCAAGCGAACAATATATCATTGTGTGGGATCTTTTATATTATAGGAATTGCCATGCAGGCCAGAGATCGATCCGATTATTCACTCTATGGAACCACCTCCGGGGTGCAGGCTGTACGCAATCCCGTACGGCGGTGTATCCTCCAGCTGCTTGAAGGCGGGGAGATGAGCTTCGAATCAATCGTCTCATCTACCGGCCGGGCAAAATCAACCGTCTCCGCCCACCTCTCCTCGCTTGCCGATGAAGGGATCGTGGGCTCCCGTCACGGCGAGGAGGATGAGCGGAAGAAATACTTCTTCTTAACATCCCATTTCATCGGCGAACTCTCACCCGGAGATCGGATCGCAGATGAGATCAGTAATTATGCTTTCGAGTACCGGGAGGGGGCAGTCGATCCGTTTCATCTCTATAAACTCGTCTACCGCACCTTCCGTGTTTCTCTCCTCACAGAAGGGCTCTCTCTGGATCCACTTTTGAGAAGAGTCGGTGAAACAGTTGGTGAAGCCGTCTATCCTGCGGTTGCTGCAAAAAATATGGAAGGATTCTGTACAAACCTTGCGAGGTTCTGGGAAGAGCACCATCTTGGCAGGATCGAGAACCTGAGGCTGGATCCGATCAGGTTCTCAGTCTATGACTGTTTCGAATGCGTCGATCTCCCGCAGCTCGGCAGACCCGCCTGCTCGTTTGATTCGGGTCTCCTCTCTCTCCTCTTCTCCCGGCAAACCGGCCACCTCATGAATGCGGTTGAGCTGGAGTGTTATGCAGCGGGGGATCCCTGCTGCACCTTTGAGATACTTTCTGTTCCCGAAAAATAGCCGATTGCGACCAGCAAGGTTATACCATCCCATGACATTTTTTGTTATGGTGTGAACTGATGATCCGAAAAGGTCTTTTTATTCTGCTGATAGTCACAGTCATGCTCTTCGCAGCGGGTTGCGTGACCGAAGAGCCACAAGCACCGCCGCAAACCCCGGCACCGCCGGAATCGCTGCATATGTTTGATGATACAAATAATGGAGAAACCTATACAATCAACCATGGTGACATGATCAGACTGAAGCTTGTCGAGAATCCGACGACCGGGTACTCCTGGGACATGACGATTCCTGAAGGCCTGACGCTGGAAAGTGATGAATACATCGCCCCTGATACCGAACTCGCAGGAGCCCCCGGCACGCATGTATGGCATATCGAGGCAGCCACCCCCGGCACCTACACACTTGATGGGAAATACATCCGCCCCTGGGAAGCGGACGCCGAGCCTGCCGAGACATACACCCTTGAAGTAATAGTCGGGTAAGCATCGGGATGATTCCATCCCATCTTTCCTTTTACACTTATTCTTCCCCAAAATAAAGGCCGCTGTATACGCTCATTCCTTTTTGACCAGAGTATGTAAAGAACGGCTCATTCGTTTTTGACCACCCCTAACCAAATTCCTCCTCATACACATCATGTCGAGGGGGAAATCAAGAGGTGTATTCCATGACTTTAAGAATCCCGATGCCGATGAGTACCGGCTGATCGATATCGGGCATGCACGGGAAGAGGGGATCTATCCCCTCCGGTGATCCTCTCTTCGGAAGGGAAGGCATTTTCCGCTCCGTATGGTAATGCCTTCAAGAATCCGCTCTTCCCCCTCGCCAGGCTCAACAAGTGCAATAACATCCACATAGTCTTTCAGCGGGCCGACGGCAACTTTTCTTCCGAGGATCTCCTGCACCTGGTAGATCCCTGCAGAATTTGACATCATGATCTGTATCTCAACCGGCCGTTCCCTTCCGGAGACAATATCCACCCTCTCGATTGAGAGTGCCGAGACGGTATGGATGGTGATACTCCCTGCATCAAAAGCCATTCTTCCCCGTCCTTTTGTCATATCCGAAGAATCTCCGATGCATACCATTGCCGCCTCTTTCGTCAGGGGCAGTGGTTCGGCATGGTGCGTGTAGATGGCTGAGAGGATAAATGAAAGAATTTCTGTTCGCTCTCCGATATTTGGATAGATTGAAGGAAGAAGGCGGCTTAAGACTGCATGTGCCAGCGGGATGGAGATCTCCTGGTGTGCCTCCCGGTGGATGGCATTGCCAAAATCATGACAGAGCATGGCCGAGAGGACGACCAGTGCGGCATCATCTTCACTCCCTGCACCCGCTTCGACGATATCAGGGAGGATACCGGCTTTTTGAAGGAGATCCAGGATTGTTAATGCCGAGGCGGTGGCGATCTTTGCGTGCGTCTCTCCATGATCATTCATTCCAAGCTGGCGGACGGTGAAGTAATTTGTCATCCGCCAGTACGCACGAACTTCGTCATCGGTCACCAGCAGATCATACATCCGTTCTGCTTTTGGATACACAGAGAGTATTGACGTTACTTTTGATGCTGCTTCTGCCTCCATTTCTGCATATGTCTCGGGCATCTCCATTCTGAGACCTCGCAGTCTGTCGATTGTGCAGTTCTCTTCCTCGGTATTCATGCTGATCTATCTGATCTCAGATGGTAATGAGCTCTTCCCGGAAGAAAAACAATGTACATCTGTATGTATGCTCAAACAGGTACCAATGGCTGAAGAGAAGCGTCTGACACGGTCAAAAACAAACCGGCTCCTTGGAGGAGTCTGTGGCGGGATTGCAGAATATTTCGGATGGGACTCCTCTCTGGTACGGCTCGGATGGGCTGTTGCCACGCTCTTTACCAGTGGCGGGGGAATACTGGTGTATATCCTCGCCCTGATCATCATCCCCGAAGAGGATGGCGACAAGAAGAGCGATCTCTATACCGGCGAATAGCCGGATCATTTCATCTTCTCTTGTGCCTGCCGGATCTGCTCCCTGAGCTCGATTGCATGCTCAAAATCAAGCGACTCGGCAGCGGCACGCATCTCTGACTCGAGCTGGATGATCAGGTTCGGGATCTCGTCCTGCGGGATCTCTGCAAGCTCGACACCCTCGACCTCCTTCTCCCGGATCGGCTTTCTGATCGTCTCGGGCACAATCCCGTGCTCTTCATTGAAGGCGATCTGGAGCTTCCGCCTCCGTTCTGTCTCGGCAAGCGCCCGCTTTATCGAGTCGGTCATCCTGTCTGCATAGAGGACGACACGGGAGTGTGCATTCCTCGCAGCCCGCCCGATCGTCTGGATCAGGCTCTTTTCGTTCCTGAGGAACCCTTCCTTGTCTGCATCCAGGATGCCGACGAACCCGACCTCCGGGATATCCAGCCCCTCCCTGAGCAGGTTGATCCCGACCAGCACATCGAAGGTGCCAAGCCGGAGTTGCCTGATGATCTCGGTCCGCTCGAGGGTTACGATCTCGGAATG
Source organism: Methanocalculus sp. (assembly GCA_013329165.1). Lineage (GTDB taxonomy): Archaea > Halobacteriota > Methanomicrobia > Methanomicrobiales > Methanocorpusculaceae > Methanocalculus > Methanocalculus sp9912u. The sequence continues at coordinate 34,316 of DUKV01000060.1, read as the reverse complement.
GAGGTACCGGGTCTTTATGCCCCTGCCGATGAGATAATCGGTGAACTCCTCGGCCAGTTTCTTTGTGAGGGTGGTCACGAGCACCCGGTCCCCCTGCTCGATGGTGTGGAGGATCTCCCTCTCAAGATCCCGGGTCTGGCCGTCGATCGGCCTGACCTCCACCACCGGATCGACGAGGCCGGTCGGCCTGATGATCTGCTCGACGACCTGTTCGGCATGCTCTGCTTCATAGCTACCGGGGGTTGCAGAGACGAAGACGACCTGCTTCATGTACCCCTCAAATTCATGGAACTTCAGGGGGCGGTTATCAAAGGCGCTTGGGAGGCGGAACCCGTACTCGACCAGGTTCTTCTTCCGTGCATAATCTCCATTGAACATCCCCCGCACCTGCGGCAGGGTCTGGTGGCTCTCGTCGATGATCAGCAGGAAATCACCCGGAAAATAGTCGAGGAGGCAGTACGGCTTCTCGCCTGCGGATCTCCCGTCAAAATGGCGTGAATAGTTCTCGATCCCCTTGCAACTCCCGGTCTCCTCGATCATCTCGATATCAAAGAGGGTACGCTGCCGCAGCCGGTGCGCCTCGATCATCCCGAGCGTCGGGAGCACCTCGTCCAGTTCGGCCCGGATTGATGCAACCGCCCGCTTCCGCTCGTCTTCGGGGGTGACGAAATGGCGGGCGGGGTAGATATGGAAGTACTCCATCGTGGAGAGCCGCCGCCCGCTCGTCTTCTCGATCTCTGAGATCCGGTCGACCGTGTCACCGAAGAGCTCGATCCTGATGATATCATTGAAGTATCCTGGAATGATCTCGATGGTATCGCCCCGCACCCGGAACCTCCCCGGCATCAGTTCGGTGTCGTTGCGCTCGAACTGGATCTCAACCAGCCGCTCGATGATCTCCCGCTGCCGTGCCTTCTCACCACACCGGAGTTCAAACCCGAGGTTCCTGAAATGCTCGGGGTTGCCGAGGCCGTAGATGCAGGAGACCGAGGAGATGATGATGGTGTCGTTCCGTGAGAGGAGCGAGGCGGTTGCGGAGAGGCGCATCTGCTCGATCTTCGGGTTGATATCCGCATCTTTCTCGATATACTGGTCTTTCCGTGGAAGATAGGACTCCGGCTGGTAGTAGTCATAGTAGGAGACGAAGTACTCGACCCGGTTCTCAGGGAAGAAGTCCTGAAATTCATTATAGAGCTGTGCCGCCAGTGTCTTGTTATGCGCAAGGACGAGGGTGGGCATCCGGAGTTCGGTGATCAGGTGTGCGATCGTGAAGGTCTTCCCCGACCCCGTCACCCCGAGGAGGGTCTGTTTCCTCATCCCCTCGGAAAAACCGCTGGCTAAGCCTTTGATGGCATCGGGCTGGGAGCCTGCCGGTTTGAAGTCCGCATGGATGGTGAAGTTCATGGGATCACCTTCTTTCTTCGTTTGATCCTGTTATAGCTGATGGCGAACCGGTGCGCCTCGTCCCGGATCTCCTGGATGAGGAGGGAGGCGGGATCGTCAGCAGGCACCGGGAGGGGGTAGGGGAGTTTCGGGAGATAGATCTCCTCCTCCCGTTTTGCAAGCGCAATGACAGGGATATCGAGATCGAGTGTCTTCAGCTCGGCATATGCGGCCGAGAGCTGTGCTTTTCCGCCGTCGATGACGATCAGATCCGGCATCTCCCCGTCTTCTGCAACCAGCCGTGAGTACCGCCGCGAAACCACCTCCCGGATCGATCCGGGATCATCCCCGCCGACCGCACGCTTCAGGGAAAACCGCCGGTATCCCCGCTTATCCGGCTTTCCGCTAACGAACCTGACCATCCCTCCGACAGCGGCGGTACCGGAGAGATGCGAGATATCAAAACACTCGATCACCTCGGGATCAGCAGCCAGCCGGAGCGCCCGTCTCAGTGCCTTCACCCGCTCACTCCCTGAGAACCAGGTGAGATCGACGTTCTTTGCAGCAAGATCAAGGAGTTCGCGTTTTGCCCCCTGCTTCGGGATGGTGATGGTGACGCTCTTCCCCCGGAGTGTTGCCAGGTACCCGGCGATCGCCTCATCCACCGTCTCCGGGATGATCACCTCCCCCGGCACCTCGTGATCGCTGTAGTACTGGACAAGGAACTCGGAGAGGAAACCGGGCGTTTCATCGAACCGGAACTCTTCTTTTTCGAGCAGTGTCCCGTTCCTCTGGTGGAAGAGGAGGAGGAAGACCTCGCCGCCGGTGATCCGGTACTGGATCACATCCCCTTCGCTTGTGTATCTCCGGGTGGCCATCCTCCGTCCTGCAAGATGTTCGAGGGCGGTGATCGTCTCCCGGATGGTGATTGCAGACTCATACTCGCAGTTGTGAGATAGCCGCTCCATCCCGGCCTTCAGTTCATGGATCAGCTCCTTTGTCCTTCCTTTTAAGACTTCCTCTGCCTGCCGCACCCGTTCTGCATAGGCCTCTTCAGAGATCTCTCCGATGCAGGGTGCCGGGCAGGTATTGATATGGTACCTGAGGCAGGCACGTTTTGGGAGTCGCCTGCATGAGCGGAGGCCGAAGATCTTCTTCATCATCGCAAGGAGGCGGTCCCGTTCACGGGCCGAGACGAAGGGGCCGAAGTACCTCCCTTCTGCCCCTGCCTTCCGTGCAATCCCGATCCGGGGGAATGGATCCCCGGAGATGTGGATGAAGGCATAGCTCTTTGCATCCTTCAGGTCGATATTGTACTTCGGCTGGTGCCGCTTGATCAGCGTGTTCTCTAAAATGAGGGCTTCTGTCTCATCCTTTGTGGCGATGAAATCAACTGATCTGATCGCATCAACCAGCACCGCGGTCTTTGGATCCAGTCCTTTCTTTGTAAAATAGCTCTGCACCCGCTTCCTGAGGTTCTTTGCCTTGCCGACATAGATGACGGTGCCGGATTCATCCAGAAAGAGGTATGAACCCGGCTCCCCGGGAATATGGGTGGTATCGATCATGGTTCAAGGAGCGGCCTGAGGAAACGGCCGGTATGGCTCTCCGGGACACCTGCGATCTCCTCAGGCGTCCCTGCCGCGATGATCTCCCCGCCGCCATCACCACCTTCGGGGCCGAGATCGATGATATGGTCGGCGGACTTGATCACATCGAGGTTATGCTCGATCACCACAACCGTGTTCCCCTTCTCCACAAGATCGTCGAGCACCGAGATCAGCTTGCTGACATCATGGAAATGGAGGCCGGTTGTCGGCTCATCCAGGAGGTAGAGGGTCATGCCGGTTGCCCGCTTTGCGAGTTCGCGGGTGATCTTGATCCGCTGCGCTTCGCCGCCGGAGAGGGTGGTGGCGCTCTGCCCGAGCTTGATGTACCCAAGCCCCACCCGGCAGAGGGTATCGAGCTTCTGCCTGATTGCGGGGATGTTCTCGAAGAGGTTCCGTGCCTCCTCGACACTCATCGCCAGGACATCCGCGATCGTCTTCCCCCGGTACCGGACCTCCAGTGTCTCGCGGTTATACCGCTCTCCTTTACATTCCTCGCACTCGACGAAGACATCGGGGAGGAAGTGCATCTCGATCTTGATGGTACCGTCACCCTGGCATGTCTCGCACCGCCCCCCTTTCACATTGAAAGAGAACCGCCCCGGCTTATACCCCCGCATCTTCGCCTCTTTCGTCTCGGCGAAGATCTTTCTGATCTCATCAAAGACTTTTGTGTAGGTGGCGGGATTCGATCGCGGTGTCCGGCCGATCGGGCTCTGGTCGATCACAATCACCTTGTCGATCTCCTCATCTGCCGTGAGGGATGCAAAGGCGCCGGTATCCTTCCGGGATCCGTGGATCATGTTCATCAGCGCCGGGTACAGGGTCTCATAGATGAGCGTTGATTTGCCGGATCCAGAGACCCCGGTGATGAGGGTGAAGAGGCCGATCGGGATCTCGCAGTTGATATCCTTCAGGTTATGCTCGGTGCATCCATTGAGCCTGATACAGGGACCTTTCAGCCTGCGTTCTTTCGGTACCGGGATCGTGATCCTGCCGGAGAGGTACTGGCCGGTGAGGGAGTCTTCTGCATTGATGATATCATCAAGGGATCCGATCGCGATGATATCGCCGCCGTGGATCCCCGCCCCCGGTCCCATATCCACGATACAGTCTGCATGCCGGATCGTATCCTCGTCATGCTCGACGACGAGGACGGTGTTGCCGAGATCGCGGAGGTGTTTTAAGGTCTCGATCAGGCGGTGGTTATCCCGCTGGTGGAGGCCGATCGAGGGCTCGTCCAGCACATAGAGGACGCCCATCAGGTTTGATCCGATCTGGGTGGCAAGCCGGATCCGCTGGGCTTCGCCGCCGGAGAGGGTGCCTGCGTTCCGTGAGAGGGTGAGGTACGATAGTCCCACCCGTTCGAGGAAGAGAAGGCGGGATCGGATCTCCTTTTTGACCTGCCGTGCAATCTCCTCCTCCTTCGGCGTGAGGGGGAGATCGGTGAAGAAGGCGAGTGCTTTTCCGACCGAAAGGTCGGTCACGTCCGCTATCGAGTATCCGTGGATTTTGACAGCGAGCACCTCCTTCTTCAGCCGCAATCCCCCGCAGGAGGGGCAGGGGGTGAGCCGCATGAACTTCTCAAGCTCCTCCCGCCTGTACTCGGATTTCGTCTCCCGGTACAGCCGTTCAGACTGGGGGATCAGCCCTTCCCAGGCACCTTTATGTGACCATTCGGCATCCCACCGCTTCATCTTCATGGAGAATCTGATCTGGTCGTCTGATCCGTACAGCAGGGTATGGAGCTGTTCTTCGGTCAGGTCACGGATCGGGGTATGGATCGTAAACCCGGCATGTTCGGCAACAGATCCAAGATACTGCATCCGGTACCCGTCGAGGAAGTTCCGGTACAATGCCACCGCACCGTCTGCGATGCTCTGATCCTTATCCGGGATGATCAGTTCGGGATCAAACCGCATCTGAAATCCAAGACCATTGCAGGTCTCGCATGCCCCAAAGGGGCTGTTGAATGAGAAGAACCGGGGCTGGAGCTCCTCAACCGAGAAGCCGCAGATCGGGCATGCCATCGTGGCAGAGTAGGTCTCCTCGGATCCGTCCTCAAAGGCCGCAATCACGAGCCCGCCCGATCGCTTCACGGCGGTCTCGCATGCCTCGGCGAGCCGGGAGGTCTCGGCGGGATCGAGCCGATCGATGACGATCTCGATGTCATGCTTCACATACCGCTCAAGCGGGATCTCCTCGTCGGTTCTCTGGATGATCCCATCCACCCTGACGCGGGAGAACCCTTCAGAATCGAGATCCTTGATGATCTTTGCATAGGTTCCCTTCTTCTGCCTGACAACCGGCGCCAGGATGGTGACCATCCCGTCCCCGTGTGCTGCGATGGTGTCGGCGATCTGCTGGGGTGATCGGGACTCGATCCGGGTTCCGTGTTCGGGGCAGTGCGGCACCCCGATCCGTGCGAAGAGGAGCCTGAGATAGTCATAGATCTCGGTGACCGTCCCGACGGTGCTCCTGGGATTCTTCGAGGTGGTCTTCTGTTCTATCGATATTGCGGGGGAGAGCCCTTCGATCGCATCGACATCGGGCTTATTCATCTGGCCAAGGAACTGGCGGGCATATGCAGAGAGGGATTCGACGTACCGCCGCTGCCCTTCGGCATAGATGGTATCAAAGGCAAGCGTGGACTTCCCTGAACCCGAGACGCCGGTGATGACGATCAGCTGGTCCCGGGGGAGGATGACGGTGACATCCTTCAGGTTATGCTCCCGTGCTCCACGAACAATCAAGTCTTTCATCAGTGCTGTACCTGTTGATCATGGGTGGTATTAGCTCTAGAGATGGTGTCAACGATAGTGGCGTCTCAGGAATGATCTCATCGTCTCCGACTCGATCCATCCCCGGTCCAGCTGGTCGAGATAGCCCCGGATGATCTCCACCTGCATCCGGATCTCTTCTGTGATCAGGATACCCGCTTCACGTGTGTCTCCGAAAGAAGGTGGATGGGTGCTGCTCATACTGGTAGTATACTTCCTCCATCACTATTAAATAAGTAACGAATACAAAGCTTTATATTTATAGAACCGGAATCTCTCTTTCATGAAGATTCTTGCTTTCAACGGGAGCCCGAGGGTTTCCTCGAGCTCGACCAGACAACTCCTCCTTGCCGCATGTGAGGGTGCGGAAGGGGCAGGTGCCACAACCACTGTGATTGATATCGGTGAGCTGGATATCGGGTACTGCAACGGATGTGGGAGTTGTCACATCACTGGTGAATGTGTCCTTGACGATGATTTCGAGGCTGTCTACTATCAGTTTCTCAATGCAGACGGGATCATCTTCTCCTCTCCCGTCTACATCAACTCGGTGACTGCACAGCTGAAGACCGTCTTCGACCGCCTTTCCGATGCCGTGCATTGCCAGCGGCTCTCCGGTAAATACGGGTGCAGTCTCTCAACTGCCGGGGGAGCTCTTGCCGAAGAGGTGGCGGAGTACCAGAACGGCGTGATCAGGATGCTCGGTGGCACCACCGTCGGATCGCTTGGCGTGAATATCATGGGAGACCCCGCTGCTGTGGATGCGGCGATCCCGGCAGCAACCGCACTCGGTGCCGATCTCGCCGCGGCCATCAGGGAGCAGCGGACCTATCCCGAGCAGGAGGAAGAGCGCCGGATCCGGCGGGAACATATGATCGAGCTCGTCCGCTCCAACAAGAACGAATGGAAGTCCGAGTACGAATACTGGGAGAATCAGGGGGCCTATTCAGATCGCTGATTGAGCGTATCTATCCGCCCGATGATATCATCGGTATGGGATCCCATCCAGTAGAGCCGCCTGCATGAGGGGCACCAGCGGAATGTGGGTCCTCTCTCTCCTGTCGGTGCATAGTCCGCACCCCGGATCTCCTCTTCGGGAGCATCTTCGAGGAGGCTGTTACAGATCGAGCAGCGGATCAGCCGGACCGAGAGGTCGATCAGCCCCCGTTCTTTCAGAAATGCGAGCTGATCGAGGATCTCCTTCTCCCCGATATAGAACCCCCGGCCCCCGGCCCGGCCGGCGAGTTCACGGTCGCGGGTGAGGAGTATCCTCTCCTCCCGTTCTGCCCATTGGAGGAGGTTGGTATCTTCCTTTGGGTTTCCGGGGGGCAGGGAGTCGGCGCTTCCGGTATCATAGCCGAGGAGCCGGAGGTACCGGGTGAGGGGCCCAAGCATCCGGTCCACAAGGAATCGGGGTTCATGGGTCATCCAAGCACGACCGGTATCCTGTGGCCGCAGTTCCTGCACCGGTCACCATCAAGCCCCACCAACCCGGCAGAAAATCCTCTTCTCTGGATCAGATCTGCCCCGCAGGAGGGGCAGCGGGTATCTTCGTATGATGATCCTGCTATATTTCCAAGATAGGGATATTCAAGCCCGAGCTCCAGGGCCCGATGGTAGATCCGCTCAAGCGTTGCAAGTGGCGTGGCGGGGGGATCGCTCATCCGGTAATCAGGGTGGTAGCGGGTGAAATGCATCGGGGTATCGGGGCCCAGGTGCTCGATCACCCAGCGGATCATGGCATCGATCTCGCCCGGATCATCATTTACGCCGGGGATCACCAGTGTCACCGTCTCGATATGCATACCGAGCTCATCTGCCCGGATTGTGGCATCCAGCACCGGCTGGAGACGGCCTCCACAGATCTTTGCGTAGAAGTCATCATTGAAGGCCTTCAGATCCACCCGGAAGGCAGAGAGCATCGGCGATAGTTCGTTCAATGCCTCTTCGGTGATGTAGCCGTTGGTGACATAGATCGTCTTCAGATCGTGTTCTCGTGCGATCCTTCCCATATCCAGGGCATACTCATGCCAGATCGTCGGCTCATTATAAGTCCAGGTGATGCTCGCGGCACCGGATCGCTCTGCCTGCAAGACCCCCTCTTCCGGCCCGATCTGCCGGAGCGGGAGTTCGTCGATCCCTGCCTGCGATATCTCCCAGTTCTGGCAGTGCCGGCACCGGAAGGTGCAGCCGATCCCCCCGAGCGAATAGGTGGTGGTGCCGGGGAGAAAATGGAAGAGCGGCTTCTTCTCGATTGGGTCGATTGCCACCGAGGCGACCTTCCCATAGGTCAGCGCATAGAGTCTCCCGTCCCGGTTCCCGCGAACCCCGCAGATGCCCTGGCTTCCTTCCCTGATCAGGCACCCGTGCGGGCAGAGGCAACAGCGTATCGCCTCATCTTCTCCAATCCACATTCGTGCTTCCTTCATCTCTCCTCATTCACCCCGTTTTGATCTCTCCACTCTGTGGAACACGGCATTATATGTGATCCATGATGAAATGTATACGGTACCATGAAGAAGGTAATTATCTCGGTCGGCGGGTCGGTTCTCGTACCCACACTTGAGTCGAATAATCTCAGTGCATGGGTAGCAGTGCTCCGGGAGATTCAACAGGACTATTCCGTCTTCTGTGTCTGTGGAGGGGGAGGTGAGGCACGCCGGTACATAACGGTCTGCCGCAGCCTCGGCATTGATGAGGGCACCGCAGATGAAATCGGCATCATGGTGACGCGGATCAATGCGTTTCTTCTGATCGCAGCACTCGGCGATGCTGCCTATCCAACCGTTCCGGCAACCTACCGTGAGGCGAAGCAGGCAGCGCTTCACGGGCGGATCGTCGTCATGGGGGGGGTTACACCCGGCCAGACGACCGATGCAGTCTCTGCAGTCCTTGCAGAGGAGGTTGGAGCAGATCTGCTCGTGAATGCGACAGCGGTGGATGGAATTTATTCAGCTGATCCGAGGAAAGATGCCACGGCAGAGCGGTACTCGATGATCACCCCCGATGACCTGATCCGGATCATCATGAAGGAGCGGATGGGCGCGGGATCGAACATGATCGTCGATCTGGTGGCAGCCAAGATCGTTGAGCGGAGCGGCATCCCCTTCATCGTGATGGATGGGAGAAAACCTGGCGATATCGTAACAGCGCTCAAAGAGGGGACATTTAACGGCACTCTTGTTGCAGAGAAGTCAAATTCCGTTCTCCCCTTCTGATATGCGGATAAAACGATACTCTTTTTTAGATAGACCCTCAATTTAGTAAGGTCGCGGGGTAGTAGGGTAGCCTGGTCCATCCTAGAGCGTTTGGGACGCTTTGACCGCAGTTCGAATCTGCGCTACCCCATTGTGAGATGGACCCAAACACCGCTTTTCTGATCTATTCACGCCTGAATGATCGCTATCCCCATACGGAGAACAGTTTTCTGCATTTCCAGGATCCGTTCCAGTGCATGATCCTGACGATCCTCTCTGCCCAGACCACCGATGCCACCGTGAACAAGGTGGCGCCCTCTCTCTTTGCACGTTTCCCGACACCCGAATCACTTGCCGGTGCGGATCTGGAGGAGGTGGAGGGGATCATCCACAGAACCGGGTTTTTCCATGCAAAAGCCCGGCATATCACCGGTGCGGCGAGGACAGTCGTCGAGCGGTTCGGGGGCAGAGTGCCGGCTACAATGGACGAGCTCCTGACGATCCCCGGTGTCGGGAGGAAGACTGCGAATATCGTCTTAAACCATGCCTTTGGGATCGATGAAGGAATCGCAGTTGATACACATGTCCGCCGTCTTGCACAGCGGATCGGTTTCTCGGACTCGGCAAACCCTGATCGGATCGAGCAGGATCTGACTAAGCTCTTTCCGAAATCCCACTGGGGCGGGATCACCTACCTGCTGATCCGGCATGGGAGAGAGGTCTGCCCTGCCAGAAAACCGCAGTGCGAAACCTGCGTTCTCCGGGACCTCTGCCGCTATGCCCTATCAAAAGAAGAAGGGTGAGGCGATCGCAAAGAAGCAGAAGGAGACGAGAGCCGCTGCCGGTATCGTGATGATCCAGGCGATCACAATCTCCCGCACAACCCCCCACCGGACGGCAGCTGACCCCTGCGTGGTGCCGACACCCATGATTGCACCGCTCATTGCATGGGTTGTCGAGACCGGGATGCCGAGCATCGTCATCGCCGAGAGGACAAGACCGCCGGATGTGGATGCCGAGAAGCCCTGATAAGGGGTGATCCGGGTGATCCTGTTTGCCAGCTTATCGATGACACGCCATCCTCCAAGGAGCGTGCCAAGCGATATTGCGGCACAGGAGGCGAATATTACCCAGAGTGGCACCTCAAAGACCGTTATTAAGCCTCCTGCAAGAAGTATGGCGGTGATGATACCCATTGCGTTCTGTGCATCATTACTCCCATGACCGATGGCGTGGAATGATGCCGAGACGATCTGGAGTTTCCTGAAGATATAGTTCATACGCTGTGGCGTGCTGGCGTTGCGTAAGTACCGCATGATAAAGGCGGCGAACGCATAGGCGGCGATGAACCCGAGGGTCGGGGAGACGACGATGAATAAGACGATGGCAAGGATTCCCTTGATCTCGATGATGTCGAGGAACATGGAGACCGGTATGATGATCGCGATCCCGATGAGCGCTCCAATGCCAAAATAGATCGGTTTTTTATCTCCTGCATAATATGCAATTGCTCCGAATATCAGTGCACCTGCCACTGCGCCGAAGAGCGCAATGTCGAGCATCAGGATGATGGTATTCCAGTCCGGCCACATCACTGCAAAGAAACCTGCTGCCCCGATACCGGCACCCATGATCCCACCGACAAGTGAATGACTGCTTGAAACCGGTATGCCAAAATGAGAACAGAAGAAGACCCAGAAGACCGACCCGACAAGGCCGGTGACGAGGACAAAAGGGGTGAGCATGGCGGGATCGACGATCCCTTTTCCTATCGTCTTTGCAATGGCAGTCGAGAAGAGGAACGGACCGACGAGGTTAAAAAAAGCGGCCAGCCCGACGGCCTGGAGCGGGGTGAGCACCTTGGTGGCGATCACAGTGGCGATGGAGTTCGCGGCATCATTTAACCCGTTTACAAAGTTGAAGAGGAGGGCAAGTCCGATCCCCGCAATGATAAGGAACTCCATAAAAACTCACGAATGACGTATTGCTATATCTGCAAGGACATTTGCTGCGTCCTCACTCTTATCGGTTGCCTCTTCAAGGCTCTCGTAGATCCCTTTGAGCTTGATGATCCGGATCGCATCATTATTGTTGAAGAGATCGGTTATTGCATGGGCAAGGACATCATCGGCCAGGTTCTCGAGCCGGTTGATCTCGATGCATTTCTTCTCGAGATTCTCAGGTTTTTTGAGATTCCGAACCTCCCGTACTGCCACTGCGACCTCGCTCGACTGAAGATAGATGATCTTGGCAAATTCCCTCATATAGGGGTCTGTCTCCTCAATCCCATAGGTCAGCATCTTCCTGGCGGTACCGTCAACAAAATCGAGCATGTCATCCAGGGCTGTTGTCAGCCGTGATATCTCCTCGGGCTCAAGCGGGGTGATAAAGCTCCTGTTCAGCTCGGCATATGCCCGGTGAGCAAGGGCATCACCCTGGTGCTCGAATTTCTTGATCGCTTTGACCTTCTGCTCGATATTGGTATAGTCATCAATAAGATCAACAAGCAGGCGTGCAGCCTCTGTTGTAGTATCCGCGAGCTGCTCGAAGATATCAAAGAAGACATGATCGTTTGGAATAATCCAGTCTCGTAAACTCACAAGACACCACTCTTACATGGAATCTTGAGGATAAAAAGGTCTTGATTCGAACCCGTTCAAAACTATTCCGATCATTTTCGGAATGCCTGATCTGTTTGTCATCAGGGTTCGTCTCATCTCTTCTTCTTCGCCGCATGCTCGCGGCTGCCTATGAATTCACGGATCATCTTTGCGGCAACCGCGGCAGTCTGCTCCGAATCATTTGGGAGCACCTCGACATAGTCGAATGCCACTGCCTGACCTGCAAGCGCCCGGATTACGGATCTGAGATCCCAATGCGTGATCCCGAAGGGATCCGGTGTCCCGAGGCCCGGCGTGAGGCATGAGTCGATGGCATCCGCATCAATCGAGAGGTAGATGGGATCGTCTGCAATGGCTGCTTTCACTTCATCGAGGATAGCGATGATTCCCCGATCATGGACCTCGTCTGCCGTATAGATCCGGTGGTGTCCTGCTGCTTTGAACTCCTCCTTCGATCCGCTCCGCGCACCGATGATGATGATATTCCCGATACCAAGATCGCGGACACGTGCCGAGACACAGTCATGGTTATAGAGGGATCCCCGGTATTCGTTCTGGAAATCCAGATGTGCATCACAGACCACATACCATTCCGGCATGGCTGCGCGCACAGCACCGATGGTGACCGAGTGCTCTCCGCCGAGCATCACCGGCACTTTTCCATCAGAGAGGATCATCGAGACGGTATCCTCAACCTGATCGACCACCATCTCCGGATCCACCGCCGGGTAGAGATCTCCGAGATCGGTGAAGGGGATCTCTGTGAGATCGAATCCGTACTCGGGCATGTATGGCTCGAAATTGTACGAGATCGCCCGGATTGCGTTTGGGGCGGCACGGGTGCCCGGCTTGTATGAGGTCGTCCCGTCATAGGGCACCCCGAATATCACATACCGTGCCTCCTCATACGAAGCTTCGGCATCGGCAAAAAGAGAGTTTGAGAAGGATTGCATATTCAGATGTCAAGCTTCCGTTTACCGAGTGACTCGATGTAGGGAATCTCCTTGCCGGGCTCGATATGCTCAAGCTGGTCGTCTGTGACGTTCAGCTCGAAGTTTGAGTAGTCTTTCATATCCATGAAGGAGACGGTATTTGCAGCGATCGAGATGACCTGGGCACTCTTCCGCTCAACGATCGGGGCATAGATCTTTGCTCCGACCGGTGATACAAACGACCGTTTCACACCATCAAAGATGCCAACTGCATCGATCCGTGCCTTTGCGGCACCGTGTTTTCCTGGCTTTGAGGTGGAGATGCTCTGAATCTTGCATGGTTCATCGTCAATAACCATGTAGCGGCCTTCCTTGAGTTTACCAACTTCTGTCTGTTCTTTCATGATATTTTCTCGCAGGAGTAATTTATTGAATCTAAAGAACATAAAGACAACGCAGTGATGAACAAAACGCCCTTCCTTGCCGCATGCCAGGAGCTCTCCATTCCGCTCCGTGCAGAGATCCGTGATCTCGTCGGTACCGGGCAGGGTGGAGCCGAGATCAGGATGGGTGCGGATCAGACACCGACCGAAGTGATCGATGATGTTGCCGAGTCGCTTGTGCTCGATCATCTCAGGAAGGCAGGCATCTGCACACGGGTGATCAGCGAAGAGGCCGGTCATGTTGATCTGCCGGGAGAAGAGGCGACGATCTACCTCGATCCGATCGATGGTACCTATAATGCCGTTGCAGGCATCCCTTTCTATGCGATATCCCTTGGATATGCTACTGATGGGCAGATGAAAGAGGGGTACGTGATGGATCTTGCCTCAGGTGAGGAGTTCTATGCCGTTCGGGGCGGCGGTGCGTTTCTGGATGGAGTGCCGGTCTCCGTATCGAAGGTCTCGTCATTGCATACAAGTGCGATGAGCCTGTACGGGAAGAAGTTTGACCCCGCCAGTATCATCCGGCTTGGCAGCGAGATCCGGAGGTGGCGTCTCTTTGGTGCAACAGCTCTCGAACTCTGTTATGTCGCATGTGGTCGCATTGATGGATTTATCGATCTCAGGAATACCCTCAGGATCACCGATGCCGCCGCCGGAATGCTCATCTGCACAGAAGCCGGAGGGGTAGTATCGGCACCGGATGGCGGTCCGGTGAGTTTCCCCGATGATGTCTCTGTCGGGGGGTGTATGGTAGCGACGAATACGGTGATCCACCGGAAAGTGATCGAGTATCTCAGATGAAGAATGCGGTATTTCATCGTCTCACGGATCGATCGCGAAGAAGCGATTGCGTTTGCAGGCACGCTTGCAGATGACCTCAGGATGGCCGGGCACATGGTGCTCATTGAACACGATACTGCCGAAACCATGAAGCGGGATGGCGGAATCTCCTTTGAAGAGCTCCCGGGCCGGGCAGATCTGGTGGTTGCGGTCGGGGGGGACGGGACTGTCCTCAGGGCTGTTGCAAAGATGCAGCCGCAACTCCCGGTGATCGGTATCAACTGGGGTGAGGTCGGGTTCCTCGCGGATCTCGAGCGGGGCCATGCACTTGAGTTCCTCACCGCCCTCAAACCGGGCTTTCCGGTGGAGAAGAGGATGCGCCTTGCCTTTGAGAGCGATCACGGCCCTGTCGGAGATGCACTCAATGAGGCATTGATCGTCACTTCACGGCCTGCAAAGATGCTCCGGTTCTCGATTGTAATCGACGGGGATGTTGCCGAGACATTCCGTGCCGATGGGATCATCCTCAGCACGCCGACCGGCTCAACCGCATACGCGATGAGTGCGGGAGGTCCGATTGTCGATCCCTGGATAGACGGGGTGCTGATCGTCCCGCTCGCCCCCTATATGCTTTCATCCCGCCCTCATATCATCTCAACAGACCGGAAGATCGAGATCCGCCTCGAGAGTACAAAGCCCGCCAACCTGGTCATCGATGGGGTCGAGGTGGAGCCGCTTGGCCTCTCCGGTTCGATCCAGGTAACAAGATCGGCTGATCCTGCCCTCTTTGTCAAAAGCGAACGGACTTTCTTTGAGAAGGTCGAGCAGAAACTGCGGCGGCTTTGATCATCAGATTTATCCTTTGAAGGATAAATAGGGTCTTGTAGAAAATGGAGGGGTGTGAACGATATGGATGAGATGCGAACCGATCTGGATTTTGCTGCGATATCAAAACTGCTGAAAGAACAACTCGGCCTGCAAGGCTCTCCGGTTGCCATCAAGCTGGCAGGATCTGAGAAGCAAATCCCCGAGGGGATGGAAGAGGCGAACGGGCAGATGAGGCACTGCCAGATGATCTCACTGGCACGAAATGAGGGGAAATGTTTCTATGCAACCGCTGAGAAACATGCCTGCATGGGCGGCGCCTGGGCGCTTGGACTGCGGGAACGGACGCCCTCCCTCAAATCCGGCGAGTTCTATTTTGCCCTCGGCAAATACGAGAGCTGGGCTGCCTGCCGCCGGACGATAGAGAACGTCCCCCACCTGCCTGCAGGCGATACCTATGCCACCCTGTATTCGCCACTGGAATCAGCCACCTTCTCGCCGCATGTAGTGCTGATCATTGCCGAGCCGCGTTCGATGCTGAAGCTGGCACAGGCTATCCTGTACCGGATGGGCGGCAGGATCTATTCGGAGATGTCCGGGATCCAGTCGGTCTGTTCTGATGCGACTGCAACGGTGTATTTGAGCGGAAAGCCGAATATCTCGCTTGGCTGCGATGGGTCACGGAAGTACTCGGGTATTGCCGATGGCGAGATGGTGATGGGTCTCCCCGGTGAGCTGCTTGGTGAGATAGCATATTCGCTCCCGATTGTTGTCGGCGCACCGGGCTCAAAGAAATAACTTCTTTTTTGATCTCCGAATCCTTCTTATCACCAGCAGACGACTAGTATAACTATAAGGTGGAATGGGCGTTGCAGATCTCGATGAAGCTTGAGTTGAAGGATACTCCGGGCCAGCTGCTTGGAGCATTAAAACCGATCTCGGATATCGGCGGGAATATCATTACGATCATTCACCAGCGTGATCAGACGACTTCCGAGAACACCCTGAAAGTGGATGTCGTCCTTGAACTCGCTGAACAGAAGCTTGATGCTCTGATCGAAGCCCTCCGTGAACGTGGGTGCGGTGTTGTCAGGATCGGTAAGCAGCGGCTTCTCCAGAAACAGTCGCTGATTATGATCGGCCACCTGATGCATACCGATCTCACCGATACCGTTGACCGTATCGATCAGACAGGTTTTGCGGAGGTCTCAGAGCTGCATATGGTGATGCCCGCCATCGACGAGCCATCAACTGCCAAGATTACACTTCGTGCCGTCTCTCCCGAGGAGATGCTCCATGCGGTCAGAATCCTCCGTGAAGTCGCAGAACAGAAAGATATTCTCATTCTTGAACCAATCGGGGGTATGGAATGAGGCTCGCTATCATCGGGTTCGGTGCAGTCGGGCAGGGGCTTGCACGGGCGCTTGTTGAGACAGGCTTTGTTATCACGGCTGTTGCAGATTCCCGCTCTGCCGCCATCAATCCAGATGGCCTCGATATCCCGGAGGTGCTTGCCCGGAAGGAGAAGACGGGTCTCTGCGGGGATACGGGAGTCGGTAGTGCTGATATCCTCTCTTCAGGTGCATTTGATATCCTTGTCGAGGTCTCGCCCACGAATGCAGATACAGGGGAGCCCGCCCTCTCGACGATCCGGTCAGCTCTTGCCATGGGGAAACATGTTGTCACCTCAAATAAGGGGCCGATCGCCTGTGCCTACCATGAGCTGAAGGCGCTTGCCGACCAGAAGGGCGTGATGATCGGCTATGAGGCGACCGTTGCCGGTGCGGTTCCGATCGTCTCCGGGCTCAGGCAGGGTCTCGCAGGCAATACGGTTCAATCGCTCCACGGCATCTTAAACGGGACCTGCAACTATATCCTCACGAGGATGCGGGATGAGGGGCTCACCTATCCGCAGGCGCTGCAGGAGGCCCGTGATCTCGGGTATGCCGAAGCGGACCCGACCTCTGATGTGAAGGGGATCGATGCTGCGATCAAGCTGGTGATCCTTGCAAATACGGTCCTTGGGATGGATGTCACGCTGAATGATGTCGCCATCACCGGGATCGATTCGATCACGCTCGAAGCTCTCAGCCTTGCCGAGGCCGAAGGTGCGACGATCAGGTTGATCGGTGAGATCCTGCCTGGGAAAAATCAGGTCCGGGTCTCACCCCGCGTGATCTCACTTGATCACCCGCTTGTCGTGGATGGGACGCTGAATGCGATCTCCGTCTGCTGCGATCTGGCGGGGCAGGTGACCTTCATCGGAAAAGGTGCCGGCCCCTATCCGACCGCCAGTGCGATCCTCGCCGATCTTAACTTCATCAGAGATGCATATGACCGGGGTGCTTGAGAAGAGGAATAAAATCCTCTCCATGATGCGTCGAATTACGCTGGATGAAGGCTCTTTTACTGTGGCTGAGATCGCCCGCCGGATCGGTATCCCAAGATCAACCGCACAGGACTGGACGAACCGCCTTGTTCTGGAAGAATGTATTCTTCTCGATGCTCCGGGGAGAGGGAGGGAGCCTGCACGCTATATTGCCCGGACTGCCCTCCCCCGGACGCTCTGCAAACGGATCTTCACAACCTGTGATGAGGATCTCGTCGAGATCTACCATGAGTGCATGAGTTCAGGCTGCGCCGCCTTCTGCCGCCACCACCACGGGCGGGCAGGCGGCGCCCTCTCCACTGTCCGGAGGGATGGGACCCTCCTCCGTGAACGCGGGCATTTAGGAAATGTTTCCGCGGATGTCGGCCTCTCTCCACTCCCGGCAGTGAGTGTTGTTGCAATCAGGAAGGATGGTGATCAGATCATCCAGACGATCCGGTCGTTTGGGGGACCTTCATACTCCCTGACCGAGATGATGTCACGTGCGCGCGGTGTGCAGGCGGTGCATACCCGCAGAAGCGGCAATATCGTTGAGGGGTATGTCTATACAAAGGCGCTCCGGCTGGTGGCGATCGGGATCGATGATACCGATACTGAAGGGAACGGTGCGACATTTGCACTCGCCTATGCCCTCCTCCAGCATATCGGCAGGATGGATGGCGTGATGCCGATTGCACATCATGTCGCGATGCTCTCGCCTGCGATTGCCGAGAAGACGGCAGGCAACTCATGCAGCCTGATCGAGTTTGCAGCAGAAGAGCACCAGATTCCGGGGATCATTGACCAGGCAGCCTCGTTTATTGCCGGAGAATCGTCATCCCCGCACTGGGGTATTGCGGTGAAGATCGGCCTCTCCCGTCCTGAACGGCTCCTCGCCTATGGGGCAAAAGCGAGATCTGATCGTATTGATATCGACGAGGCGAAGTCACTGGCAGAGGCATCAGGGATCAGGATCGCCGGCGGCCGCGGGGTGATCGGTGCGCTGGCTGCCGTCTCGCTTCACGGGTGCGGGGATGAAGTGCTCCTGAACCCAAAGATCCCGATCTGATCTCAGGCTTTGTATCCGTAATTCCAGCCTGTTGCATTGAGTTCTTTCAGCATCCGGACGATCGCATCGACGAGCACCTTCTTCATGATAAATCCCTTCTCACGGCTCCCTTTCGTGGGATCGCCGGTTGCCCCGGTATCGGTTATCTCAGAGAAGAGCCATTTGATCTCACCGAAATCCGGGAGCTCCGGTACCCGTCCTGCTGCATGGTCCATCTGGCAGAGTGCTTCGAAGAGTGCGAGGCTGATTGATGTTTCTCCTTCGCCGCCATGGCCAAGACCTTCCCAGACCTCGAAGAATCCCTCAGGGAGGAGGGGGGCGATCGTCTCCCACCAGGCCCCGAGCGTGGCGATCTTCATCCCGGGATGGGCGACCTTTACCTTTCTCGATGCGATCTCGATCGGTGCGATGTTACCGTCATGGCCGTTGAGGATGAAGACGTGCCTGATTCCTTCCCGGTGGAGGGATTCAAGGATATCCCCGATGATTGCTATCTCTGTCTCGAACCTGAGCGAGACGGTGAAGGAGAAGTCACGGTAGTGTTCGGATACGCCGTAGGGGACGACCGGAAGGACGGCTGCCCCCGGGATCTGCTTCGCTACTTCTTCTGCCAGGATGGCGGCAGTATAGGCGTCAGTTGCGAAGGGCAGGTGGCCACCATGGCTCTCAAGCGAGCCCAGTGGGAGGATTGCAAGGTCGAAGGGTTTCTCCCGGTAATCATGGGCGGTTGTGTGTTGTACCAGCAGAGGATTTTTCTCCATGCTGAGAGAATTGCACTCATTGATTATGTATTCTCTCTTTCAGGGAGCGTTGGGAAGACCGATTCTTACTTATAATATCGACCCACACGCCTTCAGGTATGACAGCAGCAGCAATTGGAGACGTTGTTCGGATCCACTATACAGGCACACTCGAAGATGGCGAGGTTTTTGACACGTCACTTGAGCGTGAACCACTCGAGTTTGAAGTTGGTGCAGGGCAGGTGATCCCCGGCTTTGACCAGGGTATCGAAGGTATGGTAGCCGGCGAGTCCCGGCGGCTTGAAATTCCCGCAGACCAGGCCTATGGTGAGCGGAACGACCAGCTGATCTTCCCGGTGCCAAAGGACCAGTTCCCACCGGATGTCACTCCGAATATCGGTGACCGTTTCCAGGTGCAGGTCGGCGAAGATCAGGTTATTGAAGTGGGTGTCACCGAGATCAACGATGATGCAGTGACCCTCGATGCAAACCATCCCCTCGCCGGGCAGACGCTCGTCTTTGAAGTGACCCTCGTTGAGATTAAAGAGTGAAGTGAGGAGAGATCCTCATTTTTAGGGACTATATTTCCTGCTATTTTTTCGGAGATTTTTTTCTCTGGTGAACTCTTTTCGCCTCTGCCAAGAGGCTATGCCTCCTGAAAAAGGGTTTTTCGGGGTGAAAAAAGAGTGTTAGAAGTCCGTCATGATACGGAACTGGTCGATCTCTTCTGAATCGATCTCTTCGAGGAACTCTTCTGCCGCATGGTGGATGTTCTTGCTTGCGGTGATGGCACGACCAACAACGAGGATGTCCGCCCCGGAGGCGAGTGCCTTCTTTGCCACATTCACCCGGATGCCGCCTGCGGTTGCCACAAGGATCTTTCCGCCTGCTGCCTTCTTTATCGCCGGGATATCGCCCCAGGCATAGTCGCTCCCTTCAGCATCGATTGCACGGTGCATCTCAATGACATGCGGGAGTGCATTGATCTTGGCAAGCTCCTTCACCAGGTTCAGCGGTGAGGAGACATTCAGCATATCGACAACTGCATAGATGCCGGTCTTCCGTGCTTCGAGGACTGCCTTCTCGATGGTCGAGATCGGGGCAAGGCCGGAGATGACGACTGCATCAGCAGAGGCATTTGCGCACATCCGGGTCTCGAGATTGCCTGTATCGAGGGTCTTTAGGTCCGCGATGATGAAGGCGCTTGGCCTCATCTTCCTGATCTCGCCGATGACGGAGAGGCCGAACTGCTTGATCAGCGGTGTACCTGCTTCGATGATCAGGTGGTCGTTCTGCGGGAGTTCTGTTAAGACACGCCCGACCTGGTTCATGTCAACAAGATCCATGGCAACCTGGAGGTATGGAGGGTTCCAGAGCCGCTGTACCTTGAAGCCCATGACGCCGTGTGCTGCACGGTCCTTCTCGTGGATGATCGTCTTCTCGTCAGGGAAGGATTCGAATGCCCGTGAGAGTGAGAGTTTCATGGCCCCGTAGTTGTACCGGTAGATCCGGTTGTAATCTTCTGCATCCGGTGCGAGATAGACGCTGGCGATGATCACGATCTCATCGATGTTGATGCCATTGAAGAGCCCCTCTTCGAGGCAGTCTGCAACGGCCTTTGCCACTGCTGCCTGCACGGGCCCGAACATCTCCTTCACCTGCTCGCCCTTCTTCAGGGTAACCTTCGGGATGATGACGGTTGCCGGCTTTGTCAGAAGGTTTGGCCTGATCACTGCGAGCAGCGGGGTGTGTCCTGCCGAGAGCTGTGAGAGAGCATTTGCAAATGCGGATCCCACCGGCCCGTTCTTGTCTCCTACTAACAGGTCAATGTGTGCCAGTTCAGGCCCATCGCCAACTAAAGCTTCACCTATTGAATACATACAAAAGTTCCTGCCTTGTTCTTAACTATGGATCGAAGATCTATAAAAGAAAGAGCGTTTTTTAGAAGAATGAAAGGTGGGGTCGGTGAGATTTGAACTCACGATCGACGGGTCTCTCCGACAAGCATATGAGCGGATACATCAGCATCAGCGCTCCAACGGGTCATCATCTCAATCGATCAGCAGACCCGATTGTTCATCATACGCCAAGACCGCTGGAGCCCGTCGCCATACCGGACTAGGCCACGACCCCGATCCTGTCTTGTAATAATGGCTGTATCGTAATTTATAAGTTACGAACTCGTATTTCGATATCTTTTTTCCTCTGGAGCCGGTACGTCTTAAGGAATGGTGGAAGGCAGCTATACATGCGGGGTGTCGGATATACCCCTGCGAGGAGAGACGATTGGCGCAATGCTCAATCAGATCGCAGTAAAATACCCGGATACCGAGGCGCTCGTCTCGGTTCATCAGGGCATCAGGTATACGTACCGGGAATTCCTTGATGAGGTCGAGGTTGTTGCCCGCGGCCTGATGGCCCTTGGGGTGGAGCGCGGGGATCGCGTGGCGATCTGGGCTTTGAATTATGCGGAATGGGTGATCGTCCAGTTCGCAACCGCCAAGATTGGTGCAATCATGGTCAACATCAACCCGGCATACCGGACCTATGAGCTTGAGTATGCCCTGAAACAGTCCGAGGTGCAGACCCTGATCATCCAGGGGCAGTTCAAGACCTCGGATTATCTCGGGATGTTCTATGAGGCATGCCCTGAGGTGGCATCGTCGCGGGCCGGCAGGATCAACTCGGATACCTTCCCGTACCTGAAGAATGTGATCTTCCTTGGAGATGAGCCGAAGGATGGGATGTTCCTCTGGAAGGAGATCCACGAGATGGCAGAGGATATCTCCCCCGGAGAGTTGAAGGAGCGTGAGGAGGTGCTGGAGTTTGATGATCCGATCAATATCCAGTACACCTCGGGAACAACCGGGTACCCGAAAGGTGTCGTCCTCTCCCATCACAGCATCTTAAATAACGGGTTTGTGATCGGGGAAGGGATGCGGTTTTCTGAAAAAGATCGGCTCTGTATCCCGGTGCCGTTCTACCACTGTTTTGGGATGGTCCTCTCAAACCTCGCCTGCGTCACCCATGGCTCAACAATGGTGCTCCCGGCCCCGGTCTTCAATGCCGAGGCGGTGCTGAAGGCTGTTCAGGATGAGCGGTGCACCGCACTCCACGGTGTCCCGACGATGTTCATCGCGGAACTCTCGCTCCCTGACTTTGATGTGTACAAGCTTGACACGCTCCGTACCGGGATTATGGCTGGCTCACCCTGCCCGATCGAGGTGATGAAGGAGGTGAATACCCGGATGCATATGTCCGAGATCGTCATCGTATATGGCCAGACCGAGACCTCACCCGGGGTTACGATGTCCACCGTCGAGGATCCGCTGGAACGGAGGGTCTCGACGGTTGGCCGGGCAATGCCGCATGCGGAGCTGAAGATCGTCGATCCACAGACCCGGCGGCTTCTGCCCCGTGGTGAGCCCGGAGAGATCTGTGCACGCGGCTACATGGTGATGAAGTGCTATTACAATAATCCCAGCGCCACCCACTCAACGATCGATCCAAATGGCTGGAACCATACCGGGGATCTCGGCGTGATGGATGAGGAAGGCTACATCCGGATCGTCGGCCGCCTGAAGGAGATGGTGATCCGGGGCGGCGAGAATATCTATCCCCGTGAGATCGAGGAGTTCCTGCACCACCACCCAAAGATCGATGATGCCTACATCATCGGTGTTCCTGATATCAAATACGGTGAGGAGCTGATGGCATGGGTGAAGGTCGAGAACGGGGATATTCTGACTGAGGAGGATATCCGGGCGTTCTGCAAGGGAAAAATTGCTCATTACAAGGTGCCGAAGTACTACAAGTTCGTCGACAGTTTCCCGATGACGATCTCAGGCAAGATCCAGAAGTTCAAGATGCGGCAGCAGGCAGTTGAAGAACTCGGCCTCCAGGATGCCGAGAAGGTCGAGACGGCCTGAGGCTGATCTCTTCGTCTCTCCACCTTCCCGTTGGGTGTATCTACTCCCTACATTATTTCGGCTTGAGTGGGTTTTTTTCTTATTATTTCAGTTTTAATGACGATTGTACATGGATTAGGGTGTTCTTTCCCCCCCGTGATCATCCTCCTCACCTTTCGGGTGCCTGATCTCCTGCGTCACCGATTCTGTAGCTTCAGTTCTTAGGGATTCTATCGGGGTGATTTTAGTGAGTATTGCTATTTCTCTTCGTGGGGGGAGATTCATATCAATTGAGGGCTCAACTACCTCATCATGGGGTATGAGATTGTTCTGATCGATTCGGCTGAGAAGGAAACGCTTGTTGCTGCTTTGAACCACTCAAAGCTGTATGAAGTGAGAGCTGAGATCTATGGCTGTTGTATCAAGCTGCTCACAGATTCCAATCACGTGCGGCTTCGGTTTTCTGAGAACTTCTTCTTTGCATCCCAGTCGATCAGATCGCACGGGCGATTGTATGTCCTGGAAAATCCTGCGTTTCCCGGGAATGCAGTACGGTACGATCCCGCCTCAAAGACTGCCTTCCTCTTCAATATGACCTATTACGGGTGGATCAAGTCAATAGCCCTTGCACTGGCCGGGGATATCCTTGAGGACGGCCACGGGATCGCCTCCTGCCATGGCGCCTGCCTTGACCGCCGTGGCGAGGGGTTTGCGATTGTCGGGACTTCGGGTGCCGGGAAGACGACCCAGACGTACGGGTTCCTCCTCGACCCGGCTGTCCGGGTGATCGCAGATGACTGGTTCTTCTTTCGGATCTTCGGCGATGAGGCGCTTGCGTACTCGAGTGAGAAGAACTTCTATATCCGATCCGATCTGGCGGCTGCCTGGCCAGAGTTTGCCCCGCTCCTGGAACGATCCGACTATGATGCCGAAGGCCGGGCGGTGGTGGATCTCCGGTGGGCCATTGGCAAGGGTCGGATCTTTCCGCTGACCACACTCCGGCGCATCCTGATCCTGACACCTGATGCAGAGGAGACACGAGTTCTCTCTACTGAAGAGGCGCTCTTTCTGCTGGAGACGAACTCGTACTTCAACCCCCACCTGCTGGTGAAGAGCAGATACAAGGCAGAGCTCCGGCAGCAGTACTACCGGCAGCTCCTCGAACGGGTGGAGGTGCTGCTGGTCGGGAGGAAGGGAACGCCCGCCGAGACGCTCACGGTGCTGCAGGAGATTATTCGGAGGTGATCAACAGTTTGCTGATTGGGACAGAACGTATAATAGAGATCAGATCAAGGTTTCATTACGTGATATCTATGAGGGATGCAGATGCCTGATTCCAATCTGGCGGCTCCCGGTGATCGAAAAGAGGAAACACAGGACCCAGAGAGAAGGATTGCTCTCCTGTATGGGGTTTTCCTCGTTGCATTTCTGGTGCTGGTTCTGATCCTCTTCAATACGATCTTTACTTTTCATGGTCCTTACTCGGTACTCTCGCCCGGATCATTTGTCCAATGGCTACTTATAGGGACCATTCCGTTTATTGTCGGGTTCTTCGGCATTCTTAACATGAGGCGGGAGGATATCTTTGGCCGCCCGGGATACAATGAAACACTACTGAAGAGCAGTTTTTACGGCTATCTCATCTGGTCTGTCTTTCTGGCAGGAACGTTTCTTCTCCAGCTGGATTTTGGCTGGCTGATGGAGGGTGTAATCCCAAACATTGTCGGTTTTATCCTGATCTTCTGCATATACGGACTCTGGAGATTAAAGGATTCACAGGGGAGGAAAGAATAATGGAGATCTTCCGCATGCAGGCAGGTATATCTGGGGTGTTCCATGGATCGTAGGCGTCTGATCATGTTTCTCAAAATCCTGGTGTTCCTGTTGATCCTGATGGTAATGGTTTTTTGTATTGGGATTTGGGAGGAAGGTGCAAAGCGGGGTTTTGCGGGGATGATGTTTTATGTGGGTCTCCTGTTTGGTATGGCTGGCATGTACATGGCAATGAAGCGTGAATCGAACCTGAAGTCCTGAGCGTGGTTTTGGAGTACTCTATGTCATCAAAAACCATATTCAACACCATCCTCCGTTCATTTCAGCAGATTGAACAGAAACCGCTCCGGAAGGATCTCCTCCTGTACTTCGGAATTGTGATCCTCGTCTACTGCGTATCATTTTTGATGATGCTTCACGAGGGGGGTGCCGGTGGCTTCCTCTTTCTTCTTCCCTTCATTATTGTCCTTGCTGGCGGGCTTCTCACCGGGGCAGTTGTCCTGCTTGGAACGAGCCTTATCGAGCACTTCTTCCTGCTCTTTGTTGATGTGAGAAAAAGCTTTGAGATGACGATGAAAACCGCCATCTATGCTCTTGCTGTTGTTTTTCCATTGGCCTGGGCGGCTCTTCTCGTTCCAAATACCCATATGATTGTGCTGCCGGTCATCGTCTTTGTCATTTTGACGTTCTGTGGTATCCGGGTCTTCCATTCCCTCTCAATCGATCGGGCGGCCTTTGTCTCGCTTGCAACGGGAGCTGTACTGCTCTTCTTCTCATACCGGTGGCTGATGGGCCGGTGGTGATTGGGATGGTCTATCGCATTCTCCTTGCACTCGCCGCGATTCTCCTCTCTCCGTTTCTGCTCTATCGACTCTTCGGTATGGTTGTGCAGTTTCGCTCCCGGCAGAATTTGTATGTAGCCGTTCTTCTTCTGGCATTTCTCGGCACAATTGGCGGCAGTCTTCTGGCAGATATGCAGTACCCACAGGGCCCGGCCGATATGGGGCTGACATTTGCCATCCTCGGATCATATGGATTGATCTCTGTAACGGCCCTTCTCCTGCCTTATATCCTCTGGAAGGAGCAGCTCTCCCAAAAGATCCGGCTGACTGTACTCTCCATTGGATCCGTTCTTCAGATTCCGTTCTTCTTTGCCTTCTTTGTCAATCCTGAAATCCGGGACGGAGGCCCGCTCCCACTCTTTGCAGACCGGCTGCCGCTTCCGGGGATGCTCTTTGATGCGATTGCAGCGTTGGTTGGAACTGCCGGGGAAACCGGATATGGTATCTGGTTCACAATTGCCCTTTCGATAGGCCTTTTTATCCAGATGGCTCTCACATCCCTCTTCTTCTATCTCATTGGGGCGATTCTCATGGGGGAGAAGAGCCAGGAATGATAGTTTCCAAAAGCCGGGTTCCCGGCCAGGTCTCTCTCTGCCTCTCTCCAGAGAATGATTTTGAAGCTTACATCTTACAATTACGGCTCCTTTTGCTCATTGCGAAGCGCATCTCCCTGTGCTGTAACCTGCCGTATCCAAAACCTTATTAAGTTAATCAACTTAATGCTCACATCAGGGTGCCCGTCAGGTACCCTGAGGGGTGGGCATAGATAACTGAGTCTACTTCCCGTCCTTCATTTACAGGAGGTATTGGTTATGACACAGATGGATGGATATGCCGGAAAGATTGCCTGGGTCGATCTCACACACGGGAAGATCGATATTCAGGAAACACCCGCCGAACTCAAGAGAGATTATCTCGGCGGCCGTGGATTTGGAACAAAGATCATCTCGGACAGAATGGATCCCCTCGTTGATCCGCTTTCACCTGAGAATATCTTCGTCTTTGCATCCGGTCCGACGACCGGGACTGGTATTCCTCTTGGCAGCCGGTACGAGGTGAGCACAAAATCTCCGCTCAATAATACACTGATGTCGGCAAACAGTGGCGGAACGTTTGGGTGGAAGATGAAGAAAGCCGGATTTGATGCTGTTGTCTTTGAAGGGAGAGCACAAAAGCCGGTCTATCTCTACCTAAACGAAGGTGCCGCCGAACTCCGGGATGCCTCCTCGTACTGGGGCATGGATGTTCATGGGACAACCGATGCATTCCTCTCGGATCTTGGTGACAAGAAGGCAAAGATCGCCTGTATCGGTCCGGCGGGAGAGAAGAAGAGTCTCCTTGCCTGTGTGATCAACGATCATGATCGTGCAGCAGGCCGGAGCGGTGCGGGAGCGGTACTTGGTTCGAAGAACGTCAAGGCCGTTGTTGCGACAGGCGATCTCCGGATCGATGAGGCCGATAAAGACCGGTTAAATGCCGTAAAAGAGCGTATCAGAACAAAAATTCAGGAGAATGGTATCTGTGAGGCGCTCACCAATTATGGAACTGCCGTTCTCGTCAATATCGTCAATGAGAATTATATCCTCCCGACGAAGAATTTCCAGAGCGCTCATTTCGAGAATGCTGAGAATATCTCCGGTGAACGGATGGCAGAGACCGTCCTGAAGAAGAATGCCGGGTGTTTCGCATGTATTGTGAAGTGTTCCCGTATCTGTGACGTTGATGGTGTCGTCAATGAAGGGCCTGAATATGAGCCAATGTGGGCATTTGGGGCAAATCTCGGGATTGACGATCTCAATACTGTCATTAAAGCAGCATGGGAATGCAACAAGCTCGGCCTTGATGCGATCGGCACACCGGCTTCCATTGCCTGTGCCATGGAGATGCAGGAGAAGGGCTATATCAAAGATGGGCCGAAATTTGGAGATACTGCTGGTATTGTCGACCTGGTCAGGCAGATCGGTCTCCGGGAAGGGTTTGGCGCTGAGCTGACCGATGGCTCATACCGTTTTGCCGAACGGCACGGCCACCCCGAGCTTTCGATGAGTGTGAAGAAGCAGGAGCTTCCGGCATATGATCCCCGTGGGCTGCAGGGGCATGGCCTCTCCTATGCGACATCAAACCGTGGAGGGGATCATGTCTATGGATATATGATCTCCCCCGAGGTGCTCGGTGCACCTGAGAAGCTTGATCCCTACACCAGTGAGGGTAAAGCCGGGTGGGTGCAGATCTTCCAGGATCTCTCGGCAGCTATTGATGCATCAGGCATGTGTCTCTTTACATCATTTGCCCTTGATGCCACCGACTATGCCGATCTGACCGCCGCCACAATGGGAATTGATCTCGATGCCGCCGGGTTCATCAGGATCGGAGAGCGGATCTGGAACCTCCAGAAGCTCTTCAATATCAAGGTCGGCTATACAAAGGCAGATGATACCCTCCCAAAACGCCTGCTCACCGAACCACTCCGGGAAGGCGGTCCGAAGGGCCGGGTCTGGGAGCGTGAACCTCTTCTCAGTGAGTACTATAGTGTCCGGGGCTGGGATGCAGAGGGTGTGCCAACAGAGGAGAAGCTGCGTGAACTTGGTCTTGCATAATCATTTTGCATCCCCCCGGTTCCCTGTCCGGAGGTGAACCGGGGCTGATCCCTCTGATACACCGCGGGGTTTTGGGAAAGAGGAACAGACTGAATATACAGGGAGATGGATTCAGCATGCAGGTAACTGTCAAGGCATTTGCCACGCTCAGGAATATCATGGATGCAAAGTGTACAGAGGAGATGCAGGAGAATTCATCCATCTCCGATCTCCTCTCAACTCTTATGGAGAAGTACCCGGGGTTGTCTGATGAGATCTTTCGGGATGGAAGGGGGGAGCTGAAGGATTTTGTGAATATACTGATAAACGGCCGGAATATCAGCTTTCTCGATGGTCTTGATACCAGACTCAACAACGGCGATATCATCGTCCTCTTTCCCCCGGCAGGTGGCGGATAAGATCTTTAAAAAAAGTGGTTTTTCAGGATTGGTTTTTTATCTCTTCTTCTCTCCGGGCCACCAGTGCGACTGCTGCTGCTTCTGCACCGGCGAGGATTGCGTCCTCTCCCGGGATCTCGCGGTCATGCATCAGGATGGCGCCATCACAGATGACAGATCTGACGGAGTTCCCGCCGCAGGCATAGACGATATTTGAGATTGGGTTGTGGAAGGGGGCATTGCAGATTGCGTTCCTGTCGACCAGGATGATGTCGGCGGCATATCCGGGTGCGATGGTGCCGCCGCCCGTTCTCAGTGCTTCAGCACCGGCTCCTGACGCAATTTCGACTGTTTCTGCTGCGGGGAGGATGGTCGGATCACCTGTTGCGAACTTCTGGAGGAGGGCTGCCATCTTCATCTCCTCGAAGAGATCGAGGTTGTTGTTCGAGGCGCAGCCATCTGTTCCAAGGCTCACCGGAACGCCTGCATCCTTTAATGTCTTATAGGGGATTGCTCTTCCACCTGCGAGCTTCATGTTACTTGCGGGATTGTGGGATGCTGCGGTCTTTCTCTTCCCAAGCAGTTCGCATTCGCTCTCATCGAGATAGCAGCAGTGGGCGGCGACGGTCCGGTCGGTCAGGATACCACATTTGTCGAGGTATGCGGCTGGTCGGACACCGTTGTTCTTCATGCAGTCATCGAGTTCCTGCTTCGTCTCCGAGAGGTGGATATGGATGCCGGCATCATGCTCGTTTGCGTACTCGGCACACCAGGTGAGCCCTTCAGGCGAGACGGTATAGAGGGCATGGGGGCCGGTGGCAAAGGTGATCTTTGGGTTGTTTCTGGATTTGATATGGTTGTGGAGATCGATGGTTGCTTTTATCTCTGCTTCACGCTTCTCTTCTGTGAAGAGATCGATGAAGCCGTGAGCGAGGCATGCCCGCATCCCGGACTCTTCGACGGCATCTGCTGCCCGATCCATGAAGAAGTACATATCATTGAAGGCGATGGTTCCGGTTTTGATCATCTCAAGGCAGGCAAGCCGTGTCCCCCAGTAGACATCGTCTCCGGTGAGGTGTGCTTCGAGTGGCCAGATCTTCTGTGAGAGCCATTCGAAGAGGATCATGTCGTCTGCATATCCCCGCAGAAGAGTCATTGCCGCGTGGGTGTGGGTGTTCACAAGCCCCGGCAGGACGATGTCGCCTCCCGCATCGATCTCAAATGCGGCTGTGCCTTTGTACTCTGATCGGATCCCCTCTCCAATTGCCTGGATCTTTCCTTCATCGATGAAGATGTCGGTCTTTCTGCAGTTATGGGTGGCGCCTTTGATCAGAATCGATGTCTGTTCGTTAAATGGTATCATGCTTATCCAAACTCCTTTACAATCCTCTCAAGGATGATGCTCGTCCTTCTGCTTCCTTCCTTTGCTGCAGCGACGATAGTGTCGTAGCTGATCTGATCGTCGCCGATCCCGTTTCCATAATTGTCAACGGTGCAGATGGCGGCGATCTTCATGCCAAGCTCTGCTGCGAGTGTAGCTTCGCTTGCCACCGTCATCCCGACGATATCCGCGATCTTTGCAAGTGCCCGTACCTCTGCCTGTGTCTCGAACCGGGGGCCGATCGTCTGGATATAGGTGCCGCCGATCATGATATCCGGGTGGATGGTGCTGAGACCGACGATCAGATCCTGATCGAAACCGGGCATCACGTGGGTGATGGTGGTGTCGTGGAATGTCGGGATGCCGCCCCAGCTGATGAAGTCTTTTGGGATGACGATCGAGCCGGGGGGGTACTTCACCCTCAGGGATCCGACTGATCCGAATGCCACGATCCGGTCGACGCCCATGATCTTCAGTGCCGCCAGGTGTGCCCGGTGATTGATCCTGTGGGGGGGCAGGGTGTTCTGGTGGCGTGGCACCATGCAGATCTCCCCGCAATAAACGGTTGCTTTTCCATACGGTGTTGCAATCACCTTCTCTTCAAGCGGGGGGAGGTCCGCAAAGAGGAGGCTTGTCCCACCAATTATTCCGAGCATGGTTTCTGCTCCTTCCCCAGGTAATCTGCCATCTGAAGTAGTGTTTCACTTCAGGATTATTGAATGAGATGGTTTTTGGTACTCTCCAGGGTGATGATGATAGATCCGGAGTATCTTGATCTGAGGGCTGAGGGGGGATTTCGGATTGCCTTTGCGGAATACATCTGTCCGGCATCCCGGATGCTGCATGAGAAAGCCGGATTTCACTCTCCGGGGGCTATCTCTGCCTGAAGATCCTGAAGATCGGCGGAACCGCTGCCAGAACGAAGATGATTCCATACCAGTACCACTCAAGACTCAGGATCGGCTCCCAGAGTTTTGCTACCATGAGCGCAAACGCAAAGACGCTGAGCTTCACCAGCCCCATATCGATCCAGCCGAGCGTCTGAACCCGGCCATCCATCCAATCTGAAAAACCTGCCATAATCTCTCCTCTCCTGCCTTCATAATAAGGTTGATGGATCTCTGGACATCCGGGGCATTTGTATTTCTTACTCCGGGGAAGCAGATCTCCAACAGCTTTTCCCAACAGTCAGGAAGCCTCATTGTGTGGGATTCATCCATCCAACTGTTCTCTGTGCATCATTTTGTATTGATGAAGTTGATACATAGCCTCTTATACCGAGAGAGATAATTACCCTCCTGGGGGAGGCTTTTTGCTCCAGTGCTCTGTGCGGCCGATGGTTTTGGTCACCTTCACCATCTGGCGGGGCAGGTCTTCTCCCCTGTTTTTTGAATAGGGCTGTTTTTGGGGGTTTATCAGTCCTGACGTTCTTTCGTAATTTTCCGGTGAATGGATATTACCAACTACTAATCTGGTAGTAATTAGTAGTTTTTAGTCGTTGGGTGGTGATGATTCTGGTGCATATCATTGTCTGAAGAGAAACAATCTTGTTATCATTGGACAATATACAATTGATACGCATAATCTGAATGTTTCATCTGGCATCATTTAGTGTCCAATCCAGGAATTGCACCTTATATGACAGAAATTGAAGATCTCATACAGGAACTCTCGCCGGATAATCGGAAAGAGGTAAAGGATTTTATTGCCTCGCTCCTTCGAAAACAGAAACCCGGAGAGGGTAAACCGCTTCGCCTTTCCTGGGCCGGGGCTCTCAGGCAGTATCGCAATACGTATACTGCTCCCGAGCTTCAGGAACAGTCCTTATCCTGGCGAAGTGAATGATGTATCATCCGGTTTTGTAATCAAAGTCCTGTTGGAAGGCAGACACCTGGAGATATCCAGAGGCCGCTCTCCTCATTGAAGATGAAGACGAATGCTTTCCCTCTCTTCTCTTTCCTGATGAATCCTCTCTCCAGAAGCGTGAGCAGATCTGTTCGTGCTGTTTCGTAGACGACGGCATGCATCTGCATGATCTGGCGAATGGTGAAATATTCGTCAGCCTGCTCAATCATGGTGCGGAGAATATCTGCCTGCCGCTCATTGATCCCCGGTACCTTCCGGCTGATGGATCGGGCCCTCTTCTGTTCTGCCTGTTTCTCTTCAATATAGTGAAGCAGATCCTGCAGGGCTTCGTTGATGCAGGAGAGATTGTAGTTGATGAAGTAGGTCAGATCCATCTCATCATGTCTGGTCTTCTGGTAGGCACGTGCGTACTGTTTTTTCGTTCTCTGGATGGCCCGCGAGATTGCCATGTATTCAAAGAGCCAGTATCCCCGTGAGAGGAGATACCAATAGAAGATGGTTCGGGCAGTCCTCCCGTTGCCGTCGGCAAAGGGATGGATATACCCGATGAGATAGTGGAGGATGATTCCCTTTATGATCGGGTGGATAGAGATACCATCTGGTTTCCCTGCTTCCTCATCATCATAATTGGCAAACCTGCAGAAGGCTCCGATCATCTCCCCGATCTCCCGGTGATCCGGTGGGGTGTGCTGGATTGCTCCGGTTGTGGCATCGGCAACGACGATCTCGTTATTATCCCGGAATACCCCGACATCCTCTGTATTGATGGTATTGTGTGTGACAATCTGCTGAATTTCGCAGATCATTTCCCGGGAGATCGGCTCATCCTTCTGAGTAAGGATATACTGCATCGCCTCATAGTTGTTGACCACCATCTGCTCATCGGTGCTTTTTGGCTTTCTCTTTGAGATCAGCAGCTCCTGAGCTTTCTTGCGTGTAGTTACAGCGCCTTCAAGGATACTTGATGCGATCGCCTCTTCCATCATGGCGTTGATGATGTAGTATTTTTCCGGCCGGATCTCATTGCTCTTGATCCTGAGTGTACCGGAGAGGTACCTGTCATAGGTATGCAGGTTCTTTGCGATATCGGGAGTGAGGGAGTAGATGAGTGGGAGCGGGGGATAGGGGATCGTCTCGTACTGAAGTCTCCGGTGAGCCTTCATCAGGTGCCAGATGAGTTCTCTTCTCTTCTGATCCGGTACCCTGTATGTCAATTCGTCAAAGGAGAGGTACCTGCGGTTATATTCGCGCACCTCGTCTTCGACCCCCTCATCTCCGCAGATGGCTCGCGCATACTGCGATGATTGCTGATTATTCTCGGGAGGGGGTTTCTGGACTTTTTTCATTTTTCCAATTCCTGCTAACTACTAATTTAGTGGTAATTAGTATTTATTAGTATTTGGGACCGTTCTCTGGTAATGGTGTGGGGGGGTAGTTGCTCCATAAGGAGTTCCTGGTATTTCACTGGCAGTTGGGGGGTTGATGATGACTCCCCTCTCAGAAGAGAGCCTTTTTGTTACTATGGACCGTGGACACTCTTATCATCTATAAAGGAAGATGAATCATGGTGATACATTCATGAAGACTTTCACAGCAGTGCTCTTTAAGGATGATGACATGTATGTCGCAGAGTGCCCGGAAGTGGGAACTGTGAGCCAGGGTGTTACAATCGAAGAAGCCATTGCAAATCTTAAGGAAGCAACTGAGCTGTATCTTGAAGAGTTCCCACTGGAAGATTTCAGGCGGCCAATTATTACCACATTTGAGGTGCCCGAAGGTGTCCGGGTATAAACCTATCTCAGGTGAGATGGTTATAAAAATCCTCGTAAAACAATATGGATTTGGGATAAGTGGGCAAACCGGGAGCCATGTGAGACTCTCCAAGATGACATTAACAGGAAAGATAGGAACTGTTGTTCCATTACATAGCGAATTGAAAATCGGAACCTTAAGGGGTGTGTTAAAGTTGGCAAAAATTGATCCTGTTGATTTCTACGAATATCTCTAATCATCTCCTTTAATTCTGAATATACATATTTCGGTTTTTTAGAGGGCTATAACGTTAAGACTCATATTCTCATCTACTCCCCTATGTCCCCCCTCCCCTCTCCCCGGTACCCTTCGCAATCTTTCTATCCGATTGCGTTCATCTGTACTTCCATGAGCCGGTTTGGGAGTCTTGATCCTGATCTGATACAGAGCGGTGGCTGCACCGACATCTACTTCCCCCGTTGCGAGGCGGTGCTTGAGAAGGCAGGGGTGAACCCGTTCGTTGTGATGGAGGTCTCGGTTGCGTCGCTTCCGCTCGGATTTGGCATCCTGGCGGGGCTCGACTCGGTGATGGAGCTCTTTGACGGCAAGCCGGTGACGGTCTTTTCGATGCCCGAGGGATCGATCTTCTATGAAGGCGAGCCGGTGATGGTGATCGAGGGGTACTACCGGGATATCGCACGGTTCGAGACAGCCCTCCTCGGCTTTCTCTGCCATGCCTCGGGTATTGCTACCGCCGCCGCCCATATCGTCTCCCTCGCTGCCGGGCGGCCGGTCTTCTCGTTCGGCTCCCGGCGGCAGCACCCGGCGATCGCCCCCATGATCGAGCGGGCTGCCTGGATCGGCGGGGGTGCCGGGGGGGGCAAAAAGGCCGCCCCCCCCGCGGCTCCCCCTGCCGGGGGGGAGCCCCCCCCCCATGTCCCCCCCCTTGTCACCCCCCAAACGGGGGGGGGGGGGAATTGGGGGGATGCCGGACCCCCACCTCCCGGACGGGAGGGGGGCGGGGGGGGGGGAGGGGGGGGAGCCGGGGGGGGGGGGGCCAGTTAAAAAAAAA
>DUKV01000062.1:9893-14729 GCA_013329165.1 Methanocalculus sp. | reverse complement strand
GCACAATTCCTCTCCAGGTTTGAGGCCCCGAAGATCCTGGTTGTCACCTCACGGCAGTACGGCCAGTACCCGGCACGCAAATTTTCTGAGGTTATCGGCGCAATGGCTGCAACCGGACGATTCATCCCGGGCATGCTGACAAATCCTGCCCTGAACCAGACTTCGCTGAACAAGTATGTCGAGCCGGATGTCGTCGTCGTCACCGATCCGATCGGCGATGCACAGGTCGTTCGTGAAGCTGTTCAGAGCGGTATTCCGACAATTGCCCTCTGTGATACAAACAACAGCCTGCGAAATATCGATCTCGTCATTCCAACAAACAATAAAGGCAGAAAGGCCCTCTCCATGATCTACTATCTCCTTGCAAAGGAGATGCTCAGGATTCGCGGTGTCACCACATCGCTCACCCCGGAAGACTTTGAGACCGATATTTAAATAGTCTGAAGAACAACTGCCAGATGAGGTGGGGGATACCTATGGAGATCCGTAACTGTAGAATGGCCGGGATGTTTTATCCGAAGGAGCCAGGGCACCTTGAACAGGTGCTCGGGATGTTCTTTAAGACAAAAACTGACCCGCTTCATCCCCTTGGCATCGTTGTACCTCACGCCGGGTATCTCTATTCCGGTGCTGTGGCAGCACGGGGCTATGGATGTATAGATCCAGGTTTTTCCGGCACTTTCATTGTTATCGGCCCAAGCCATCGTGGGTACCGTACCTGTGTCTCAATTCTCCCCTGGGAGACACCACTTGGGATCATCACCAATGATGAGAGGTTGTCTCTTGCACTTGAGATTCCAGTTGATGAGGATGCTCACCAGGAAGACGAGAACTCACTTGAGACCCAGATGCCATTCATTAAATACCGGTTCCCACGTGCCAGGATCACCCCGATCCTGATGGGTGATCAGTCCCCGGAAGAGGCAGAAAAATTATCAGGCCGGATACTCTCGGCACTTCAGAAGACAAAGAAAGAAGCAATCATCGTCGCATCGAGTGACTTTTCACATTATATACCCCGGGATGAGGCAGAAAAGCTTGATTCAAAGGCAATCGAGGCGATCCTCTCACTCGACAGCGATGAACTCTACCAGCGTATCACAAATCTCGGCATATCGGCATGCGGCTATGGTCCTATCGCCACAATGATCCGTGCCACTTCCGATCTCGGTGCCGAGAAAGGCATTCTCCTCACATATATGACAAGCGGCGATGTGACCGGAGATCCCGATGTCGTTGGGTACGCAGCCATTGCGGTGGTATAGGTTGGCAACATGGAGCGCACCAGGTAAAGTCTTCCTCTTTGGTGAACACGCGGTCGTCTATGGGAAACCCGGGATCGCAATGGCGATCAAGCCCCGGGTCATGGTCACGGTCAGGAAGGCAAAGCGGCAGAAGAAACCAAATTCTACCTATATAGCCGAATGTTTTCGGCAGATGGGGGTATCGGGTTCGGTCTACGTCAGATCCCAGCTCCCAAGTTCTTCCGGTCTCGGATCATCTGCCGCAGTGACGGTCGCCACCCTTTTTGCCATCAACGATGAGTTTGAGATTGGGAAGAGTGCCGATGAACTTGCCCTGATCGCCCATACTGTCGAGAAGAATGTCCAGAACGGACGGGCGAGTGCAACCGATACCTACGTCTCCACTGTCGGGGGAATGGTGCTCATCACCGGCAACACAAAACGGAGGCTTCCGCCGCCGCAGATCCAGCTTGTTATCGGAAACAGCCTCACTCATCACAGCACCTCGGGGATGGTGGCACGGGTTGCCGACCTGAAGAAGACCCGGCCGCAGATTGCCGATCCGATCATTGAAGCAATTGCTGCTGTGACGAAATGTTCGATGCACCATTTCAATAATCCGCGTGAACTCGGAAACCTGATGAATATGAATCATGCACTCCTTGAGGCACTCGGTGTCGGGCATCCACAACTCTCCCGACTTGTCCTTGCCGCACGTGCAGCCGGCGCACTCGGTGCGAAGATGACCGGTGCGGGCGGAGGGGGATGCATGTTTGCACTCTGTTCAAAGAGTGCAAAGACCCGGGTTGCCGGAGCTATCGAGGCATGTGAAGCCCGTGCAATCATTACCGGTATTGACACCCAGGGTGTACGGAAAGAAAAAGATGAATAAAACCGTTATACTCAAACTTGGTGGTTCTGTGATCACCGAGAAGGAAAATGCCGGCGTGATCGACCACACCCGGCTCACCACGATAGCGGAGACGATCGCCTCCCATCACGACTATCCGCTGATCCTCGTTCATGGGGCAGGTTCATGCGGCCATCCTGAAGCCGAACGGTTTGGGATTCAGGGTGGAGTCGGGGAGAGAAATGCAATCGGTGTCGGGGAGACACACAGGGCAGTGGCAGGATTAAACGCTGTTGTTGTCTCAATCCTGCGGGGTGCGGGACTGGATGCGATCGGGATCCATCCACTCTCTGGATCGCTTGCTGAGAACGGCAGGCTCATCTCTTTCGAAACAGGGCACCTGGCAAAGATGGCAGAAATCGGGCTCGTTCCGGTTTTGCATGGTGATGTGGTGATGGATCGGGCAAAGGGGGCATGTATTGTTTCAGGGGATCAGCTTGTACTCAGGATAGCAGAAGGCGTGGGCCCCTGCCGTGTAGGTCTGGCAACCGACGTTCCCGGCGTCCTCTCATGCGGGAATGTTGTCAGGACAATTACCCGCAGTACTTTGAATGGAATTAACCTTGGGAATTCACAAAAGACCGATGTCACCGGCGGGATGCGGGGGAAGGTTGAGGAGCTCCTCACCCTCGCAGATGCGGGGATCATCTCTTCGATATTTCATATCGACCGGCTTGCAGCATTTCTTGCAGGAGCAGAGCATGGAGGAACCACCATCATAGGGGCAGATACATGAGCAGACATGAAGAAACCACCTCCCGGAAGCTGGATCATCTACGGATCTGTAGCAAACATGATATCGAAGCAGGAAAAAGTGGATTCCCAGATATCCGGATCGTCCATGCAGCCCTTCCTGAATGTGATATGGACGGAATCGATCTCTCATGCAGGTTCCTTGGACATTCCCTCGCAACACCCCTCTTCATTGCAGCGATGACGGGTGGCCATCCCGATACAACCGAGGTGAACCGCCGTCTGGCACGGGCAGCAGAACAATATGGCTGTGCCATCGGAGTCGGCTCCCAGCGTGCGGCACTTGAACGACCGGATCTTGCAGAGTCATTTGCAGTCGTCAGGGAAGAGGCGCCAACAGCATTCATCGCAGCCAATATCGGGGCAGTCCAGCTCCGTGAACATGGTACTGGATGGGCAGAGGGAGCTGTCTCCATGATAGATGCTGATGCAATTGCAATCCACCTGAATTTCCTTCAGGAGGCGATCCAGCCGGAAGGCGATCGCGATGCAACCGGCTGCCTCGGTGCAATCGAAGAACTTTGTTCTGATGCATCAGTCCCCGTGATCATCAAAGAGACGGGATCAGGCATCTCGCGTGAGACCGCACGCCTCCTCTGGAATGCCGGGGTGAAGGCGATCGATATCGGCGGCCACGGGGGAACCTCCTGGGCAAAAATAGAAGGAATACGGGAAGAGGAGATGAACGAACCCCGACTCACCCGTCTCGGTGATGACTTCATTGATTGGGGCATACCAACGGTGGTAAGCCTGATCGAAGTCAGAGAGACCGGAGGGCCGGTTATTGCAACCGGAGGCGTCAGAAATGGCGTTGATATTGCAAAAGCCCTCGCACTCGGAGCTGATATGGCAGGAATGGCACTCCCGCTCCTCGCACCCGCGATGGAGAGTGATACTGCACTTGCAGGTGCCATCGACCATATCCACAGACAACTGAAAGCAGCGATGTTCCTCTCGGGTGCCCCGACCATTCGCGATATGCGGAGAGTGCGGACATATATCACCGGAGAGACTCGCACGATGATACAAAAATACGATTAGAGGTTCAATTATGGAAATAGAAGTAATTACCGTCGGCGGATACGAAGAAGTCGGCCGGAATATGACCGCGGTTCGGTGCGGTAAGGATATTGTCATCTTTGATATGGGGCTGCGCCTTGACAGGATCATGATCCATGAAGATGCCGAGGTCGAGAATATGCATTCTCTTGACCTGATCCAGATGAAAGCAATCCCTGACGATACCGTGATGAACGGGATCGAAGGAACAGTCAGGGCAATCGTCTGCACACACGGGCATCTTGACCATATCGGTGCACTTCCAAAACTAGCCCACCGGTACAATGCCCCGATCATTTCAACACCTTATACAACCGAGCTGATACGGCAGCAGATAGCCGGAGAACAGAAGTTTGGTGTGAACAACAAACTCTTTGCCCTGAAGGCAGGCGGAAAGTATACCATATCACAGAACCTGACACTGGAGTTTGTCCGGACACAGCACTCGATCATTGATTCCGTGATGGCAGTACTCCACACCCCTCACGGTGCGGTCGTCTATGCAAATGACTTCAAGCTCGACAGAACACCGGTCATCGGAGAGCCGCCGGACTTTGCCCGTCTCACCCAGATCGGAAAGGAAGGGGTGCTCCTTCTCATCACCGAGTGCGTCAATATCTCCTCAAAGGGGAGGGCACCAAGCGAGCGGATCGCCCGCGATCTCGTACGCGATGTGATCACCAGTTTTGAGGATGATAAAAATGCAATCCTGGTCACCACCTTCTCCTCCCATGTTGCCCGATTAAAGACAATCACCGAATGTGCCCATGAGATAGGAAGAAAACCTGTTCTTCTGGGTCGTTCGATGGAGCGATACTCAACAACCGCTGAACAGATGAAACTGGTTGCATTCCCACGATCCACCTCCGT
>DUKV01000062.1:0-9604 GCA_013329165.1 Methanocalculus sp. | reverse complement strand
CTCACCGAGACACGGCTCAGGATGACCGGGGCACGGATCTTTGACGAGCTCCATGTCACTGGACACGCATACCGGGAAGATCATTATGATTTCATTCATATGCTCAACCCCCAGCATATCATCCCCTCACACGGAGGTCTCGAAATGACTGCGGCATATGCGGAGTTTGCATCTGAACTCGGCTATACTCTCCAGAAGGATGTCCACCTGATGACGAATGGCCAGCGGCTTCTGGTCCACAAATAATGTGAGGAGAAAAGAATGGATCTACAGGAATACCTTAAATCTGTTGAGAGTCTCGTAGACAAGTCCTTATTCAGGTACTTCGGGGATGCCCCCGGAAAACTGGATAAGGCAAGCGCTCATCTCCTTCTTGCAGGGGGAAAACGACTCAGACCTGCAATGGTGATGCTCGCAGCCGAAGCAGTGCAGAAAGGATCATCAGATCGGATCTTCCCTGCTGCACTCGCACTTGAACTGACCCATACCTTCACACTCGTCCATGATGATATCATGGATCATGACAGCCTCCGACGGGGGGTTCCGACAGTGCACACGGTATGGGATGAAGCAACAGCAATTCTTGCAGGGGATGTCCTGTATGCACGGGCATTTGAACTGATCTGCAAGGCAGAGGCAGATCCGTCTTCCAAGGTGCGTGCGATCTCGATGCTTGCCAAAGCATGCGAAGAGATCTGCAGCGGCCAGTCTGATGATATGGCATTTGAGACGCAGGATGAGGTCACACGCGGTGAGTACCTGGATATGGTCAGGAAGAAGACCGGAGCACTCTACGCAGCTGCTGCCGGGATAGGAGCAATCCTCGGCGGAGGTTCACCACAGCAGGCAGAAGCGCTTCATAATCTTGGCATGACGACCGGGATCGCATTCCAGATACAGGATGATCTGATCGATCTCTTAACGCCAAAGGATGAAAGCGGCAAGGACCGGGCATCTGATCTCAGGGCGGGGAAGAAGACCCTGATAGCAATCGTTGCAGAAGAGAAGGGGATTGATCTCGCCCCATACAAAAGAGATCTCTCAGATAACGAGATTGATGCGATTATCAAAGAGCTTCATGATGCAGGTGTCGTCGATGAGGTCAGACAGATCGCCCTTGATCTTGTTCACAAAGCAAAAGCAGGATTATCAGTCCTTCCCGAGTCCGAAGAGAAACAGCTGATCATCGAGATGGTCGAGTTCTTCGTGACCCGGGGGTTCTGAGATGGACGAAGAGATCCGCAGGATCCTCGAAGAGTATGCACTCCAGAATGCAGTAAAGCACAAGAATGTCCCGCGTGCCGGTGCAGTGATCGGAGCAGTCCTCGGATCGCATCCTGAACTCAGGAGCAGGGCACATGAGCTGAACGGGATGATTGGATCGGTGCTTGCCGATGTCGAAGCCCTCTCCCCCGGGGAGCGGGAGACGAGACTTCTTGCTCTTGCACCTGATCTCGCAGCCTCGATGCATCAGAAGAAAGAGCGATCCACCGAACTCCCCCCGCTCCCCGATGCAGAGGGAGGAGTTGTGATGCGGTTTGCACCAAACCCTTCAGGACCGCTCCATCTCGGCCATGCCCGTGCATCCATCTTAAATGATGCCTATATCCACCGATATGGCGGGAAGTACATCTACCGGATCGAGGATACCGATCCAAAGAGGGTTGATCCCGACGCCTACCAGATGGTGAGAGAGGATCTCGAATGGCTTGGGATTGAAATATCGGATATCATATACCAGAGCGACCGGCTCGATATCTACTATGAGTATGCCCGGCTGCTGATAGAGCTCGGAGGAGCCTATGTCTGCACCTGTGAGGCTGAGCGGTTCCGCGAGCTGAAGATTGAAAAGAAAGCATGCCCATGCCGCACCCTCACACCTGAAGAGAATCTTCTCCGCTATGATCAGATGTTCGATGGCACTTTCATCGAGGGGCAGGCAACAGTCCGGATCAAGACCGAGATCGACCACCCGGATCCAGCGATCCGGGATTATTCAGCGATGCGGATCGTGAACAGCACCATCCATCCCCGTGTCGATGCAACCGTCTATCCCCTGATGAACTTCTCGGTGGCAATCGATGACCATCTCCTCGGGATGACTCATGTGATCCGGGGAAAGGATCATATTGCCAATACCCGGCGGCAGCGGTATATCTTTGATTACTTCGGGTGGAAACCGCCACACTACCTCCATTACGGGAGGATGTCCATCGAAGGGCTTGTCCTCTCGACCTCATCGATGCACGAGGGGATCAGCAAAGGGACCTACTCGGGCTGGGATGATATCCGGCTTGGGACACTTCGTGCCCTTGCCCGCCGTGGGATCCGTCCTGAAGCGGTGCGTGCCGCGATCACCGAGATCGGAATCGGGGAGACCGATATCTCGTTCTCATGGGACAATCTCTTTGCAAAGAACCGTGACATCATCGACAAGGAATCGAACCGCTACTTCTTCGTTCCGGAGCCGATCTCTCTCCGGGTGGAGGGAGGGCCCAATCAGATCGCAGAGGCTCCCCGCTATCCGGGTGATGAGGAGCGGGGATACCGGAAGCTTCACTTCACGGGAGAGGTGCTCATCCCTGCATCCGAGATGAAGGGTGGTGAGATGATCCGGTTAAAAGATCTCTTCAATATCACGATCACCGGTGATCAAAGCGCAGAGTATGCAGGGGATTCGCTTGCTGACGCCAGGGCCGCGAAAGCACCGATCATCCAGTGGCTCCCGCCGGAATCGGCGGTTCCCTGCCGCATCCTCACTCCGGAGGGGGTTCTTGAAGGATTTGCCGAGGCTGAGGCAGCAGATTTTGCAGGCAGAACCATCCAGTTCGAACGGGTTGGTTTTGTTCGCATCGATTCTGTGGAGAAGAACTCGATCACTGCCTACTTCACCCACCGGTGAACTCTTTTTTCTATGGATGCCATCTGCCTGCTGAGAGAGACAGAACTGGGCAGGCAAGAGGCGCTCTGTGCACTCCGGCACCTGCCCCTTTCGATCAGGAAAGCACTTCTTTCTCCTGATTATGAAACACGCAGGCGGGCTCAGGGGAGGTTCTTTGAGGCGGCAACATATGAACTCCTCAGAAAAGCAGGAGCCAAAAGCCGGTGTATCGACAGAATCGCAGCCTGGGGAGCTGATGTTGGTGAGTATGGCGGATCAAAAAAAGGGATCTGGTACTCACGGGATGGCGGGCTCCGTATCTGCGCAGACGGTGCGATTGCCGCTGAAGTCGATCTCCTCTTTGAAGATAACACCGGGGCGATATTCTTTGCTGAAGCAACAATCGCCCACCCTTCCGCATCTGCCTTTTCCGAGGAAGTGGAGAAGAAGAGAGCGCTCCTCTCTGATCTTGCCGGGGGACGCGGGATGCAGTTCCTCTATATCACCCCTACTCCTCCGCCGCAGAGCCTCTCCCCCCTCTTTGAAGCAGACGGGGGGATGATGATCGTCAGAGCCGATCTCCTCGGCCTTGTCACTGAGGTTGAAGACGTGCTTGGATCACCCCGGAAGAGACGGCCGGTTCACCATCCGAAGGTAGTTTCTGGAACTGCATTCTTCCATGAGGAAGCGAAGAGGGAGAAGAGAGGTTTTCTCTCCTATATCCAGCGTTTCTTTCTGAAGTAGCCGAGCATCAGAAGAGAGACACAGAGCATCAGCATAAGGGTTACCGGGTACCCGAGCTCCCAGTCAAGCTCAGGCATGTATGCAAAGTTCATCCCGTAAATTCCTGCAATGAATGTGAGCGGGATGAAGATCGTCGCGATGATGGTAAGCACCTTCATCACTTCGTTCATCTTGAAGGAGATGGTGGAGAGGTAGAGATCGAGCATGCCCCCGGTGAGATCACGCTGGGTCTCGACGGCATCAATCACCTGGATCGTATGATCATAGATATCACGGAAGTAGATCCCGGTCCGATCCGAGATGAGCGGTGTATCGGATCTCTCAAGGGAGGAGAGGGCCTCCCTGAGTGGCCAGACCGCTTTTCTAAGGGCGATCAGATCACGTTTGAGGCGGCGTATCGAGACGACGGTATCGGGTCCGGGGTGCTGGATAAGGGTATCTTCAAGCACCTCGATATCTTCGCCAAATGACTCAAGGATCTCGAAGTATGCATCAACTATTGTATCCATGAGGGAGTAGCAGAGGAAATCCGCCCCATATTTGATCATCTTCCCTTTGTTCCTGATCCTGACGCGGATGGGATCGAAGACATCGCCGACCCGCTCCTGGAATGAGAGGACACAGGTGTTTGTTACGATCAGGCTCACCTGTTCGGATCGGATCTCGCCATCTGATCGCGTGAGCATTCTCTGGACCAGGAAGAGGTATTCGGGGTACTCTTCATATTTTGGCCGCTGGGTGGTGTTCATCAGATCCTCAAGCGTCAGCGGATGGATCGAGAAGGTTTCACCTATCATCATGATCACATTCGTGTCATAGATACCATCGATATTGATCCAGGTGACCGAGGGACTGTCCCGGTACCTGCCGATGAACGTGGGATCACGGGTACAGAGTTCGGTGACGTTTCCATCTGCATCGTAATCCATCACCGTGATGGAGATGGGATCATCGGTTTTTTCGCCGATATGAATGAGTGAGCCGGGGGGCATCCCGGCCTTCTTTGAGATTTTTGGGAAAAGTGGCATGAACATCTCCGGTCTTGTAGATGGTACAGGAGTTACTCTTCTGTGACCTCGCTGATGTACGCCACCCCGATCTTTCCACGGCGGAACCGGGTGCTGTTTAAGAGGTGGCGCATATCCGCAACCTCCGCTTCCTGGAGCAGGGTCTGGATCATCTTCTCAAGAGGTGCGTTTTTATCCCATGGGACCCCCCGGAAGATAACGCCATGGTTATGGAGCTGTTGATCGGAGGTGCCTTTGTGTGCAGGGTGGAGATAGGCGAGGGAATGGAGGGAAACCGGATCATAAGATGAGAGATCGGCGGTTGTATCCACCCCGACCCCGAATGAGACGAGAGTATCGCCGGTATGATGGGGGATCTGGGTCACCGAGCACCAGTCACCTATTGCATCCTCATCCATGATCGTCCCTTTGAGTCCGCCGGAGTACTCTCTCAGGGGAGAGCGGGCAAACCCTGAACCGGTCATCCCGGCAGTGATACCGGCGATCGCAAGGGCGATGATGCCTTTGAAGTCCTTCTGCTTCTCCTTTGCACGCGAGAAGAGCTGCCGGTAGAGATCTTCAAGGGAGATGCCATCCGGATCCTCTGATTCAAAGGAGATGTACTCATGGAACGGCCCTTCCAGCGTGATATTAAAGGCGGTATAGACAGGTATCCCAAAATCCTCTCCTACTGGCGCGAGGAAGTCCGGGGTATCATTTCCATCGGTCGGGAGCCAGACCATCGCACCGTGGAGGGTGATCATCTCCCCAAGGAGCGGGAGGGCGGATTCAGCATCAGGACTGAGCGCACCAAGCCCGATTGAGTATCTGATCGACGAAAACATAGATTCCACCAGATCTTCTCTCGTGATCCGGGCGTGAAGGAGCGTCGATAAGCTCCCCCGCACCTTCAGGCGGGCGGTACCGGTTCCTGCACGCTCTACCTGGTATGAAACCATCCCGTGCTTCTCAGACGAGGCAGAGAGTTCATCAATGAGG
This sequence comes from Methanocalculus sp., assembly GCA_013329165.1. Classification (GTDB taxonomy): domain Archaea; phylum Halobacteriota; class Methanomicrobia; order Methanomicrobiales; family Methanocorpusculaceae; genus Methanocalculus; species Methanocalculus sp9912u. The sequence continues at coordinate 3,973 of DUKV01000062.1, read as the reverse complement.
GAGAGGGCAATCCCATCTTTCCCGCATGCCAGAAGACCCTCCGGAACGGTGGATACGATAGTAAAGACAGAGTGAAAACCCGCCATCTTCAGCACTTTCAGCGGATACTCCTGTACCCCGGCAAGTGCCATGATGCCGCCCCGCCGTTTCACCTCCTTTGCAAGGGTAAGAAGGGTGCGGATGCCTGCGCTTGAGAGGTACTCAACCGATGACATATCCACAACAGCTGCTGAATCATCGTCATGGAATGCGGATTGTATGGTATCATCAAAGATCCCGGAGCCATGCCCGTCAAGCCTGCCATCCGGTGTAAAGACGATCACCCCATCCTGTCGTGAAACTGCAATATTCATCACTATCATGGTAGCTTGGAGAGGAAGATATAAATAATTCCCCTTCACTTTCGCACTCCGGACATTGCGTCTCAATACCCCGGAGATCCAGATCTGTTGGTATGGAGATCAGACTTGCACCATATATCACCCTCGGGACCGGAACATTTGCAGCGATTGTTGCCCCCGAAGGGGAGATGCTTAGACTCTTTACAGATCATCCCGAACTGAAGCGGTACCTGTTTCTGTATATCTCAGGTAATGGCTCCCGGCTGCTGACACGGGCCGGGGACAGGAGCGCTACCTTCGATGTCAGGCGGGCATTCACCGAGCACCAGCTCCTTACGATCCTCAGGGAGGCGGGTCATACGATCGTCTTCATCGAGCATGATCCTACACTCTTTGAATCCGGCGGAAGGAGTATGGCTGCTGCAATCGGGAAGGTGATAGCAGAGGTTTCCACGGGATCACTTGTGATCCTGTACACACCCGCTCCCGATCGCTTCTTCGGTGAGATGGCAACCTATGCTGACCGGATCATCACCCTCGCACCAGAAACAGCACCGGTGCAAAAGCAGAGCATCCGGGCCAAGCGTGCCGGCCAGGCAACACTGGAGGCGTTCTGATGGGGAGGAGTATCGGGAGTGTCCGGCAGGGAGTCAACGAGATTGCCCGGCGATGGGAGCGGGCAGGCAGGGCACTGAGGAAGGAAGACCAAACATATGCCGCCCGTCTCGCCGCAATGGCCCGCGCCCACACGGGTGAGGGGTTCTATGCATTCGATGATCCACTGGAAGCGGCGGTCTTCTCGGTCTTTATCGAGCTGTTGAAGGAGCATGATGTGGATCCTTGATGCCGCGGCAGAGAGGGGAGGCATCCGTTTCTGGGGAAGAGGCGGTGAGTCGAAACGGGTTGCCTATACTCCTCCATTTCTCTTCACCCTTGAGGATCCCCATCTCCACCGCGATATGCTTGATGGACTTGAGGATCGGTTTGGCCTTGCCCCATGCCGGGTACGAACAATCTTCTCTGAAGAAGAAGGATATGCGATCACTGCGTCCCGGAAGGTTGCCGGGCTGATCGAGGAGCAGAGCGGATACAGCGCAAAGATCTATAACCTTGATCTCCGGCCCGAACAACGGTTCCTTGCCGGGAAAGGGCTTACCACCTGCGCATTTCCTGGAGAGGATCGGTTTGCCACCTCGTTTGACCGGAGCCTTGCGATGATGGAGATCGGTGTGGCTGATCCCCCGTACAGGAGCCGGGTGGTGAGCAGGATGGCAGTGGATGGGAAGACGATCACCGGATCTCTTCCGGAGATGCTTCAGGAGCTTGCGACAACCATTGATGACCGAAACCCGGATCTGATCCTCTTTCCCCATGCCGACTACTGGATGCCGTTGCTCGTCTCTTCCGCAGAAGAGCTGGAGATACTACTGCGGATCAGCAGGACCGGGAGATACAGCCGGCTCTCGGCTCGGTCATATTGGAGTTACGGACGGATGGTTCACCGGGAAGGCGCACTCATCCCGGAAGGGCGGTGCCTCATCGATTCATCCCGGAGTTTCACGTACCGGGAGAGCGGGATCGCCGGGGTGCTGCTCGCCTCCCGGATGACCGGGCTTGCCCCAAACCTCACCGCCCGGCTCACACCCGGTACCCTTATCTCCGCATACGAGAACTATGAGGCGATTTTGCGGGGTATTGCGGTGCCATTCCGGAAATGGGATCCTGAAGAGACCCGCCCGATTGCCCGCCTCCGTGAGGCTGATAAAGGCGGGATGATCTTCCAGCCCCATCCGGGCGTCTATGATGATGTTGTGCAGGTCGATTTTACCTCGATGTACCCCTCCATCATCGTCGGCCAGAACCTCTCCCCCGAGACGGTTGCCGGAGGAGGGGGAGGGGGTTTCCTTGCATCTGTACTTGCGCCGGTGCTCGGGCTCAGGCTGAAGACGAAAACATTGAAGAAGGAGGATGGACGGTATGCCGGTATGGACAGCCTCCTGAAATGGATGCTGGTCACCAGTTTTGGCTACACCGGATACCGGAACGCGAAATTCGGATCTATTGCGGTGCACGAGGCGATCACCCGGCAGTCCCGCGAGATACTGATTGCGGCAAAAGAGTGCGCCGAGGAGTGTGGCTGCCGTGTCCTCCACGGGATCGTCGACTCGCTCTGGGTTGCCGGGGGCGATATTCCACGGTTTGTCCGGGAGACTGAGGCAGCCACCGGGATTGCAACCGAGTCGGAGGAGTACCGCTGGATCGCGTTCCTCCCGATGGCTGATGGGACCGGTGCCTATAACCGCTATTTCGGGCGGCTGACAGACGGCGCCATGAAGATCCGTGGGGTTGCCGCCCGCCGTGGCGATACACCCCCGTATGTCCGATCCTTTCAGGAGGGGATCTTCTCGCTGCTTGAGCAGGCGGAGTGTGCAGCAGAGCTGGACGATCGTGCCGGCGACGTGCAGGAACTTTTCAGTGAGGCAGTATCCGGCCTTTCATCTGCGGCGATTGCGGATCTCGTCATCACCCGCCGGGTGAGCAGGACCGAGTACCGGCACCGGTGCATTGAAGGATCAGCGATCCGTGCCTATGGGATGGCAGGAGTTGCTGTTGAAGCCGGGATGGAGATCGGGTACGTAGTCCGTGACGGGAAACGGCTGATTGCTGATCCGCCCTGGGAGGCGACGACTGCAGATCCTGCATACTACCGGGTGCTGCTGGAACGGGCATATGAGGAGGTGATGCCGATATTCTCTTGGGAGATATCCCCCTCTTCGAAAGGTGGCAGTTCATAGTATGTACGTTTATTTTCAGAAGAGGGCTGCGACCCGGAAGGTGATGGTGATCAGGACGGCAACCGGGATCACGTACCTGCAGAGGATAGGTACTGCCCGGATGAAGGGAGAGCTTTCTGACAGGTCGCCCCAGAGGGCTTTCTGGTCAAAGAGCCAGGCGAAGGCGATCGAGAGGAGAAGAGCAGAGGTAGAAAGACCGATTGTGCCGAAGACCTCATCCATCGCATCCAGGATGGGAATGCCCTGGAATGAGAGGGAAAAAGCGCTATAGCTTGCAGCAGCAGGCAGACCGATGATGATGAGAATTACGGTGACAAGAGTAGCCATTGATCGTCTGGATTTTCCGAAGGCTCCTGCAAGTGCGGCTGTTGGAACCTCGATGAATGAGATGGCAGAGCTTGTTGCGGCAAAGAAGAGGAGAAGGAAGAAGAAGACCGCAAATACAGCACCAAACGGCATCAGTTCAAAGGTATAGGGGAGGGTGGTGAAGACGAGTTCGGGTCCGGCTGCGGGTTCGAGGCCATAGGTGAAGACGATCGAGACGATGATGATTCCGGCTAACAGGGAGACACAGATATCTGCGAGCGTGATGATCGCTGCAGATGCCGGGATCTTCGCAGCTGATCCCAGATATGCCCCATAGGTGAGGAGTGTCCCATACCCGACCGAGAGTGAAAAATGAGGGGGTCAGTTAAGACCTGACTTTGTGATTTTCTAACTTCAACGCTACCAACCCCTTCAACATCCCATCATCCATTCAACTCATTTTCCCGTTCTGCCATCAATTTGAACAGAAAGCTTTATCATCTTGAAGGTTATAATTATAACTTACATGCA
>DUKV01000072.1 GCA_013329165.1 Methanocalculus sp. | reverse complement strand
GACCTCTTCCTTACCAAGGAAGCGCGATACCGCTATGCCACCGAGGCGATTGTTGTACCAGACAATGAGTTGCCTGTTTGAGATGCCTGATTGAAATGCCCATATTCCGGAGATCTAAGCCCCTGAATCCGGCAGCAACCCCCAAATTCATGAGAAGTTGCATTATATCGTAAGCCAGCGTTGTTTTAATACCTTCCGGAATGGATCATGGCTTGGAGCCTATTTTGCCGGGGATTTCCTCTATTCAATAAATGATTGACGCCTCTTCGCATCAGAACAGGAAGTTTTTATATCCAGTGAACGGCTGGCATCTCAGTAAACCTATCCTCACTCAACACACCCATCAGCCCCCTCCAAAACTCTCTCCACCTGACACACCCATCACTATTCAACAGACCTATCACCACTCAACCCTCACAGCCAGGCAACCATATCCAGGCCATCACAGCCCGAGCACCCGCACGCTCTCCATCACCCCTTCAAGCGTTCCCACCTCCATGACCGGGATGACCTGCTCCCTCCTGATGGCGTCCATCACCGCATCAAAGTCGATGGTGCCCTCACCAACCGGACTATGCGAATCTGATGTTCCGTTATTATCATGAACATGGATATGGGCAAAAGGATGGATCAGAAACTCATGCAGGCAGCTATTCTGGTGGGCATGGCCGATATCAAGTGTAAAGCTGGTGCCCTCGATAAGCGGCAGCTCGTCCGGGGTACGAAGGAAGAAATAATCCCAGTTCCCCATATTCTCTATTGTCAGTTCGACCCCCCGCTCTTCTGCCAATGCCCGGAGTTCGGCTATGGACTTCAGCATCTGCCGCTCTGCCATCTCCCGCTCCTCCAACCATGCGAAATAGCCGGGATGGACGATCACCGGAGCACCAACTTCAGCTGCAATTGCAAAGCATTCCTCTGTTACCTGGACGCTTGCCTTTCTGATCGGTTCAAGCAGGGAGGCGATATTCACCCCGCGGGATGGCGCATGAATCGAATAGGAGAAGGAATAGGACTCGAGGATCTCAGGAGTCCCAATATAATGAAGGCCGTCATCCATCACCTCAACAGAACCGGTGATTGGAGCCAGCTTCTCAAGGGCTATTCCGAGTGGCTCGTGATGAAGGCAGAAGGTAGAGACTGCAAACATACACTCAATCGGCAGGAACAGACGATAAATGATCTGATCCGAACACCGGGGCACCCATCTTATTATAAATGAACATACCACCTCCAATGCCAGAGCGCCACCAGCAGAAAAGACGTATCCCTTATCAGAACAGATACGTATAGAAGATAATGGAATACCGCTACCTCTTCGGCCCGGTCCGCTCCCGCCGTCTCGGAAGATCACTTGGCATCGACCTTGTGCCCGGCAACATCTGTTCTTTTAACTGTGTCTACTGCGAGTGCGGAACAACCACACATATCACCAGGAAACGGGCAGAATATGCACACGTCATCAGAATCCAGCAGGAACTCGATCACTACCTCAGAATAAACAGGGATATCGATTATATCACCCTTGGGGGAACCGGTGAGCCAACCCTCCACTCTGAAATCGGCACCATCCTTGAGCATCTCAAAAAACGCCATCCTGAATACAAACGGGCAGTCCTGACAAACAGCACCCTCCTCCATGACCCGGCAGTCAGAAACGATATCAAAACCGCACACATCATCCTCCCCTCACTTGATGCAGTGAGCAATGAAATCCTCCAGAGAATCAACAGACCACCACCAGGCATCACCGCGGAACAGATAATCGATAGCCTGATAGAACTCAGAAGAGAATTCACGGGGAAAATATGGCTTGAAATTTTCTTTATTCCGGATATAAATACAACAGAAGAAGAGCTCCATCTCCTGCGTGATGCCGCAGTTCGGATTAACCCCGATCTCATCCATATCAATTCGCTCAACCGCTCCGGCGCTGAACCCTGGGTCCAGCCACTCAGAGAAGACGAGAAGAAGACTATTCAACAGTTCTTCATGGAAAAATTCCAGAATACATACATTCTCTAGAATTTTACACCTCGTGAGACGATCTTCAATTCCTGCCTCCACCAATCAACCTTTTCTGGCTGGGAGAGTATACTACTATGAGAGAATCTCTATGGCGGTTGGAAAGGATATCATCAGGGCAATACATGAAGAGATCAGATCAGAGATCAGGATCATGCATGTCTGTGGCACGCATGAAGCATCCATAGCAAAACACGGGATACGGAGTGTCCTCCCAAAAGAACTGAAGGTCGTGATGGGGCCCGGCTGCCCTGTCTGCATCACGCCTGCCGGCGAGATAGACTGTGCAATCGATCTTGCAGCAGAAGGAAAGATCATTACCACGTATGGCGACCTCCTCCGGGTGCCGGGATCAAAAGGATCACTCGAATCAGCAGATGGCGATATCAGGATCGTCCAGGGCATTCACAAGGCCGTTGAGATCGCAAAAAACACCGATAAGGAAGTCGTCTTCATCTCTGTCGGGTTCGAGACGACGGTGCCGACCGTTGCCGCAACAATCCTTCAGAATCCACCTGAAAACTTCAGCATCCTCTCCTGCCACCGGGTCGTTCCTCCTGCCATGCAGTGGCTCCTCAGCCAGGGTGAAGCGGACCTTCATGGTTTTATCCTGCCTGGACATGTATGCGCTGTTATGGGATATGAAGAATACGAGCAGTTCCCGGTCCCCCAGGTTGTAGCAGGCTTTGAAGCAGAGGATCTCCTGCTTGGCCTGTACATGCTCATAAAACAGATCAATAACAACGAAGCAAAGGTGGAGAATGCCTACCCAAGGGCTGTCACGAAAGAAGGAAACACCAAGGCAAAAGCCCTTATGTACGATGTTTTCACCCCCTGCGACATCAAGTGGAGGGGTTTTCCCGTCATACCCGGTTCCGGCCTTGCATTAAAGCCTGAATTTGACAGATACGACGCGCTTAAGAGATTCAATAAGACAATTCCTCATATCGAGAAGCGCTCCGCCTGCATCTGCGATCAGCTCCTCCGCGGTCTCGCCGAACCCACTGACTGTCCGCTCTTTGGTACTGCATGCACCCCCCGTTCCCCGGTCGGCCCCTGCATGGTCTCACATGAGGGCGCCTGCAAAATCTGGCACCAGTATCACCGATAACGATATCCTTATCTGTTTTTACACAGATCTATGTAGACGCAATGCCCGCATCCGGGCTCTTGCTGCACATGTCCCGGTAGGGTAGTGGACATCCTAGAAGCCTCCGGAGCTTTTGACCCGGGTTCAAGTCCCGGCCGGGACGTCTTTCTTTTTGCAACTATCAAACTGGTAGAATGCAATGTAACTGCATCCCGTATACAGCCAATAATTTAAACAATCAGATCATAAATGTATTCACTATGGCGTTTGACCTGTACGATCTTGTAAATAAATATCCCTCAAAACAGATGATGGCAGTGCCGCTTGTCATCACGCTCATCGGGCTTATGATAATTGGTGCCAATTTCATGTTTACCGGTGTGCCAGTGAATCTTGGGATAGATTTTGCCGGGGGAACGGCGGTAACGGTGATGAGTGATGATACACCCGAACAGATGGAGGCATATTTTGCATCATATCCTCTGATCAGTATTGGAGAAGGATTGAACAGGGGAAACTACCTCAGGTTCGGGCCGATGTCAGATGAAGAGTTCCAATCACTTTCCCGGGCTATTTCAGCCCGTTATCCTGATGCGAAAATAGATCAGATCGGAGAGTCATTTGGCGAGACACTTCAGCAGCAGGCACTTATAGCCCTCCTCTTCTCGTTCATCGGGATGGCAATCATCGTATTTATCGCCTTTAGAACTGCGATACCCTCTATTGCTGTCGTCTTTGCTGCCTTCACTGATATCCTCGTAACCGTAGCAGTCATGGATGTAATCGGCCTTCCTCTCTCACTTGGAACGACAGCCGCACTCCTGATGCTCATCGGTTACTCTGTCGACAGCGACATCCTCCTGACAACCCGTATCCTGAAACGACAGGGAAAACTCGAGGAAAAACTGAAGAATGCATTCAGGACAGGCTTTATCATGACCACAACGACCCTTTCCGCAGTCCTCGCCCTGTTGGTCGTCTCGTGGATCGGAGGAATTGAGATCATCATGCAGATTGCAGCCGTCCTGTTAATCGGTCTTCTCATTGACCTGATGAACACCTGGATGTTCAATGCCGGACTGCTGAAATGGTATCTGCAGAGTGGAAAAGCAGCAAAAGGGGTGAATAGATGACAAAAGACGATTCCAATTCTCTCATGCGTGACTGGCGCATACTGGTGCTCATTGCAGCACTTATTTTCTCAGCCATTTCAATCTATCTCCTTCCCCCCGCCTTTGACAAGGGTATTCAGGGGAATGTCCAGCTTGGCCTGGATCTGGAAGGCGGATCATGGATACAGCTTGAATATAAGGCAGAATTAGTCACCTTTGAAACAACCGGCTCTGTTGATGAACTCCTGCTGGGAATATCCGACGATCTCGACACAGAAGTATCGCTCATAGAAACAAATGTTGTTGAGATACGAAAACCATTCACCCGGGAAGAGCTGGAACCGGTATTCGCACAATACGGCGCAACCATCACCAGCTATGAGATCGGTGTAGGTCCTGAAACCGCTGAAACAGTGAAACGCATCCTGGAAGAGAAGATCAACCGCCTCGGAACAAGGGATGCAAAGGTGAACACCCTTACCACATTCGGCGGCGCCTCACGGTATATCCGGATAGAACTTGCTGGCGTTGACATGATCACCGCCCAGGAGATCGTCGGGCAACAGGGTAAGTTCGATATCAGGATTCAGACCACCGGAGATGAGACCGAACATGTCCTCTATGGTGACGCAATAACAAGTGTCGGCAACCCTGCACAAAACCCAATCGGGAGCAGTAACTGGGGAGTGCCTTTCACCATCAGCGATGAGGGCGCACAGGCATTACGAGAGGCAGCCATCCGTACCGGGGCAACAGATCGGCCAATGGACCATGAACTGATGATGCTCCTCGATGATGAGATAGTCTACAGTGCACCGCTCTCATCCGATCTGGCAACACGGCTGAAGGGTGAGGAGGTCAGGAACCTTGTCGCATCAACAGGTGTTGGAGAAGAAGCACTCAACAGGGCGATGATCCTTGAGATTCACCTTCGTGCAGGTGCGCTTCCGGTTGATGTGACAATCGCCGGATCCGGATCGGTCTCTGCAGCACTTGGAGAACACTTCAAGACGATGAGTGTCATCGCCGGTATCATCGCGCTCCTCACTGTTGGAATCGTTGTATACTACCGGTACCGTGAGCCGAACATCGTGATTCCGATGCTCCTGATCAATACCTCGGAGATTATTATACTCCTTGGAATTGCCCGGTACTTTATCCAGCTCGATCTCGCATCAATTGCCGGTCTTATAGCCGTTCTTGGAACAAGCATCGATCAGCTCGTCGTCATCACCGATGAGGTACTACACGAAGGAAAGGTGCCCTCACCTAATGTATATCTCAAACGGCTCGCACGGGCGCTTGGCATCATCATAGTTGCCGCCTCCACGATGATCATCGCGATGCTTCCGCTTGCCATAATGGATCTCTCTTCACTTCGTGGTTTTGCCATTATCACCATCCTTGGCGTCTTAATCGGCGTTGTCATCACACGGCCTGCATACGGGAAGATCATCATGGGGATCCTCTCCCGATAAACACTTTTTTGATCGCGCATACAAAATAACTGTTATACGTTGAATAATAAGGAAAAATCGTCTTTTCACCAGATGATTACCCTGAATGAAATCAACATCATAATCCACCCCCCCATTCTTCCCTTACTGTTAATATGAGATGGAAACAGACAGATTATGGTCATTCATGAAGGCGGTTTTGGGGCTTGAAGATGGGAACTTTTTTGTTGGAGAGGGTTTTGGTGCTGAAGGAGAAAGCACCGGAGAACTGGTCTTCACCACACAGATGGCAGGATATATGGAGGCGCTGACAGATCCCAGCTATGCGGGGCAGCTTCTCATGTTTACTTATCCGCTCCTCGGCAATTATGGTGTAGATTTTGCAAATTTTCAGAACCCTCTTGTCCATGCACGGGGATGTATCACTCATGAGGTATGCAAATTCCCAAAACACAATCCTTCGTTAATCACTTTTTTTGAGGATCAGGGACTGCATGGACTATCAGGAATCGACACACGAATGCTTACAATTAATACCCGGCTCCATGGCACACTCAGATCGGCACTGGTTGTCGGGGATGATAATGGAGATTATGCAGTTGAGCTGGCCAGAAAAGCGCCGCAACTCTCGGATATGGATCTGATTGAGACAGTCACCTGCACCGATCCCTATCATGTACGGGGGAAAGGAAAACGGATCGCCGTCCTTGATCTTGGGGTGAAGAAGAATATCGTCATCAGCCTGCGAAAGCGGGATGCGGATGTATATGTCTTCCCCTACACAGCAACACAAGACGAGATAGATGCCTGCAGACCGCAGGCACTCTTCGTCAGCAATGGACCCGGCGATCCAAAACGTGCAACACATGCAATCGATACCGTCAAACGCTACATCGGAGAGATTCCGATCTTTGGTATCTGTATGGGCAATCAGATCCTTGCGCTGGCTCTTGGTGGGGAGACCCACAAACTGAAATTCGGACACAGGGGATCGAACCAGCCGGTCCGGTGCAGTGACGGATCAATCTCAATAACAACTCAGAACCACGGGTATGTTGTTGATGAGGATTCACTCCCGGAAGGATGCCAGGTGAGCTATACAAATGTCAATGATAACACTCTTGAAGGATTCGTTGACCGGTACTTACACATCTCGTGCGTACAGTTCCATCCGGAAGCTCACGGTGGACCGCATGATACTGAAGAACCAATCTTTGATATGATCTACAGGAGCATTCCGGATGCCTAAATTATCCCACATAAAGAAAGTGCTGCTGATAGGATCCGGTCCAATCCAGATCGGGCAGGCAGCGGAGTTCGATTTTTCAGGAACCCAGGCCTGCCGGGCGCTCAGGGAAGAGGGGATCTCTGTTGTCCTTGTGAATTCCAACCCGGCTACCATTATGACCGATCCGGAGACGGCGGATGTTGTCTATGTCGAACCATTGAAAGCCGATATCATCGCAAAGATCATCGAGAAAGAGAAGCCGGATGGAATTTTAAGTGGCCTTGGCGGACAGACCGGGCTGAACATCACCGCCGAACTCGCCGAACTCGGTGCACTTGAGGGCATAGAGATCCTGGGTACCCCGCTGAATGCCATTTATATGGGCGAGGACCGGGAGAAGTTCCGTGACCTGATGAACAGGATTTGCGAACCCATACCAAAATCGATGATCCTGACACACCTCGATCAGGTGGATGAAGCATTGAAGACAGTTGGTCTTCCGGCAATCATCCGTCCGGCATATACTCTGGGAGGATCAGGCGGGGGAGTTGCCACAACCGAGGAGGAACTCCGACGGATCGTTGAGATGGGGCTCTCACGATCAAGGATACGGCAGGTACTTGTTGAAGAGAGTGTCAAAGGCTGGAACGAGATAGAATTTGAGGTGATGCGGGATGCAGCCGACACCTGTATCATCATCTGCGGAATGGAGAATGTCGATCCGATGGGGGTTCATACCGGTGAGAGTGTTGTTGTTGCCCCAATCCTTACACTCCGTGATGATGAGTACCAGATGCTCAGGACCGCCTCCATCAAGATCATCCGGGCACTTGGTGTTCAGGGTGGCTGTAATGTCCAGTATGCATTCAAAGACGGAGATTACCGGGTTATCGAAGTAAATCCACGGGTCTCCCGTTCATCAGCACTCGCCTCAAAAGCAACCGGATATCCGATCGCACGTGTCACTGCCAAGATTGCTATTGGGATGAGGCTGGATGAGATCACCAATTCGGTCACCGGATGCACCCCGGCATCATTTGAGCCTGCCATTGATTATGTGGTGGTGAAGGTTCCACGCTGGCCATTTGATAAATTCAAGACTGCTGATCGTTCGCTCACCACTTCCATGAAGAGTACCGGTGAAGTAATGGCAATCGGGCGTACTCTTGAAGAGGGATTTAAAAAAGCACTTCGTTCCATTGACACTGATGTTACTACCCACACCAACCCCGATGAAATACGGATGATATTACAGCGTCCGACAGACGAACGATTTTCAGCACTCTTTGATGCATTCAGAATTGGACTCTCGATGGATGAGATCCACTCCCTTACCTCAATAGAGCCTTTCTTCCTGGAAAAGATACGCCATATCGTTCAGATCGAACAATCACTCTCCCCGAAATCTACCGACATAGAATTGCAGGAGGTAAAGAAATTTGGCTTCTCAAATACTGAACTTGCAGAATATACTGGTAAATCCATCCATGCCATCGAAGCAATAACCAAAACTCCAACCTATAAGATGGTTGATACCTGTGCAGCCGAGTTCCCGGCACAGACCCCCTACTACTACTCAACCTGGGAGAGCGGATGTGAGCTGACGAAGAATACAGAGAAGAAGATCCTCATCCTCGGATCGGGACCAATCCGTATCGGACAGGGGATCGAGTTTGATTACTGCACAGTTCATGCAATCCAGGCGCTCCGGGAACGCGGTGTTGAAGTTCATGTCGTGAATAATAATCCGGAGACGGTCTCAACAGACTTTGATACATCAGATCGGCTCTTCTTTGAGCCGATGCAGCTTGAGGATGTCATGAACATTCTCCGGAGTGATGGCTATTATGGCGTCATGGTACAGTTTGGAGGTCAGAATTCTGTCAACCTTACTATCCCGATCAACGAGGAGATCAAACGTCTCGGACTCTCCACTCAGATACTGGGAACAAGTCCCGATGCGATGGACATTGCAGAAGACCGTGACCGTTTCAGTCTTCTCCTCGAAGAACTTGGGATTCCAAGCCCTGCAAACGGATCAGCCTACTCTGAAGAGGAAGCATTCTCCATTGCAAATCGGATCGGATATCCTGTTCTTGTTCGTCCGTCCTACGTCCTTGGCGGTCGGGCGATGGAGCTTGTTCATGATGATATCGAGCTGAAAACCTATATCAAGGAAGCCGTTCGTGTCAGCAAATCCCATCCTGTCCTGATAGACAGGTTCCTGCAGGATGCAGTCGAGCTAGATGTTGATGCAGTCTGTGATGGAACCGAGGTTCTTATCGGGGGGATCATGGAACATATTGAAGAGGCAGGAGTCCATTCAGGGGATTCGGCATGTGTCATACCAACCCAGTCGCTCCCTCCCGAGACGATCGCCATCGTTCGGGATTATACCCGAAAACTTGCTCTTGGTCTTGGCGTTGTCGGTCTCATCAATATCCAGTATGCAATCCAGAACGATCAGGTCTATGTCCTCGAAGCTAATCCACGTGCAAGCCGAACCGTGCCCTTTGTATCAAAGGCAACCGGGATACCACTCGCGAAAATCGCTGCACGGATCATGCTTGGAGAGAGCATATCGGAGATCGGCTACACCGAACGTGATATTCGTCATGTGGCGGTGAAGGAAGTTCTCCTTCCCTTTAACAAACTCCCAGGTGTCGATGCAGTTCTTGGTCCTGAAATGAAGAGTACCGGCGAAGTAATGGGGATTGATTTTGACTTCGGACGTGCCTTTTTTAAGGCAAGCCTTGCTGCTGATAATACGCTCCCCTTACAAGGGTGTATCTTCATCTCCGTCAATGACGACCAGAAAGAGGTCAGCATACCAATAGCACGCAAACTCCAGGATCTCGGGCTTGAGCTCTATGGAACTTCAGGTACAGTCCAGCATCTCGCCCAGGCAGGCATCCGGATGAACCTTGTCCGGAAAGTGCAGGAGGGATCGCCAAATGTCATCGATATGATGCGGAGGGGTGAGATTCAGTTGATCATCAATACTCCTTCAGACAAAACCTCACGACAGGATCACTACCAGATCATGCGTATTGCCGTTGATTATGGGATCCCCTATATCACAACCATCCCGGCAGCAGATGCTGCTGCAATGGCAATTGATGCATATAAAAAGAATGAGACGACAATAGAGCCCCTTGGATTTTATCTCCGGTAACCGGGGTTCCTCTCATTATTCAGGTCAGGTATCAGGTGGTAAATACTTCACTCAACCGCTTTTTCTGCTCGATACCGGGCCCCCGCAGGATACATGCTATCTGAACCTCAGCGTTCCTAGGAATCTGTACTGTTCCTTCGACAACCCGGGTTTCACCTTCTGGTACCGGGGGAATCGATATGGATTCGCTGAATGTCCAAGAGACATCCGTTCCATCTGCGGGAAAGGCAGTTATATCCACCGTGAAGTCACCCGCAGGACCGGTTCCGGTACTTACTATTGTACAGTACACCTGATAATACGCATATCGCTGATCATAATAAATAAGACGGGCACGAAAGCTCAGATCAGCATCCGGATTTCGTACAGGATGATGAATTACTGCACCGGATATTGGTACTTCCGGGCGGTAGTTTTTATCATAAAGACTCATTACAAACGCATTTTTGAATTGCGGAGGGAGTGATCCCATGGGATGGCCGGGAATATTTGATTCGATGTAGATATAACTATTTTTCAGAACAGCAGGATTATTGTGATAATAATCCCGGATAGTGTTATCCTGATCGAGATAATTGCCTTTCAGGATGGTGTCTGCATCCTTCTGGTACAGGTAGACCTTATCTGCATTCTTATCGGCCTCAGTCAGCGGCAGAACAACCGCGTAGTGTCTGGGCGTCTCGATAAGCGATGCTTCAATACCGAGAAGCCTCAGGAGTGCGGTGAGAAGAATAGCTGTATCCTGGCTGTCACCCCCGCCATCATACAGCGTCTGAAGAGGATACTTTGGATAATCATCATAATCCCTGACAGCACCCCAGTGGTTGTTGGGGAGCGACTGGACAAAGGCAATAACCATATCGCGTCTCTCATTCTCATTGAGATCTCGGGAAGCTGCGAGAGAGATGAGATCTTCAATCACGAGATCCAGTTCCCCCCTCCCACGATCGGACATGATGTAATCGGCTGGTGTTGGTTTGTCACGGGGCAGTGATGCAAAATAATTGTACCGGCTTGCAGGAATATGAATTGTCCAGGTATAGAATGATCCCAGGTAATACCAGCTATATACCTCAACCGTGTCGCTTTTCTGAAGCTCTATTGTTTCAGGAGGATCCGGTCTGGCAACTCCGGTGTGTTCAACAGGTAACTGGGAAACAACCTGGGTGGGTTGTCTGGAAGGAATAATGATATGCCCGGGTACTGTTGGAGTTTCCAGCGGGATATCAGGAATGGAATTGCCTTCCTCATTCAGGTTCCAGGGCAGGGAGAGTGAGAGCGAAGGCTGTTGTACAATAAAGCTGATAATGAGAACAACAGCGATTCCTCCAATGACGACGATCAGCTCATCCTTGCGCATACAGGTAATCTGATGCTTCTGAGGCTATATGAGTTGTGATAGGGAGAGAGATGGGCTGGGGGTCGGGATCCTACCTCTCCCCGATCTGTAGTTGATCCAGTTCACTTTTCATCATTGGAAGTTCGCTATGGATGTTCAGGAGAGCAGCCCGCGTCCTCAGAAGTTCTGTCTGCTCTTTGGCAGACAAAACCCCTTCAGGGATCGTATCGAGGCTGTATGCGGCAGAGAGGGTAGTATGCTCCATTCCTTCAATCGCCGTCTTTGCTTCGTTCAGCTCACTTTTCCAATCCACATAATTGAATGCATCATAGAACTGTTCTGCCCTTTTCAGATGTACAGTATATCGGGAATAATCATCATTTACCACCTTGCTTCCGGATCGGAGTGCATCAGTCCAGATACGATATGAGGTATACCGTTCCATCAGTTTTTCATCATCTTCGGGCAGCTCCTCCATCGAAGCAAAGAGGAGATCGATCTCATAGATCTCATCATCAAGGGTGAAGGTATTTGTCCGGCCTTCGATGATGCTGAGTTCTTCAAGTGCATCGTTGGCTGCCCGGATGTGCGGGGGGATATCATTTAAGGGGGTTCCCGCCAAGGGGCACCCGGCTGTAAATATGGCAGCCAGAATAAGAGCAATGAATGCAGGTGCACGCCGGTATCTGATCGTCATCTGAGACGAGAATGTATATCTGATGCTGATGATAGCCTTTGTGGCAGACTGAACAGAACGCATCGGTATATAATGGAGCCCAGAGAAGAAAGCTCATTGCGTTTGAGAGAATACAATACTGGAAAAGATCAATGTGTTACCATGTCAGAGAAAACCGTAGTATTATCATTTTCCGGAGGCCTTGACACCTCCATCTGCGTTCCTTTGTTAAAGGAACGGTATGGATATGACCGTGTAGTCACTGTCGCCGTGGATGTCGGCCAGCCGGGAGATGAAGTGAAGATGGCAACAGAGAAAGGCCGGCTGATTGCCGATGCGCATTATACTATTGATGCAACAGAGAAGTTCGTTCAGAACCATATATTCCCGGCAATTAAAGCAAATGGCTCCTATGAAGGCTATCCGATGGGCACATCACTTGCACGCCCGCTGATTGCTGAGGAGACAGTGGCGATTGCGAAGAAAGAGGGGGCGCTTGCTCTTGCCCATGGCTGCACAGGGAAAGGAAACGATCAACTCAGGTTCGATTTCATCTTCAGGCTGCATGGATATGAGATCATCGCCCCGATGCGGGAGATGAACCTCACCCGTGAATGGGAGATTGACTATGCCGGGCAACACAATATCCCGGTGCCTGTTGTGAAAGACAAGCCATGGAGTATTGATGAGAATATCTGGAGCCGGAGCATCGAAGGAGGGCTGCTTGAAGATCCGGCATACCATCCTCCGGATGAAATCTACCATTGGACCACAAATCCACGGGATGCACCCGATACTCCTGAGAAGATCTCAATTGGGTTTGCACAAGGGGTACCTGTTGCATTAAACGGCGAAGCAATGGACGGCAGATCTCTTATCAGGAAACTGAACGTGATTGCCGGCAGGCATGGGATCGGCAGGAATGACATGGTTGAAGATCGTATCCTCGGCCTGAAGGCGCGGGAGAATTATGAACATCCGGCAGCAACCGTGATTCTGGCCGCTCACAAGGATCTCGAGCGGCTCTGTCTTACCAGACAGGAGCTGGCATTCAAAGTGGGGGTTGATGAGAAATGGTCCGAGCTTGCATACATGGGACTTGTTCATGAACCACTCTACCATGCGCTGAATGCCTTCATTGATACCACCCAGAAGCGTGTCAATGGAAACGTCGATCTCGAGCTCTATAAAGGAAACTGCCGTATCCTTGGACGTTCATCACCTGACGCAATCTATTCGGACGACCTTGTCTCCTTTGACAGTACCACGCTTGATCAGGCTCATGCTATCGGATATTCGGTCTTCTTCGGTCTTCAGGCACGAATGATACCAAAAAAATAAAAATTACTGAAGAGATGCCCCGGCTTTCGGGCCCGGGGCACAATTAAATATGTCAGTTACTGTGAGAATAAGAAGGGATTTTCCAGAAAGATTGGGGTTCTTCTCATGAAGTATCGCCCGCATCTTCTCCACATTCTCACCGCTCTTCTCAACTGTTACATCACACTTCAGCTGTGTGCATCCGCCTATCTCCCTGCTCCAGACATAGAGAGCAGCATGAGGGTTCTCAAGCACATTCTGAAGCGTCTTTTTCATAAAATTGTCTCCGATCCAGATCGTCTTCTCATCAATGACCCATACACTCCCTATCGGGACAACATTGGGAATTCCATCTTTTGATGAGGTAGCCAGGGGAAGGATACCCACAGCAGCGATTGCTTCTTTGAGTTTCTCATCTATGATTGCCATAATAGAACAACACTCCTTTCTGTTAATATGATAAACGACATGGATACATAAGGGTTGTGTCTGACACCCACTCTCTTATTCTTTTATAAAGAGACTGGTTCTGGCAAAACAGGTGTTATCAAAGAGCCCCCGCTCGGTCAGTCTCAGTTCCGGAATTACGGTGAGTGCAAGGAAGGAGAGGTACATAAAGGGATTCTCAATTGCACCAAGCAACCGGGCATGCTCATCAAGCTCCTTCAATGATGCTACAACGTCAGGATAGGGTTGATCTGACATGATTCCTCCCCAGGGAAGTGGCAGAACGGTCGTCTTACCCTGCGAAGCAACGACCATCGCCCCGTTGTGGGAGGCAACGGTTTTGATTGCCAGAACGATCTCAGAATCTTCTGCTCCTAGAGCTACAATATTATGCGAATCATGTGAAACACTAACTGCAAGCGCCCCTTCGATAAGACCAAAGCCATGGACAAGACCAATGCCAAAACCGCCTGCCCGATACCGATCGCAGACGACGGCTTTCTGGATATCAGATTGTATATCCGGGAGATTCAATCCAATGACGTCACGAATCTCAAGGCGGGTGGTAATCTGTCCGGGAATGATACCAATGACGCGTGCCGGACCGGCTCCACTGATTTTCAGGTCATCCACATCCGGAAGCCGGCAATGGAATGTTGTCCTGAGTGGTGCTGGCGGAGAGTACGGAAGATCCCTGATCTCCACTCCTCTCTTAAACACCCGCCCAACAGAAAAGAGATCAGAGTCTTCAAGGATGATGAAATCAGCCAATCTTCCTGGTGCCAGTGCACCACGGTCATGGAGACCAAATCGCTCTGCAGGGGTGAGGGTTGCCATCCTGAGAGCGACTTCAAACTCCATCCCCGATTCAACGGCAATCCTTATACAATCATCAATGGAACCCTCAATATCCAGCATATCGGCATGGCGGTCATCTGTGGCGAATGCACAGCGGGGGGCAGTACGGCAGTCTGCAAGTGGTGCAAGATCCCTGAGATTGCGTGCAGCTGCGCCCTCTCTCATGAATATATACATCCCCTTCCTGAGCTTATCCCGCGCCTCATCACAGGTAATACACTCATGATCACTCTGAATCCCGGATCTGATATACCGATCAAGAAGAGCTCCCGAGAGCATAGGGGCATGGCCGTCAATAATTCCACAGAGGCGAAGCTTGGCAAGGACATCCGGATCATTATTCAGAACACCCGGTACATTCATCATCTCCCCAAGACCGATAACGCATGGGTTACCAAGGAAAGGCGATAGATCACCTGCCAGAAGCGTTGCTCCGGCAGAATCCATGGGAGTTGCCGGAACGCAACTCGGAAGCATATAGAAGATATCAAGCGGTGTCCGTTCTGCATCACAAATCATCGCCTGTATGCCTGCTATACCGGCAACATTTGCAATTTCGTGAGGATCTGCGATCACCGTGGTTGTGCCATGTGAAAGAACGAGCCGAGCATATTCCGCAGGAGTAAGAAGTGAGCTCTCAATATGAAGGTGTGCATCAATAAGGCCGGGAACAATGCGCCATCCTTTTAGATCAAGAATTTTCCCCCCCCGGTACTCTGGTCCAAAACCAAGAATTATGCCATCCCTGATTGCAATGGTTGTTTCTTCCCAGTCACAGGTGAAAGGATTGTAGAGTGTTGCATTCTGTATGATCGTATCGGCAGAGAAGAGTTCAGGAGTCATGGTCATTTATATCAGTTGATGTGAAAATCCAAAATTCTGCCTGCCAGTCGCTTTCCATCCTGGAAAAGTGCGATATGTGCCTTATAGCTTCCTTCAGGGAGAGGGGCAGGTATAAAGATGGCGGTGTGACCATATGAGAGGGAGACACGCTCAAGAATGAGTTGCATCTCCTCCTGGTGAAGGCCACTCACATCATAGATCATCACCTGAACAAGGACATCCGCTCCTTCCCTAACATCAATAGGGATCTGGAATCCGGAGTTCTCATAGGAGATATCCCCAACACCTACATTTGTCATACAGCCAGCAGACAGGAAGCAGAATAAACACATTCCAATGAGGAGTGGACCCCTTGAGTTCATTGTGAGAACGTAGCAGAGGAGATGAGATAAAGATTGCGATACAAAATCCCGATGTCCGGATATACAAAGCTTTGAAGATGGTTTTTTGGTTGAGCACCTATATATCCGACGAAGACAATGTATGATTGATACCATATATGGAAGATCTGAAACAGCTCAAGGCTCTCATCGAAAAAACCCTCAAAATACGTTGTTCTCAATATAAAGAGGAATATATCAAGCGAAGGCTCCTTTCACGGATGCGAACCACCGGAACAGGGACATATGATGAATATACCAGATATTTAAACAATCATCCTGCAGAATGGGAACTTCTCAGAAATGCCCTGACCATCAATGTCACAGAATTCTTCCGTGATGCAGAGGTGTTTGAGATACTGAGGAAAGAGCTGATACCAAAGATCATCGCTGAACACAACAGGATCAGGATATGGTGTGCCGGCTGTTCTTCCGGTGAAGAGCCATACTCAATTGCCATGATCCTCAATGAACTGATCACCCGCAAAAGCGGTGTGGCAGTCAGCATCCATGCAACCGATATTGATGAGAACATTCTTCGGAGAGCCAAAGATGGCATTTATGAAGCCAAAGTCGTCGAAAAACTGAACAATACAATTATCCGCAGGCATTTCATCCAACTTCCCGATGGGAGGTATCAGGTAAAACAGCATCTGAAGGATATGATCCATTTCAGGAAACATGATCTGATGAGTGGAATCCCGGCATCCCGGTACGTGGATATCGTTACCTGTCGAAATGTCACCATCTATTTCACCGAGGAGCAGAAGAATGATCTCGCAAAGACAATCCATAGTGCATTAAACACTGGTGGGTTTTATGTCATGGGGAAAACCGAGTATCTGGGGAGGGAGGTTGAGCATCTCTTTTCTCATTATAATGCTCTCCAGAAGATCCTTGTAAAAAATGAGATTCGTTAATACATTACAAGAGTTTCTTTTGATCAAGAGGGAACTCAGGCTCTTCATTTCTCGATAGAGTCTTTAAAAGCTCTTTTTTCATACTTCTTCGTTTGATTTCCATTGACAGGGTAAAGAGATTGACCCCGATGAGTAGAATAACAAGGAGAAGACTGACCCAGAGCAGTACTCCCTGTGTTGAGAGGAAGAGGGCGAATAGCAGGACGACAAATGACAGGAGATAAAAAATTACCCATGTCCTGAGCATTGGTATATCCATGACTTCACATTCAGCACTGAATTTAAAGAATCTTTCCCTTGATGCATATGAGATTCTGCCGGACACTCATGGATCCGGATTCCTATGATCAACAGCTACATGTATTCAAACCACATGATAGTAGCAATATGAACCGGTCGGATGTCATTATGGTCGTTGCCGGACTGGCTGTTGTTTTGATCATCGGACTTGTTGTTCAGCAACCATCACTTTCAGTTCCATGGAAGAGCGAATCCATTGTTGATCCCGCGTCTCCGGATCAGATCTTCCTTCTGCCATTTGAACAGGAAAACCCTGTTTTTTCATATCCTGTCTTTACCATACAGCTTGTTGAGAATCCTTTTGGATATCCGCGGGCATATATGCCTGGTGCGGGTTCGTTTCAGAGCAGCACATACCAGCTCATTGATGGTGAACGATATGAGGTCTTTCCCATCTTTGGATCTGCTTCCTATACAACCGCACATAAAGCATTTACCACTATTGAATGGATACCAATTGGTATTCTTGAACAAAGTCGTGGAGGTGTTTCAACAACTTTCACTGTTCCAAAAACACCATTCTGGCGAATTCGAACAGAAGTGACAGCAGACAGATTTCCAGGACAGGCACAATTCCGATATATTCTCTGCGATGCCGAAACCGGAGCTGTCATTGACGGCGGCGAGGTGATTGGAAGTGGATCAATGAGGAGTGTTCTCGTCTCATCTGAAAAGGAGATGTATTTTATCATCTCTGCAACAAATGTCGATGCGTACAGAATACTCCTTGAAATGCCAAAGGAGTATCTCTGAAAAGGGTCATTCAGACTTTCTCAATTGTCACCTTTATCCGGTCACCTGCTTGCAATCCATGCCCTTTTGGTACATCAATATTAAACCAGAGAGATTCTGGTGGATCCTGGGACATCAGACAATCCTTTTGTTCATCAATATGGGCGACAAACTCGATCGTTTCAACAACTTCGATAATATGCTGTGACATACTAAAAAAAAGGAAGTGAAAGAATAAAATTATATGGCTTTTGCCGTTACCATCCAGGTTGTACTGTTGGAGTAACTCCAGCGTTTGATCTCCAGATCCTCACAGATCTCAGAGAGGATGGCAAGATTGGTCCCGACTTCTTTGGATGAGAGGCCGAGATCATGGGCGATATATTTAGACTTAAAGAAATGTCTGCCTTTCTGCAGACCCCCACGCAGATATTTCAGAATCCTGTCCTGCGTTTCGTTATATTTGTCACGAATAGTATCTGGTACAGTCATCTGGCTAACCTCTGGTGATACTCTTATGCTATATTAGTATAAAGCATTTATGGTTCAATCCATTCTCATAATCAAGTTTATGCATTTTTTCCTGCAACCGGAGCCTCACCGATCTTTGCTATGAGACTCTCGATCACCACATTCCTCATCCCCTCGACAAACTTGATACTGCCAACAACAAGATGGCCCCCGCCATTGACTCCGCCTCCGGATATCTCTTCACGGAGTTCCCTGACCATCTGTGGAATATTCATCATCACACCCCGTGACCGGAGGACAACAAAATCGGGCCCGATTCCGAGTGTAACGACAGGCTCTCCCGCATGTTCATTACAGAGGAGATCATGTATCTCACCAGACGTCTTGCCGGGTGGAGGGAAGGTGAAGCGGTGTGCATACATCTCGACATCGGCGAGGAAGAGAAGTGCACCAGATGCAAGTGTCCGTCTTTCAACATGTGGCATCAGGGTCTTCACCTGTTCTGCGATTGCCATCTCAGCCTCTTCAACAAGGAGAGTGACCAAACGTTTGTGCCTGAGGGGATTATTATTCAGATTGAGAATATCCTTAACGATCTCACGGCCATCATTGAATCTCAACCAGAACTGTTCATAGTCAAGGGCAAGAGCAATTTTCTTGCATTCATCAAGTGGATATTCATCAGCAACGAGCGAGAGGTACTGGGGAAGTTCAACTGAATCACTCCGATCAGCCACTCCGGCAATTGCCGGAAGATGACGGATCCGCTTCTCTACATCTGGATTGATCATTCGTGCAAGCTCGGTTCCTATCATCCCGGCAGTCAGTCCGAAATCTCCGCCAACATGATAGGGATTTACATGCGCTTTGAGGAACTGATCCACAATCTCATCGGGGTGGTGATGATCTGACACAATGATATCGAGATCGTAGACCTGTCCAATCTTATATGCGGGCATATCTTCTTCAGTTGATCCATTGTCCATCAGGAAGATGAGCGGGAGTTTCTGTCCGAACCGTATGGCATCCTTCAGCATGAAATCAAGGTCACGGGTTATATCCTCGATCTCATAGAAGGGAGCCTTGGAGGGTGAGCGTTTAAAGAGATAATACTCTGAATCTGTCTCAGAGAGATGGTCGCGGATCAGGGAGACAACTGCTGTCTCAACAGCAACGGCAGCAGAAATACCATCTGCATCGGCATGGTGGCGGAGAATTATCGGTTGCTGGGTAAATACGGCACGCCTGACGATCTTTGCCAGCTTCTGCATTTCGGGTCTGAGTTTTTGTAGCGTATCACTTTCAACAAGGAAGGGGATATCGGCAGGCTCGGCTCGTTTATCAAGTGCTGCGTCAATACGTGCCCTCACTACTGCGGCTTCGTTGCCATCAAGGCGATTGAGAGAGGATACTTCGATCTGGAGCTGGTTGTTCCTCTTCATTACCTCTCCGGAGATCTGGACAATATCGCCAGTATCTGCCTCGGGATAGGCCCTGACCCCTGCTTCGATGAATGCTGCGGCATTCTCCACTCCGGTCTCATCAATGATGGTGAAGATTGTCGGGCCGCTCGTCTGTTTCACCTGCCCAAGCTCGCCTTCAACGGTGATCCTCTTACCAATTTTCTCCCCGAGATCGGAAAGGGGAGTCGTTCTGACGACCCTGTTCACCACTGTTGTTTCATACTCGTCAAGGAGGACTTCACGGAGGTCGATATTTCCATTTGGACGGACCTGTGCAACCATGACAAGAATATCTGCCCGCTCCCTGTGCTGTGTCAGGGCATTGCTCTTATGAATAAGCCCTTTTACAGCATTATTCAGCTGAACAAACGTGCCAAAGTTGGCAAAACCCTGGACCTGTCCAAGGTAGATATTCCCCTCCTGTACATCCTCAACCTCGCATCCCGGGCCAAGCTTATACACTGTATCAATAGAACTACTCATGTTTTACTCCATTCTTCTTTAATCATCTTCGGGCTTGCAGAGTGCAAGCAGCCGGCATTCGCCGTCTCGCCGTCCCTTGGCGATGATCAAATCACCTTCATATAACCGGACATTCTTTTGAGGGCGGTAGATCCATTTTTCCCCCCGTTTGATTGCAAGGATAACCATCCCAGTTACTGCTCCAAGTGATGCCTCCTTGAGGGTTTTTCCTGAGAGGTAGGATCCTTCTTGCACCTCAATCCGGGAGATGATCTCATCAGACTCGCGGATGATCTTCTGGAAGATAGGTGGGATCTCAATATCACGCATAAGTACGTCAACAATTGAGAGTGCCGCGCTACAGATTGCATCTGCAAAAGCTGACATATGGAGAAGTCCACGCAGAGATTCCACATGATCTACCTTTTTTGCTGATTCAAGAACCCAGAGTTCAAGTTGCAGCCGCATCGAATCCATGCGTTCATTGAGCCAGACCACCTCTTCGGCAATATCCTGACTATCAAAGAGAAGGGCAGTATATGCAAGTCCTACTGCCAGTTCGCTGATATTCTTCATCTCAACGATCAGGAGAACGGCACGGTCGAGATCATCAAGGGCCTCGTCTATGAATTCATCCTCCGGGGGTGGAGATGTCCCTAAAAGTTTATAAAGTGGTTCAATACCATCTTCAGGTCCTTTTGCAAGGATAATGTCATCCTTCTTCAGGCAGGTCTCCTTATCAGGATCATATGTCCAGATTCGTCCGCGCCGGATTGCAATGATACGCATTCCCGTTGTGCTCTGGAGTCTGATATCACCGATAATAACTCCATCAAGATCGCATCCCTCCCTAATCTCGGCACGGATTGTTACTTCTTCAGCTTCAGGCAGAGCAAGCCGCATTCTTGCAGGAATCCGTATGTCCTTTAAAAGAACCATGGCAATCTCAGAAGCGGCATTTGAGATCCGCTCTGCACCTTCGGCAATCTGAAGGAGACCACTCATCGATTCGGCCTCCTCCATCCTCCGCGCTCCAAGGATGCTGGTGATGCGTGCCTGGTAGAGGAGGAGGTTCATCCTCTCTTCCAGGTTGACAACTTCATTTGCGATCTCTTTGCTCTCAAAGAGGATCGCGGAATAAGCCAGATCTACCATTAACTCGGAGACATCCTTCATCTCAATGAGGACGTTCTTGAAATTGACAGGCTGACGATCAAGATCGAACATAACTTCATTACTAATTTATCTTTCACTACTTATCATTATAGCAGCAGCTGGATAACATGGATAAGCACACTTGCCCCGATGAGATCGATACTACTTGTTACAACCGGTATCCCAAAATTGTCGGGATCATAGCCTGCAGAAAACGAAATGCTTGCGGTCATATATGCCAGAATATTCAGTCCGGTTACTACAATAAGTCCGGACAGGGTTGTTATCGTAATCATCATCAGGAGTCCGGGGGTATCAAGATGCATCATTACAGCAGCGGAATGTGCAATTACTGCCATGAGTGGGAGTATGAGCAGTGCATAGACATAATTGTTCAAAAAACCAGAGAGTGCGTTCCTGTCGGGAATAATTCGTGGTTCTATCTCTCCCATATGCATGCCGGTGGCAAGCTTTGAACAGATGATACCGCCTATTGCTCCACACCCGTTCATAAATGGTGGAATAATGATCAGGAGCGCAGCGGTTGCGACGAGATCTTCAAGCCCTTCTGTATAGATAAGACCGGCAATGGTTCCGAGTATACAGAGAGGCGCAAGCAGGGGGAAGCCCTGGCGGATGATCGACTGGATCGTATCTGTTCCCCTCAATGTCCCGATGATGGCTGCTGCAACCACCAGGAGAACCAGACCAAAGAGGAGGGACTGCCAGGTTGAGGGAAGGTTCACAACGATGACAGCAGCTATCACGAGGAGAGGGAGTGTTATCACATCTCCTGCAGTTGTGACGGTGGGAGCCCCGATAATATCGAGATCAAACCCATATCGATAGGTTCCAAGAGAAACCAGAAGGGTAATCAGCGTAACGATCAGGCCGGAGATTGTCCCTGAGAGAACGGATATCAGAATCATTTCATGAACTGAGATGATCGCAAAACCTGCTGCTTTTCCTATAATATAACCTATAAAACCGACTACAGCAGCGATCAGGACAGTAAGGATGAATGTTGCCCGAAGGTTATCACCAAGAACGGAACCCCGCGAGTAATTAATATCAAATGCACCGAGGTGCATCGATGATGCAAGCCGTGAGGAGAGAATTCCTGCGATCGCACCCCTCATATTGATGGATGATGGAACAAGGATCATGAGTCCCGGAATGAGAAGAAGAAGCTCGTTCACAGAACCAAGGTATATGCCTGCGACTGATGCAAGCAGTGTGGTGATAATGAGGGCAAAAAACCCTGTCAGTACGTCGCGATAACGGTGGGCGACGGCCCCTATCTGCAGGTTCATCAGGTATTCCCTCCATAACAATCAGTCCCGAAATGGTATCTCAATCATTGTACAGTCATTTGGAAATAGAATTTCGCCTTGATAATGTCGTTTTGCATCCTGTATATGGTTTGCTGTTGAAGTGTACCGTGAACTGATATGAACAAGGGCAAGTCGCGCTGCACCTGTCTCCACTGCTGCAATAGCAGCCTGGCCTGCAGTTGAGTGAAAAACCTCATCTGCACGTTCTCTCTCCTGATCATCAAAGGTTGCATCGTGTATGAGAAGATCTGATCCTGATGCTGTATCCGGCCATTCTCTCAATGGTCGGGTATCTCCGGTATAGATCACCTTCCTTCCCGGCCGTGGAGATCCCATCACCTGATCCGGAGTGACAATCTTCTCCTCCCCACATGTGGTAACAGTGACCGTTTCTCCGCGCTGAAGACGGCCAAAGAGCGGACCTGGCGGGATACCGAGCGAGATCGCCTCTTCGCGATCAAAGCGTCCCGGACGTACATCCTCCACCAGAATGAAACCAAAGCTCTCACAACCATGACGGGTGGCAAAAGGAATCACCTGGTATCCGTCAAAGAGAATCTCTTCGCCATCTGAAAGTTCGTATGCTTCAATTGGAAATGAAAGACGCTGGTTTAACTGCCTGATTATTGAGACGATCTCGTGGATGCGGCGGGGCCCATAGAGCCTGATTGGATCCCGCCTCCCATTGAAGCCCATTGTTTCAAGAAGACCAAATATCCCAAGATAATGATCGGCATGCCAGTGGGAGATGAAGATCGCATCGACGGTGAAGCCGGTCCGGACACGCATCATCTGTTGTTGAGCCCCCTCACCGCAATCAAAGAGAAGAGTATCTGATCCTCTCCTGATCATGAGGCAGGATGGATTCCTCTGGGGCGTGGGGAGAGCACCGGCTGTTCCGAGAAAATGGACATGAAGCGTTTCTCCAGCGATTATTGCCACCCCCGGACAACAGCAAGGCTTTCTCCTGCCTCTACCAGATCACGACCTTCAATAACAACGATACCGGAGTATGCATCAAGAATGCCGCGTGAGACAACCTTCCAGTTCACTGTTCCCTTTTCAATGGCGAGATGTTCGTCGGAGCTTCCATGGTTGTCATGAAGGTGGAGATGATCGGCTTTTGGTAGATCTTTTATGAATTCATCCACGGTTCCGGTCGTGTTTGCATGCCCGATATCAATTGTTATGCCAATACCCTCTATTCCCTCAACCATCCCGAAAAGCTCCCCCGGATCGCGGCAGAGAAACTCCTTTATAGAGATCATATTTTCAAGACAGGCAAGCACACCATATTCTTCTGCAATGCCTCCGATCTCGATAAGTGCTTCTTTCTGAAGCGACCATGCACGTCCGATATCAAGTTTTGAGAGTGGGGAGAGATATCCTGGATGAATGGTCACCCGATCGGTGAGATCCGCAGCATGCTCGATGCAGAGGCAGATCTGACGAATCGATTCGCGCCAGATCGGATAATTCATCGAAGCAAGATTCAGGTCGCCATAGGGAGCATGAACTGTAACATCAAGGTTTGTACTGGCAAGTACTTCGTCAATGCGTTGTCGCTTTTTCGAATCATCAAGCCGATAATTCCCATCCGCTGAGATCTCCCAGCCATCATAGCCCAGCTCCTCGATCCCGATCACCCACTGTGGATCATCCCAGACTTTTGAGGATGATGAGAAAAAAAAGCCGGTGATCATTCTATACCGCCTATAGTATTCAGAATTTTCCTGATTTCTGTACGGCATTCCTCAAGTGATCCGGTATTATCTATCCTGATATCAGCACCCTCCATCGCTTCTGCCAGTCCAAAGCCACATTCCCGCTCATCACGGGATCGGAGATCATTCTCATGTATCATATCATCAGATCTCCCGCGATTGCGAAGTCGTGCGAGTCGGGTTGTAAAGGGGCAGTCTACTGCAATTAATGTAAAGTCAGGGAATGTTTTACGGAATACTTCAACTTCGGCCTCGCCCCTGATACCATCGATGAGGACGACCGGGGCATTCTGTTCCCTGACTGCCGGAACTGTCAGTTCGGCAAGAGCAGCCATTCCCCGCTCTTCTCTGAGCCGGCGTGCTATTGTACCGAGGTTGAGATCGTTTGCAGCAAGACCCTTCTTCTCTGCATATCTCCGGATGAGATCTCCCATAACCACGACAGGTATACCGAGCTCTTCTGCAACCGCTGAACACTCACCCTTGCCGCTCGCCGGTAGTCCGACCAATCCTAGTACCTTCATAGTGAAATTCTCCGTCCTCACGTGTTCTGATAATTACCGGTCGACATAAACAGTCTGCGATTGCTTTTAGTTCATCTGAGGAGAGGGGGGGGACCATACCAAACACTCCCTGCTGGAGGACAAATTCCAGCCCCTCAGTTTCGCGTGATATATATTTGACCTCGTCTTCATAACCCCGGAATAAGGTGACGACGACCTGAAATTCCGGAAGGTCTCCTGTATGATATGCGTTTTTGCAGATATTGAGTGTTTCTTTCACCGCAGCAGAATATCGCTCACGAAGCAGGTTATCATATCGGTTCCATTTTGCCTTGATATCAAGTGCCAGGTGGTTCACCAGGTGTTCATCCAGGAGTTTTTGTATAACCTCCGGGAAGACACCATTTGTATGGAGTCCCACTAAAAATCCTTCCTTCTTTGATCGACGGGCAAGTTCGCAGAGGATATCTCCCTGGAGGGTTGGTTCACCTCCTGAGAAGACAACGCCGGATACCGCAATCCGGGACGATCGAATCTGCTCGAATACCTGCTCGATTGGGCGGCAATCTCTACCATTCTGAAGCTGTTTGTTATGGCAGTAATCGCACCTGACCGGGCATCCCCTGAGAAAGAGCGTGCAGACAGCGCGCCCCGGCCAGTCCACAGTGCTGATCGGAATAAAACCACCATAATTTACGTGCACATGATCACCGGGTTCTTCTGTATATGCTCTGAATTTGCATTAAAGTATGTTTATCAATAAAACACAAATGAATACGACTTAGGTAAAACAATATTGCTTGTTAAGAAAGAAAGTAATTTTGCCCATATTTTCTGAAATAAAAGGCTTTATCTGGTATTTTATCGTGTATATATCTATGACTTTACTGGAAGATGCCAGACGCGGCATCATTACAGACGAGATGAAGATCGTTGCAGAGGCAGAAGGCGTGACAGAAGACTATGTCCGGCGCGGTGTTGCCGGAGGGCATATCACCATTCCGATCAGCCCGTACCGCGATGTAAAGATCTGCGGGATAGGCGAAGGACTCAGAACAAAGGTCAATGCCTCAATCGGAACTTCCTCTGATATTATCAATATTGAGGAGGAGTTGGAGAAGGTACGTCAGGCAGAGCTCGCAGGAGCCGACACGCTGATGGAGCTTTCAACGGGTGGAGATTTTCTCGAGATCAGACGGCAGGTAATCGAGAATACAACACTCTCTGTCGGGTCAGTCCCCCTCTATCAGGCATTCATTGAAGCAGCCCGGAAGAAGGGTGGTGTGGTGAACATGGATGAAGATGACCTCTTTAAGGCAACAGAGGATCAGGCGAAGCTTGGAACAAATTTCATGGCAATCCATACCGGGATCAACTGGGAGACGATGAAACGTCTCCAGAATCAGGGACGGCATGGAGGGCTTGTATCACGTGGTGGTGCATTCATGACTGCCTGGATGCTTCACAATGAGATGGAGAACCCGCTCTATCGCCGCTTTGACTACCTCCTTGAGATCATGAAAGAGCATGAGGTCACCCTCTCCTTTGGAAACGGCATGCGTGCAGGTGCTGTCCATGATGCAACCGACCGCGCCCAGATCCAGGAGCTCCTGATCAATGCAGAGCTTGCAGACAAGGCAAATGCCTTTGGTGTCCAGACGATCATTGAGGGGCCGGGACATATTCCGCTTGACGAGATCGAGACCAATGTCCAGTTGCAGAAGCGGGTCACAAACAGAAAGCCATTCTATATGCTCGGACCTCTTGTCACCGATATCGCACCTGGGTATGATGACCGGGTGGCCGCAATCGGTGCTGCTGCATCATCTGCTGCCGGTGCGGATTTCATCTGTTATGTCACCCCGGCAGAGCATCTTGCATTACCAACACCAGAAGAAGTCTATGAAGGTGTCATCTCATCCCGGATAGCCGCACATGCGGGCGATATGGTGAAACTGAAGAAGACTCGGGCGCTTGATCTTGAGATGGGGCACGCACGGCGCGATCTCGACTGGGAGCGGCAGTTTGCTGTTGCAATGAATCCGGAGCGTGCACGGCATATCCGTGATAGTCGATCCCCTGCTGACACAGATGCCTGCACCATGTGCGGAGATTTCTGTGCACTGAAGATCGTCAGCAAACACTTCAATTTCTAAATACGTCATCTATACCATTCCTATTTAATTCCCTTTTTTAGAGTGTCAGGAATTATTGAAGAGATTTGACTGCCTCCCAATAGTAGACTATGCAGCTCAAACAGTACCTTTTTGTATTCAGGAGGGGATTTGCAGATGATCTGAAGAGAACAATCATTCAGATCTGAGAATATAGGAAAACTATAAATAATAATCAACACTAACGTATGGTAAATCAGAGGTACTCATTATGACGACTGATAAAGATTACATGGATCTTGTAGTGAAAGAGGCCGCACATGGCGATGCCGGACGGGGGATGGCCCGTCTCTCTATCGATGTGATGAAGCAGCTGAACCTGGTTTCAGGCGACGTGATCGAAATATCAGGTAAGAAGAAGGCCGCTGCCATCGTCTGGCCGGGTTTTCCTGAGGATACCGGTCGTGCGGTGATCAGGATCGACGGTAACATCCGGAGCAATGCCGGTGCCGGGATTGACGATAAAGTCAGGATCAGGAAGCTGGAAGCAGGATATGCAACAAAGGTTGTTATCCAGCCAACCCAGCCGATCCGGCTTGTAGGCGGAGAACAGTACCTGAAACGGATGCTCCATGGCAGATCGGTATCCGCAGGCCAGACTGTCCGGGTGAATGTACTTGGAAACCCGCTCACCTTCGTCATCTCAAAAGTGAGCCCGAAAGGGATTGCCATTGTCACTGAAGATACTGAGATCGAACTGAAAGAAACACCCTATGTAGGAGAGAAAGGAAAAGAAGGCTTCCCAGATATCCATTACGAGGATATCGGCGGACTGGGACGTGAGCTTCAGCTCGTCCGTGAGATGATCGAGCTCCCGCTCAGGCACCCGGAACTCTTTGAGCGGCTTGGCATCGAGCCTCCAAAGGGGGTGCTGCTGTATGGCCCTCCAGGTACGGGAAAGACCCTGATCGCACGGGCGGTTGCCAGTGAGGTGGATGCCCACTTCATCACGCTCTCTGGCCCCGAGATCATGAGCAAGTACTATGGAGAGTCCGAGGGCAAGCTCCGTGAGGTCTTTGATGAAGCACAGGAGAACTCGCCGACGATCATCTTCATCGATGAAATCGACTCGATTGCACCAAAGCGTGAGGATACGAAAGGGGAGGTGGAACGACGGGTTGTTGCACAGCTCCTCTCCCTGATGGATGGACTGAAGAGCCGTGGGCAGGTGATCGTCATTGCCGCGACAAACCTTCCTGACGCAATCGATCCAGCCCTTCGGCGGGGTGGGCGGTTTGACCGTGAGATCGAGATTGGAATCCCGGATAAGAAAGGAAGGCTCGAAATCCTCCAGATTCACAGCCGGGGTGTGCCACTTGCAGAGGATGTTGAGCTCTCACATTTCGCAGATATCACCCATGGTTTCGTCGGGGCGGACCTCTCACTGCTGGTAAAAGAGGCTGCGATGCATGCACTCAGGAAGATTATTCCAAAGATTAATGTAGATGAGGATATCCCAACCGAGCTTCTTGATGAGCTGAAGGTCGTCCGGGAGGACTTCGATGAGGCACTGAAGCATGTTGAACCAAGTGCCATGCGCGAGGTGCTTGTTGAGGTGCCGGATGTCCACTGGAGTGATATCGGCGGGCTTGTTGAGGTAAAAGAGGAACTGCGGGAGGCAGTGGAATGGCCGCTGAAGTACCCGGATATATTCCACAGGCTCACAACAAAACCGCCAAAGGGGATCCTCCTCTTCGGCCCGCCGGGAACGGGCAAGACACTCCTTGCAAAAGCAGTTGCAAACGAGAGTGAGTCCAACTTCATCTCCATTAAAGGACCTGAGCTCCTCTCAAAATGGGTTGGTGAATCCGAGAAAGGTGTCAGGGAGATCTTCAGGAAAGCACGCCAGGCATCACCATCAATCATCTTCTTTGATGAAGTTGATGCACTTGTACCTCGCAGGGGGAGCTACGCCGGATCCTCCCACGTCACTGAGAGTGTGGTCAGTCAGATCCTGACCGAAATTGACGGACTTGAGGAGTTGAAGGACGTGGTTGTTATCGGCGCCACAAACAGGCCTGATATGATGGATACCGCACTCATGCGTCCCGGAAGGCTTGAACGCCACATCTTTGTCCCACCACCTGATGAAGAAGGACGGAGGCAGATCTTCAAGGTATATCTCAAAGACGAGGAAGGTCTGCTTGCAAAAGATATCGATCTTGATACTCTGGTTGCCGAGACGAAAGGATTTGTCGGCGCTGATATCGAGGCCCTTGTCCGTGAAGCGAAGCTCTACGCAATCCGCGATTTCATCTCAAAGATGGGAGGCAGAAGCGAGATCGAGGTGAAAGATGCGATGGCGAATATCCGTGTCACAAAAGAGCATGTCCGGCGTGCACAGGAGCGTGTGAAGCCCTCCCTTGACAGCGATGCAATCGAATCTGCCGAACGCCAGTCATGGGAATTCCTCTACAATGAAGAGCAGAGGCGGGTGCTTGAGAAGGCATTGAATGTGGCAAAGCGGGCCCTTCTCATGGAGAAAAATGAGGCACTCACTGCGAGTGCTAAAGCACTCCGGGATCATATCACCGCGAGCAGGAAACAGTTTGATGTGATCAGGGAACGAACAACAGAACTAGAAAAACTAATGACTGAAGAGAAATGAGTGTGAATGAACAATGAATGAACCACCATCAGATGCATACAGGGAGCTGATTGACGCGGTCCGGAAGATCATGGCGGAGTCCATGGACTTCGATGGGACATACCCACGGGTCATGGGATTCCGGGTTGTTATCAATGGCTCCCCTGTGAACATCAGCCAGACACCATTTGATGAAGAGGAGCATGCAGTTGAGGTCTACGAGATCAATGACGATCTGATCATAGCAACTGATGTCTCAGGATATGATCCTGAAGAGATCCGGATCTTCTTTGAGGGGGGCCGTCTTCATATCGTATCGCATGAGAGGAGAGAGCCGATTGCCGTTGTTGATCTGCCCCAGGTTGATCCCGATAATATCAGAATGAGCTGTATCAACGGGGTGCTTGAGATCATCTGCCGGAAAGACTCAGATAAAGGCCATCAGGTCATCCATCTCGAATAAGTCAAACCGGCAGGACAGGAAAATGTCCTGCAAAAGAGATCCTCCTCTTTTTCAACCAAAATCACTATTTCCAATTTCGGTTGCTCTTCATGGTATATTGAGCACGTCCATCCTGCTGAATAGTGCCTGAACCATCCGCAACTATTAATCAGGCACAGGATGATATTCTGGGTATGACTGCAGAAGATGTCTTCTCGATTCCACTGGATGTACCGTTTGCGGCAGTTGATACCTTCATCGCAAACTACCAGAGGGTAACACGCGGCACCGGACGCCTGATGCTCTTTGCCGGCGATCAGAAGGTCGAGCACCTCAATGACGACTTCTTTGGTGAGAATATTCATGAAGATGATGCCACTCCCCTGCACCTCTTCAGGATTGCCTCTGATGGGAAAGTCGGGGTCTTTGCAACACAATATGGGCTTATCGTCAGGTATGGAATGGACTTTCCGGATATCCCCTATCTCGTGAAACTCAATTCAAAGACCCATCTGGTCAAGACCTCCCAGCATGACCCCTACAGCCCTCTCCTCGTCTCCGTTGATGATGTGGTGGATCTCCGTGATCGGACAGGGCTTGCGATTGTTGGTGTTGGGTATACCATCTATATCGGATCAGAATATGAGAGCGAGATGATGCGTGAGGCACAGCAGGTGATCCTTGATGCACACAGAAACGGGCTCCTCGTCGTACTCTGGATTTATCCCCGCGGAGCAGCTGTGAAAGATGAGAAAGATCCGCACCTCATCGCTGGTGCTGCTGGTGTTGCCGCAGCACTCGGTGCAGATTATGTGAAGGTGAATGCTCCGAAGAAAGAGGGTGAGAACTCTTCTGATCTCCTGAAAGAAGCTGTTCATGCAGCTGGCAGAACCAAGGTGGTCTGTGCCGGCGGCTCATCGATCGATGAAAAGAAGTTCTTAACAGAACTCTATGATCAGATACATACAGGAGGAGCGGCAGGGAACGCAACCGGCAGGAATATCCATCAAAAAGGACTTGATGCAGCCGTCCGGTTCACAAATGCAATCTTTGCAATTACGATAGAGGGGGCATCTGTGGACGAGGCATGGAAGATCTATTCTGCTGAGTGAGAGGAATATCTGCTTTTTTCTATTTTTGCTTACCACTCGAAGGTTAATTTACCCCCATAACAGCGGTTTTTCCACGCCTATTGTCATTCTCCCCTCTCCACGAGAGGAATGAATTGAAATAGAGTGTATACACCTCACCGTACCAATATTTGATGGAGGCCGGATCTCTGCAATCCTCGCCGTTGCAATTCACAATCCGCACCCCATCCAC
>DUKV01000051.1 GCA_013329165.1 Methanocalculus sp. | reverse complement strand
GACATTGATCTTGTTATTGAATCATTCACGACTCCTCTCCAGAATTCTGATGGCCCGATTGACTAATTCAGGGCTCATTACTCCGGGTTTCTGTAGACAACCTTCTCTGGGCCGACTTTAATGACATATAGTATCAACGTCTTTTGTATACGCTCATTCGTTTTTGCCCACCGGTATGTATACCAGGCTGATCCCACCAACCGGTCAATATGCGGAAATGGATCGTCACGGATGATGTCGACACGCTCGACAATCCTGGTAGCGGTATCTTTAGATCAGGTCATCAAGGATGAGAATCTCAATATCCTGTACCTTCTTAAACCCTCTATCATTCGTGATAAAGAGGTCCGCACCATTAACGATTCCAGTCGCTAATTGGATGGCATCGGGCGTTCGTAATGAGTAGGTTGCCCTCAGACGTGCAGATTCAACCGCGATTTCTCTATCAACATCAGATAAAAAGAGATTTGCTGAATCAGATATTATTTCGCTATATTTTCGGATTAATTCAGTGTTATTTTCTTCCAAGGGCTTTGTGAGAACTTCAATAAGGGTGATGGTGGAGGTGCAGGCCTGGATGGCACCCCTACTAATCCCAAGAAATATCGGTTCAACAAACTGGATATATGTAGGATTTTCTTCTATCAGATAGATAAACGGAGCTGTATCCAGTGCGACAGATGCCTTATCCTTCAATAGAAGCTGCAGATTTAATCCCATTCATCCCTCAGTCTATTGACATATTCCTTGGCATCGGTACCTTTCCAGATATCCTTCCCGCAGCCTTTTAATTCAAGAATGTCATGTTTTTTTATGGCAGTTCTGCATCCTATCTTCATAAGCCGTAC
The DNA here is from genome assembly GCA_013329165.1 of Methanocalculus sp. GTDB lineage: Archaea > Halobacteriota > Methanomicrobia > Methanomicrobiales > Methanocorpusculaceae > Methanocalculus > Methanocalculus sp9912u. The sequence continues at coordinate 11,821 of DUKV01000051.1, read as the reverse complement.
AATATCCAGAATTTTCCTCTGGTAATGAAGTGGCAGTTCCCTGATTTCACTCTGCAAATCCTGTTCAAGACCTGTGTTTCCCATTATAATCTCCGATCAGTAACTCTCATGTAACCTTTTTGACGCAAAAGTCCGATTACTCTCACCAACAGCAACTTCAACAACCATTTCTCTGGCTCTCACAATACAGCAATCTCTTTTAGATATCTTCTCCTGATAACTCTAGTTGATCTCATTCTCCAAAAAAGTATCGCCAAATGAGAGTCCATCTCAAGTTACATCCGATAGGAGGTAAGGGATTTGTTCGCTGCTACTGATCTGACCGTCCTATCAGAAACCCTATATACCACCAGAGTGGTACATGGTGGTATGCAGAGCATGAGTTCGATCAAGATCGCAACAGAAGTAAAGGATCTGCTCAGTCAGATGAAGGAGCATCCCCGCGAAACATATAGTGACGTGATTGACCGACTTGTTACCGAACGTGCAACCGATACACATGACCGGTCACTCTTCCACATCCCTCTCTTGTATGTACGGATTCGTGATATGATCCATACGCTTGCAGATCCAATCGACCTCTCATGCGAGAGAGATAATGGGGATTTTATCCTCTATAACCACGAATTTCATCTCCTTGCAACAGCACCCGATCTTCATGAAGCTCTTGTGGAGATAACAGATGAATTCGAAGAGAACTGGAAGGATTATGTAGAGCAGGATATCCACAAACTCTCTTCAGGAGCACAAATGTTCAGGCAGAAGCTCATATCCCTCATACCAGAAGATTCCTCCAGAGGAGATCTGATGCCGTGAGCCGGAAGAATCACATAATTATTGCCCGCCTGAAGAAGAAAGGGTTCTCGACAGAGATGTCGAAGCATATCAAACTGACATTTCAGCACAACGGGTGCGATACACAAATCCGAACATGGGTATCTCATGGCAAAAAGGAGATCGGCGATCGGCTTCTCAGTCTCATGGCAGAACAGCTTCATCTCTCAAAGCAGCAGTTCACGGAGGCAATCGATTGCAGGGTTGATGGGGAAGCACTTATTCTCATTTATGATGAGTTGGATCTTCTTTGAGAATTATTCAATTCTGGTTCTAACAACCCCCCGCATATACTCCATCAACTCCTCCCGGAGATCATCCTGCTCCAGTGCAACATCAATAATCGCCTCCAGGTACCCCATCCGATCCCCGGTATCATATCGCCTGCCGGAAAACTCATAGGCATAGATATTCTGCCGGCCGTTCAGGAGCCGGATCGCATCGGTCAGCTGGATCTCACCGCCGACGCCCCGCTCGGTCGTGTGGAGACAGTCAAAGATCTCCGGGGTGAAGACATACCGGCCGATGGCGCCCATCCGGGACGGTGCATCTTCAAGCTTCGGCTTCTCGACGATATCCTCTAACAAAGAGAGAGAGTCCTCAAGCAGCTTTCCTTTGATGATCCCATAACGTGAGACCATATCGTCAGGGACAGTCTCGACCGCGAGCACCGAGCAGCGGTACCGGTTGTAGGTATCGATCAACTGTCGGGTGCAGGGGGTGGTGTTCTTGATGATATCGTCACCAAGGAGCACAGCAAACGGCTCGCCGCTGATATGTTTCCCGGCCCGGAGAACGGCATCGCCGAGGCCGAGCGGCTCCTTCTGCCGGACATAGTGGATGTCGGCAAGCGAGGAGATGTCGCGGACCATGGAGAGGAGCTCCTTGTTCTTCGGATTCTTTGCAAGATGCATCTCAAGCTCCGGTGAGTCATCAAAATAATCCTCGATCGCCCGCTTGCTCCGGCCGGTGATGATGATGATATCATCAATTCCCGAGGCAAGCGCCTCCTGGACGACATAGTGGATCACCGGCACATCGATGATCGGGAGCATCTCTTTCGGCATCGATTTCGTAACCGGGAGGAACCGGGTTCCGAGGCCTGCTGCCGGGATGACGGCTTTTTTGATGGTCATAAGACAAAGACCTCCGTTGAAGGAACTGACGGTGCAGGGGCAGATATACTATTATGAAGCATCATTTCCATCACTTTCTCCCCTGATTGAACTGCTTGTTGTATCCCATTCATATGAGACATCACGCACCTTCATGAGCATACCATCCCTGAATTCTTCGAGTGGCAGGCAGGTGGGTTTTGAGAACCCGATCGCTTCGAGAGAGGATGGAACCCTGTATCTGATCAGGTTCCGGTCAGACGTCAGAAAATAGTCTGAGTGATATGCCATCGCATAGGCAAGGTGTGTGCGATCGGTCGGCTCACGGATCATCCGGGTGTCAAGTTCTTCCTCTCCCATCCTGAAGCAGAGGATCCGGACAGAATCGTTTGGAAAGTGAACAGCGACATTCCATTCATCGAGGAGCTGATTCATACTGGTGATATACTCAAGCCCTTTTTCGTGTTCATGCATCTGGATGAATGCTTCCCCAAGAACCGATATGGATGTCTGAATAGCATACCCGGCATTTCTGGCATGCTGAAGTATAGTCCTGGATCGCGTATCTTCAGCACAGGTAAAGAAGATTGGTGTATCCAGAAAAATGGTTGGATTGTTCATGTATTCCTGCAGAATGGTGGTTCAGGGACCAGAGGGGGGTTTTATAATCGATCGGAGGCGCCTCATATCGTCCAGGTACTCTTCCTCACTCACAGCATAGGATATCCGGCCCCTTGTCACTGATCCACCGTAGGGTAGCAGACCCCTTTTATAGGGTTTCCCGATGACATCTTCGGGATTGAATTTCTTCTTAGTCATGCTTCTCCTGCTCCTTTAGTATTCATATTCTTAAGAAACCAGATAATCCTTTGGATAAATCCATTGAATATCCGCTTTGACCTCCGTTCCGATGCAGAGCCTGTTTACGATACCAGACCGGATCACAAATTACCAGCAGACCCCCTCATAGATCGATCCGATGGCGGCCTTCGGAACCCGCCGACCGTCAATGACAATCTTCCCGGTATAATCGAGTGCTTCAAACTCCTTCCATTCGGTTATAATGAGGACAGCATCGCTTTCGAGCACCTCAGCAGCAGACGAGGCATAGGTGATCTCGGGGAAGAGTGATCGGACGTGTGCTATCGCCAGGGGATCATAGGCGATCACGTCTGCCCTGGCATCCTGTAACGCCTCGATGATCGGGATCGCCCGGCTCTCCCGGATATCATCGGTATCCGGCTTGAAGGCCAAACCGAGCAGCCCGATCCTCTTCCCCTCAAGATCAGGGATATGCTTTCTGAGGAGAGCCAGGAGACGTAATGGCTGATCTTCGTTCACCGCAACCACACTTGAGAGGATCTTCGGATAAAGACCCGCAGCTTCAGCCTGTGCGATCAGGGCACGGACATCCTTTGGGAAGCAGGAGCCACCGAATCCGATCCCGGATCTGAAGAATGCCGGGTTGATCCGGGCATCCAGCCCCACCCCGGCGAAGACCTCGGCGGTGTCAATACCCATCGTCTTGCAGAGGTTGCCTATCTCGTTTGCAAAACTGATCTTGGTGGCGAGAAACGCGTTACTGACGTACTTGATCATCTCGGCAACCGGGATCGCCACGACCAGCTTCGGGCAGTCAAAGGTAGTATAGAGGGTTTCAAGAACCCCCCGGGAACGTGGATCCTCTGCACCGATCACAATCCGGTCAGGGGAGAAGACATCCACGAGCGCTGATCCCTCCTTAAGGAACTCGGGGTTTGATGCAAGCCCGAAGTCACGGAATGCCACCTTCCCGGATGCCGCTTCAAGCGTCGATCGGACGATTCCCGTCGTCGTTCCAGAAACAACGGTACTCTTCATCACAACCATATGCCAGCCCTCTTTCTCCCTGAGCACCTCGCCGATATCCCGGCTGGCGGACTCGATGTACCGGAGATCAATTGAGCCGTCCGGATTCGAGGGAGTGCCGACACAGATGAAGGTGGCATCGGTCTCCCGGATCGCCTGTGCAGTATCTGTCGTGGCAGAGATCCGATCCAGGTTCTTTGTCAGCAGCTCATCGAGCCCAGGTTCAAAGATGGGGGATCGGCCGGTCTTGATCAGCTCGAGTTTCGCGGGATCAATATCGACAAAGACAACATCATTCCCAAGCTCTGCAAAACAGGCGCCGGTCACCGCACCGACATAGCCGGTTCCAAGTATTGATATGTTCACAGCAAATCACCGGATAGTATACTCAGCTTTCTGTACCTACTCTATCCGGGAGAGTATTATTTCTAGATGCCGTCTTCCATCACAGAAAGGGAACGCTCCGGATACAGAAGATACCTGCCGGATCGATGATCAGACAAGCAATCATAGTACCCTGAAGAAAGAAAACCATTCAAAAAGCAACCCTCATCATCCACCCCGATCAACAGAGTACCCATGCGCTACCTCATCACCGGCGGTGCCGGCTTCATCGGATCAAACCTCGCCGACCATCTTGCAGACAGCCACGAGATCACCATCCTCGATAACCTCGCCACCGGCAGGCAGGAGAACATCGATCATCTCAAAGACCATACGAACGTCACCATCATCAACGGGAGCATCACCGATTCAGACCTGATGCATAACATTACAGAAGGCATGGACGGCATCTTCCACCAGGCAGCAATCCCCTCAGTGCCCCGCTCGGTAAAAGATCCGATCACCACAAATGAAGCCAATATCACCGGCACCCTGCAGCTCCTCGTTGCAGCAAAAGAGAACGGCGTCCGGAAAGTTGTTGCTGCCTCATCCTCATCTGTCTACGGCGATACCCATATCCTCCCGAAACTTGAGAGCATGCCGCCAAACCCTCTCTCCCCCTATGCGGTCACAAAACTGGCCGATGAGTATTATGGCAGGGTCTTCACCGAACTCTACGGTATCCAGACGGTCTTCCTCAGGTACTTCAATGTCTTTGGCCCCCGGCAGGATCCGGCATCCGAGTATGCCGCTGTCATCCCCAAATTCATCACATGCCTCTTAAACAACAAAAGCCCGACCATCTACGGTGATGGAGAGCAGACACGGGACTTTACCTTCATCGCAGATGTCGTCCAGGCAAACAGAAAAGCAATGGAGAGTGATGCAACCGGCGTCTACAACATCGCCTGCGAAAGAAGGATCAGCCTTAATGAACTGGCAGAAACCCTGATGGAGATCACGGGCAGCAATCAGCCGGTCATCTATGACCCGCCACGGGAAGGCGATATCAGGGACTCACTCGCAGACATCTCACATGCACGAGCGGCATTTGGCTACAACCCCGAATATACGCTTGAAGAGGGATTGCGAGAGACGGTTGCGTGGTTTAGGGAACATATAGAGTCATAGCCAACAGATCTCCTTTTCCAAATCCAAACACCTCTCTGGATCAGATTTGGATACATTGCCTATCTTCACCTGTTTTTTCCCCTCACCCCCGGAAAAACCGATAAATCCAATGCATGTATTCTCCAGGCAACATACCCTCAAATCATCTCCATTGCGTGCAGAGTCCTCTCCTTATATCTCAACAGATCCTCGTATACGTATACATACGTATAGAACCAGATATTAATGATAACAAGCGGAAATCCAAAAAAAACTGCAGATTATGGGCCTGTCCGGATTCGAACCGGAGATCTTCGCCGTGTAAGGGCGACGTCATAACCAGCTAGACCACAAGCCCTGTGATTCCTGAATATATTGCCCTTTTCTGAATTAAAGCCTGCCGATCAGATGCACTCATTGAGAAGATCCATCTGAACACTACGTGGTGATAAACAGGTAGAGAGAGGAGGAGACCCCTCTCATTACCGAGATCTCCTCATTACCGAGATCCCCTCATCACCATAAATCCACTTCAGATGAACCCAAAGGATTTCAGGGTCACGTCAGGGTTGACCTTGCCTACGTGGTACACTGCACCCTCGGAGAGCTCGTTGATCACCACTTCTGCGGGTGAGAAGAGCGAGGTATCAATCTGGTAGAAGTCGTAGTTGGCTTCCTTGAAGATCTCGTTGAATGGCTTGCCATATCCCTTTGATGTGTTGCTTGGGATCTTGTCGAGATAATCTTTGATCTCGGGCGCATTCATCGTCAGGCAGATCCGTCCGTGGTAGATGGTGGCATCGTTGGTGACACCCATCGCAAGCTTCGGTCCGCGTACCGGCGGTATCGGAGCGGTACCAAAACCGGAGATGATCTTCTTTGTGTCAAAGCCAAGTTCATTCAGCTTGTACACCGCGGTCTCGACACAGCGGCCGGCGACCTGGATCGAGCCGACCATCGAGGAGGTCGGTGCAACAACTGCCGCAACATTCTCTACCTCGACATTGCAGCCCTCTGCAATCTTCTCCATCACTTCACCATTTGGCAGGATGTCCGACTCAAGGCAGATGACGGCGACATCAAACTCGTCCTCGTATTCGATCACTTCATAGGTGTGCTTCGGCTTCAGTGAGAGAGCACGGGCAGGGCCGCTCCCCATTGCGAAGTAATTGCCTGCCTTCACAGTCCAGCCGGCCTTCTGTGCACCAAGGCAGGAGATCGCGGGGAAATCCGTGTTGATATCGATGAAGGGCTGGGGGAAGGATCCGATCTCGCCCATCCGATAGGAGACCTCACCAAGACCGCCCATGCAGATACGGGTGAAGTATTCACCGGCACCATACCCGCCCGGAACCGAAACACCGCAGTCGACGATCCGTGAACCATTATCCAGTTCGTGGTATGCGACATTCAGGAGATCCGAGATTTCTACAAGCTCTTCAAAAAGATCCAGTCCAAGTTCATTTACACTAACCATACAAACCCTCTGGCATCAATTATGAGTGAGGGAGAATAGATAAGAGTTGCCAAATTATCTGAACACTACCCAAGCTCTGCGAGCACCATCTCAGGCGCAAACCGAAGCCCAATCTCCCGGGTACGGCCGCGGCCGGCGCGGTAATCCAGGTTGATCAGCCGGATCGTGTCCAGTTTCTGAACGATCTCATAGTACCGGGTATAGCCGATCCCCATCTCCTCTTTCACCCGCGTATGTACCTCCCCGGCCGACATCCCCGACCCGCCCTCTGACATTGAGGCGATCACGCCCAGAACCGCCTTTTCATCATCACGGAGCGACCTGATGAGGGAGATGAGATGGAACCGCTCCGAGACCTCATAGGCACGGCAGATATCATCACGGGAGACAGAACGGCGCGCATCCCGCTCCGCCAGGAGCCCGGCCCGTTTCAGGAGATCGATCCCGACACGGAGATCCCCACCCCGCATCGTCTGATCAACAACAAGCTGGAGTATCTCCTCGGATATGACACCGGGATAGAATCCCTGGCCAACCCGCATCCGGAGGATCTCTTCCACTTCCGAAGCAGAATAGGGAGAGAAGAAGACCTCGGTCGGCCTGAGGACAGAGGCAACACGGATCTCAAAGACTTTCTGGAAATCAACATCCATATCAGAGAAGATCACGATCACTCCCACCCGGACCGACTCATACTCCTCATGCGCACGGAGCAGGGGATAGAGGACATTATTTATCTCATTTTCATAGAGCAGGTAGTTGGCATCATCCAGGCAGAGAATCAAGGTCAGATCCTCTTTCTGGAGGAGGCGGCAGACCGCATCATAGACCTGTTTGAAGCTGGTCCCGGTCGGCTGCGGCTGGTGTCCGGCAAGCCGCTTGTAGACCTTGGCAAGGATCGCATACCGGGTGTTGTCGATCTTGCAGTTCACATGGACACAGGCGATCTTTTTGGTATTCTCCTCGATCTCATCGAAGAGTTTCCGGATCGATGTCGTCTTCCCGGTTCCGGGGGGACCGCGGCAGAGTGAGTTCATCGGCCGGGCACCGCGAAGCGCTGGCTGGATCTGAAATGAGAGAGTGGAAAGCTGCTCTTCCCGGAACCGGAACTCGTCAGGAATAAAATCGATCTCAAAGACCAGTGGATCCCGGAAGAGGGTCTCATCCCACATCAGCAGATTCTTTGTCAAAAATACCAGCCCCCGGTCACGACCGGTTCATGCACGCTTTACAGAGGGTCTTGTTCATAAAGAGATGGCTCACATCATGCTGGACCTTATTCACCTCCGCGCCGCAGGCTTCACAGATAAATGGCTGAGGGGTCTGTGATGCTCCGCTTGCGGCAGGAGCAGTATCCTCTGCTGCTGGTTCCGGGACAGGATCAACAGGAGATGCAGCCTCCTGGAAAGGTCTCTCTTCTGCCGGGGGGAGATCAGCTTCCTGAGCCAACAGCTCATCCTCAGAAGATTCCCCGGACTCCCGCTCTTCCAGAGGCGGATAATCAGGTGAACCGGGCTGCGGCTCAGGGGTATCCACCCCGGAGAGATCGCGATCCGGCTCCTCCTCACGATATGATTCATCCCCGGGAACCGGACAGGATCCTATACCCACCGCAGGCTCTTCTGTTGAAGGCTCATCCCTGAGGTACGAACCAAAGACCCGGCTCCGGTAATGATCGATACGCTCTCTCGTCACCTCATCATCACGCCCGATCCCGGAGAGCACACCATCCAGAAATGCAATGAGTTCTGTGGCATCCTCATCCGACTCCACCTCACCGGCCAGATCAAACCTGATATTCTCATAGTTATCCAGGTTGATCGTGATGCCGATCGTCATCTGCCTGCGTGTACCCATACAATCACTATCCCCTCACGGAGGAATATGGTTTGCGGAAGAACCATCCCATCCAAACACACATAGAAAGAGTGGCAGATGATGAGAGTTACCCCCGCTGACATCCCGGATGATGACGCAGGGATCTGATGCCACCTATTCTGCAAAGAGAAGAGGCAGGAGTTCCGGCCCCCTGATCAACCCGTATGAACCCTTTTCGGCTTCCCGCTCCGAATAGCTCCCGCTCTCATCCTGCCCTTTTCCGAGGACCGCAAAGGGAACCGGATCAGAGGTATGCGTCTTTACCCTGAGTGGAGTCGGGTGATCGGGGAGAACGGCGATGATGCCATCGAATTCTGCAAGCGCGATGCCGATTACTTCATCCAGCCGCTCGATCGCCTTCACCTTCTCTTCGAGGCTCCCGAGATGCCCGGCTTCATCAGGAGCCTCGACATGCACATACACAAAATCAAGATCTTCTAGTGCGGAAAGTGCATACCGGATCTTGGCTTCATAATCGGTATCGAGATATCCGGTTGCCCCGGGCACCGTGATCACCTCCATTTGGGCAATCCGTGCTATCCCAAAGAGGAGATCAACTGCTGAGATCATCCCGCCGGATCTCCCGTACCGCTCCTCAAATGACGGAATTGTCGGAGTCTTCCCCCCGCTCCACGGCCATATGGAGGTTGCAGGAGATTGTCCCTTCCCAATTCGTTTCAGATTCACCGGGTGATCAGCAAAGACCTCTGCCGAGACCTCCATACAATGACGCAGGATATCCGCATCTGCTCCTGTCGGCAGATATGATCGGATCGGCTGCCCGACGATATCATGCGGCGGGGTGGAGGAGGCCCCGCTCCCATGATGAAAGACGAGCAGGTTTCTGTAGCTGATCCCGGGATAGAGGGTGACGCCATCAAGTTCATTCTGGAGCGAGGTGAAGAGCTCTTTTCCCTCGGAGCTTGAGATATGGCCGGCAGAGAAGTCCTCCATCACCCCGTCCCGGACCGTCACCAGGTTACACCGGTATGCGATATCGCCTGCTGCAAGCGCAACACCCATCGAGGCCGCCTCCAGCGGACCGCGTCCGGTATAGTACAGGGCCGGATCATAGCCGAGGACAGAGAGATTCGCAACATCAGATCCCGGTTCAAACCCCGGAGGCACCGTCTCCAGCATACCCATCCGTCCATTCCGGGCAATGGTATCCATGTTCGGGGTCGAAGCATACTCAAGCGGGCTCAGCCCGCCGAGTGCTTCGATCGGCTCATCTGCCATCCCATCCCCAAGGATAAGGAGGCATTTTCTCTTCATTCCCTCTTCTTCCTCCGGATACATCACTACTAGATCTGCCGGGAGTATCATTAATAGTCTCTTCAGCGCACATGATCTACTCTGTGAAACCTGATATCTCACTCCGTGAAGCAGCCGGAATCTTTCTCCGCGGCCTCATCATGGGCGGATCCGACATTGTACCCGGTGTCTCCGGCGGGACGATGGCCTTTATCACCGGCATTTACGGACGCCTCGTCCATGCAATAGCCGCTGTGCGCCCGCATACCGCGATCCGTCTTTTACGAGGGGATATACAGGGGTTCAAAGATGATGTACAGGCAGCCGATCCGCTCTTCCTGATCATCCTGCTCGCCGGGATCGGCACCGCCGCCCTCGTGGTATCCCGTGGGATCCTGTACATCCTTGAGACCTGGCCGGGCCAGGCATTCGGACTCTTTCTTGGGATCATCGTAGCATCTGCCGTTGCGATCGCCATCCAGATTGAATCGACCAGAAAAAATGCCATCATCTTCATTGGGGTTGGTTTTGGTGTCGGATACCTGATCGGGAGCATCCCCCCCGGATCATTTGGCCACTCTCTCCCGATGATCTTTGGAACCGGCATGATCGCCCTCTGCGCAATGATCCTCCCCGGGATATCAGGTGCATACCTCACCCTCATCCTCGGGCAGTATGAGTATCTGCTTCAGGCAATCCGGGAGATCTCACTCCCAGAGATCGTCACCTTCATCGCAGGAGGAGCAGTCGGCATCCTCCTCTTCTCGCGGGCGCTCCGGTACCTCCTGGATCATTACACCGCCATTCTGCTCGCCTTCCTGACCGGCCTGATGCTCGGATCGACCAGGACATTATTTGACCGGATCGGGGAGGCGGGGGGATTCACCCCGGAGGTTCTCATCGCGTGTACAACTGGTGTCATCCTGATCGCCGCGGTTGAGCAGATGAGGTGGAAAAAGAGGGATTCTATTATTCACAAAAAATGAGGGAAGGCAGGAATCTTAACATTTTTCATTAGTTTTGTTGAGGAAACAAGATGCTCCGGCAGTGGATCACCATGTTCAAGATAAGATTCTATCAGTTTGCGGGCGACATCCTGAGCGATCTCCATGGTTTCACTGATGGTTCTTCCCTGAGCAATAAGTCCCTGAATAGTGTCACTTGTTGCCAGGTATCCCCCTTCATCAAGTTTCCTGATGTTAATTGAGAGCATATATTCGGACATTGTATCTTCCTGAGCCTCCCGCTTGTTCTGATATCATATATTACTCGTCCATCATACCAGGAGATCGTGCATTATCCAGATAGAGATTGATCGCTTCATGGATATTTTCAAGGGCATCCTGGGGAGATTCTCCACAACTGGCAACCTCGATTTGAGGGCATTTCGAGACATATAATCCCTCATCTTCCCAGATAATAACATTTAATTGTACCTTTCCCATGATGCCATCTCTTGATTGCAGCGCACCTTCCCGATCAGATTACTCACCGGTCAGTTCAACCTCACCTGCCGCAAGAGGTCTGCAACAGAGCCGGCCATTATGCACATCCTTCATCACCAGATCAATCTTTTTCGAGATCTCAAGGGTATAGTACGCTTCACCACAGCGATCACAGATACATGCCGGTACATCCCTGATAACGATGATCTCATCCGCTACTCTGGCAATAAACTCAGTCTTTCCTTCATGCAGAGTTCCTTTACAAAACGTGCATTTCTCTGGAATCAACCTTCTCTCCTCCGCATTCTTGCATTATTCTTATACATATAGGCAGTTAGTCATCAAAATAAAAGTCACCGATACGATCACAATTCAGACAGCCCTGCCCGCACCGCCTCGCGCACACTCCTTTCAGACCCGATACCCGGCTTCCATCCAAGCCCCTGAATCTTCTCAACAGAGAGGAGCATCTTCGG
>DUKV01000039.1 GCA_013329165.1 Methanocalculus sp. | reverse complement strand
AGGGAAGGCTCCCACAGTTACCTTACCAGCGAAGCTGGCTCGTCCGGGTACTCAAGTCGATCAGTTTATACTGACCAGGTGATATACTCTTACTCTGTTAGAATCAGGGTTGTCGAATTTACAGTCGATTCTTTACACTACCTCACTCCATATCCCATGAAGGACTGCCCCAGACAGATCCGAGGTTGATTGAGAGATAGGTATCCTTGAGCTGTAAGGTCTGTGGAACCTCAAAGATAAGAATTCCCTCGGCCAATTCTTTTCTGTTGAGTGTCTGCTGTCTGTACATCTGACCAAGCGATGTATGGGTCTCCGTCTGGATAGGTTTGAAGGTATCTCCCCCCCCATGAAGCGTAAATGCAGAGAGTCCGGGAGTCTGGATGGTATATCTCCGTCCGTCACGGTTGCCCCGATGAGTGGCTTTGATATGGACAGCAACATAGGTTCGCCCGGATGGTGCAGTGACGTGGACAGCCCCGGCATCTGTCTCATACCAGAAGGTGGAGAGCAGCCGTCCATATTCCGGGTAGATGGATATCTCGTTACTCCGTGTTGCATCCATATAAATGAACGGAGTATTCTTTGGGAGGAGATCATCTGGTTTTGCCGGTTGACTGAGTTGAGACAACTGGATGGTATAGAGACTCCTCTCATCAACCTCTCCGGGTTTGATTGGGATATCTTTCAGGGCAGAATCCAGATTTTCTGTTCCTGATGCCAGAATACCCAGAGCCTCGCGCCGTTCACTCTCAGAAGCAGGAAGCCCTCTCCGGAGATAGGTGGCAGCCATCATGAACTGCACCATTGCATGCTGAAACTCGCGTTTTCTATCAACTTCATCTGGAGATACATACATCGCCTCAACCTCAGTGAAGCTCTGCTGCGCCAGCGTATGGAGAGCATCATTATTCGTCTTGAAAATATTGGTGTTTGACTGATCAATTGCAATAACCAACTGCATTGTGATGATTGTCAGAGGTATAGCCTCTTTTTTGATGGTATCAAGGAAGCGCTCGTCATCGTACTCGATAACAGGGACAATCTCTTCTGGTTCCGGCTCAGGCAAAGGATCCGGGGTGGTATTCACAACCAGAACAGTGGTTCCAAAATATTTCGAGAGGGCTGCAAATGCCAGGGGAGTTTCTGATTCTGCAGAAGCGATCGATGATGGAGGTGCTGCAGGATTATCCTCTGTCTCCATTGGAGGAGCAGTTGAAAAAATAATTGCTGTAAGAAAGAGTGTGGCGATGAGGATCATAGCCGCATTGAGGTAGGCTTCTTTGATCGGTTTTTTCGGGGCATTCTCCGATCCAAGCTTCGCTCTATCTGTTGAGAGTTCAGATGACCTGTCTTTCCTCTTTTCTGACTCATCCGGCGGCACTATCGATTCAGGAACATGAGTCTCTTCTTGTTGCTCTCTTTCATCACTGGTTCCCGGGAGAATATCTGTTGTGAAAGAAGCGAGATCCAGATAGGCCGGGTCATCTGGATCAAGTAAAATAAGTGCTCCATTATTTATCCAGATGCATTCACCGTTCCTGAATTTAACTTGTTTCTGATATCCTTTATATCGTTCTCCAATGATCCTGCCAACACCATAGTAATGGTGCTTTACCACATCCCCACATGATAGCATAATCCGGGTCAACACCACCTTGGAATTTCCAGTATACAATATAAGACTGTATGAACCGGGAGGGCTCCCATTCACCCCCCCCCACAGTGCTGCTTCCTATCACCGATCATCAGCCGGTAAAGCGCAGTTGCGGTACTCGTACCGACACGTGATCAGTCACTGGATTTTTCGTATAGTAATGATCATCCTGTACTCAGATAAAATGTATGATGAGACCTCCCGGGAGAATGAAGATCCCAGAACGAATTTTTCCTCATCTGATCGTCGGAATCATCCACCCCGGGTGCAAAAATGGTTGAAAAGGAGTGTAAGATATCACTTGAAATTCCATGAGATGGTGCCATCGGTTGATCCGAGATTAACAGAGAGATAGACCGTATCGGTGGTGAGGGTGTCGGGCACCTCAAAGAGGAGAGAACTCTGGCTGGATTCACGGCGGTCAAGTGACTTCTGCGTGTACATCTCTCCAAGCGAGGTGAATCTCTCTGTGGTAAGCGGACTGTATGATCCTTCTGGCCCATGAAGCGTGAATGCGGAGAGTGGAGGTGTCTGGATTGTATACTTCTTCCCATCCAGGTTTCCGCGATGGGCTATTATTAAATATACCTGTATATACGAACTCCCTTCAGGGGCATGTATGTGCCGTGTTTTTGTTTCAAGACCGGTCTGCTCCTCATAGTAGAATTTCTGAATTTTACGGGCATATTGAGGGGAGAGAGATATCTCATTGCTCCTGGTGCTATCGTAATAGACAAACGGCATGCCTGCCTGTCGGATATCATCCGGCCAGTCAACCTCCGGCGCCGAATGAAGAGCCATTGTATCCGGTCTCTCTGATGCCACCATGCAGTTAATGTTCCGGACTGCATTATCCAATAACTCGACTGCGTGTGTGAGGGAAGCATATGCAACTCTCCGTTCGGCAACAAATTCTGGTGATCCATCTTTGAGAGGCCGGGTGACCTCTATAAAAGTATCCATTGATTCCAGGAAGACCTGTTTTCTCCCGATGTTATGATCCTCAACATCCAGAGGTTCAACCTGTTCCTGAAGATCAAGGGCGAGATCATGAAGCTTTTCTGCAGTACTCCGGAGGTTGGTCTGATCGTTTTGATCAAGTGCAATAATACACTGAAGGGAGAGGAGGTTTAAGGTAAAGGATTCATTGCCAAGTACCATTACGAAGACCTCATCATCAGTTGGGGGAACAATAACTGAAGTATTCTCTGTCCGGTTCAGAGCATCAGACCCTGTCATAGTATTCCTTTCAGCCTTTCCAAAATATGTATTCAGAAAGTTCATCAGATCAAATGGTTCATCCTCTTCCATCTCATCCGGATCAAAAGTAGATCCATCTCCATCAACAGAATGCTCAGATGCCAGGTGCTCTGGTGTGGACGATGACTGTTGATCGGTTGAGGCGGCCAACCCCTGAGGCAGGATAATGCAGCTGATGAGCACACAACTCACCAGGACGAGAATTTGACGACTGGATATCATAGAGGCAGCATTGAATGCATCTTTTTCATAGCATCTGCACCGGATAGGTATATCTGTTTTTTTGGCGAAAAACAGACCTACTCATCGTTTTCAGGATCCGTGGATCTTCATTCCGGGGATCTGATCCCAGGAACTGATAGCATTTTATCTGATGGTAATCGATAAAAACGTTTCTCACATGTGCAAAATCCACCAGCGATGATGATGAGCTCAGGCCGGAGTATGTGGTGTAGCGTCAGGATCCCTCTGGCAGATACCTATCCGACTGCTTCAGGAGACCGGATCTGATTCTTTGAATAAGCGGAGTCCGCGAGGAGTACCCTGCGGTGCGGAAGAGAGAAGAGTGCAAAAAAGCATTTTGGCAGGTCTGCTGATGATAAAAGATGATAAATGGTGCGCGTATTCCAATTAAGCGATTTTAGAGGGATAGATTGTGAATTTACGTGACATTTAGATAGAATTTCCTGATTGAAAGCCAGAGTGTACGATAACTTCATATCCTGACAGGCAAACGAAGTGATTGTCCCGGATGATACGGGGGGAGGTGAAATATCCTCATGGCATATGAAGCACAGGCTAAGAAGGGTAAAGAAGCAGCTGTTGAGAACAAGTCAAAGGACAAGAAAGGAGGGAAGTTCGGCGGTAAGAAATAATCCTCCACCCCTTCTTTTTAATTTTCGATGAATAAATCTCCTCCCCGGTAATAAAGGAAAATGAAGTTTATTCCGACCTGATTATATCACTCATCGCATATCACGCAGAAGTGACCAGACACTGCACAAGAGGTCAAAAGAGATGCGCCGACCGGGACTCGAACCCGGGTTTAGGCGTTGGCAACGCCTAGTGATAACCACTACACTATCGGCGCACTTCGGACATTGCTGCCCTGTGACCTTACTTTATAGGAATTATCCGTATTTATTCATATCGATCTTTCATCGATTGGTGGTTTTTACAGAGCTCACGATGTCAAAGTCGATCCGATGACCATGTCCTGAGAGAGATCAGACGATTAAAGAGAATAAATAGCATCGCCTCTGAAATATCGTCATCTTAATAGGAAAGCACCACCAACCTTGAAGAAATGATCCCTCTGATCATCGACTTCAGCCAAAAAAAAGTCGTAATCTTTGGCGGAGGCTCGGTCTCTGCCAGAAAAGCCCGCTATTTTCTGGATGAAGCAGATCTCACCATCATCAGCAGAAGCTTTTCCGATGCTGTTGCCCGGCTTCCGGTGAGGCGGATCTCCGCCGATGTCAAAGCAATGGGTGACGAGGAGCTGCGCACCTTAATTCAGGATTCATTTCTTGTGATTGCTGCACTCTCTGACAGAGAGCAGAACAACCGCATCGGAATACAGGCCGATCAGGCTGGCATTCTCTTTAACAATGCAGATGGAGAGAAGGGAGATATAATCATCCCTTCTGTTGTCCGTGGCCGCCACCTGATAGCCGGATTCTCAACAGGTGGCGGGAGTCCGGCGGTCAGCAGGTATCTGAGGGAGCGTTTCGAGGAGATAACACCAGAGATTGATGCAATGATCGATCTCCAGCTGCTGCTCCGCGATGCCCTGATGAAGATGGATCTCACACAGGAGCAGCGGGCAGAGCGGCTGAGAGCAGCTCTCCATGATCCAATTCTTCGGAAAGGACTGATCGATACCAGAGAGGAAACAACAGAGCTGGCATTATCGAGGTATTGTCATGAGTGACGGGCTCCTTGTTCCAATTGCTATCGCCGGACTGGATCACCAGACAGCAAGTCAGAAGGA
Source organism: Methanocalculus sp. (assembly GCA_013329165.1). GTDB lineage: Archaea > Halobacteriota > Methanomicrobia > Methanomicrobiales > Methanocorpusculaceae > Methanocalculus > Methanocalculus sp9912u. Next base: position 219,456 of record DUKV01000039.1, on the reverse strand, counting down.
GCTCGAGGCATTCAGGTTCTCAGATGAAGAGGATTTTATCAGACAGGCACGCTCCCGGTATAAAGGTGTACTCCTCCTCCAGACCTGTAACCGTGTTGAGGTACTTGTGCAGGGAGATCCTGACGATCTCGCCCGGTTCATGCAGAGTACCGGGAGAAACCAGTTTACCATTCATCACGGCCTTGGCGCCATCCGACATCTGCTCGGACTTGCCGCTGGCATCAATTCCATGATAGTCGGTGAAGACCAGATTCTTGGTCAGATGCGTCAGGCTCTCCTCTCATCCACAGCATACGGAGCCAACAGTCAGATCATCGACATCTGCATTAATACCGCAATCCATTTTGGTGTGACAGTCAGGCAGAAGACGAAGATTAACCGTGGATCGGTCTCTATCGGATCAGCTGCTGTCAGGCTCGCAGAAGATCTCCTCGGCACATTGAAGAAACGGCATATCCTTGTTATCGGTACCGGTGAGATGGGCAGGCTTGTTACAAAAGCGCTTCAGGAGAAGGATTTAACAGCAATTTATGTAACAAACCGGACCTATGAGCGGGCAGTTGAACTGGCTGAAGAGATCGGTGGGAAAGCAATTACATTCAAGGATCTCTTTCCATCCATCCTGCTCTCCGATGTGGTCATCTCCTGTACAGCGGCCCCCCACCCGGTAATACGCCATGAAGAACTCAAAAAAGCAATGCAGGGGAGAACCTGGCCCCTTGATACAGGGCCGAAGCCTCTTGTGATCATTGACATCGCCCAACCCCGTGACACCGAAGATTCCATCCGGGAGATCCCCGGAATCCATCTCTATACAATCGACGATCTCAGGTCAATATCCGAAGAGAACATGGCAGCCCGGCAGAATGAGGCTGATACTATCCGCTCACTCATTGAGGAAGAAATTGGAACCTTCATCCAGAGGATCAACCGGGCAGCTGCCAACGATACAATTGCAGCCCTGCATACCTGGGCAGAAGCGATCCGGATAAGGGAGCGGGACAAAGCCATCAACCGGCTTGGAACAGCAGATCAGAAGACAATCCAGATCGTTGATGATCTCACCCGTGTACTGACCGGCAAGATTCTGGCAGATGCTACAATGGCAATCAGGGTAAGTGCAGAACAATGCGATCTTGATACCGCAGGGATGATCGTTGATGCAATCACAAAAGGAGAGAAGATATGTTTCCAGAGACACGATTGAGAAGACTCAGGCAACGGAGACTTCAGCCCCTCTTTCGGGAGAGCGAACTGAGGGCAACAGATCTCGTTGCACCACTTTTTATTGATGAAACACTTCGTGAACCACTCCCCATCAGCTCAATGCCGGGCCAGTCACGCATCCCCCTGCACGGGATTGCTGCTGTTGCCAGTCGTCTCTATGATGCAGGCATCAGGGCAGTAATCCTCTTTGGGATCCCGGAGAAGAAAGATCCCTCTGCCTCATCAGCGTTTGATGCAGATGGCGTGACACAGAACGCAGTTCGATTGATCCGATCAGCAGTTCCCGGGATGGTCATTATGACCGACGTATGCGCATGCGAATACACCGATCACGGGCACTGTGGAATTATTACTGAAGAGAGGGACGGGCCGGATCTCGATAATGACAGCTCCCTCACACTTATGGCAAAGATTGCAGTCAGCCATGCAGAGGCAGGTGCAGATTGCGTTGCACCCTCCTGTATGCTTGATGGCCAGGTGAAGACGATCAGGGCTGCACTCGATGAAAAAAACTTCCAAAAGACGCCGATTCTCTCCTATTCGACAAAATTTTCCAGTGCCCTTTATGGTCCATTCCGTGAAGCCGCCGACTCCTGTTATTCCTGCGGTGACCGGACCACCTACCAGATGGATCCGGCAAATGCACGGGAAGCATTCAGGGAATCAAAACTTGATTCAGAAGAAGGTGCTGATATACTGATGGTCAAGCCTGCCGGATTATATCTGGATATTCTGAAAGAGATCCGAACCCTCGGCCTCCCGGTTGCTGCATATCAGGTGAGCGGTGAGTATGCAATGATCAAATCAGCCGCCATGAATGGCTGGATTGATGAAAAAAACGTTGTACTTGAGTCCCTGATCTGCATCAAGAGGGCAGGGGCCGATTTAATCATAACATATTTTGCAGAAGATGCTGCAAGGTGGTTACATGAGAAGTGAAGAACTCTTCAAAAAAGCAGAAAAACTCATTCCAGGAGGAGTAAGCAGCCCTGTCAGGGCGATCAAGCCCTATCCCTTCTATACAGAGTCGGGAAAAGGAGGACGAATCAGAACTGCAGATGAGACCGAACTCATCGACTGCTGCCTTGGTTATGGCCCTTTGATCCTCGGCCACGCTCATGATGCTATAAAAGCAGCCATTCAAAAACAGCTTGATCGCGGCTGGCTCTATGGAACACCGACTGAGCAGGAGATCGAAATGGCAGAGCGGATCATCCGCGACCAGCCCGGTATCGAGATGGTGCGATCTGTCTCAAGCGGATCAGAAGCCACAATGGCGGCAATCCGTCTTGCCCGTGGTTATACCGGGAAGAAGAAGATTCTCAAGATCGAAGGGGGTTTTCACGGTGCCCATGACAGTGTCCTGATCAAGGCAGGGTCAGGTGCAACCACATTGGGAATCCCGGATTCAGCTGGAATTCCCCCCGGTGTTGCCGAATTTACCAGGCAGGTACCCTATAATGATCCCGTGGCACTTGATCAGATCCTCGCCGGCGATGATGATATCGCCGCATTCATCCTTGAACCTGTGATGGGGAATATCGGCCCTATCCTGCCGGAAGAGCACTATCTGAAAGAAGTACGGAGGATCACTCAGGAACACGATGTCCTCCTCATCTTTGATGAAGTAATCACCGGATACAGGCTTGGGATCGGTGGTGCTGCAAAGAAGTACGGGATAACACCGGATCTCACCACACTCGGAAAGATCATCGGAGGCGGACTCCCCATCGGTGCCTTCGGAGGGAGGAGGGATATCATGGAGATGATCGCACCTGCCGGCCCAGTCTACCAGGCAGGAACCTTCAGCGGTAATCCCCTCTCGCTTGCCGCCGGAATTGCAACCATCGACTATCTGAATACCCACCAGGAAGAGTATCGCCGTGCAGAAGAGCGCACCAGGGCAATAGAAGATAGTCTTCCCTCATCTGCGAAGGGATCATTTGTCAGGACACAATCCATCTTTAAATACTTCTTCAGAGACAATCCACCCAAAAATTATGCCGAGGCAAAAGAGAGTGATACTGATACATTCAGAACTTTCTGGAAAGCGGCCCTTCAGAATGGCGTCTTCATCCCTCCGGCACAGTTTGAATCAAATTTCCTCTCATTTGCACATACTGACGAAGATATCGAGACGATTGCCGGAGTATACCATTCATGCCTGCCATAATCAGGATAGGCACCCGGGCAAGTGCCCTTGCACAAAGGCAGACGGAGATCGTCTCCAGCCTCCTGCTGGAGAATGGGATTGAATCAAAGAGTGTCATCATCAAAACGGAAGGCGATACACATACCGGTGTCCCCCTTCACGAGGTTGGTGGTCAGGGCATCTTTGTCAGGGCACTTGATGATGCGATCCTCCGTGGTGAGATAGACTGTGCAGTCCATAGTATGAAAGATATTCCTGCAGCACGACCTGTGGGTATCAGAACAGCAGCAATCCTCCCCCGCGATCCTCCAAATGACTATCTTGCGTTTGAGACTCCACTTGATGAGATCTCCTGCATCGGAACCTCCAGTACCAGACGGCGGGCACAACTTCTTCGGTACAACCCAACGCTTCAGATCAGGGAACTCAGGGGCAATATCGATACACGAATTCGAAAGCTCACATCCGGCGAATATGATGCCATAATGCTGGCTGAAGCAGGTCTTGCCCGCATGTCAATCCATCTAAACGGGATTCGGCTTCCGACAAAACACTTTGTCCCTGCTCCCAACCAGGGGACGATTGCAATCGTCTGTCGGGATGATCCGGTAATCTTTGATCTCCTTCAGCCACTCGATCACCCGGCAACCCGCAGGGACACAGAGATCGAACGTGCAGTGATGGAAGAGGTGGGTGGCGGTTGCTTTACTCCGCAGGGGATCTACTGTCAAAACGGCAACCTGATCGCAGAGATCCTATCACTGGATGGAAAGATCTATGAACGAATCGAAGTGCATGTGGAGAATAGTGATGACGCACGCAGGATCGGAGCAGAACTTCGTGATCGTTCATTAAATCTTATTCTTGATGCAAAAGAGAAACTGGGGTTGAAATAACGATGAGCGGAATCGTATATCTTGTCGGATCAGGGCCGGGCGGCCTTGGATTATTAACATTCCGTGCGCGGGAAGTGATTGATTCAGCAGAAGTAATCCTCTACGACCAATTGCCCGGAGATGAGATACTTGCAACATTACCGTCAACAGCTGAGAAGATCAACTGCGGCAAATTCGGGGGATCCCATACCCTGAAACAGGAAGAGATCGAGAGTCTGATGGTGGACAGGGCACAGCAGGGCAAACGTGTTGTCAGGCTGAAAGGAGGCGACCCATTCGTCTTTGGCCGTGGCGGAGAGGAGATGGAGGTTCTGAGAGAACATAATATTGCTGTCGAGGTCGTACCAGGGATCACCAGTGCAGTAGCTGTTCCCGGGTGTGCAGGGATTCCTGTTACGCACCGGAACCATGCAAGCCAGGTTACATTTCTGACAGGGCATGAGGACCCGACAAAAGAAGGATCGGCAATAGACTGGGGATGGCTTGCCGGATCACCAGGTACTATCGTAATCCTGATGGGGGTAAAAAACCTGGACATGATCACCAGATCCCTCATCGAGCACGGGATGGCATCCGAGAAGCCGGTTGCCGTTATTGAGCGGGGATTCCGCCCTGATCAACGTGTAACCATAGGAACTCTTTTTGATATTGTTGAAAAAGCCAGAGAGGCCGGGGTGAAGCCACCCGCAATCATCATTATCGGAGAAGTCGTCTCCCTATATCGTGATGGGAGCGAAGGGGCATGGAGCAGGTCCGATACACAACAATAACCAAACATTGTCCAGTCTATCTATCAGATCAAAATCTTCACTTCAGGAGTGTCTGCTTCCAGTTAGTCTTCGGAGTTCTCCGAAACTCTTTATCATCATTGAAGACGAGGTATCTTGATCATCTATGCGCAGTGATGAAATAAAGAAAGGGTACCCGCGAGCCCCAAATCGTTCTCTTCTCAGATCTCTTGGTCTCAGCAACAGCGAGATGGATCTCCCGTTCATCGGAATTGCAAATGCCTGGAATGATATCGTCCCCGGCCACACCCATCTCAGAAACCTGACCAATAAGGTCAGGGAAGGGATCGCAGCCGGGGGTGGTGTTCCGTTCGAGTTTGGAGTGATTGGGATCTGTGACGGGATTGCAATGGGACATACGGGAATGCGATATTCCCTCCCTTCACGGGAAAATATTGCAGATTCAATCGAACTGATGGTGGAGGCACATCGGTTTGACGGTCTTGTCTGTGTTGGTACCTGTGATAAAATTGTACCAGGTATGCTGATGGCAGCAGCTCGTTTGGATATCCCTGCCATTCTCCTCACCGGCGGCCCGATGATGCCGGGGACACTCAATGGAAAGGATCTCTCGCTTGTCGATGTCTTCGAGGCAGTCGGTAAAGTTGCTGCCGGATCATTTCCGGAAGAAGAACTCGGTACCCTGGAGTGCGCGGCGATGCCCGGATGCGGGAGCTGCCAGGGCCTGTATACCGCAAACACAATGGCATGCATGACCGAAGCCATGGGGATGTCCTTGGCAGGATCCGCAGCCATTCCGGCAGTTGAATCAGATAAACTCCGGGTAGCACGTGAAACAGGATCCACAATCATGGATCTCGTTCGATCCGGTATATCTTCCAGACAGATCATCACAGAAAACAGCCTGAGAAATGCGATCCGGGTTGATATGGCGCTCGGTGGTTCGACAAATACCGTCCTGCATCTTATGGCCATTGCCAGAGAAGCCGATATTCCCCTGAATCTCGCAACATTTAACCAGATAAGCGATGAGACGCCGCATATCTGCCACATGCAGCCTGCCGGCCCGCACGCAATGGTTACATTCAATCGTGCGGGCGGAATCCCAGCCATCTTCAACCGCTTGATCGAATACCTTGAAGATACAATGACTGTATCCGGAAGATCTGTGCATGAGATCGCAACCAGTGTTCTCAGGCTGGATGAGACGATCATCAAATCCATTGAAAACCCAATCCACACAAGCGGAGGTCTTAGAATTCTCTTTGGAACGCTTGCACCAAATGGTGCAGTCGTCAAATATGCAGCAGTCCCAGAATCGATGTGGCAACACAAAGGTCCTGCACGTGTCTTTGATGGAGAAGAATCGGCAATGAAGGCCATTCTTGCCTGTGAGATACAGGAAGGGAATGTTGTTATCATCAGATATGAAGGTCCAAAGGGCGGACCTGGCATGCCTGAGATGCTTTCACCGACATCTGCCCTGATGGGACTTGGATATGAACGGGTTGTTCTTGTAACGGATGGGAGGTTCTCAGGAGGTACACGAGGACCCTGTATCGGTCATGTCGCACCAGAAGCAGAAGTCGGGGGGCCGATTGCTCTGGTCAGGGACGGGGATGAGATCGCAATCGACCTCTCGGCAAAACGGCTTGACCTCAATGTCGATGAAACCGAACTCGATCGGAGGCGAAGCATGTGGCGGCCAAAGGAACGCACAAGAAAGGGTGTCCTCTCACGATATGCCCGAACCGTTGGACAGGCTGATTCCGGGGCAGTCCAAATATAATCAACCTCTTTTTTACCGATATGCTTGTAAAAAGTTGAGAAAGAGAGATAGTACTTATTCAAAGAGTGGATCTATAGAATCTTCAAAAAGATTGGATGTCCGATCGGATGACCTGACAACATCCTGTTTCGTCTCTTTTGCCTCTTCAAGCAACTCAGAGATCCGTGGTGCCTTTCCGATGGTAGAGAGAAGGACAACCGCTGCGATATAATTGGATCCAACAGGATAATCACCACCCCTTACCTCAATTCCGGCAATATTCTCTTCAACCCAGGACTTGGACTTTTCAACACCCTTCCTGTCCAGCTCATTTGGAGGACCTGCCACAAGAACCAGTGCCCGTTCTGCTGTTGTATAATCACAGGGGAGTGTCAGGCGACCGAGCATTGCCCTTCTGACAAGACCGATGATCTTGGCAGATTTATCCTCTCCGGTGAGAGCACTATCATCTTTCTCTTTCTTCCCAAAGCCTGAGAAGAAACTTTTCTTCGGTTTGGTTTTCGTGATGACATCAGATATTGCATATCCAATGGTTGAGATACCGCCGCCCCTGAGGGTATTGATAATCTCGGATGAATCAACAACCATCTCACCAATGCCAAACTGTCCGACCTCACCTGCCCTGAAGAGCACGCCAAATCTCCTGACGAGCTCCTCATTCAGCCGGTCATATGCACTCTTGACACTTTCTCCCTCTTCTTTCCATGCACTATTATCAAAGACAAAAGTGTTATCCGCTTCGTTGACGAGTGTCGCCAGGCTGCGTGCAGCATTGTACGAATAGAGTCTCCCCTCTTCAGGTGCGGGGATCATGGCAAGTGCATACACCGGTTCACGGTAGATGCGTTTTAAATGCCTGCAGAGAACCGGGGTGCCACCTGAACCGGTCCCACCCCCAAGCCCGGCAACAACGATAAACGCATCGATATCATGCGTTCCCCGGGTATCGATGGCATTAATGATCGTATCAATCTCATCGGCGGTGATCTTTGCACCGGTGACATTATCTGTACCTACTCCATGGCCTTTGACAACCGTCTGCCCGATGAGAAGACGATCCTTCATATCGATGTTCTGCAGGCCGAGAAGATCTGTCCGTGCTGAATTTACCGCGATTCCGCGAAAACTGCCATCTTGAAGTTTCTTGTCATGCGCGAGGAACATATCGACAATTTTTCCTCCCGCCTGCCCAAATCCAATAAAGAATACCCGCATTGTATAGACACCTGTCACGCAAATGAATATTATCGTTGTATCCGCACAATATAAGAGAATATCGAAAAATACTCTTAAAGAACCGCAATGGATCCAACGTGAGAACAAACAATCACAGACAGCAGGCAGATACGTTTCTGTCCATTTAGTGGATTGAGAATAATGGGATTTCACCGCATCCCGATAGAAAAAACAAAGGAGAGCATACTCTTTGAATGAAGAGGAACACATAAGCAAAAAGCGCATAAAAATTTCATGTTTTGAAAGGATCAATTCCGCATGTTTCAATTCAGCTTCAGAGAAGAGAGGTGATTTTGACCCATTATTAAAATTAAACTTAATTAACGTCTTTTGTATTTCAAAGCATTAATTAACAGAGAATGTTCAGGTACCGTGGGGCATTTCCATTCGCTCCGGTGTGATAGTATGATCGATCAATTTATTGAAGGAAATAAAACTTTTATTAAAGAAGACTTTGAAAAAGACAGAAAACGATATTCCGATCTGGTACAATCCCAGAGCCCGAAGACACTGTGGATTGGGTGTGCAGACTCGCGTATCGATCCGGAGCGAGTTACTCATGCGAAAGCGGGCGAGCTCTTTGTCCATCGAAACATAGCAAATATCGTTCCTCTTCAGGACTGGAACTTTGCAAGCGTCCTTGAGTATGCTGTTGCACACCTTAAGGTTGAGAATATTGTCATCTGCGGCCATTCGGAATGCGGAGGTATCAAGGCTCTCGATAAAGAGATGCAGGATTCATATATCCCCCTCTGGATCAATAATGCTCGTGAGGCACAGATCAGGGTCGATGCAAAAATTCCACCCCCAAAGAACGCAGAAGAAGAAAAGAAGCGGCTGACTGAGATCGAGAAAGAGAATGTCCGTCTCCAGATAGAACATCTCAGAACATACCCAATCGTAAAAAAGGCAGAAGAAGAGAATAAGGTGGGGATACACGGCCTCTATTACTATCTTGAAACCGGGATCCTTGAGGAGCTCAGGTAGAGGAGCTCTTCAACTCTTTTTCTATCTCAGCCCGGATTAAAGGAAGCGAGATCCTGCCGATCGGAGTAACGCGCCTATTGATCAGTATAATGGGAAGAGGGGGCTGATGCTCTTCGATGATCGAACGTATTCTCTGTGGCAGACCATCATCAATAAGGGTGAGATGAAGCGAGACGGTATCGCCATACTCCTTCTTCAGCGCCTTTTCAAGCGCCGCAACAGCAGGGAGAAGCTTCTCTCCAGGCGCACATTCGGTCAGTTCACAGCTTCGCTCATCATTGCAGGGGAATGGCCCACATGAGAGTTCTTCTAACCCGATGATCTCGATATCGATCTCAAAACTCATAATAGATATCTGGATTGAGACAATTTAGCACCATCGTTTCCATGCAGGAAAAAGAATGGGGTCATAAGTTACTTCAAAAAAGTTTCTTATTCAGAGAGAGGAAAAAAGGTAATCTTTATTGCTCTTTTCAACGACTGTAAAAGAAGGTAATTCCATGACCAGACCGATTCTAATTGACTTTTTCGCTACATGGTGCGGGCCATGCAAGATGCAGACCCCTATCATTGAGGACCTGAAGGTAAAGCTCGGGGATGCTGTTGAGATCAAGACAATCGATGTCGATCACCATATGGATCTTGCTGGAAAATACCAGATCCAGGTTGTCCCGACACTGATAATCGAAAAAGACGGAGCTGTTATCCACAAACTCGAAGGAGTAACCGATGCACGCAGACTGGAAGAGCTCCTGAAACCGCTTATCTGATGGATGAAAAAGACTGTATAAAATCACTCATTTCGGTCTTAAACAAGACTTATGGCACCATTTCGTGGTGGGATGCACCATTTGACGAAGTGGCAATTGGCGCGATTTTGACCCAGCAGACACGCTGGGAGAATGTTGAGGCGGCATTAACCCGGCTGAGATCAGCCGGGTTGAATACCCTTGCCGCGATTACGACAGCGGATCCGGCAGATCTGGAGTCATGTATACGATGTACCGGGTTTTACCGGGTCAAATCTGCACGGCTCCGCCGGCTTGCTTCATTTATTCTTGAGGAGTATGATGAGAAGAACCGGATCGATCAGATCCCGACAGATGTCCTGAGACGTTCCCTCCTCACCGTAAACGGCGTGGGGGAAGAGACTGCGGACAGTATCCTCTGTTATGGTCTTCATCGGAAGACGTTTGTTATTGATGCCTATACCCGCCGGATCTGTACCTGCGCCGGAATATCCCTCCCGGATAATCAGTTGCGCCACTTCTTTATCTCTGCCCTCGGTTCCAACACCCGCCTCCTCAGATCCTGCCATGGTCAGATTGTTGAATATGCAAAAGAGTATTGTAGTAAGAAGAGATGTCAGGAATGCAGAATCCGGATTTTACACGAATAGGACGCCGCCTCTTCAATGAAGGGCTGATTGGCGGTAACTTTGGCAATATGAGTATACGATCCGTTGAGGGGTACCTGATCACGAGACGTGGTTCATACCTTGATGATCCTGGAGACCTTGTCCGGGTGATTCCCGGCGATCCGGTTCCAAAGGGTACATCAAGCGAATACCGGGTTCATGAAGCGATCTACAGGGAGACTGAACATGACGCAATCGTGCATGCCCATCCCTCATGTGCGATTGCAGCTTCGCTTCTGATGGATCGGATCATCCCAATCGACAGCGAAGGGCAGATGCTCTGCCCGGAGATTGTTGTGGTCGGCGGTGTTCCCGGCACTCAGGAACTCGCAGAGAATTGTGCAGACGTCCTGAAAAGAAGTAATCTTGTTATTGCCCGGGGGCATGGGACATTTGCTGCCGGAAAAACCATAGATGAGGCATATCTCTTCACCTCGCTTGCAGAGCATGCATCCCGCATACTCTTCTATACCGGCTATTTCACGAAAAATTCCAATGATACCCAGAAGACCACAGACAGATGAGATAAAAGTGAGAAGAGTCAAAATTAGTTCTTCTTCACATCCTCGATTCGGTTCAGCTGTTCACGGAGCTTCCGGATTTCCGCCGTCGTCTCACGGTGAAACGCAAGGAAGATATCGCCCAGAAGACCAAACATCAGAATAATCAGTCCTGACATGATCAGAAGCCCTGTCAGGACAGTCATTGGTATGCGTTCAATATTCTGGAACCAGTCATAGACGACATAGATCCCAAACACGACACCCACCAGGGTGAGTAACAGTCCGATAATACCAAAATAGAAGAGAGGATTCCCCATTTTGGCAAGCCGATAGATGGTCTTGATGATCTTGTATCCATCCCGGATCGGATGGAGCTTTGTGGGGGTGCCCGGCCTCTGGCAGTAACTCACAGGAACAACCATTACTTTCAGCTCGTTCCTGACCGCTTCAGCTGCAATCTCGGTCTCGATCTCAAAGCCTGATTTCTTCAGGTTCATCCGGGAGATCGAATCCCTGGTAAAAGCCCGGTACCCGGAGAGGATATCCTGTAGATAGACTCCATGAGCCCATTTGAAGAGAACATTGATGAGATAATTTCCAAAATGATTCAGGCGTGTCAGGGCTCCCTTCTCATACCCGGATAACCGCTCACCAATGACATGGTCGGCACCAGCTTCAAGTGGGGCGAGCATACGATCGGCATCTGCAGGAGTATAGGTGCCATCCCCGTCAAGCATGAGAATATAAGGCTCTCGAATCATCGAGAACGCCTCGATAATTGCCGCACCCTTGCCTCTGCCAACCTGGATCTCTACCTGTGCACCTGCTCGTTCTGCAGCCTCCACCGTCCCATCGGTACTCTTACCATCAATAACAAAGATCCGGGTAAAGCCCATCTCCTGAAATTCACGGATGAGAGGTCCGATGGTCTCGCCTTCATTGAGTGTAGGAATGAGAATACAGACATCCGTTCGTTCGATGGCCATTATACATTTATTAATAAGTTCATTCTGATAAGTGCTTGTATGGGTTTTGGGAAGCCGGGGATACGGATCCTTGGCATCGCTGAGAGCTGGACCGGGAGAGAACGATCTATCCTTGCCGGTGTTGTCATGAGAGGTGATCTTCGGATTGACGGATCGGCAATCACCCACCTGACTGTTGGAGGGACTGATGCCACCGATGCCGTGCTACACCTCTTCTCCTCATTATCCCGATCAGATATCAACCTGATCCTGATATCGGGTGCTGCAATCGCCTGGTACAATATCATCAATCCCGATCGGATCCGGGAGGCGGCCAGAACCCCGGTAATAATTATCACATACGAAGAGTCTGGAGGGCTCGAAGAGGCGATCGGCAGACATTTTCCCGGTGATATTAAGAGATTGGATGCATACCGCGCCCTGGGTGAACGTGATTGCATCTGCCTGAAGACAGGGTATCCGGTCTATATCAGGCGATCCGGGATTCCCCTGGAGGATGCAGCGAGGATCATCAACAGGTTCACCCTGGATGGCAGAGTACCTGAACCCGTCAGGGTTGCACGGCTCTTTGCCCGTTCGGTTATGCAATCCGCTCTGAACGGGAGAGAATCCGACCATCCTCCTTATGATACACATCAAGCCTGACAGCATCACCGGGTAGAACCGTACCATCGGTCAGATCAAGAAAGATCTGATTCCCCGGATACCAGTAATATCCTGTCGAGCCGGGACCTTCCATCCTCTCAACCCCGATATGATATGTCGGTATGAAGATATGGGCATTCATTGAAGAGATGAAAGCTCCGGAATCCTGATCATTGACGAAGATCTCGGCTCTGAGATCATCATTTTTAAAGACAGTGCTCCCGGTATGTGTTATGGTCATTCTGCTGTCATAATTCAGTCCACCATTTTTTTCACAATGATGGTTCAGCTGCGTGATCGCAAAGATCTCCGGGGGCTCTTTGGGTGGTCCTCCCGGCCAGAGCGGGATATGAAGCATCATGAAGAGAAGAACAGCAAGAATGATTGTAATGACAACCATCAGAAGTACCCCCTGAACATGTGATACTGCTCCTGCAGATTGCTCATCGGACATCATAAAATTGGTTATAGACCGGACTATTTATGAGAACCGAAGAGAGTCTGAAAGAAGAGATAGAGATGAATAAAAGAATGGATCTCTTACTCCTCAAAATTGGCAAACGCCAACTCGTACATCCAGTCAAGAAGGAGTTCGCAGGTTTCTACAACACATTCGCGTTCGCAGCCGATACAGGGGATCAGGTATTCACCAGCCATCAGGAGAGAGGGATCAATCACCCGCTTTTTTGTTGATCTCAGGAGATATGTCTTAATCCCGTTTTTACGGTATTCATGCCGCTCAACCATCCCTGTATCGATGAGCTTCCTGACAATCCGTGAACATTTCCTGGAATCTACATTCAGGAGTTTCCATAATTCGCTCTGAAGAACACCATCGCTCTTCGACTGTATCAACAGGAGCGCTTCGTCAAACAGGTCATCAGTCATAGTGCTTCAGAGGGCGGGTGCGATGCTCAGAATATTGTTCCCACGTATGACAACACAACCCAGATTTCGTTCACGTGAACCTTCTATGAGCTCGGTTGCTTCATCCATATGGAGGTTGAGATACTCATCAACGGCAATAAGCCTTCCCTCTAGTTTTCGCCCGTCATCCTTTATTTCTACGACAATTTTAGAATCGACAAGAGAATTTACTTTTTTAATCGGCAGAACAATACTTGACACCATTATGAATACTATCGCAGGGTTGCCACATTAACCTTTTCATATATCATAATGGAGAACAAGGATCAGACAAATGGATCAAAGGGTCCATGTGACCGGGAATAACCGGCAATCCTGGAACCGAGTTCTCTGACAGGGTCAAGACCAGGATCATCAAATATATCGGCAGGACCAATCAGCCGCCCGCGAGCGAGTGTGAAGGCCAGGCAGACAACACGCGGAGGTCCACCTGAACGCGATCCCTGTGCATCACAGAGAGAGACCGGAATGAGCGGCATCATGGGCCGGTCCCTGACAGAGGAGCGTACCATGTACGGGTGTGCAAAGGGCTCGACCGCTTCACCGTAGTCTGGAAAAATGCCGCCTGTCCTGAGAAGCAGGCCGGGAGATGCCGCTTCAGGAGATCCGGTCACAGATGCTGCATGCTCTCCATCTCTCTTCGAGACCATACATATCCGCACCTCTTCAGGTCTTCTGATCAAGGCGAGAAACCTGTATATATCCTCCGGAAGGGAGAAGGTCTGTTCCGAGCCCTGACAGGTGGTGGTAAAGACAAACCCCTCCTGAAGCGCAGTATCAGTAACAAGCCGTGTTGTAGTGAATGGATCCCCAAAGATACGATAGAGGTGGAGATTAAAGAGATCAGGGGTGGGATGATCGGCAAGGAAGAGTACAATCTCCTCGGATCTGCGCTCGGCAAACGAGAGAGTACATGATACAGTGGAGGTGGGATCAGGTGGGAAAATGTTCTTCTTTCGGAGATAGTCATGACAGGATTCAAGAACCCTGTGTACGAGGGATTGAATTCCATCCTCTTCCCGATGTGTCATGAGGAACCCGACCGTATCCCCGCATCGGAATACAAAAGAATCAATGAGCATTCCACCCTCCTCTTTCTTCAGGAGGCGGGCTGCCAGTTCAAGCATACCGGGATGTAACCGGTGGCCTGCCGGAAATCCGCCGGGGCGGGAGGTGACAAGGGTGCATTTCAACAACAAGGAGTCCGTCATTCCCACAATCTCCCTTATTCTGGCAGCGCTTCAAGACGCTCGATAATGCCTCTGCTCCCGACATAAATCGGTGTCTTCTGATGGACCTCTTCCGGAAGAATATCAAGGAGATCTGAAGATCCATTGCTGATCCTCCCCCCTGCCTGCTCTGCGAGGAACCCTATCGGCTGGGCTTCAAAGACCAGTCTCAGTTTCCCTTCAGGCTTTCCATGCGCGGCAGGATAAGCATAGAGGCCACCGTATCTCAGGATCTGATGGAAGTCAGCCACAAATGAACCTGAATAGCGGCTCTTTGCACCTTCAGCCTCGAGTGCTGTAATAAATGAGGTATGTTTTTTCGTCCATTTCGGCCTCTCTCCGCCACTTCCATAGATAGTACCCTCCGGCAGGGTGATCGAATCCTCCATCAGCAGATACCTCCCATCGTCAGCCTGAGAGAAGAGAGCGACACCTGAGCCAACCGAGAGGGTAAGGGTTGTCATCGGTCCATAGAGAAGATAGAGGGCTGCTTTCATCTCGTTACCCTTCCGAAGAACCGAACGTCCCTCATAGATCCCGACGATCGTACCAACTGCAAGATTTACCGCAATCAGAGATGATCCATCAAGCGGATCCATCACCACAGAATAGCGACCAGTGGAATTTCTGCATTCATAGACCTTCTCCTGCTCTTCAGATGCGATCAGTGAGACAAGACCTGAGTGTGCAAGTACTGTGGTAATATGCGTATCCGACCAGGTATCCATCTCAGCCTGGACTTCACCTGATGTATTGAGTGAGGTGGCATACCGCTGATGTGAGATAAATGCGCTCCGGATCGGCCCTGCCTGTTCTGCAATCAGGCAGATAAGTTCAGCAAGATCAGCCTCACATCCCTTCTCCCCAAGATATTCCTGTACTGTAATCATATCCTCATCACCCATGTACGTCTCGTCCCTGCACCGGGCACACGTATCAGTTCGTCATCTGTCGACATCTTAATTATACTCATCCTTACCTGTACTTTGTCTGCTTGTCAGAATATCATGCACTTTCGTGAGAGCTTCGATTGCATCAGATCGTTTCTGGTCGATTGCATATTCAGAAAGATAGTCGAGGAGCCGATCCCTTTCTTCATCACCGAGGACAGAAACAATACGCTCATAGGTACGTTCAGGATAGAAGAGATCTGTTGCAGTTCTGATAAGAAGAGCCTCCGTCTCCAGAGAGATGAACCCGTCTTCCCGGGCACGTCGAAAGGTGCACCTGATATTGACAAGTGGAACAGAGAGGGGAGATAACGTTTCTGGATCAAAAACAAGGGCAACCTCATCATCAGATACCAGCGTCCCATTCCGGTAGAGAGAATAGATAAGACCCACACCTTCCATACCCAGGGAATCCAGTTCTGCTGCCCTGAGTGCTCCCATACTTGAAGCACCGATTACCATAATACCACTCCGTAGAAGAGAAAGAATCTCACGATGGCCGACAGCAGAATCCTGGAAGAAATATCCGTCAATAATACAGACGAGAGTTATGCCCGATCCAATAACAGTTGTCAGATCCCCGCGCCTGATAGGAGGGAGAAAAGCGGCTTCCGGACAGAGTACCCGTGCTTCCTCATGAGGAAGACTTGGGCCGAGGTAAACGACTGCGCCGTGCATTCCTACACCGTTCTCCTATTCTGTCCTGATCCATTGCGTATACTTCAAGGCCGGGAACAACAACCCGTACAACGGGAATGCCGATATCTGGTCGTGTCAGATCAGAGACGATGACCCGGTCAAATCCTGCTGAGACGATGCGATCGCAGACGTACCTGATATCGGTCAGTAAATCATCACTGGAGTGGCCAGGCATCCTTTCGAACGGTATATCACCATTCTCCCGGAACCAGTACCCGTTCAGTCTTTTTGTGCGTTCATACCCAATCTGCCTTCTCATATCTGCAACCACCGTGTCTTCGCGGGCACCGTGAATCTGGGTGAGACGGCTCTGGGCAACCTCGGTGAGTGCGCGAAGAAGTGCAATCTCCGGTGCGGTATGAGTACCCATACCTGTGACAAGAAGCGCCGGATCGCAGAGGACGGTATCATCTGCAACGGCAGCGCAGGTCGGAATCCCGATATCGCTTGTAATATCCCTCAGGATAAGATCCACTCCCTCCTGGGAGAAGCGATTGATAATAGACGAGCTGATGGGATCAGTAATATCGATGATACGGTTGCCGGTATAACGGCTTGCCTCAACAAGTGACCATGCATCCCGTTCAATAACTTCCAGCAGTCCATGGATAATCGCCTCTTCAAGGGTATTTCCGGATGCAATCCCATTCGTATTTGTCCGATGAAGGGGCCGATATACATGGGAGAGGGGATGATATACTGCATGTGCCGGCAGCAGCACCTCCTCGTTATTGATGATATCATATCCGGCGGCCCATGGTATTGCAGCATCCCTGTCCGCACCCGCCGGGAGGATCAGATCGACAGGATCAACCGCGGCCATTTCCCGTGAGATATCAGAATATCGCCCAAATTTCACTGGATCGGAATGCATCTCGGCTGAACATCGTTCGATCCCTTCCATGATGGCAGAAACCCGTGCGGCAACGGGTGTTGCGCCTTTCCCATTATATACTGATATTGCTCCTCCCTCGGCAGTTGGGCGGATACAGGAGAAGACAGGTATGCCAAGGCGATCCAGACCCGTAATATCTGCCACCCGCGTGATACCAGCTTGTGGTAGCAGAGGTTCAATCCGTTCAAGGGTTAACTCGGGAGAAACAGCCCGGTGTGTTTCGATCATATACCCTTTCGGGCAGGTTTTCAACTGCATCTGACTCTGTATAGATCTTATCTTCCCCGATACTTACTACCTTTGCAATATGGTACGTATTCAGGCTGACAGACTATATATGATCACGCGTTGAGATCACAACAGATGAACGCGCTACATGGAAAAAAACGGGATGATGCCCTTGATGCTGCCCGCGGAGTGTCTCTCATCGCAATGATCGCCTACCATATCGTCTTCGATCTGAGCTATTTCGGATTTATTCAGTTTGACCCGTTTTTCCGCTACCTGGCATATCCGATCGCCGGTTCATTCATCTTCATCGCCGGGATTTCTCTTTCCATAAAAGCTCAATCAATCGGGCTCCAGGCCGATTACAGAGCATCTGTCTCTCCATTCATCTCACGCGGCATAAAGATCCTCGGGATCGCTGCCGGAATAACGATTGGCACCTGGATCTACCCCCATGAAGGGTTCATTGTTTTTGGAATCCTCCATCTCATAGGAATCTCCACCATCCTCGCAATCCTGTTCCTCCCTCTGGGAAGATGGAATATCCTTCCGGCTGGTATGATTATTCTCATCTGGCTGATCTTCTTTCCTCTCAATGGATCCGCATATCTGATCCCACTTGGTATCTATCCCCCCGGCTTCTATACGCTGGATTATGAGCCACTCATCCCATGGTTCTCCCTGATCCTTGTTGGAATTGCAGCGGGATCAGTGTGGTATTCCGGAAAAAGGATAAAACAACGAGAGAACAGGATTGTGAAACTCCTCGCTGTTCCCGGACGAAATTCACTGATCATCTATCTGATACACCAGCCGATCATCATCGGTTTTCTTTTCCTGATCAGAGAAGCCGGGATCTGGTAGTCTGGATTTTTCCAGGAGAGAAACAGAAAGGTTAATTGTTCTGCCTTGAGAATCGATTAGTATGTGTGCCGGTTTTTTGAAGGGTTTCTTTGGGAAGAAACCTCACATGGTCTACAGCCCGCCTCCACCTTCAATATCCCACGGTGCTGGCATGCAGATACCAGAATACAAGAACAAGCCGTACTTCATTGTGGCTTCTGTTGAGATGGGCAATACCACCACAAAATGTATCCTGACTGGAACCAGTCTGGAAACCGGGGCATGCTATGTTATCAACAAGACAGTGAGCATGAGCAGGGATGTCCGTCCCCCAAAACCCGGAGAGGAGATCTTTGGAAAGACACTGGACGGAACCGAACTGACACGGGAATCGGTAACCGAGCTCGTCCGTGACACCCTCATCCAGTGCCACCGTGAGGCGAACCTCGATATCAAGAGTGATCTTGATTTTGTGGTGAGGAGTACCGGGGTTGTTGCGGCCATGGAATCCCCCGATCAGGTCGGCGACTTCGTTATCGCGCTTGCCAATGGTTGTCTAGAAGCCGGGGTACCCCCGCGAAAGATGACCCCGCCGATGTCAATTGACAATCTCCCTAAAAAACTGAAGAATTACAGTTTCGCTGACCGCCTCGTCTTTACAGGCGCGGTTGCCGGAGTGGTTCCACCTGTTGGAAGTACCGGAGTGGAAATGGTGGCTAACGAGATGGAAGGAGAGCTTGCCATGGCTGGAATCAAGGAGGGTGCCAAATGGACCCCGGTTGATTTCAGGAATCCCTGTATATCACTTGATTTTGGAACCACGCTTGATGGAAGAATCACAGGGGATGTTCCCTCTGAAGCAGAGAACCCGTTTGCAAAAACAATCGGCAATTTCTGTGGCCTTGCCGGAGCAATTCCCGATGCGATCGTCAGGGGAACCGGTCTTGTTGAAGGGAGAACAGGCACCGCACTTGATGTCTTTGGTGAAGGGAAGGGGGGAGGGAGTTTCTCTTTTGGAAGGCGCAGGAAAGTAGTATCCGACTATGTGGATCTCTGCAATCAATATATAGATATCAGGATAGTTCCCCCGGATCGTAAGCGGTTTGGCCGTGTTCCGGTTTATGCCGATGTCGCAGCCGAATCTGGTGTGGCACTTATCGGATGTGATTGTGGAATTAACGGAGACGGGATCGACAACCTCAAAAAGATTGGTGCGGAGATCTATGGGAAACACAGATTATCTGTTGTGACGGAAGTTATCGATCGTATCTGTGCAAGCATGGCTCTCAGGATGATCGATGTCTGTAACGAACGACATTTTATACCTGAGAATGCATCAATCGGTTTTACGGGAAGAGCAGCGATATCCGGAAATAAACCCATGTATATCCTTGATGGGATCATCGAACGTGAGTTGTTTGCAGATCCAATCGATCATCTCGTCTTTGTCGATGATGGGCTTGCCCGGGGTGCCGCACTGATGGGGCGCTGTATGAATTCGCTCGGAAAACCGAAAAACCCCCTTGGCGGTGTACGAGGTGGGGGATGCATCATGGGTAAAAGAATTAAAATCGGGAGATAGAGGATGGAAGATGCAGAATTATTTGATCTGGTTATCCCGCCGGGAGTACCGAGAACCATTATTCGCACAGTGATGGAGAATTATAATGTCGAACTGGTGCCCCATAATACCCGTCTCAGTTTTGCAAATATGGATGGGGATGAGCGTGAACTCCTGGCATTCCGGGGAGAAAAGGAAGAAGTTGAACGCGTTGAGGCGTTCATGTTTGAAGAACTGAAAAAATTTATCAATTAATTTTTTTTCCAACACCAAAAATCGAGACGAGAAGTGCTTTTTGGGCATGGAGGCGGTTTTCAGCCTGATCCCATACAGCACTCTGTGGTCCGTCAAGAAGTTCATCGGTGATCTCACAACCACGGTGTGCCGGGAGACAGTGAAGAACTATACATTCGGGAGATGCGCGCTTCAGCAGTTCAGCATTCACCTGATAGCCGGAGAAGGCTGCAAGACGCTCCTCCTCTTCGGCCTCCTGCCCCATGGAGATCCAGGTATCTGTATAGACTGCATCTGCACCTTCCGCCGCTTCCAACGGACTATCATAAAACCTGACAGAGCCTTCTGCCCTGGCACGGCGGATACACGCTTCATCGGGTTCATAACCTGGAGGAACGGCAACTGACACATTCATCCCGGTTCTGATGGATGAAAGGATAAGTGAGTTGCAGACATTGTTTCCGTCCCCGATCCATGCAACATTCAGACCCGCCAGGCGACCAAAACACTCCTTCAGTGTCATCAGATCGGCGAGAATCTGACAGGGATGCTCTCTGTCTGAAAGGCCGTTAATGACGGGTATCCGGGAGGCAGCAGAAAAGGTCTCGATAGAGCTGTGAGTGTGAGCACGGATCATTACTGCCGAAAGATACCGTGAGAGCACACGCGCAGTATCACCGATCGCCTCGCCGCGATCCAGCTGCATATCCCGTGGATTGAGATAGAGGGCAGATCCTCCGAGTTCAAACATCCCCACTTCAAATGAAATACGGGTTCTGGTCGATGACTTCTCAAAGATCATACCAAGTGTTTTTCCCCGGAGATGAGGATGGGGGATATTCCGTCGGCGATCTTCCTTCAGCCGGATTGCATCTTCAATGATTGCAGAGATCTCTTCAGAAGAGAGATCCAGAATAGAGAGAACATTCATCGCAATTCCTTCATATGATGTATACGATCGAAAAGAACGGCTTCCTTTCCAATATCGGTCCTGTACCTGACATTTCCACGAATCAGAGAAGCTGCATTCTCAGCTGATCTCTCTGCATCTGCCAGGGTATCTCCCACACCAACAAAGGCAAGAGAACGGGAGGTCCGGGTAAAGAGAGATCCGTCCTTCTCTTCTACATTGGCATAATAAAGGAGGGCATCATGATCGTCTGCCAGCTCAATTTTATCTCCGGATTCTGGTTTTTCAGGATAACCCGCAGGTACAATATATTTGCATACGGTTGCCTTCTTTTCAAACACCACATCAGACTGGCGGAGAGTGCCTTCGGCAACACGGATGGCAATCTCGGAGAAGTCACTTGAGAGTATGGAAAGAACATTCATCGCCTCCGGATCGCCAAACCGTGCATTGAATTCGATAACCTTTGGGCCTGTGGCGGTATTCATGAATTGTCCATACAGGATTCCACGGTAGGGAGAACCCGTTGTATCCAGTGCCTGAACGATATCCTGCATAATCCGAAGTGCAGCTGCATATTCTGCATCCAGAACAAACGGCAACCTATGATCAGGCATGCTATATGATCCCATCCCCCCGGTATTTGGCCCGGTGTCGCCTTCAAAAGCACGCTTATGATCCTGGACAAGAGGCATGGGAATGAGAGAATTCCCATCGACAAATGCCATTAAAGTAAATTCCTCGCCGATGAGCCGTTCTTCAATGATCATTTCCCCCTGAATCGAGCGGGCATACTCAATAGCACCTTCCCGATCAACCTGCTCACCCACCACCTTGACACCTTTACCCCCGGTCAGACCGATGGGTTTGATGACGATATCTTCGTCATGTGATCTGATAAAATCGACCGCATCCTCAGAATCAGAGAAGATGCGATATGCAGGTAGACCTTCGATATGATGTTCCTTCATAAGCCGCCTGCAGAAGGCTTTATCAGTCTCGATCTGTGCTGCTGCCCGGGTTGGTCCAAGACAGCCGACACCGATCTCAAGAAGGGCGTCGGTAACGCCGGCATGTAACGGAGCTTCAGGACCGATCACCGCATAGTCAATCTGATGGCTTTTTGCATACCGGACTATCGCTTCTGTATCCGTCTCGCTTGCAATTAAAAAATCATGGCAGAGTGCAGTAATGCCGGGATTTGCATGGGACATCACGGCATGGAGTACGGACTCTGGATTGCAGGAGAGTGCTCGTGCAAGTGCGTGCTCCCTTCCGCCACCACCTACAACCAGGTAATTCATGGTCATGTAATTGAACCCTTCACCTATTATATTATCACTTTTTCAGAAGCTCGCTTACCCGTGCAAGCGGGCATAGAGAGATGCCTGCCCTCTCCATACGTGATGCTGCACCCTGCTCACGATCGACAATGGTTACCACAGTATCTACAGAGGCACCAGCACGCCGTAACTCTTCTACTCCATAGATGGCAGAACCACCGGATGTGGTGACATCTTCGATGAGAAGCACCCTCCTGCCGGCTACATCTCCAATAATCCGCGCAGCCTTACCATGATCTTTCTCAGCCGCACGGATGATTGCATAGGGTTTTCCCGAGACAAGTGATACGGCAACAGCCAGCGGAACACCACCAACAGCCACACCGGCAACCAGTTCGAAATCATATGCTTCAGATACAATGCGTCCAATAGCAAGAAGCAGATCCGGATGTGTCACCGCCTGCTTGATGTCCACATAATAGGTGCTCTTCTGGCCGGATGCCAGTGTAAAATCACCAAATTCTATCGCATGATACTGAATCAGGAGAGTTGAAATATCGTCTACCATGGTACATCCTTTATTCCAAGTATATAGCCAATAATATTTGTCCCCCGATGTAGAATCGGGGTGAGGATTAGGATTGCAATTGCAATGGGGAGGGTGATTGCAGACAACAACCATCCTGGATCAAAGATGAGAAGCATGATGAATGCGCCAATAACAAGATCGAACTGATCGGCAACCGGCCATTTCTCACCTCTTCCCACTCCCTTTCGCCGCTTGAGGAAACTCTTTGCAAGATCTCCAAGAAGTGCGCCGACTGCGAGGAGAGTGATCGACATGAGCGTATGTTCAGGGAAAACCCATAATCCGATCCGGGATTGGATGAAGATCTGAATAAGCCCTATGACAACACCTCCGGCAACCCCGGCTAAAAACCCTCTCAGCGTCTTCCCATCACCAAATATCCTTCTGCCATCCCGCCAGCATCTTCCACCGTCAACCGGCCTCCCGCCACCTAGTGCAGCTGCAACCGGGTTTGGCAGATATGCCGGAAGCATCACCCAGAGTGCGGAGATACAGATAATAATGAGCGAATAGATATCGATACCACCCATATCCTATGTACTTCGGTGGAAGGTTTAAAAAATACTGTATCACATACTTACTCTGAAGGTTTTCGCGGGTGAATCAAGAATGCTAATCAAAAAGACAAAAAGTATCTGCCCGGTTTGCAGAACAGTGCTTGATGCGGATCTTATAGAAGAAGATAATGCTGTCTGGATCAGCCGTGAATGTCCGGATCATGGCCCATTCAGATCGCTCTACTGGTCTGATTCTGCAATGTACCACAGGTTTGATGCGTATAATGCCATAGGTCAGGGTGTTCAAAACTCAAAGCATCCCGAGAGCCCGGCTGGATGCCCAAATGATTGTGGTCTCTGTTCCGAACATCGATCAGGAACACTGCTTGCAAATGTGGATGTCACCAACCGTTGCAACCTGAATTGTGATTTCTGTTTTGCAAATGCACGCGCATGTGGTTTTATCTATGAGCCTACGATGGATCAGATAGAAGAGATGTTCCGTCTCCTCCGATCCCAGAAACCAGTTCCGCCGCCGGCAGTTCAGCTTTCAGGCGGTGAGCCGACGATGCGAAAAGACCTGCCCGAGATTGTCAGAAAAGCCAAGGAATATGGATTCAGCCAGGTACAGATTGCAACAAACGGGATCAGGCTTGCACAGGATAAACAGCTTGTTTCCGACTTAAAAGATGCGGGCATTTCCACTATATATCTCCATTTTGATGGCATAACCAAAGCAACAAATCCGCTCCTTGAGATCAGTAAGGAAGCCATCGAAAACTGCCGGGAAATCAACGTGGGAATCGTCCTCGTACCCACCATGATTGGTGGAAAGAATGATCATGAAGCAGGTGCCATCATCAGGTTTGCAGCTGAGAATATCGATGTGATACGAGGAGTCAACTTCCAGCCGGTTGCATTCACCGGGGCTGCAAGCAATGATGATATTGCAAAGGAACGGATCACCATACCCGATCTTCTCACGGAGATAGAAGAACAGACAGGGGGGGTACTGAAAGCAGCAGACTTCTACCCTATTCCATGTGTGCAGCCCATCATCGATCTGGTGGAATCATATACCGGACGTCCCCAGATACAGTTTACCGCAAATCCTCACTGTGGAGCCGCCACCTACCTTTTCGTAACTGAAAACGGGCTTGTTCCGGTGAACAGGATGGTGGATGTCGATGATTTTTTCAAGTCGATTGATACGATTGCCGGAGGATTGAAGAAGAAGGGAACGATCAATAAATACCGGACCCTGCTTGAGGGCGTCAACCATCTCCGCACCACTATGAAGAATGATCAGCCGGATAAGATCGATTTATGGGGACTCATTACAAATGCCCTGATTCACCAGAATTTTGATGCACTCAGGAAATTCCACTGGAATGCACTCTTCATCGGTACCATGCATTTTATGGATAATTATAATTACGATATCAACCGGGTGAACCGCTGTTGTATCCATTATGCCACACCTGATGGCAGGATCATCCCATTCTGCAGTTACAATAGTGGCCCGATGAGACGCGAGGAAGTCTGGAGAAAACACGCCCTGAAAGAAGAGAATACATCTCTTTGATAGTGATATAGTTTTCTGATGATCAGAATCATTCCAAAACCAACCGATACACCCGATGATAATTCCACACAGATGGTGCTGGATGCATTGGATATGCTGGATGCACGGCATGAGATTCTTCATCTCCATAAAATAAACCCTTTTGAAATCCCCTGCAGGGGCGACCTCATCTGGGTATGTGGCATTCGCCAGAACGGTGTCGAGTTTGAACAGATCAAAGCCCTCTCACTAACAAACCGTCTTGTCAACACCCCGGATGCAATCGCTACCTGTGCAAGCAAGGTGATGACATCCGCACTTCTCTGCCACCATGGGGTTCCGACACCAGGAACACTCTTTACTGCTTCAAAAGAGGCGGTTGAAGAGTTCCTTACAAGGCATGGGAAAGCTGTTTATAAACCGGTCTATGGATTTGACGGAGATGGCATTTTCCTCTTCTCGGATGTGTCAGATCTTGCGGATCCCCCCTATTATGTCCAGGAGTACGTCAGCAACGATCGCGACTTCCGGGTCTTTGTCATCGGATACCAGGCCGTTGGTGCGATATACCGCCAGTCACCCCACCTGACCCATAATATTCATAAAGGAGGGCTCGGCACACCGGTTGAGATCGATCCGGCAATGAGGGAGATCGCTGAGGCGGCAGCAAGGGCAGTCGGAATAGATTATTGTGGTGTTGATCTCCTCGGGACCGACGATGGCTACACCGTCCTTGAGGTGAATGGCACACCAAACTGGCATTGCATGTCTGCCCCGATTCCCCGTTTACTTGCAGAGTATCTTGTCAGGGAAGAGAAGAATATGAAAGGATTATAATTTTTCTACTGAGCGCACTCAATTTCCTTCAGCGTCTTTTCAGCAAGTTCCTTCATTCTCATACTTATCCTTCCCGATGAGCCCAGTTCTGCATCCTTCATGACATTTGCAAGTTCTGTGGCAAGAATGAAGATTGCATACTTATGCTCAAGCTTACTCTTATGAACCTGGGAAGGGTTGATCTTCAGGGCCTGGTACTGAGGGAAAGTGATATTCGGACTCATTTCTTCGAAGTAATCCTTGATATCTGATAACATCTGGTGTAGTGCAATCAACTCATCTTTGTGCATCGGATCACCCGCAAGTACGATCGTGATGGCTGGGAATAAAAGAGTATGGATTAAAAAGCAATTCTTAAATACTATTGCATATTTACCATACGTAAAGATACTGGTCTCTTCACGATTCCGGAAAATTCACGCGCAGCAATAAATTCCAGGCCTTTTTCAGCAGCTACATCCAGTATCTTTTGATCCACATTCATATCGAGGAGCACACCCGCGCTCTCGGAACCATATTCCGGAAGGAGATCCCGGAACTCTGCAGGTGCAAAGTCGTGGATGGTGGAGAGATCAGGAGAGAGAAAACGTCCCAACCCACTGCCACGGATTGCCTTGATATGCCAGCCGAGTGTTGCATTCCCCCCATCCTCAGGGGAGGGCTGGGCAATAGGGGGTTGTGACGGAGTGGTATCGAATTCGCCCTCAGGGTAGATGGTGTCACCGGAAGCGGACATATCTGTCACATGGGTTGAACCATCCTCTCCGGCAGCATTCTCCGGTATCTTCTCTTCACTGATATCAGGGGAATAGGGATACAGGGTTGGCTGGATTCCGTGATCTGATGGAACCTTCCTTATGTCACGATCCACCTGATCACGGACATATTCAATCGGGACCTTGTTTCTCAGAGCTTTGACGATCTCTTTCCTGCTGAGATCCTCAACACTCTTGCCCCGTGGGGGATACGCAACAAAATCAATATCCGCAATCTGGAGAAGCTCCCGGAGTATCAGTTCTCCACCGCGATCCCCATCGAGGAAGACCGTTGCAGTCTTCTTTTCGCAGAGACTGACGATGATGGCGGGGACATTGGTTCCTTCAACCGCCACACTGTTTTTAATCCCATACCGGAGGAGATTAAGGACATCCGCTCTCCCTTCCACAATGATGATGGCATCGGATTCTTCAATATTCGGGCCGGCGGGAATACGCTCTTCTCCAAGCAACCTGATCTTTTCAATTCTGATCGATTCACGTACCTCATCAAGAAGATCCTGCGAGGCGATTGTATCCTCCTCAAAAGCATCAAGAAGAAGCTCTTTTGCCCGTTCAATGATCTTTTTCCGTTTTGCTACCCTGATATCCTCAATGCATTCCACACGGACGCGGGCAACACAGGGTCCAACCCGATCGATTGTCTCCAGAGATGCAGCTAAAATAGCCGTCTCTGCCCGATCCAGAGACGAGGCAATGAATATTTCTCCAGCGGTCGCCCCCCGTTTGCTCACGATCTGAACGTCAATGCGTCCTACCCTTCCGGTTCTCTGGAGATCACGGAGATCTAGATCTTCGCCAAGCAATCCTTCTGTCTGGCCAAATATGGCCCCGACTACGTCGGGTTTTTCAACCACCCCCTCTGTTTCGAGATGAATCTGAATAAGATACTTTGTCGTATCTGGTGAATACATGTAAATGCACCTCCATCGATCATGCAATTATGTCTGCGCTTGATCATAGGCAATATGTCATAAGGATTTGCGATTACTTAAAGTAACCCATGGTGGAAATGCCGTTTCAGAACATGAGGCGATCCTGACATATGAGAGATGGGAACAGATACACTCCATTCAAGGAATGGTATGTTTAGAAAAGTGTGGCAAGCAATTCTTTGCACCGGAGAGGAGGTATCCCGGCAATCTGGATCACTTTTCGTGATGACTGGTGTCCTGATACAATACGAATATCCGATTTTGAAATACCCATAACATTCGAGACGAGATCGATGATTGCTGTGTTGGCACGTCCCTCAATCGGAGGGGCAGTGATGGCAATGCCGATAGCCTTTCGCCAGGCATTATATCCATCGGGAAAGGCATTTCTTCCTGATCCTGGATGCACATCAAGGGTTATCAACAATCCTTCATCGGATATCCGGAGTGCATCCTCAAAAGAAGCCATGGTCTCTGTGGGTTACTGTCACCCGGTGATAACTGATGCCGGTCATCGGTGGCTGCTGCCGTTCCTCCCACATCAAACCCGTCACCGGGTGGTGCCTGTCTCGCAGACGGGTTGTCCCATGGATCATCTCATGACATACGTCATATGGATCACCTGGGGACCTATGAATGCGAATATCCGGCACATTATTCTATGTGTTCCCCGGGATGATAACCCCTTCCCGGCATCCAGGTTCCGGGTTCATGGGTATACTCTCCCTCGCGATAGGCAATCCTCCCTGAAATGACAACAAGAGAAGGAAATACTCCCGGCATACCCTCATACGGAGTCCATCCGCAGCGGGAATGAAGATTGTCGGATTGTATTGTTTCTGGTTTCATCGCATAGAGGGCAAAGTCCGATCGTTCTCCTTCTCCAAATCCGGATGGAGGTATTCCAAGCACCCTGCATGGGGCTGTGGCCGTCTTTTCGATGACAGATTGAAGGGTGAATGTACCTTTGATCACCTCGTTCATCAGGAGAGGGAGCATCGTCTCAACACCCGGGAGCCCCGAGGGTGCATCTGCAAAAGGAACCTGCTTCTCTTCACGCGTATGAGGGGCGTGGTCGGAGGCGATGAGATCAATACTATCCCATGATGAAAAAAGTGTTTTTCGCTCTGATTCCGGGCGCAGAGGGGGATTTACCCGCCCAAACGTATCTTCAGGTTCAAACTGTTCAATCGAGAGGAAGAGATGGTGAGGAGTCACCTCCTTTGATCCCGGTGCAACTGCAAGGGATTGTGAAGAGCTGATGTGACAGATATGTGGTTTCATTCCTTTCGGGATGGCCGATCGTATCTGCTGAAATGATTCGGCTTCACCTTCAGCAGACCGGAGGTGATGGTGTTCTTCAAGATTATCCGGCGATCCGGGAAGCACCTTTTCACAGTGGATGGTGGCGGGGGCGAGAAGTGAGTGGATCGCAAGAAGAGCATCCCGCAGCTCCTCAATGGTGAGCGCATCCCCATAGCTTGAGGGGGCAGCGAAGATCTCGCCAAATGCCATCGCACCCGCGTGCCAGAGAGAGAGTGGATCTGAATCCATGGATACACCCCCGTTTACTCCAAATGAGCAAAAGGCACCTACGGATGCTTCCCTGATACGATTCTGGAACTGTTCGCATGAGAAGAGGGGAGGAATGGTATTTGGCTGGTCGACAACCATGGTAACCCCGCCAGCAAGGGCAGCCATGGTTCCTGTCCTCCAGTCTTCCTTTGCAGACTGAATCCCACCACGCATATGGACATGCATGTCGGTGGCAGCCGGTATACAGAGGAGACCACGACACTGAATCTCAACATCTGCCCTTCCTGCACTTCCGATATGGAGGAGTGTACCATCCCGGAAGGCGAGATCAGCCACCCTGCCATCAGGGAGGGAGGCGTTTCTCAGGACAAGATCTAACATACCCTTGGCACCGGATCTCCAAGTGGCGGTTCGATAAAACGCTCGCCACCAATGCCGGTCTGCATCACAACCCGTGAACCGGAGATGACCTCGCCGATGATTGCCGCATCAGCACCTGTTGGATGGGAACGGATTGCCGAGAGGATGGCTGCTGCATCCTCTGCAGCAACCCCCATTATCACTTTGCCTTCATTTGCAACCTGGAGGGGATCGATCCCAAGAAGATCAGCCGCGGACCTGATGCTCCGGCGGATTGGAACTTGCTCTTCATATAGCAGGATTCCGAACCCACTCTTCTGTGCCATCTCATTCATTGCAGCGGCAAACCCGCCTCTGGTCGGATCCTTCATTGCATGAATGTCACCGGCAGCGAGCGCGCGCTCTACAACCGGCCAGACCGGGGCCACATCTGATCTGAGCGTCTCACCAAATTCAAAGCCCTCGCGGTATGATAGGATGGATATACCATGATCACCGAGTGTTCCGGAGGAGATGATGAGATCCCCTTCCTGCAGGGTGCTGTCACGCACAGGTTGATCGGCTATCCCGATACCCGCGGTATTGATGATGATACCATCAAGGGATCCCCGTTCCACCACCTTTGTATCACCGGTGACGATACTGGCACCTGCCTCGCCGAGTGCCTGATCCATCGAGGCCACAATACGGGCAAGATCGTCAACAGAGAAACCCTCTTCGATGATCATTGCAGAGGTGAGGGCAATCGGTCGTGCCCCCATAACTGCAAGATCGTTCACCGTGCCACAGACAGAAAGCCTGCCGATATCTCCTCCCGGGAAAAAGAGGGGGCGAACCACATGGGAATCAGTGGTGAGGACAATATTGCTGCCATTGATGGGAATAATTGCTCCATCGTCAAGGGATTCAAGACCCACACCACCGGCGTTGTTGTGAGAGAAAGCCGTCAGAGTCCTGAGGAGTTCTCCCATCACCTCTCCACCGGCACCATGCATCAGATTGACTTTCATTCTTCACCTGTATCTATCTCAATATTTTTCACTACAATCTCTTTTCCGGCTATAAGGACGGGGAGTTTTCCACAATCCGGGCAGACATAAATCTCTTCACCTTCATATCCACAGACACAGGCGGTCCTTGGAGGGATGGTTTCACAGACAATCTCTGCTCCGTTCATTACCGGATCATCTGCTGTAAGGGTCTCAAAAAGAAAGGAGACCTGCTCCGGATTTATCATAGCCATCTTACCGAAGTTCACGGTGATCTTCATTACACGACTGGCATTATGATCCAGTGCTGTTCTGCGTGCCGTTGCATAGATATCATATGCTATGCCATATTCATGCATCAGGCACCCATGGCCTCATAAACCTGACGGAATATCTCCCGTGTCTCAAGTCCCTCCTCACGGGAAAGTCGCTGGATAGCAAACCCGACATGAACCAGAACAAACTCCCCTACCTGTACATCTACCAGATCAAGCCTGACTTCGTGCTGGAGATCGCCGAAGTCGACGAGGCCGATGTTGCCATCCCTGATCTCAATAACCTCTGCAGGCACTGCAATACACATGAACCGTTCCTCAGATCTTCTTGTATCCTCAAAGTGATAAAGAGAACGAATGTGGCTTTTTGATGATGAGTTGACTGAAGAAAAGAGTCATAAAAACGCCGGGGGAGAGATTTGAACTCCCGAGGTGCAACACCAGTGGCTTTCAAGGCCACCGCCTTTCCGGACTAGACTACCCCGGCCCATATACATATATGCTCTTTAGAAATAAGAGATTATGGTTTCTTCACCAGACAAATGACGAGAATTGCCAGTGCAATCAGGGGCATAAGGATAAACGCCGGAGACTCTTCAGCAGGCGTATGCCCCGGACCCACAAGATCTCCGAATTTTTCGGAAGCCGTTGTACTCGTGGTTAATGAGACGACATTCTGGCCGTAAAGATGGACTGTGCCGGTCTCCCCTCCATCGGGGTATGCTCTGATATGAATCGTGCCTCCATCGCCTTCAATGGTAAATGTCTCTGCCCTGTCTGCCCCATATTCATTGATGATATGGTGATTGCCGGATTCATCGATATATTCAATCACCCAGTCGACTCCAAGCGAAGTGCTGATCGTTGCCGATCCGGATCTGGTCTGCATCACAAAATATGCCGGATTTTCACGTGAGGCAGTCGCACTGGCTGAGATGATTGCCTGTGACGGTGTTGGAGTGAGAGGGATTGGACTCTCCTCCCTGACCACCTGAAAATCTACTTCTCCAATCATGCCTTTTCGATCAGCGATCTGTGCGGAATATACCCCATCCATATCAATTGGGATCTCCTGAAAGAAACGCCCCATCTGATCTGTTGAAACCCATTTTGGTCCGAAATATATGCCAGCCGGACCAGATACGGTCAATTCAATTCCACCTGAGCCCAGTTCATCCACCCTGCCGTTAATGGTCAGCCAGCCATCATAATTCTGTTCCAAAGGGGACGTTATTGTCAGGAGAAGGCTCCTGTCGACCAATCGGTACATGAACCAGTTCCGTTGTGAGCCAAGGGGGTAATCGTCGGGTGCCTGGATCTCAAAGCGATAATCTCCTTCTCTCAGCCCTTTTGTTTCAAGAACTGTCCTGAAGCGCCCCTCATTCTGGACGACCATCTGTCTTGTCAGAATATAATTTTCCGGACCTGTCACGCGAAGCGTCAGCGTAACTCCGGGAGGTATGTTCTGAGAAACTCCCTCAACGACTATCGCATCCCCAACATAACCCGTGAGACTGCCAGAATTTTGCGGCGGCCCGATAAACTGGAAGGAGTATGCACCTGCTGCTGTGGTACAGAGCAACAGAAGGATTGAAGCAAGTGCGATCTTTTTCATGATCGAGATATCATCTGTATATGGTTTTAATGGTATCCCGAACAGTTGAGAAACCCCTTGCCTCATGGATGGGGGAGGACCTGATAGAGGGTGAGATCAAAAAAACACTCACAATCATTCTGAAATCCGGCGGCTGCCGCTGGAACAGGTGCAGGATGTGCGGATACCGGTTTGAACGGTACCATACAATGGACAAGAGCGAGCTGACACAACGGATGATTGCCCAGATCCGGTGGATCGAAGAGCATTATCGCTCTGATGACTACGATGTGATGAAGATCTTCACCTCGGGGAGTTTCTTTGATCCCGACGAAGTACCGCTGGAAGCGAGGGAGGAACTTGGGAGGCTCAGCAGGGGGAAGATTGCCATCGCCGAATCCCGTGCCGAATATATTTCCCAAACAGCAATTACTTCATTCCTTGACCAGATTGATTGCGGTGATCATGAGTTCCCCCTCTATGTTGCAATGGGGCTTGAGACGACAGATGATCGAATCAGAGAGAAATGTATTGACAAGGGAATGACATTTGCCGACTTTATCCGGGCAGCAAAAGAGGCAGGGGAAGCCGGTGTCGGTGTCAAGTCATATCTCATGATGAAACCGCTCTTCCTGACCGAAAAAGAAGCGATAGCAGATATGAAGACTTCTATCCGTGAGGCAGCACCATATTCTGACCTGATATCGATGAACCTCTGCACGGTTCAGAAACGAACTGATGTAGAGTACTATTGGAAACGCGGAGCATACAGGCCACCATATCTCTGGAGTGCCCTGGATGTCCTCCTCTCAACAGATGAGAAGGTCAGTTGCGATCCGGTTGGGGGAGGTTTTGCCCGGGGACCTCATAACTGCGGCGAATGCGATCGGGATATTAAAAATGCGATCAATCTTTATTCGCTGAGCTTTGACCGCAGCCTTCTCAGGGCTGTATATGATACCGAATGTGATTGTAAAGAAGAGTGGGAGTATATCCTTGGCAATGAGATGCCCTGGTGCATGCCCCTTACCCGGTAATAACTAGCTGGATGTCTCTTTCTGGTGCTGGAGTGCGGCAAGGAGAGCCGGAATAAAAGTACCTGCATCCGAGACAACACCTATTGCCTGACTGGTCCCCCGATCCATCAGTTTTGTGACAGATGCCGGGTTAATGTCAACACAGATCGTCTTCACATAGGAAGGCAGGCAGTTGCCAACGGCAACGGAGTGGAGGAGGGTTCCGATCATCAGGACCATACCGCAATCACCAAGATGAGAGCGGATCGCATCCTGTGCCTCGACAACATCAGTAATGACATCAGGGAGAGGTCCGTCATCCCGGATTGAGCCTGCGAGCAGATAGGGGATACCTGCTTTCACGCACTCATACATAATTCCCTGTTTGATCACACCGGATTCAACAGCAGCTGATATTGATCCGGCACGCATCACCTCGCTGATTGCGATAATATGGTGTTTATGACCACCGGTGACGAGATCTCCGGTTTTGAGATTCATTCCAAGAGATGTTCCAAACAAATTACTCTCGATATCGTGCGTGGCAAGCGCATTGCCGCTGAAGAGGATATCGATGTATCCCTCACGAATCATGGTTGCAAGGGCATCTCCCGCCCCGGTATGAACAATTGCCGGTCCGCCGACGAGAGCAACCATCTGCCCTTTTGCCTTAACTTTCAGCAGCTCTTCTGCGATCTTTCTGACAATGGTCTCACTTGGCCGTTCAGAGGAAACCTGCCCGTGCATAAACTCAAACATGCCGGTTTCACGGGGCCTTTCAGGGTAGATAACCCTGACACCCGATTCACCAAGGACGACATAGTCACCTTTTCGCAGCTTTGAGAGGGGGATACAGAAAGCACGCGAATTTTTTGGATCTACTTTGATTATACAATCCATCTCAATATTCTCAACCAAAATCCAATCATCATTATACCGGATTGATGTCGGATGATTGGTTGTTGAATAGAAGCCAGTCGGTACGACCCGGTCAGCTTCCGCAGGAAGAAGCCTGACATTATCAGCCTCTATGAGGCGTATACCATACCGGTGGAGCTCGCTCATTATCAAGTCGAGTTTCTCCTCTGTTTCGGCAAAGACACGGAGTCGGGCAAAGCTTGGATCAACTTTCTTCTTTCCGACTTCAAACGTGATGATCTCAAAGTCTCCCCCCATATCCATGATACGGTCAAATACCCGTGTCATGATACCTGAATCAATGATATGACCCTCGACCTCGATCTCCCGCGAATGATTCATATATACTAGTCAGCACGTTTCGTTATATGCATTCTGACTATTATGTCCGGGTATCGCGGAACACAACTCATCATATCATGAAGGAGAGGAAGTGCTTTTCAAGAAGTTCAAGCTCAGAACGAGTATTTACATTAAAAACAAGCCCCTGTTCATGGAGAAGAAGCCGGAGCTCCTCCTGCTCCGCATCCATACAGGATCCGTCAAGGATATTGATACCCGCCGGGCTTGCAGGCACACCATGAATATCCATCTGGTAGCGCGGCAGTGTTCCAAAACGGTGACAGAGTGAGAGTGGCACCCATGTTGAACAGGCCTGCATCCCTGACCTCAGATAGTCATCCCGGATTGAAGAGATGATATCAGCGCGGAGACAGGGGATATCAGATACCGAGACAAACAGAGGCCCGTTTTCTTCAAGGATTACGACTGCCTGAGCGAGGTCTTCGAGATACCCGCTCCCCTCGGTTGAGACAAACATGATATCGTTTGCCCGGCACCAGTTTTTTGTATAGGGGGTTTGATTGGATGTAACGACGATCGGGGTTACACCCGCTGCATGGAATGCATCAATAACATACTGTATCATCGGGCGTCCTGCTATCCGGACTAAGGGTTTTTCACCCATTCCAAGGCGTGAGCCGGTACCTCCTGCCATAATCAGGGCGCGCATGATGATAATGCCTCAATGAGAACCTGGTTCTCCTCATGTCTCCGTATTGCAACCCTGATCGATTCTGGCAGACCAAATGATGTACAGTCTCTCACCAGAATCCCGTCCCGCATAAGGCCCTGGGAGAGATCTGATGCGGACATCCCCACATCAACGAGAATATAATTCGCAGATGACTGATGTGCAGCAAAACCGATTCCACGGAGAGAGGTGGTGAGATATTCACGCTCAATGGCTATCATCCTTCGTGATGCTTCAAGATCAGGGAGATGCCGGATAGCCTCTGTTGCATATATCTCAGCAAATCTGTTCACCGTCCATGGAGGACGTGTCTTCTCGATTGCATCAATGAGAGTTGGATCCCCAAAGCCAAAACCAAACCTGATTCCCGGTACAGAGAATGCCTTGGTGAGTGAGCGGAGAATGAACAGATTGGGATCCCGCTCTCCCACCATACTCTGATCGGGATCTGAGAGATCAATAAACGCCTCATCCAGAAAGAGTGTGGAACCCTCATCCCGGCACGTCTTCAGCCTTTGTGTGATCGCCTCTTTTGAAAGGAGCATTCCGGTTGGATTGTTTGGATTACAGAGATACCGCAGATCGACGGAAGCTTCCGGGTTGTGGGTAATTATTCCCCCGGAAAGGAGAACCGACTGCGCATACTCCCCAAAGGTCGATCTCTCAATATATGCCCGCGATCCCGCAGGTGCCATCACCTGGGCAAAGATCCTGATCAGCTCGACTGAACCGTTGCCAACCGCGATCTCTTCAGGGTTCCGTGAAAAAACAGATCCAATTGCCTCCTTCAGATCAGAGTATGTGTCATCGGGATAGTCGCCCAGATCACATGCCTCAGGCTTCCATTCAACAGACGGGGGAAAAGGGTTCATGCTTGCACTGAAGTCCAGCAGATCCCGTTCAATATCCTCTTTACGAAGCTTCCTGATAACACCACCATGTATCTGCCTGTCTGGCATGGATTTGATCCTCATCTGGCAGGCCACCCGGAAAGAATAGGACATGACCAGTGTTCAAAGAAAGCGGGTTGAATCATACTCAAATTAATTTGCATTGTTCTGAATAAAAGGGTTCTGAAAAGTCTGTTTGAGACGTACTTCGACGATTTTCGTAAACTATATATGCATTAACGATATATCTAGATTCATCTGATTACTAAGATCAGACGATTGTACGCTTAATGTCTGACAATTAGCTTATTGATATATGACATTTGTCTGACAGGAGTGAGAAATGGACAGGATCACCATCCGATTACCCAGGCAACAGATCGAAATGCTGGAGAAACTGGTAGCGGCCGGAGAATTCCCTACAGTATCTGAAGCGGTCAGATACGCAGTTCGGGAACTCGTATCCAAGCACGGAGATCGGGTAATGCGCGAAAGCGATCAGGTCACGTCTTTAAAAATATAATTGAGGGGTTGTAGTATGCAGACAATCATAAATGAAGCTTTAAAACACGCTGAGATTGAGAAAGATCGGGTCAAATCATCAATCATTGATGATGATGAGATGCTTGGCAATCCACGCATCGTCATCATTGGATGCGGTGGCGCAGGAAACAACACAGTAAACCGACTTCACCATATGCAGGTGAACGGTGCTGAAACCATCGCAATCAACACCGATAAACAGCACCTAGACATGGTTCAGTCCGACAAGAGAGTCCTTATAGGCAAATCCCTGACAAAAGGTCTTGGAGCTGGCGGTTTCCCCGATGTTGGCAGGCGCGCAGCTGAGATGGCCAGACCGACCCTGGAGAGTCTCCTTGAATCGGCAGATCTCGTATTCGTCACCGCCGGAATGGGTGGAGGAACCGGAACAGGATCTGCACCCGTCGTTGCCCAGATCGCAAAGGAACAGGGTGCAATCGTCGTCGCCATGGTGAGCTATCCCTTCCAGGTTGAGAAGGCGCGTATGCTCAAAGCCGAAGAAGGGCTTGAAGCAATCAGGAATGCCGCAGATTCCGTGATCGTTCTTGATAACAACCGGCTGAAGAATTTTGTTCCAAATCTTCCACTCGGGCAGGCATTTTCAGTCATGGATCAGCTCATCTCAGAAACCGTCAAAGGGATCAGCGAAACGATCACCGAACCATCACTCATCAACATCGATTATGCCGATGTCCGTGCCACCATGAGCAAGGGAGGACTGGCAGTCATGCTCGTTGGTGAAAGCAAGCAGCAGAACAAGGCGGAAAGCGTTGTTCGCGAGTGTCTTGACCACCCGCTCCTTGATATCGACTATCGTGGTGCAACCGGGTGTCTCATCCACATCACCGGCGGCAGCGACCTTACACTGTATGATGCAGAAGAGATTGCAAGCCAGCTGACATATGAGCTTGATCCGCATGCGGATGTGATCTGGGGTGCGCGCGTCAGAAGCGATTATGAAGGCAAAGTCAGGGTAATGGCCATTATGACAGGTGTTCAAAGCCCGCAGATACTCGGGGGACTCCCAAGCCTCTCGATGCAATCAACACGCTCACGGAGTGAAACTCTTTCCCCGGGACGGAGTATTGGACGGGGCACGGCAGATGCCCGCTCCGGAAGCCTTCTTGACTGGGTAATGTAAACTAAAAACCCATTTTATTTTGTATATTCATTAATCAGACCAAAATTCCACCCAATTCAGAGAATTCGATACATTTATTATCAACCTTAACCTTTAGTTATAGAAAGTCGTATCACTGCCTCTGGGACCGGGATCAGTTTCGGACACCGGAAACGAGCAATTTATGGCTTTTCGTATCGGAGGTTGAACAGGATGGTTTACGCGCATCAGCACTCAGGAGAAGTGTTGTCTGTTTTTTCACAGTTACCCGTCATAGAGGATAATCTGTACAAACGGGGCGCAGATATTCCAACCTGCCATCCGGAGGCAAACGTATCGACATTTGAGGATTGTTGAGCATGTTGAATGATCTCGTTGACAAGAGAAAGACTATTCTAGCTGAATCTGAACAGCACAAGAACCGAAGAAATGAACTCAATGCCCTTGCAAGCAAATGTGCCCGCGAGCGGAATGAGCTGAACAACCAGACGCGCCAGTATGTTGAGGAAGCCCAGAAACACAAGGAGCTTCGTGACTTAAGCAACAAAGAGGTCTCCGATCTGAAAGACCAGAGAAATATCCTCAATGAGCAGGCAAATATACTCTTTGAGGAGCTTGAAGAGTACAAAAAAGAGCACGGAAATATCAAAAAGGGTCAGGTCAAGGACATACAGCGCCAGATTGAGTTCCTGGAATTCAAGCAGCAGACAGAAGCAATGAGTTCTGATAAGGAACGTGAGCTCGTTGAGAAGATCAAACAGATGAAGAGCCAGGTTCGCGAACAGGAAGCTGAACTTGAGCAGAATAAAGAGATCCGGTCAAAGCTGCAGGAGGCCCGTGAACTCCGGAGACAGGCATCTGATCTCCACATCAAGGTGACCGAGAGTGCAGAACTTGCACAGACCCACCACGATCTGATGGTGGAGTGTTACAGGAAGGCCGACAAATCCCGAGAAGAAGCAGATGCCAGGCACCGTGCATTTGTCGAGGCACAGGAGGCCGCAGATGCAGAGCACAAGTCTTTCATCGAATGCCAGAAAGAACTTCGTGACTACGATAAGGTCATCAGCGGCATGCGGACAAAAAACAAGAAGGTTAAGACCGTCAAAGAGAATAAGACTGTCAGAATGGAAGCAGAAAAGATCTTCAACTCATTCAAGAGCGGAGAGAAGCTCACGACAGACGACCTCCTTCTTCTTCAGAGATCCAAACTCATATAATTTTTTTTTACTCGCGGGGGTGAAGGGGGCGGAGCGTGAAGTCTCCTGTCTTCAGGCCGGAGATGAAAGCGGAGCCGCCCTTCCACTCTGCGATAGATATATCTTCCTGGATGTACTATTTTTTCTTATCCCATATGAAGTATAAACTCGATAAATCTGCACATTCTGTCTATGTTCTTTACTATCATCTGGTGAT
Organism: Methanocalculus sp.; assembly: GCA_013329165.1. Lineage (GTDB taxonomy): Archaea > Halobacteriota > Methanomicrobia > Methanomicrobiales > Methanocorpusculaceae > Methanocalculus > Methanocalculus sp9912u. The sequence goes on along the minus strand of DUKV01000039.1, from coordinate 180,222 downwards.
GGTCGTGAAATATCGCCGGAAAGCGTTATATTCTGACGATATTCGGGAACGCTTGAAAGATATTGTGTGGAACCTATCGGGAGAGTTGGGTATAGAGGTGGTCGCTCATGAACCTGCAGACGATCACTACCATCTTCTGTTCAGGGCAACCCCGAAAACAAACCTCGTCAATGTTGCAAATTGTTATCAAGGGCGTATCATCCCGAAGACTGCGTCAGGAGTTCCCTGAAACCAGGAATCTGCTGTGTGGTGACTCATTCTGGTCACCATCATATTTCCTTGCACCATCGGGACAGGTAAGCCTTGATGCTCTGAAAGAGTATGTTGACTCTCAACTGGAGAAGTGAATGATTATCTCCTACAAGTATCGGGCATATCCTGATGCGGCCACTGAGGCAGAACTGAATGCCGCACTCGATACGTGCAGGTGGCTCTATAACACACTTCTCGAAGAATGTTGCCATGCAGGAGAACGGGATCCGGGCAACCATGCGAGGAACGCAGGCACGGATCGTCACGCTGAAACAGGACAATCCGTTTCTCAAAGGTGTGTACTCAAAAGTGCTTCAGATAGTGAACTCCTCTCTCTGGAGCAACATCGCCGCACTCTCGCAGATAAAAAAGGCAAAGAGCAAACTGGAGAAGGCGTATGATCATATCACGAACCAGAAGAGAGATTTTCTTCACAAACTCTCCCGGAGCTACATTGACAGGTATAGAACGATCTGCATCGAAGACCTGGATATCAAAGGTCTGAAGGAAAAAGGGAGTTCGAAAGGGCTGCACAGGAGCATTCACGATGTTTCATGGGGACGATTCTATTCATTTCTTGATTACAAGGCTGAGAGTGCCGGTATACAAGTGATCAAAGTCGATCCCCGAAATACATCACAAATGTGTGCGAATTGTGGAAGCATCGTAAAAAAGATACTTTCTGTGAGAGGCCATGAATGCCCGTAATGTGGGTATATTGCCGATAGAGACTACAATGCTGCGGTGAATATTCACCGCGTGGGGATGGAACATCCCTTTGAGCCTGTGGAGCCGAGACCTCTACGTCACATCTCTGTGATGCAAGTATTGTCCATGAAGCAGGAAGCCCCATCCTTCAGGGTGGGGTAGTTCACGCCCGGTACTTTTCTAAAAGACCGTCGGATCTGCCCCCTTTCCTGATTATCTACATACAGATATCAGCCGGTTTCTGTCTGAAATCCACAATTGGTTTCCCATTATGACAAAACAACTTTATTATCCTAATAGGTTCATGTATTCTGTAATGGAAAAGAGGAAGACGCTGGTTCTCAGCGTCGATCGCGATGATGATATCGGATATAAGGCAAGGATAGAGAGCCCCATCCTCGGCAGGGAAGCGTGCCTTGAAGCAGCGAAGCGCCTTGGGTTGGCTGATCCCGAAGATTCCGATGTGAATGCGATATTCCAGGCGGTCAAGACATATGATGAGCTGTCTGCACGGGGAGAGGATGTGATCGTTTCTGTTATCGGTGGAAGCCACATGAATATGCTCGAAGGAGATCGCAAAATCGCCGATTCACTCTCACAGCTGATCAATCAAACGAACGTAACCGCCTGCATCCTTGTATCTGATGGCGCTGAAGATGATTTCATCCTCCCGATTGTCCAGTCCAGAATTCCTGTCGAGAGCGTCAAACGGGTCATCGTTGCACAGATGCCAAACCTTGAGGGAACCTACTATATCATCAAGAAACTGCTCGACGATCCAAAGACCGCCCGGGTGGTTCTGGTCCCAATCGGCCTTGCAATGCTGCTTTATTCAGCAGCATATCTCTGGGGAAGGCCGGATCTTGCGACATTCTTTGTAGTCGGAGCTGTTGGGGTTTATCTACTCTTCAAAGGGTTTGGTATTGACGAGTTCTTCGGATACCTTCTCTCAGGGCTCCAGCAATCTTTTCAGAAGGGGAGTTTCAGTTTTGTTGCATACATAACTGCAGTGTTAATCTCAATCATCGCTGTAATCATGGGTTTAACAAGCCTGCTCGTTTATTATCCACAGGATGCCGGAGTTCTGCTCTTTTTCGCTGCATTCATCTACGGATCAGTCTGGTGGTTTGTCAGTGCCGGGATTGTCGGCATAGCCGGAAAGATCATCGATTGCATCTTGCATGAGCAGGAGATGCTCAGCAGGATTGTTATCATTCCCTTTTTTATCGGAGCGATTGGAACGATCATCTACGGGGCAAGCAGTTACCTGTTGTCCATCAGCAATGTGCCCGATTTCCCCATTTCTGCAGGCGGGGGAGTACAAACTATCATCATCCATACTGTTGCCGGGCTCCTCTGTGCACTTATTGGGATCTATATCCAGTCGGCAACAGGCAAATGGGTCATTGATGGTAAAAAAAGCAGAAAATGGTGAGGCAGGAGAAAACAGCAGGCATTTATAAATGCTTACCAAATTTTGTATATGCCCGTTATAACCATTCAGATCTCCGAGGGAAAAACATCAGATCAGAAGCAGGACTGTTGCAGCAGAGATTACGAGCACCGTTGCTGAAACATTCGGGGTTGACCCTGCAGCAATTATTGTCATCTTCAATGAATTGCCACGCGAAAATATCGCAAAAAGTGGAGAACTCCTCTCGAATTAAGAAGCAGCCATTCTTCCATTTCTCGACATCATTCATTTGAAAGTGGGAAATGCTCCTGGTAGACCCTGCGCCGCTCTTCAAGATCGGTATGCAGGTACACTTCAGTCGTCTGGATCGACGAGTGGCCAAGGTTTTCCTGCACCACCCTGAGGTTTCGTGAACGCCGGTAGAGTTCGCTTGCATAGCTGTGACGAATTTTATGTGGCGTAATGCCGGATGGCGCATATTTCTGGAAGATATGCTGAACCGACCGCGGAGAGAGGGGGGCACCAGAGCGGCCCGGGAAGAGGGGGCCATCGATTCTGCCTCCCGCATATAACCGGATTGCATCCAGAGTATCCGGATCGATGAAGACCGTCCGGATCTTCCCACCTTTTCCCCGGATACGGATCGTCTCCTCAGCAAAATCGATATGCTCAATCATAATTCCACAGAGCTCAGACACCCGCACCCCGGTTGCATAGATTGTCCTGATAAGGAGGCGATCCCTGGAATCCTCGATCTTCTCCAGGAGTCCGAGGACATCCGCATGTTTCAGGTATAAAAGTTCCCGATCCTTGATTTTAGGACGATCCACGCCGAGAACCGGATTCGTGTCAACAACCTGCTGACCAACAAGAAATTTGTAGAATGAACTGAGCGTTGAGAGGTAACGATTCATTGTTGTTGCGGAGAGGCTCCGTTCAACCGATGCCTGCGCCATAAAATTGGTGACTTCATAGCTATCAGTCTCAACGACCGGATCATCTGAGGCCTGCACTCCGGCAGAATACGAAGAGAAATCATGCAACACCCGGCGGTAGGTATCCACTGTTTTGTCGGAATAATTCCTCATCGTCAGGTGATTCATATATCGGGGAATCCAGACAGAGAACGTCCGCTGACGGGGAGCCATGAGTGTACTATTTCCTTCAGAGGCAATGAACATTGCGCAGAATTTTTCCCAGGCAGTTCAGAAGCATCAATGCAATTCAGATAGTGGATCCATACCCTGGGAGAAAATAGGACAACGTGATCCATGATCAGATCACCGAAGATGCAGATTGCTGTATAAAAGATGCAGAATATCTGCTCGCATCCATATAGCATCATATGGTTTATAGGAGAGAGTAGTTTATAATCTTTTAACAAAATACATAAAATTTAAATATAATGAATAAAAATTGGATCTAATCCCCATTATAGATGAACAGATCATACAGACTGAAGAACAAGACCCAGGAAGCCCATCCAGGCAAGCGAGAATCGGGAGGTGGAAGAGGAGGAGGAGGGGGAGTACCCCACCCCCATGAAAAGATCCGCCATATCAGATCACCATGAAGAGAAGCAGCATTCAAGAGGAGCAGTATCCACCCAGAACCATGGGCAGAGGGCGAGAACCCGAGGCCAACAGGCACCCCCACCCAATCGCCCCTTGTCCTGTTCAACAACCAATTGATCCGGCAATCAGCAGAAGGCATACATGAACTGAAACCAGCCAAGGAACAGATTATAGATCTATCTTCATCCGGCATCTGCGATCATAGAGGTCAGATCATACCAGTTGAAGGGGTGGCACCACCGGCACCCGTAATTGCGCAGAATACCTATTCTGCGCAAAAAATACTGATCAGCATCATTGTCGAAAAACCCATATATTGAATCTTAAATGTAAATTAAAGCCCAATAAATTGAATTTTGAGAGATGAGATACAAGCCCGACTCAAGCCTTACTTTTCAGGACGGAACAGGATCAACCCCATCAGAACAGAGGAGGAGGAGACATACCTCAACCGGGGGGAGTATATAAAGAAACTCCATATCGTCGATTCTATCCATCTTTTCACGTTTTTGGTATGAATATATAACAAAAGTCAAAAAAGTCGCTGAGAATGCCAGTATGAAGACGCCGATTCTGGAATTAATTAAACAATATAGTGAATAAAAAGAGGGGCGAGAGGCCGGGATCTTTGGCACCAATGCCCGGCAATCAAAGATCACCAGAGTATCACCCACACCAAAACACCCGGGCCCCGCCCCAACGGACAGACCATAAGGACAGAGAGATCAGATACCCAATTCCAGGGAATCGGAGCCGATCAGCAATAGATCAGTTGCTACACCCCCGAAGGCACTGCTTTGAAGAGACGAGGACGACGAGGCAGAAAGAGCAGCACACTCGCCAGCAAAGAAGAACAAAGTCACGCAGTTCGATCAGATCTCACATCCAGATAAAAGACGGAGTGCAGATACAGACAGAACAGGGAGGTCAGGCAGAGTCACGGAGGATCACACCGGACATCCGCACCACCAATGAGCTGTTCCAGCCAGGGAGGAATAGAAAAACCACGAGACTGAACGGCAATAGATCTGATTGGGGCAACAGATCGAAGATCTCTGATGGGAACTGACAAAGGAGCAGTTCTTTTCATAGGAGAGGGCCTCCGGCAGTTCTCTGCATATGGAATGTCAACTACCCGCCCCTGAAGGAGCGGGGCTGCCCTTCCATCTTCCTGAACACTTCGGTTCAGGACGGAGTGCGATAGGCTGGTTGTGTCAGCATCACCAGGTAAATCAGGCAGGACCTGTACCGAACACCCATAGGATCTCTTCTATATCAAACATAATGTGCAACAATTGCCTGGTGCAGATCCCATGTCAGTACAACGGACCATCCCAATCACAAAGGGGTGGGCTTACCCACCCCCGACCACATACAGTCACAGGAGTCCTGCTACAACCCTCAACACTACACACGCAGAACCCGGAATCCTAAATGCACCAATCCACCCTGCCCGATTTTGCGTTTAAACCCCACGTAAACGAAGATCCAGAAGCAGATACAGACAGGATACAGTACACCGCCATAGCCGGGCAGTATCAGATCATCCCTGTCAGGAGATCCCCACCCCATATAACAGAAAAAGAGAGGGGGCAGTTACAAAGAGAGGGTAGCAGCTGAAGCATTTTCAGACCACCACACGCAAGCAGTTTTTCACGCCATTTTTTCCACCAGCATCGGCAACAGCCGGCACCATCCAGCAGATCATCCAGCCGGAGAAGGATCGGTGGTGCGCCCGAATCCAGAGTAAATGAAGCATCCTCCATGACGATACAACAGAAGTTCGATCAATAACTCCGGGTATCCACCCAAAGGGCAGGAACCCCACCAGATGAGCAGAGGCATACCTACCCACACAAGCATCCAAATAAATAAATTATATATTAAACAGTATACTCGAATCAGAGCATTTCAGAGCCAGATCGCCACCTATAAACCATATGATGCTATACGTTAAAGAGCAGAAAAATTTCCCCGTCTCACCCTGCGATCCGTCATACATTGACACGAATATACACAGAAAAGGTTCAAGGGTGGAGAAGAGCAACAGAGGTAATTGAGATGAGCAACCCAGAAGAGGAAGAAAGCACAAACGATGAAAGCCGGAGAGAGGAGATCTCAAAATACCGGAAGTTCCGTAAAGTCGATGGGGCAACATACCGGAAAGTCAACCAGTTTTTACGGAAACATACCTACGTAACTGCACGGGAATGGGCAATAGCCCGGCTCTGTTCCGATTTTAAGACGACAGCCGGTGCAGAGATGACGTTCATTGGTGAAAACCTGCCCGATCTGGTTCCCTTTATGCAGGAGCCATATTCTCCGCAGGCAGTAAACCAGGCACGCACCTCATTTAAACGGAAGGTCAGAAAATCCGGTGCTACATTCTTTTATGGCGCTATGTGTGGTTTCTTCACCCTCGATGAGCTTGATGATATTCTCTTTGAATCAAGTGAGATCGCCCGCTTCCTTCTTGAAGTCGAGGGCACCTCCCTTGAGATCGATGACGAGATCGAGATTGAAGATCGGATCACCGACATTATGAGAAAACTCGGCGATTCAGCCAACATACTCTTAAACAAACGATCACAGCAGAACAGTCAGCAGGATGATGCAGCAGGAAAACAAACAGACAGAGATGATGACAATGAAGAATGACAATAAACCCAAAAAAGTACTCTTTGGAACAAACGGTGTACGGGGGATCATTGGAGAGGGTATGAACCCGGAGCTTGTGATGAAGATCGGCCTGGCTCTTGGATCCATGATTCAGGGCAGAGTGGCCATTGGAAGGGATACCAGAACATCGGGCGAGGCACTCGCCGCTGCGATGCGTTCAGGCCTTCTTGCATCCGGATGCGATGTTATCGATCTCGGCATACTCCCGACACCTGCACTCCAGTACCTGGTCAGGGAGCACTATGATGGAGGAGCGATGATCACAGCCTCACACAATCCACCCGACTATAACGGAGTGAAGGTGATCGAGGGTGACGGCACCGAGATGGATGATACCCGTACAATTGCACTTGAATCGTTGATCTTTTCAGAGGATATCACCATGGCAGACTGGAAGAATGTCGGGAAGCTCACCGATGAGTCCGACAGGATAGAGGAGTATATCAGAGCAATCATCTCGCATTTTCCGACAGACTGCTGCAGAAACATGATTGTCGTCGTTGACCCGGGTTCAGGGCCTGCTGCTGCCACAACACCCGAGATCCTCAGAAGAATGGGCTGTACTGTGCACACCATCAATGGCCGCTTTGACGGCACATTCCCCGGCCGCCTTCCTGAACCAAGTCCGGAGGGTCTCTCACTCCTCTCTGAAACAGTCATTGCAACCGGGGCTGCATTTGGCGTTGCACATGATGGCGATGCGGACCGGGCAGTCTTTGTGGATGAAACAGGATCATTTATGAACGAAAACCTGACCTTTGCGATGCTTGCACGTGCTGCATGCGCCACACATCCGGGGATGGTCGTCACGCCGGTCAGTACATCAGATGTCATCAGGGAGGTGGCAGCCGGATATGGATGTCCCACGATCTATACACCGGTGGGAAGTATATCTGTCGCACGGACTATGTTGAGCCTGATCCAGAAGGGAGAAACAGTTGTGTTTGGCGGGGAAGGAAATGGAGGCCAGATCTTTCCCAATCACCAGTTCTGCCGGGATGGCGGGATGACTGCTGCTGCAATGGCAGAGCTTGTGGCAGGATCCGCACAATCGATATCCTCACTTGCAGATGAGATCCCTTCATACACCATGATCAAAGAAAAGATCTATTCCGATGATCCGGAAGGACTGTTTTTAAAAGTCCGTAGAGCCTGCCAAAGCCTTGAGATTGACGAGACCGACGGAATACACATACGGTGGGGAGATGCATGGGCTCTGATCCGCCCTTCGGGAACAGAACCCTTCATCAGGCTCTATGCAGAATCACGGGATCCAAAGCGGGCAGAAGAGGTAAAAGATTATATTCTCTCTCTTCTCTGATCCCCCCTATCATCAGAGGGTGAAAAGAACAATAAGCTCAATTTTTCCCTTTTGGAAACTGAACAGAGTGAACTACCCCCCCCCTAAAAGACGGGGCTTCCTGCTTCATCCTCCCTCTATTGAGGCGAGTCCACAGGCACAACGGCGCGTTCCGCACCTGATACCCCGACAAGGTTCTGTACTTGCAGGGCGAACGTCTTGATGTTGACCGCCGCGTTGATGTCGCGGTCATGATGAGTATCACAATCAGGACAGATCCATTCTCGCTCAGAGAGGGAGAGATCCCATTTGAGATACCCGCATTTACTGCATATTTTTGAGGAGGGATCAAACCGTCCGATCGTAAGGAGGGTCTTCCCGTACTGCCGGCACTTGTACTCCGGCATCGTGAAGAATGTGCTCCACGATACATCACTGATGCTTCGTGCCAGGTTGTGGTTCTTCTGCATCCCGGCGACATTCAACGATTCTACTGCTATGGCTTGGTTCTCGCTCACGATTTGATTAGAGAGTTTGTGCAGGAAATCGTTCCGCTGGTTTGCAACCTTCTCATGACACCGGGCTAATTTCTGAATCGCTTTCTGTCGATTCTTTGATCCCTTCACTTTTCGCGATACGCGTCGCTGCATCACTTTCAGGCGCTGGACGGAACTCTCCAAGTGCCGGGGATTCGCAACGTTCTCACCAGTCGAGAACGTTGCAAAGTCGGTCAGCCCGACATCAATCCCGATGGTGGTGCCCGGAGAGATGAGAGAGGGCTCTGGTTCAGGGTTTCCATCATCAACGAGGATGCTGATGAACCACTTCCCGGTTGAAGTCACAGAAACTGTGGCGTACTTCACCTTCCCGGTGAAGAACCGATGAAAGATAGTCTTGATCTCCCCGATCTTTGGGAGTTTGATCCGCCCGTGCTCGAAGTTCACCCGGTAGTGTTGGGGCACCTGAAAGGATTGGACCGGATTCTTCTTCGACTTGAACCGGGGAAATCCCTTCTTCTCACGGAAGAATCGGGTGAAGGCGTTGTCGAGGTTCTTGTTCGCGCTCTGAAGCGATTGGGAGTTGACGTCTTTGAGCCACGGGTGTTCTTCTTCGAGCGCGGGAAGATGATTGTTCAGGTCGAAGCAGGAGAGTTTTCGCCCTTCCTGCTCGTATGCCCGGATCTTCTGCTCCAGAGAATGGTTGTATACAAACCGACAGGCATGGATCTGTTTCATGAGGAGTGTACCCTGCTCTCTCGAAGGATACATCCGATACTTGTAGGCCTGGAGCATACAAACAGTAGTTGTCTTATAATACTATGGGGTTTTTGGTAGTCTCTCCGGGAATCTGACGAAGGGCGGCTCCGCTTTCATCCCCATCCTGAAGGGTGGGGTCTCCCTGCTCCGCCCCCTTCACTCCCGCAAGATAAATTTCCAAAATTCAGGGAGTCATTTCATACCATGATGAAAATAGAAGGTTCCAATAGAAATGAGATCAAACAGACATTAGTGGAGCCGCTCAACTCATCTGTTGAGAAAAAGAGAGAACGGGATCCTTCCACTCAGTTCAATCAATGACAATAATTAACCAGTCCGATATGAATTGAAGACGGGAGAGAATGCAACAATTAATAAAAACCAGTTCGGGATTGCCCCCGGGAGAGGTCATCCATCCGGGCTATTCAGAAAGATGAGAGAGGACCAGGAGGAGAGATGAAAACAATCGAACTGATCATTACAGGGAGGGTTCAGAAAGTCGGTTTCAGGGCATGTATCCGGCATATTGCAACAAGCCTCGGCATCACCGGTGAGGTGGAGAATCTCCCGGATGGCAGAGTGCATGTACTGGCCACAGGCGAGGAGGTCATCCTTGAAAAGTTTGTATCCATGCTCTATAGTTGTCCCCGTGCCATCATACGGGATATTGATATGAGAACGTTCATCCTGACAGACTTTCCGGATTTCTCCATCAAACGCCCTCTTTGAAGACAGAATTGATTATGCGGGCAGTAGAGGGTGTGCACCCCCCGTTCTTCCACCAGACCTAAAAAACAACTGAAAAATTACCTCCTTTCTCAAGAGATTTAAGATATGCATACACATTTGCATCAATGATCCGCTGATCGATCGTGATATATAAACGCTCAAGGAGCCTGGAAATGAGGTCGTCCGAGAGGACACAGCGGGTCTGGCTCAATTCATAATCATCAGCAGTTATAGATTCCTTTGCAAGTTCAAATACCGTGGAATCGACCATGGTTCTCTTCAAAGGCTCGATTATATCATAGACAAATCCGCCTGCTCCCTGATTCAGGAGACCATTGTCGGGATTGAGATGAGCACCGATAATGGCAACACACGCATTGCCGAAGAGAAGGGCATACCCAAACGAGAGCATCGCATTAACCGGATCAAAATGAGGGCGTTTTGTCCTTCTCCTGTACCCCAGTTCAGAAGGAAGTATTCGGGAGAGGATCTCATAATACATATCCGTTGAAAGAGTATGGAGCCTCTTTATCTCTTCTATCCTGACAAGATACTCTATCTCATTTCCCGCCTGAACGAGGAAATCGTGTTCACCGCGATAGAAGAGACCGGAATCAAGAGTGTTATCAAGTTCTTCCAGCCAGAGAAGCCGTGATTGGAGAGAAGAGCGGACAAATTCAATGACATACCGATGTGAAGGGGTGGAGGTCTGAAGGTACCAGGTCTCTTCATTCCTGTTCGATCCAAACGGCGTAAGAGTACCAAGAGGTGTCCCATGAGCATCAAAGAAGGAGATTGACGCACCCTTCTCAAGAAGACGATTGATTGTCGCAGTCTGAATCGTATGCCCTCCAACAAGGAGGAGATGGTTGATTGCATCTATTGAGTAGCTCGTCTGCTGGGATCGTTTCTGGACATACAACAGTCCTGGTGTCGACTTGATATGTGCACCATATCCCCATATTGCATGCCAGGGAACCTTCATACCAACCAACAATCAACCCTCATACACAGAACAACAGTACATTATCCGTTCTTTCAGTGATTAATCTTTGGAAATAGTCTGGAGAACACTGCAGAACGATTATCGGATCGGAGGTAGTTGCAGCCGGCATTCTGGACAGAAATATCTCTCCTTCCGATCCAGTTCACTTAAGCTTTCAGGTCTGTACATGATGCATTCGGGAACAGAGCAATGTTCCAGCCCCAGAAGATGCCCCAGTTCATGAGCTCCTTCCTTTGCTGTCCTCTCGATGATCAGATGAATATCACCAGGGAGCCCGTAATATTCATTTTCTAAGCGTGCTGTTGAAACTACAGCACTTCCAATAGAGTCGCGTGCCAATCCAAATACAAAATCCGATGAGTCGGCATAGATATCATCGGGTATAACCAGTAGGAAGTGATCCTGTATCCCATGCAGCCGCTTGAAGAGACTTATCCGGCTGATGATCCGCCCCCCGTCATATTGGCGGCGGATACGGTGATATCCTTCAAGAGGGAAGTGATCGCCGAGGATGAGTTCAACCGGGAACCCAAGGACAGCCGAGATGATCCGTTGCACAGGAAGCTGGATGCCATCAACCGATCGATAATCCCAATAGATCACGATCCCCATACTGTAAATAGGAAATGAACGGCTATAAACATATTGAAGAGGCAATTGGCACTTATATCGGAATGAGGTACCGTCGATGCGTTGAAGTTGGATATGGCGGCAATCTGGTTGCCGCTTCGATAATCCAACATATGGGAGGATCAGTTCTCTGTATCGATCGAAAGATATTTTCAGGAGAGGGGCAGATACGGACTGCAGTTGATGATATCACACACCCCGATATGAAGCTCTACAGGGGATCCGACTGCATTTATGCGATCAGACCTGGAATTGAGATGATGCCGGATCTCATCGATCTTGCCACAACAGTCGCATCAGACCTTCTCATCTACCACCTGGGATGTGAACTATATCACAATGGTGGGGAGAGGATTGATTGTGGTGTCATTCTCCACCGCTATCACAGTCAAATCAAATCCTATTCAGAAAGAGAAGAGTGTTGATTGTGATTCCGTCTTCTTCCTGTCGACTGGCGGTTCTGCTGTTTGTTTTTCCGGGATTATATCTTCGCCAGGGGCGGGTTTTACATTGTTTTGTGTTGACTTTCTCTTCTCCTCTTCCTTTTCGGCTTTTTCAATCTCTTTTATGATTGACTGTGAACGCGCCTTATCATGAATCAGTAATGCCAGTTGATCGGCATCAAGATTGAGCGAGCGGACAAATCGTTTTGGATCCCTGTCGGCAAGGAGACCGATTGGTGTGAGATACTCATCTGCCACAGTCTTTTCGGGGATCCTGTATGCTTCAGAGCATCTGTGCAGGAGTGACATCCGGATCATCTTCTGCCTGCGCGCCTGCCCCATCCGTTTCCATCGATCTGGTGGAGATATCCTGATCCGGAGTCCCGATCCGGCAGATGCGGCAGCCGTTCCGATAAGCATGATCCCGGATGCATATCTCCAGAGAGTATAGTACTGCCTGCGGAATGTCCTGCCGAGATATGAATCCGCACAGGAGAGAAGACGGAGAGAGAGAGCACGCCTCCTGAGATCACGGTGCTGGAGAGCACCTGCTTCAAGCCATTGTATCTGCGCATCCGGAGTATCGTCCACCTCGCGGGAGAGTTTTATCAGCGATTCGTCATCTGATGAGCCGGAGAGTGTTTTTGCAACAAGATCAAAGATACTGGAGCGGGAATCTTTCTGTTGAACCTGGAGATCAGACGGAAGTATGCGTGCCTTTCCGACTGAAGAACCATAGAGCATATTGACAGCAGAGCGGATATCCCCCTTTGCTTCCTCTGCTATGATGCGGACTGCTTCCGGATCGCAATCCAATCCCTCGTTTGCACAGATGTATTTCAGGTGTGGCGCAAGACTGCGGGCAGGAACTGCCCGAAACTGTACCTGATCGCAGAGACGCCTGATCTCCGGTGCAACCCCATAGGCATCGTTTGCGATGAGCATAATCGGCTGTTTTGATCGCCTGATGATATCCACAATCGCTTTTGCACCACCCCGGTCAGCATTGCCATCAAGATTATCTGCCTCATCCAGGAGGATCAGACGCCGTAATGCGCCAGTAAGACTGGCAGTTGTACTCGAGCTCCCTGCTATCCGCTCGATCACCCCTTTTGTCCGCTGATCGCTTGCGTTTAGCTCAATGATCTCCCAGCCGAGATCATGTGCCAGCGCATATGCAGCCGAGGTCTTTCCAATACCGGGCTTGCCATAGAGAAGGATCGGTTTGTTCTGTGTAGTCCACCCTTTTGCCCATTCAAGGAGCTCGTGAACCGCAGACTGATTGCCTATAACATCTGCGAGTGTCTTTGGCCGGTACTTCTCCACCCAGTCCATATATGATCTATTTCAGTTTATGAGATGAAAATAGGTTCCGGGATGAGTAACCCGGAACAAATACATTATCTTTGATGAGGCAAAAATATAGGAGTAATCGATATTTGGTGTTAATTGTGGTGAATAACTGCTCCAGTCAATCAGTAGCAGATGCGGTAAGAGAATACGAGGGAGTAACCAGAAAACACGCCATTGGGGAGATCATCCGTTCTCTCAAGCTTGATTCCCCCGATATCGTGGCCTCGTTTGGAGAAGATGCAGCCGTAATCCGCAAGGGAGACGACGCCCTCCTCCTCGCCGCAGACGGTATCTGGAACAAGCTGATGGAGGCTGATCCGTACTGGTCTGGTTTCTGTGCCGTTCTTGTAAATATTCATGATATTGCTGCGATGGGAGGAGATGCACTTGCACTCGTGGACATCCTTTCCTTCACGGATGTAACGCTGATGCAGGAAGTGACACGAGGAATGGCAGATGCCGCAAGCCGTTTTGGCGTTCCGATCGTCGGGGGGCATCTCCATCCGGACACCCCCTATAACGTCATTGATGTGGCAGTTCTCGGTTCAGCACGACTGGACGCGGTCATCTACAGTGACAGGGCAGAGGATGGAGATGCGGTGATTGCAGCCATAGATCTCAATGGCCGTGTTCACCCTTCATGTGCCATGAACTGGGATTCTGTCACAATGAAAGATGCAAAAACCCTCAGATCCCAGATCGGCGTGATGAAAAAGCTGGGAGAGGCACACCTCGTTACATCTGCAAAGGACATCTCAAATCCTGGCATCATTGGAACCCTTGGGATGCTCCTTGAAGTAAGCAGGAAAGGAGCCAGTATTGATCTCCAGTCGATACCAATGCCCGACCTTGCATCACACAGAATCACCTTTGAGCACTGGGTACGCATGTACCCCGGAATGGGCTTCATACTCACCGCCAACCAGTCTCATGCAGAAGAGGTGCTGAAACTATTCCGTGAGGTTGGAATGGCCACCCGGATAATAGGAACCATCAACGATACACAGGAGCTTACCATCACCTATCAGGGAGAAAGCACCGAAGTCTTTGACTTCTCCCTTGACGGAATTATCGGATCGAGAGACTGGGGCAGGCCTTTATGAGAACGATAGGGATAGGGGCCCTGGAAGATTTAACCAGGGTTTATGAGGCATCCAGAAAGGCAGCTTCAGACAATCTCTTCGTCATCATATATACTACTCAGGAAGGGGCCGGGGAGGAGAACGAATATGTTCATTTCCATATATCACCAGATCCTATACATGCACTCATCAATTCCCTGCTGAAAGGAGAGATAGACGGGGCGGTGCGGGGAACACTGCCATCCGGCGACACACTCAGATCTCTCAGGGAAGCAACTGCCACTGCCTCCCTCGAGCGCATTGCGGTGCTTGAAACCCCGGAAGGAAAAAAATTCCTCCTCGCCCCTGTTGGTATTGATGAAGGATGGACTGCTTCGGACAAAGTGAGCCTGGCAAAAAAGGGGGTTGCACTTGCCGGACGCATCGGAATAGATACGACAATAGGAGTGCTCTCCGGAGGAAGGAAGAGTGATGTCGGCAGGAATCCCGTTGTCGATCGATCATTGGCCGAGGGAGAGCACCTTGCGGAACTGACCGGAGGAGTCCATGCCGGAATCCTGATCGAGGAGGCCGCCAACAGATATGGCATTGTGATTGCTCCTGACGGCATATCAGGCAACCTCATCTTCCGGACGCTTGTTCTTCTGGGTTCCGGGAGATCACATGGCGCACCTGTTGTAAATATCGATGTTACGTTCGTCGATACTTCGCGCGCATCTGATAATTACGAGAATGCCCTCAGGCTGGCAGCAGAACTGAGTGATTAGAAATATCTTCAGTATTGACTTTAATTCCAAAATAGATGTCAAAAAATACTTATTTTCAATGAAAAACCCTGAATTAACAATAACCCCCCACCATCGAGAAAGCGATAAATGGAAGAAAGATAGGGGCTGGATATACGAAAGCATTAAATATTTAACAATATACTCTTTCAATGGTGGTAATTATATGGCAGACCTACCAATTGCAGCTGTAGTAAGAATCGCAAAGAAGAATGGTGCAGAGCGTGTCGGAAGTGATGCAGCTGAAGCACTTGTTGCTAAAGCAGAAGCATACATCGCCGAACTCACCAGGAAGGCAAATCAGTACGCCCTTCACGCTGGTAGAAAGACGATCAAAGAGGAAGACATCGAGCTCGCCGCAAAGAGCGAGGCTTGATAGCACCTCTCTTTTCTAAAAAAATTCAGAACGTTCCTTTTGTACTTCGAATCTCTGATTCGTTTCCACTCTTTGTCAATGCCAGATTAAGGGCAATGCCAAATGCCTTGAAGATCGATTCGCAGATGTGGTGATCTGATCGGCCGGTAAAGAGGACATGGGCTGTAATTCCTGCATGGTGAACGAGAGAATAGAAGAAATGTTCAAAGAGATCATTTGAGATTCCTCCGGTCCCACTTCCAACAAATGACCCTTCAAAGACGAGGTACCCCCGTCCTCCACAATCAAGCGCCACCTCCGCCCGTGCTTCATCCATTGGTACAACAACACTGGCAAACCGGGTGATCCCGCGCCCATCTCCGATTACCTCTTTGATTGCCATTCCAAGGACGATTGCTATATCTTCGACAGTATGGTGGGGATCCACCTGGATATCCCCCTTTGCTGCAATAAAGAGGCCAAAACCCCCATGACGCCCGAATGATTCAAGCATATGATCAAGGAACGGAAGTGCCGTCAGGATCTCCCGGGAACCTCCATCAGGATCAAAGCTGATCGTTATATTCGTCTCTTTCGTCTCACGACTGATTTCAGCCTGTCTCATTGTATCTCCTCAAGAATTGCAGGGAGCGAGAGCATCCCATTATAGAGAGCCGATCCGAGAACAGCCCCCGCCACACCCAGTTCCCGGAGAATTCTCAGATCCGTTACATGTGAGACGCCTCCAGAGACGACCACAGGGCATTTCACCGCATCCATAACCCGTTGTATAGGATCAACGGCGATCCCCTCACAGAGACCCTCTACATCGACATTGGTGAAGAGGAGAGAACCAGCACCTTCATCCTCAAACCGTTTGGCCCAGACAGAGACCTCACCAGCAGTCTTCTCCCAACCATGAATTGCTATCTCACCACCACGGGCATCAACACCCGCCATGATCCGTTCACTTCCATGTTCCTCAGACAGCCGATTGATAATTGATGGATCATCTGCTGCTGCCGTTCCGATGATGACGCGGTCCACACCCAGTGAAAGCCACCCGGTTGCATCGGATTCGGATCGCATACCACCGCCAAGCTGGAGAAATACATCAGTTTCAGTTATCAGCTCACGTATAACATCCACATTCGCCCCCGCACTTCCAAAAGCACCATCAAGGTTCACGATATGGAGTGCTGTGGCACCTTCGTCAATCCAGCGAAGTGCAGAAGAGAGCGGCTGACCATATGAAGAAGCAGTCTCCCGCCTGCCCTGAACAAGCTGGACGCATCTTCCACCAAGGATATCGACTGCGGGAAATATCTCCATAACCATCACGGGATCATCCGCTGGACATCCATCACAAGGATATCCCGGGCACCGGCACGTTTGACCATATTGATCAACTGGTATACCCGCTCTTCAGCAACAACCACATGGACTGCGACAAGATTCTGGTCAGATGCAACCTCCATCACCGTGGGGCCGGAGAGGCCGGGGAGGATCGACCTGATCTCTTCCAGCCGGTTTCGACTGACATTCATCATCAGGTAGCACTGCCCTTTTGCCCGCAGAACACTCTCAAGTGCAAGGGCAATCTCATCAATCTTCTCTCGAAACTCAACAAAGGAGCTCCGGTTCGCAATGAGCCAGGTCGAGCTCTGGAAGACATCGGTCATAATCCTGAGATGGTTGGTTCTGAGTGTCGTCCCTGAACTGGTCAGATCCACGATCGCATCTGCAATTCCAAGGTTCGGGGCAGCCTCACAGGCGCCGGAGACAGAGACGATCGAGACATCAATACCATGTTCTGCAAAAAATTTTCGGGTGATCCCGGGAAACTCCGTTGCAATCTTCTTCCCCGCAAGATCACCAAGCTCATGATAGCCGGAATCCTCGGGAACAGCCACAATAAGACGGGCCTGTCCCATTCTGAGATCGAGTAATTCAAGAACATCAGATCCGCGTTCAGCAACCATATCCAGTCCGGTGATGCCGATATCAGCCACACCCTGGGCAACATATTCAGGGATGTCGATCGGACGAACATACAATATCTCAACATGAGGATCGACGGTTTTTGCGATCAACCGCCGATCCCCCGAGGTAGTGATATGGAGACCGCTCTTCTCGATGAGATCGGAGATAGGTTCGGCAATCCTTCCCTTGTTCGGGATTGCCAGCCTGATCATATCAGAAGGTCCTGAGTTCACCTTTGATAACCCTCTCGGTGATACTTGAGATATTCTCCAGCCGGTTATTGACGATCTCTTCAACGTCACGGGAGATTCTGCCAAAGTCAGCACCATCATCCGGAATAATCTGGACACTCGCTACGAGAGGATGATCGATCGGGTGGCCAATCTGTGAGAGGAGACGGACGTACATCTCGGTGATTCCATCAACCTTACTGCACGCCTCCTGTGCAATCTCGGTTGATAGGAGGTTATAGATCTTTCCGATATGGTTGATCGGGTTCTTTCCGCTTGCTGCCTCCATACTCATCGGCCGGTTCGGGGTAATCAGTCCATTGATTCGGTTACCACGTCCAACCGATCCATCGTCACCCATCTCGGCAGATGTTCCATTCACTGTCAGGAAGAGGCTCTGATTTCCGATATCGTCAGCGGTATTGACCGCAACAGAGACCTTCCGTTTGGTATGGCGCCGGGCAACTGCCTCAAGTCTTTCCTTCATGATCTCGATGACCTCAACATAATCATCGATGGATGAACAGTAGCGGTCGACCATGGCTGATGCGATGGTGTAGGTCATCTCATCACCATGGCGAAGACCCATGATCTTGATATCATACCCGATCGCCGGATTTTTCGGACGGAGAACAGAAGCAATCTCCTGATCCATTGCGAGCACGATCTGTTCAACTTCAGAGAACGGTGCATGCCCGACACCAAAGGAGGTGTCATTTGCCCGGGGAACAGTGTTGCCGCCACAGGTTTTGAAGACATCACAGAGATCAGTGGAGCCGTCACCCATCCGGCAGTCAACAATAATATCCCGTTCCATGTTCAGTGTAGGAAGGGTCTCCTTCAGGTATTTCCTGGCTGCTTCAACTGCTATTGCATCGGTTGGGATGACACGTCCCTCAAAACACTTTGTTGCTCTTCCTGTCAGCAGGAGATAGATCGGCCGGACGATCTTTCCACCGCCAAATGACGGGAGGGAGGCTCCGGCAACAACCTCACCCTGATCGGTGTTGTGGTGGAGGACTGCTTCGCACTGGTTTTCATATTCACGGCAGAGCGCGCGGCTGATGGCCTCTGCCACTCCGTCTGCGATACTATCAGGGTGCCCGATACATTTGCGTTCAACAAGTTCAATAGCCTGTTCTTCAATCGGCATCTGCCGGAGTGATTCAACGTTGATAGTGCGTTTCATGAGAAGCCTCATTTTGGTTCTGTCAGCATATAAAAAAAGACTGGATTTGATTTAACAGTGTTCATCTGGTCAGCGCCACCTCGGATCTTAGCGTGAGCTGGCAGACACCATCACGGAAGACCCTGACAAGTCCGCCGCTCTCGGATACGGTAATTCCGACAGCTGACACATCACGTGTAATCGCAGCTGTTGCCATATGGCGGCCGCCAAGCCCTGAAGGAAGGCTTACTCCACGCGAATCGGCATCGATATAGCGACCTGCTGCGGTGATGTACCCTTCTTTGGTGATGATAAAGACGCCATCAAGCTGTGCAAACTCCTTGACGCTCTCCCAGTTCTCACGATTCCTGATATCACAAACGGACAGGGGGTGACCTGCATAGGGATTCAGGATTGCCTGGTGCGAACGGGCAAGGAGGGATGAGCCATCCCCGAGGATAAACGCGGTGCCGATATTTCGTCCTTCTCTTCCTTCATGCGCAATCTCAAGTGCAAGAGCAAGCGCGGAATGGAGGATATCAGATGGAACAATATCCTCATAGCTGGCGAGATCAAGATAATCGCGCCCTTCCCCGACATCATAAATGAGAATGGCAAACGGAAAGACACCAACGATCTTCCCGCTTGCAACCTCGGTTCTGAGATGATACTGGACAACTGCATCAAGGATATGATGTTCGCAGAAGAGCAGGAGTTCCTGCATATTTTTTTTGATCATCAGCTCGGGCTGATACTCCTTTACCCAGATGACCGGCACATCAGAGTCAAAAGGCTGCGATTCAAGGAAGGAAAGTATGGCGATGGCATCAACTGAACGAGCAAGATCCGCTGCTGCCGCCATCAGTACCTGGTCTTTCTCTGCGATCATAACAGTTCGCTTATTTTTTGGGGAAGTTCGGAGGGGCGTGCTACAACAGTAATTCCCATCGCCTCCAATCGTTGTATCTTTGACAATGCATCACCTTCACCCCCTTCGATGATGGCTCCGGCGTGACCCATCCTCTTCTCTTTTGGAGCGGAGACGCCTGCAATATATGCAACCAATGGCAGATCGAGCGAGAGTGCTGCTTCGGCTCCCTCAATCTCAAGTGCACCTCCAACCTCACCGATAAGGATGACTGCTTTGGTATAAGAATCTTTGCTAAACTTCTCAATGCAATCAACAAAGGTTTCACCTATCACCGGATCGCCCCCGATCCCTACGACCGTACTCTGACCGATACCAGCCCTGGTGAGCTCATCAACCACCTCATAGGTCAGGGTTCCGCTCCGCGAAATGACCCCGACAGGTCCACGTGTAAAGAGTGGAGAAGGCATGATTCCAAGCCTGCATTCACCCGGAGAGAGGAGACCCGGGCAGTTTGGACCGATGACGGCCGATCCACATGAACGTGCATAGGCAACTGCCCTCATCACATCATGCACCGGGATATGCTCGGTGATAGCAACGATCGTTCCAATCCCGGAATCGGCAGCCTCCATGATTGAGTCTGCCGCAGCACCTGCCGGGACAAAGATGACTGACGCGTCGGTGTCATGAGCAGCCTGCGCCTCCCGGACGGTATCATATACCGGAACACCATGGACTTCCCGGCCACCTTTTCCGGGGGTCACCCCGGCAACAACGCCTGCACCACCGACCGATCGGGCATACTGGTTCATCAGATCTATGTGGAAGGCGCCCTGGTTGCCGGTTGCACCCTGGACAAGGATACGTGTCTGTTTATCGCAGTAGATCATGATGATGCCTCCAGAACAGCCGCTGCAACTGCTTCTTCCATCGTATCAAGCATCCGGTAGCCTGCCCCCTCAAGGAGAGCCCGCCCTTCTGCTTCGTTTGTTCCTGCAAGCCTGACGATCACCTGCTGTGAAACCCCGGCTGCAATAATGCCACGGGCCACCTCATCACACCGGGTAATCCCGCCAAGCAGATTGACAATGATCACCTTCACAGTCGGAACCGATGCAACCAGCCTGACAGCGTGCAAGACCCGATCCGAACCGGCACCACCTCCGACATCAAGGAAATTGGCTGCGGCCCCTTTATGGTGGGCAATGAGATCAAGGGTTGCCATCGTGAGGCCCGCACCATTTCCGATCACCCCAATCGACCCGTCCAGTTCAACATACGAGAAGCCATGCGACTCTGCCTCGGCCTCGCGTTCGGTCAGATCACGGTTCCCGGTGATCCCCTGCCTGGCAAGGGCATTATCATCGATGATCAGTTTTGCATCAGCTGCAAGAACACCGGACGGGGTGACCACAAGTGGATTGATCTCTGCGAGAAGGGCATCTTTCTCACGGAATGCACGGTAGAGCGACGAGATAACCGGCATAATCTCTTTCTCACATCCACGGGTCAGATACCTGAGAATAAAGCCGGGAACTTCCTGGAAGAGTGGTGAAACATGTGCGCTCCTGACCGCATCCGGCCGCTCCCCGGCGGTCACCTCAATCTCAACACCGCCAGATTCAGCAAAAAGGATCACAGGGGACCTGGTGCTCCGGTCAATGACAATTGATACAAAATATTCTTTCTGAATTGGAAGCCGTCCCTCCACAAGCACTTCTTTCACCGGGAGGCCTTTAATCTTTTTTTGGAAGAGTTCGGTTGCAACAGCTTCTGCATCATCTGCCGTTGCCATCAGGATGCCCCCGGCTTTACCCCTGCCACCAACATCGACCTGTGCTTTCAGCACCGCCGAACCGCCGATCTTTTTGCAGGCAGCCGATGCCTCTCTGGCACTGGTGATCAGGATGCTTGGGGGAATCGGGATTCCGAATGTCGAAAAAACCTTTTTTGCTTCGTATTCAAGCAGTTTCATGCATCTCCTCCTTTCTGCAGGATATCACGGCCCAGATTCAATGCCCGGATGTTGAGCTCTTCGGTCCCTTTTGGAACGCTGTCAAGGACAGCCCGCTCCATCGCTTCGAAACTGACCATTCCGGTTGCAGAAACAAGAGCACCGAGCATCACAATATTGGCCACAATCGGCTTTCCAAGCACTTCTTTTGCCTGCATCGTTGCCGGAATCTCTATGAAACGGCACCGTGGCCGCGACTGGACCAGTCCCGAATCGACCAGCATCAGGGCAGATTCCGGTGCTGCTGCACCAAACTTTAAAAAACCCGCCTCAGACATGATCACATAGAGGTTTGGCTGCAGAACCTTTGGATACTGGATCGGATCGCTGCTGATGATCACCGTGCTTGAAGATGCCCCGCCACGCGCCTCCGGCCCGTAACTCTGGGACTGGACGGCATATTTCCCATCGTACATCGCTGCTGCCCGCCCGAGGATAACGGCAGAGAGGATGATTCCCTGGCCGCCAAATCCCGAGAATAAGACTTCATACTTCATTCATTCACCCCAAGCGCAGGGCGGTTCCGATCTGTCAGTGTTCCGACAACAAACATATCGTCCGGGATCGGTTTTCCTTCCGCGAGGAGACGATCACGTTTCTCTTTCAGGAGTGCATGATCCTTCATCGCCGATATCATCGACTGCACATCACGGAGCCTGTTCCGCCTGCCATAATTTGTCGGGCACTGGACGACGACTTCAATAAACGAGAGCCCCGGTCTCTGAAGGCCGGTCTTAATCGCCTGTGTCAGCTCTTTGACGTGATACGATGTCCAGCGTGCCACATAATTCGCACCCGCAGCAGATGCCAGTTCGCAGAGATCAAAGGGGTTTTCCTCCATGCCATAGGGAGTGGTTGTTGAGACGGCCCCCTTTGGCGTACAGGGGCTTCCCTGGCCGCCCGTCATCCCGTAAATCTGGTTATTCATGCAGATGACGGTGATATCGATATTCCGGCGGCATGCGTGGATGAAATGATTTCCTCCTATTGCCGAGAGATCCCCGTCACCGCTGAATACGACCACATTGAAATCCTTTTTTGCCATCTTCACACCGGTTGCAAAGGGGATGGCTCTGCCATGCGTGGTATGGAGCGAGTCGGTTTTGATATATCCCGACGCCCGTGACGAGCAGCCGATCCCGGATACAAAGACCGTATCATCGATCTTCCAACCAAGAGAATCGACTGCCTCAAGGGTGCAGTTGATGATGGTGCCATTTCCACATCCGGCACAGAAGATATGAGGCAGGCGGTCCTCCCTGAACCAGTCTTCAGCGCTCATTCATGTTCCTCCGCTGATTTCAGAAGATATGACGGAACATGGAGTGCTCCTCCAAGCCGCGGAATCGGGATAACCGGCTGATCGACATGCCGCTGAATCTCACGTGCAATTTGTCCGAGATTCATCTCAGGAACCAGAAATACTCGTGCATTTGTGAATTTCTTCAGGAGACCTTCCGGGAATGGCCAGACCGTTCTGAGATTTAAATGTCCATACGATTTCCCGGGTGCATCCA
This sequence comes from Methanocalculus sp., assembly GCA_013329165.1. Taxonomy (GTDB): domain Archaea; phylum Halobacteriota; class Methanomicrobia; order Methanomicrobiales; family Methanocorpusculaceae; genus Methanocalculus; species Methanocalculus sp9912u. Next base: position 156,873 of record DUKV01000039.1, on the reverse strand, counting down.
GGAGAGCCTGGCGAACCGCACGTGTCGGTGCACCATAGGAGATGAAAACGATCTCCGCTTCAGGGTTGACAATATCATAATCTGCAATCTCATGACGTGCTCGTTCGACCTTCTCTACAAGCCGCATCACCAGCTTCTCGTGGAGATCGGGATCGGTGGATGCAGGATATCCTTTCTCGTTATGGGTAAGTCCGGTCACATGGACCCTGTGCCCTTTGCCAAACGGAGTGAATCCGGGGACGAGATCGTCTTCTGGTTCAAACGGAAGCATACCTTCCCTGATCGTTTTTGGAGGGATACATTCAACCTCATCGGGGAACTCCACCCGTTCCCGGAGATGGCCGATGATCTCATCGGACATCAGGAAGGCCGGAACCCGGAACCGATCTGCAAGGTTGAATGCTTTCACCGTAAGGTTAAACATCTCCTGAACTGTCGATGGGGCAAGAGCAATCACGCTGTAATCACCATGCGAGCCGAACCTGGCCTGAAGCATATCCCCCTGGGCAGCCATCGTCGGCTGACCGGTTGAGGGGCCTCCGCGCTGGATATTAATGACAACACAGGGTGTTTCGGTGAATGCTGCATACCCGATATTCTCCATCATCAGGGAGAAGCCGGGACCACTTGTTGCTGTCATCGACCGAACACCTGTCCATGCTCCTCCGATGATCGCAGCCATGCTGGCAAGCTCATCCTCCATCTGGATGAAGGTGCCTCCAAGTTTTGGAAGGCGGCGGGCCATCTGCTCTGCAACCTCGGATGACGGAGTGATCGGGTACCCTGCAAAGAACCGGCATCCTGCCGCCACTGCACCTTCTGCACAGGCATCATTCCCCTGCACAAAGTTAATGCGCGTCAATATTCGATCACCACCTTATGGGATTCGAACGGCGCCTCCTGCACCCATCTGATCGCCTGGTCAGGGCAGATCATCTGACATACTCCACAGAGGCGTCGCTGGTACAGATGCTGGAGACGGCAGTTTGTACACCGCCCGGGTCGATCCAGCTCAGGTACAAAGACACCCCGCTTATTCGGCCTCTGCCCCTCCTGGAATATGTTATATGGGCAGACCATCACGCAGAGGTTGCACCCTTTACACCGTATATCATCGATAACCAGTTTCATGCAATGGAAACCCTCGCATATAGAATTGTGCGGCTATTCAATAAGCACTTGCGTATCAATACATTCATCATCGCACCTGATCCCTGATCCATGCATCATACCGTTCCCGTGCCCTTTCATCCACCCTGGAGAAGAGGTTGCCCCCGACTGCATCAATGCCGACAACCAGCGGGAGATCGGTGACCTCGATCACCCAGATCGCCTCGGCCATCCCAAGATCCGGATAGAAGACACCGGTGAGTTTCATGTGGGATGCCGCAAGGGCCGCACATCCTCCGGTGAATGCAAGGTAGATAGCCCTTCCCTTCAGGGATTTTGAGACTTCCCCACTCATTCCTCCTTTTCCAATCAGGCAACGGACACCTGCATCGAGGAGGAAACCTGTCAGGCTGTTCATCCGGGCAGAGGTGGTCGGGCCTGCGGCGATGATCCGATCATCCTGGATTACAGGTCCGCAATGGTAGATCGCCGCTCCCTTTGGATCAAAGGGGATTTTTTCTTTCATCATTCTGAGATGGGCTTCATCCCGTGCCGTGTAGATGGTTCCTGATAAAAGAACAGAATCTCCTGCCCTGAGAGCGAGAATCTCATCCCCAAGTGGAGTTTTGATCTTCATAAACTCACCTTCCGTGTCGCCCGCCTGCATGCCCAGCACTGGATATTTACAGCAACCGGAAGGGATGCGGTATGGCAGTGGGCCTTCTTCACCTTCACGGCAAGAGCAGTTGTACTCCCCCCAAGCCCCATCGGACCGATTCCAAGGTTATTTATCGCAGTACAGATCTCCATTTCATAGGTATCCATCACATCTATCGGGAGGAGGAGCGCCTCTTTTGCAAGAGCAGCAGCATGATCAAATGTCCCTCCGATACCAACACCGACCACAACAGGAGGGCATGGCCGACCGCCTGCCAGCAGCACAGTTTCAACAATAAATGCAGGGATCTCATTTCCCTGTGAAGGAAGGAGCATGCCGATCCGTGAGACATTCTCGGATCCTGCTCCTTTCGGAAGGACAGTGATGGTGAGATCAGATCCTTCTCGAATATGGATCGGCGGGATTGCAACACCGGTATTATCACCACTGTTCTGCCGTGAAACCGGATCGACTGCATTTGGCCTGAGAGGAACAGAGAGGGTTGCACGCCTGACCCCGTCATAGACAGCTTCCCTCAGGTCTGCTTCATGTACGGGATAACAATGGGGTACCGTCATATAGATGACGGCAATTCCGGTATCCTGGCAGAGAGGGAGATTCAGTCTTTCGGCCTCGGATATATTGGTGCGAATATTGGCAAGCTCCCCTCGGGCCACCGGATCGGCTTCCGAATCGTATGCAGCAGCAATTGCAGCCTTTACATCCGGGGGAAGGAATACCTCAGCCTCATGGATACAGGCAAGAGTCGCATCCGACACGGCCTTTCGGAGCATCTGCTCTTCACGGGCATTCATACCGCCTAATGAGTTGCGAAAGGTGATAAAACTCGTGAAATATGCAGGTAAAAAAAAGATATTGATGGTTTTAGTTCGTCTCTTCGATGACAACACAAACAGGTGTTGGAAGTTTGTGTCCGCCGTGGAGAAGCGCATACTTTGCTTTCTCAACATGCTGGGGGGATGTCCAGATGGTGAAGATACGCTGTCTTTCATGTACACGTGCCGCAGTTCCGACGGCCTTTCCAAATGCAAGGCGCATTCCTTCTGAAACACGGTCTGCACCTGCGCCGGTTGCCTGTTTGTTCTCCCTGAGAACATGATGGGGATAGACACGGAGCTTCATATGGAAGTTGCTCCTGCCCACTTCCTTCATAAGGCGACGATTCATGTTCACACGGGCAGCTTCAAGGGCTGTGTGACGAAGCTGACATGCCTCTTTCACCTCAAGGTGGAGGGCAACCGGGAATTCTTCCTTCAGATTCCCCATATCAAACTGGACAATCTTCAGACCCGGGACACCACCCATATATTTCCTGCGTGTATATGCCTTCTTTGAAATGGCCCTGTACATCTTTGCTGGTTTTCGTACCATGTAAAAAACTCCTCGCTATGAAAATATGCTTAATAAAATGGATGGTATGAGGTATAAAAGTTATTGGCCGTCCTCGAGACGATCAATCAATTCCAGCACATCCCGGCGGAGGCCAGCAAACTCGATACTGGTTCTGTCGCGGGGGCGGGGGATATCAACATCATAGATCCCGGCTATCCGCCCCGGTCGTGGGGAGAGTACCATGATCCGATCGGCTAAATAGACCGCTTCATCCACGCTATGCGTTACAAAGATAACCGTCTTCTTCGTCTTCTCCCAGATCAGGAGGAGCTCTTTCTGCATCCGGTTTCGTGTCTGCGCATCGAGGGCGCCAAATGGCTCATCCATCAGGAGGACAGCAGGATCGGTTGCCAGCGCCCGTGCGACTGCTACACGCTGCCGCATACCTCCAGAGAGTTCATACGGGTAACTATCACCAAATCCTTCCAGACCGACAAGACCGATGAAGCGGGTTACGATCTCCTCGCGCTCTTCATGTGGCATCCCGCGCATCTGCAGGCCGAAGCCCACATTTGCCCGGACGGTTCGCCAGGGATAGAGCGAATATTCCTGAAAGATCATGGCAAGCCGCGGATCAGGGCCGGTGACCGGAGTCCCCTCAACCTCAATCTCCCCCGATGTCGGATGATCAAGACCGCCGATCATCCGGAGAAGGGTGGTCTTCCCACACCCCGAGGGGCCGAGGATGCAGAGAAACTCACCGTTTGAGACCTCGGCAGAGATATCCTGAAGGGCAGTGAGAGGCTCATTCTGTCGCGCTGTAAAGGTTTTGCTGACATTCCTCAGGACTACAGTCATCTGTTCATCTCCTGCCACTGGAACTTCCGCTTCTCAACTTCACGGAAGAGAATATCAACCGCAATTCCGATGATGCCGATGACGATCATACCGGCGATGATCACCTGCACCTGCCCCCAGTTGTATGAGTACATGATCAGGTACCCGATACCTGAGGTGGTGCCCGGGAGCATCTCAGCTGCAACAACACACATCCAGGCAATCCCAAACCCAACCCGAAGACCGGTCCAGATTGCAGGGGCAGCAGCCGGCAGGATCACATAGGCAAGGAGTTTCCATCCTTTTGCACCATAGATCGCCGCAGTCTCGATCCAAGTCCGGTTCACCCTCCGTACACCGTCTATGCTATTGATCAGAATCGGGAAGAATGACCCGATGAAGATGATGAAGACGATTGAGAGAAGACCAATCTTAAACCAGGCTAACGCTAAGGGAATCCATGCAAGCGGAGGGATCGGGCGGAGGAGCTGGATGATCGGGTTTACCAGCTCTTCGACAGTACGGTAACGCCCGATAATAATCCCAATCGGAACTGCACAGAGAACCGCCAATCCAAAACCCAGCAGAACTCTCCAGACAGAGAGTAGTGCATTATCGATGATACTCCCGCTTCCAAGGATATCTGCTGTTGGGCTCAGCAGGACCGCAGCAACAGACGCCGGTGTCGGGAGAATGAATGAATTATTGATCAGAATTGCAGCAACTTCCCACGCAAGGAGAAGAAAAAAGGGAGGTAATACTTTTAGATACCATCTCATCAGACTTCTTTCACCACCACACCACTGTCCTGGAGCGCATATTTTATCTGCACATCCTGGATCGAGCCACGTATTGGTGCGGCAATCTTCAGTGGCCGACCCTCAGCAGATCGTGCATCAGCCCATGCGATGAATGAATCCCAGTCATCGACCGGAGCAGATGCCGCAACAACAAGGCCTGATCCTTCATTCTGTGTTGGAAGCAGGATCTTAATAGCCATTCCCTTGTCAATCGCAGAGATTGTTGGCGGGGTGCCTGCATAGGAGAGCTGGATAGCGTCGGTTCCCATGAGTGTCATCAGCTGGGCACCACCTTCACCCTGGACGAGCCTGACTTCGGCGATGGTCTCCCCATTGACGATTAAATCGGCAACATCGACCTTTCCCGGGGCAGTTGACCGGGGCTTCAGAGCAATCCCATAGTTCTCATCGAAATATTCCCAGTCTTTGATAGCAACAAAGAGGGGCGCATCATGATCAGATGGAAGGTACCCGAGGGAGACTGGACGTGTCAGCTTGTCAGGAGTTGTGATCTCGCCTGCATCAACCATCGCCCGCGCAGCTTCGTAATGAGAGAAGTCATAGAGTGTGGCACGTACGTCGGCAGTTGAGGCATCCTTAAGGCTTCCTGTCAGATAGCCGATCTCGCGGAGCGCTTCGATGAAGCGATCATTGCTCTTGAGCCACTCTTCAGAGGGCTCGGTTGAGAACCGGATTGTTGGTATCGAATGGGCAAGAACATCCTTTGAATTGACCTTGACATCACCAAAGGTCATAGTCCCGCCACCAAAGAGCCAGTTGGCGGAGACCTCAGCGGCACGATCAGGGTTCTCCTGGACGTAGTTACCTGAGAGAATAAGGAGTGCAGCAAATGCATTCACAAGATCAGGGTTTGCTGCCATGAAATCCTCGCGTGCAGACAGGGCATCACAAGTGTGATCTGTCCAGGTACCTGCTGGCGGAAGATCCTGGGAGTAGCTGACAACAGTTCCAATACCCGAAACCTCAGCTACAGAGACGAAGGGTTGCCATACCATGTAGCCGTCGATCTGGCCGGTCGAGAGCAATACAGGCATCTGCCCGGTTGCCGTATACATGATACCTACTTCACTCTGCATACCATCAGGGGGAGTTACCGGTACTTCTTCTGTGACGCACCCCGCAACCAACAGGGCAAGTGCAAGAAGAGTTATGATACACCCTAACACCTTCATTTTCATAAGTAGGAATGGTGAGGTAGACTATATAATCTATTGGATTTCGGAATTTTGTAGACGTAATAGAGATCTTTTGCCCAAAAATTCTACAAAACGAGAATCTTTTTCTGAAGAAGATTACCACACCCCTTCCCGAATAGAATCAATTTCTACGAAGAGATAATCAGTTTTCAGGTACCATCATACCTGAAGAGGAAGAGGATGCGACACGACCAGATACGGGAAGGGAGGCTTACCGGGGAGCGGAACACACTCATTGCCCGATACCTCTCATCGATGGAAGCTGACCGGAGGATCGCCTCACCGGATCTCCGGGTGGATATGGCTCACCTGGTGATGCTGAACCGGCAGGGGCTGATAGCAAAAGAGCATGCACAGAAGATTGCAACAGCCCTTCACAGAATGTATACCGAAGGTATCCCGGATGAAGCATTCGATGAGCGTTTTGAAGATATCCATGCGGGAATAGAGGGGGAGTTGATTGCAAAAGCCGGTATCGATTCCGGTGGACGGCTTCACCTTGCACGCTCACGAAACGATGAAGTGGCCACCTGCCTCAGGATCAGGGTGCGTGAGGATATTCTGGAGATCCTGACATCAGTTGCCACACTCAGGGAGGTTCTCATCCGGCGAGCAGATGAGCACACAGGAACAGTTATGCCGGGATTCACCCACCTCCAGCATGCACAGCCGACAACACTCGCCCACCATCTCCTTGCATATGAAGAAGCGTTCTCCAGGAGTGCAGAGCGACTTCTCGAAACCTTTGCCCGTGTGAACCGATCGCCACTTGGATCCGCCGCATTTGCCTCGACTGGTTTCCCGATCGATCGTGAGATGACCTGTCGGCTGCTTGGGTTCAACAGCATCCTTGGCAACTCGATGGATGCAGTATCAGGGAGGGATTTTGCACTTGAGATGCTCTCAACCCTCACCATTCTGATGGCAGATGCAAGCAGGCTCTGCGAAGAGCTGATCCTCTGGAGCAGTGCCTTTGTAGAATTTGTCGAGCTTGATGACATATACTGCTCGACCAGTTCGATCATGCCGCAGAAAAAGAACCCGGACTGTGCCGAGATTATGCGCGGGCACGCCGGAACAGTCGCAGGGGCATTCCAATCCGCACTCGTCTGTATGAAGGGTCTCCCCATGAGCTATAACCGCGATCTCCAGACCCTGACACCACATCTCTGGAATGGGATCTCCCATACCGCTGCAAGCATGGAGATTCTTGCAGGAATGATGGATACGGCAGTATTCAATGTTGAAAGGATGTATCGTGAGAGTGACCGGGGCTTTTCAACCGCAACCGAGCTTGCCGATACACTTGTGCGTGAGTTTGGGCTTCCATTCAGAACAGCACACAACATTGTCGGCCGGGCTGTCCGCTCGAAAGAGATCACCCTGACGGTAATCGAAAGAGCTGGTAAAGAGATCTCGGGCATCTCTCTTCAGGAGATGGGGCTAACGGAAGATCGAATTCGAGATGCACTCGATCCCGGCCTCGTAGTTGCCGCGAAGAAGGTTGCCGGAGGACCTGCAGAAGAGGTTATCTGTGATGCGATACGGATACGCTCAGGTATTCTGAAAGATCATAATGAGACGATGCAGATGCAGAGAAGAGCTTTACAGGATGCTGAAGATGAGCTTGTCTCCATGATACGGGGGCTTATTGAAGCATGAAGACCGGAGATCTTGTTTCCTGCACCATTGGGGGGAAGATGCTTGAGGCTGTGTATATCACAGAACGGGATGAGAGGGCTGTCCTGAAACTCTCCTCAGGGTATAATATCGGGGTGCCCATCTCTGAAGTCAGGCATATCAGGGATGGGGAAGAGAGAAAAGGATTCGAACCGCCTGTAGTTCAGGATTCGAAATTACCAGAGCTTGCAATCATTTCAACCGGAGGAACCATCGCTTCCCGTGTGGACTACCGGACGGGGGCGGTAACAAGCAGATCAACCGCAGATGAGATCATCTCTGCGATTCCCCGGCTTGCTACAATCGGGCGTTTCCGAACCAGACAGCCATTCTCGATCCTCTCTGAAAATATGAAACCCTCAATGTGGATTGAGCTTGCACGTTGCATCTATGATGAGATTCAGGCAGGTGCCCGGGGTGTCATCGTCACTCATGGAACCGATACGATGGCATATTCGGCATCTGCGATCAGTTTTATGCTTGATACGCCGGTTCCCATCATCTTCGTCGGTTCCCAGCGATCAGCCGACCGCCCGAGCAGCGACAATGTGATGAATGCACTCTGTAGTGCTGCTGTTGCATCTGCGAACCTGGGCGAGGTCGCCATCTGCATGCATGGTACCGTCAATGACGATTATTGTGCTGTTCACCGGGCGACAAGGGTACGAAAGATGCATACATCGCGCCGGGATGCATTCCAGAGTATCGGAACAGAACCGATTGGAAGGATAACCTACCCGGATCTGGAGATATCGCTGCAGGCAGATGCCATAGGGAGAGGGGATCAGGTGCTGACTCTCAGGGATGCAATGGAGGAGAAGTGTGCTCTTATCTCTTACTATCCCGGAATGGATCCGGCAATTCTGGATGCATATGCATCCTGCAGGGGACTAGTCATCGCGGGAACCGGGCTTGGCCATGTCGGAACTGTGCTTATGGAGAGGATACGTGAGCTTGTCTGCAATGGAACAACAATCGTGATGACAACGCAATGCCTCCAAGGAAGAGTCTGCGACCGGGTCTATGATACCGGACGCGATCTCCTCAGGGCCGGTGTTATTGAAGGAGAAGACATGCTCCCGGAGACTGCGCTTGTTAAACTGATGTGGGTTCTCGGGCAGACAGATGAAACCGGAGAGATCCGGCGGCTGATGCAGGAGAATCTGAAGGGTGAAATTATACGGAGGTCTGTGTATGGATTATAAGGTACTCGGCCTGACCGCAGGGATCGAGATTCACCAGCAGCTTGACACAGCTGAAAAGCTCTACTGCCGGTGTCCGACCATTCTCAGGAATATTGATGAGAGAAACGGTGAGATCCGCCGGTACCTGAGGGCGACGGTCTCGGAGATGGGTGGCATCGACCGTGCGGCAGAAGAAGAGATGAAACAGATGCGCTTCTTCTCATACTATGCCTACGATACCACCTGCCTTGTCGAGAATGATGATGAGCCGCCAACACCGATGAATCCGGAAGCCCTTCAGATCACCCTCACCATCGCAAAGATGCTCTTGATGACCCCAATCTCGCAGGTGCATACGATGCGGAAGATGGTGATCGACGGGTCAAACACCACCGGCTTCCAGAGGACGGCGCTGGTTGCCATGAACGGGATTGCAGGCGGTGACTGCGCGATTGAGTCGATCTGCCTTGAGGAGGAAGCAGCCCAGAGAGTGACTGACAAGACATTCTCACTTGACAGGCTTGGTATACCGCTTGTTGAGATCACTACCGCCCCCTGCATGCATACCCCGGAAGAAGTGAAGGAGATCGCAGAATATATCGGCATGATCCTCAGATCGACCCGGAAAGTGAAGCGCGGTCTTGGAACGATCCGGCAGGATGTGAATATCTCAATCAGGGATGGAGCCCGTGTCGAGATCAAGGGGGTGCAGGAGCTTGACCTCATTCCGGAGGTTGTCTCCCGTGAAGTGGAGCGGCAGGTGAGCCTGCTTGCGATCAGGGAGGAACTGCGGAGCCGGAGTGCCGAGGTGCCCCGGGGGAAGATTGATGTCACCGATCTCTTCTCATCCACGAAATCGAAAGTACTGAAGAAGGCGCCTTGCATCATGGCTGCGACCCTGAAAGGATTTGCCGGGATCGTCGGGCGGGAGATCCAGCCAGGACGCCGCCTTGGAAGCGAGATGTCAGATTATGCAAAGAAATGCGGCGTCGGCGGCCTGTTCCATACCGATGAGCTGCCCGCATACGGCGTCACTGAAGAAGAGGTTGCTGCCCTGAGGGAGCGGATGCTGGCAGATGATGGCGACTGTGTGATCATCGTCTCAGGAACAGAAGAGCAGGCTTCATGTGCCATCAGACAGGCACTGAAGCGTGCAGGGATGGCACTTGAAGGGATTCCTGAAGAGACCCGGAAGATGCTTCCTGAAGGATGTTCGGCATATATGCGGCCGCTCCCCGGAGCAGCACGGATGTACCCCGAGACGGACGTGCTTCCTGTTGAGATCACTGAGGAGATGATGGATGCAATCAAGCTCCCGGAACTGTTGACCGATGTTGCGGCACGCTTCACAGAGGAGCTCGGCATTGATGGCGCGCTTGCCCGCCATATTGCATACTCAGACCGGCTTCCGACCTTCGAGAAGGCGATTGCAGCCGGGATAAAACCTGCATTAGCTGCGCGTACCCTCATCTCAACCCTGCGGGAGCTATCCCGCGATGGCGTGGACTGTGGAAGAGTACCTGATGAGATGCTCATTCTGCTCCTCGTACGCGTCAATAAAGGGGAGGTGGCAAAGGAAGCCCTGCCAGATATCCTCCGTGCCCTTGCCGGGGGAGCATCACTCGAAGAGGCAATTTTGTCAGTAGGACCGACATTCTCTGTCAAGGATCTGGAATGCCTGATCGAGGAGATTGTTACCGAAAGAGCAGAATTCATCAGGGACCGTGGAATGGCGGCGCTTGGGCCTGTAATGGGGGTCGTGATGAAAGAGGTCCGGGGCAGGATAGATGGCCAGATCGTTGCAGATATATTAAAGCGATCGATAGAGAAGGTGATTTGAAAAGATATCTTTATCAAAAAGCCAGACAGTAGTTATAAGGAGTTTCACATGGGAAAGACAGGCAGCGTAAACTGGCACCAGGTAAAAGGAAACCAGGGACAGATCAGACTGGTTCCTCAGAAGAGTGGTGAGGCTAAGAAGCCGGGACCTAACCAGAGATTTAAGAGACACACCATCGTCAAGAAGCTTGAGCAGAAGATGGCAAACGCCCAGCAGCAGGGCCGGGGAGGGCGCAGGGGAGGACATGTTGTCGACCCGCGTGTCCGGCGCCATATTCGCCGCTCGAAGAAGACGATGATGGGCGCAAAACAGAAATCCAGGCGGTAATAAGAGACTGCCACCTACCTTTTTATATTCTTTTATCGCCTGTACATCCATATGGATGTCAGGAATGCAGTTCTATCATGGCAGTATGCTGAGTGTCTCAAGACAGGAATTATTCAGGTATCAAAGATGCTCATAAGCCTGCCGGATTATCCAAAAGAAGAGAGAACAGGCGGTCGAAGGATGTTGATCGGCATCATTGAGGAGGTACGTGCGGATGCAGAGAGGGCATCAGCGGAGACCGGGAATGCGGATTTTTCAAAAGTGGCTCACTCCCTCTCAGAGATGATCAGCCTCACCGAAAGCAGCCAGTTTGGTCTTGCAACAGAGCGGGCAGGCGAGGGCATCTCTGCTGCAACAACAGCTGCACAGAATGCCTGGGAAGTGCTTCATTCACATGGAATCCTCTGATTTTCTGGGTTTTCTGAAATCCCGCGGTTCAATCAGGAGCTATACCGGCGAGCAGATACCAAAGGAAGAGGTGGAGTATATCCTCAGGGCTGCTGCCACCTGCCCGACCGCAGGCAACCGGGAAGCGTGGGATGTGATCATCTGCAGGCAGGAGGATCTCCTTGAATCTCTTGCAGATGCGGCATTTAACCAGGAGTTTATTGCCCATGCAGGGACCGCCTTTGTCATCTGTGCAAATTATGTCAGATCGATGTCCAGGTACGGAGAACGGGGGATACTCTATGCAGTACAGGATGCAACTATCGCCGGATGCTACATGATGCTCGCAAGCCATGCACTTGGGCGTGCCACCTGCTGGATCGGGGCATTTGACGAGGAGGAAGTGAAGGATATTCTTGGAATTCCGGCTCATGCCCGGCCGGTTGCAATCCTTTTGATTGGAGAGGGGAAGGAGCAGGCAGTATCGCCTGAGCGGATGCCCATTCACGAACATATGCATGAGGATTTTTGGTAAGTTGGAGATTCATTAGTATGGCAGATTATCATGTGACACTGGAATCGGCATGGATTGTTAAGGATGTAAAAACCGTTGATGATGCAATTGGGATTGCCATCAGCGAGGCTGGGAAACGCCTCAATCCGACGGCAAAGTTTGTCGAGGTTGAGATCGGGGCAACATCATGCCCAAATTGCGAAGAAGAACTGAATAATGCGCTTATGGTGGCAAATACTGCCCTTGTGGGCCTGACACTGGACATGAAGGTCTTCAAGGCAGAATCTGAGCAGCATGCCGAGCGTATCGCAAAAGCCACAATCGGAAAAGCACTCAGGGAGATCCCGCTCCAGGTTGTGGAAGTGATCGAGATATGATTCATGTCGTCGGCCATACGGCGACAGATCATATCTTCCGTGTCCCGCATCTTCCGGATCCAAACACCTCGACACAGATCCTCGATCACCAGATCTTCTTCGGCGGCGGGGCAGCAAATATCGCTGTTGGCATTGCAGTCCTTGGTGGAGAATCCACACTCGTCTCCGCCGTAGGAGGCGATTTTGAAGGAACAGATTATGACCGCTGGCTTCATTCACATCATGTCGGGCGGTACTTCTATATCGAGGAGGAGGGCCATACGCCCCTTGCCTGCATGTTCACCGATGAACGGGAGGATCAGATCACCTTCTTTGAATGGGGTGCATCTGAAGCTTTTACAAAGGCCGATCCGCCTGCCTTTGACTTTGTGCATATGGCAACCGCCGATCCCTCGTACAACGTGAAGGTCGCGGAGCGTGCAGGTTTTGCCTCTTTTGATCCCGGACAGGATATCCACAAATACAGTGCCGAACAGTTTGAGCAGCTGCTTGATTCGATTGATATTCTCTTTGCAAACCGGTATGAGGCAGAAATTATGGCCAGAGTACTATCGCATACTGAAGAGGAGCTGTCTGCACGCGTTCCTGTTGCGATCTTTACCCGGGGGAAAGAGGGGAGCAGACTCTACGAAGATGGTGCGCTCACGGTGATCCCATCAGTTCCGGTGACACTTGTTGACCCGACCGGAGCAGGCGATGCATACCGTGCCGGGTTCCTGACGGCATACCAGAAACAGCTGCCTCTTGAAGACTGCTGCCGGATTGGAACAGTCTGTTCGTCATTTGTCATCGAGAAGGCCGGTTGCCAGACGAACCTCCCGACATGGGAACTGATGCAGGAACGGCTGGATACATACGTTGGGTGATATTCACGTGTATGCGTCACTGACATCAGGTGGAAAGGATTCCGTCCTCTCGATCCAGCTTGCCCTTGATGCAGGGCTTGATGTCGGATATATCGTCTGTGTCAGGCCGGATAATCCGGACTCCTTTATGTTCCATTCATCAAACCTGGATGCGGTCCGCCTGATCGCAGAACGGGCTCAGATGGAGTACGTAGAGATTACAACCCATGGTAAAAAAGAGGAGGAGCTGGTTGATCTGGAGAAAGGGCTCTCTCTTCTTCCAATCGAAGGCATAATCGCCGGTGCAATCCAGTCGAAGTACCAGTATGATCGGGTCAGCACCATTGCCAGGAGGCTGGGGCTTTCTGTCTTCACCCCCCTCTGGCAGAAGGATCCGGACTGGATCATGGATGAAGTGGTACATCGGCTTGATGCCATCATCGTGGTCTGTGCAGCAGACGGGCTGGGTGAGGAGATGCTTGGCACCCATATTGATGCCGGACTGGTAGAGAGGCTGAAGCAGATCTCAGGGAAGAACCGGATACATATCGCAGGAGAGGGGGGCGAATACGAGACCCTTGCAATAAACGCACCTTTCTATAGCACCCCAATCAGGTGGAGAGGAGAAAATCGCAGGATTAATGCTGGCAGGAGCGAATTGATCCTGAACGGATTGTGGTAGATATGGCTCCGGGGGGCGACGTCAGGATCGAGAGATTATCACGGTTTATCTTTACCGCTCCTTCATGGCCGCAATCACTTCTTCTCATTCTTATTCTCGGTTTTTTAATAGACATGGCATTAATCCGGGCACAAGAGCCGATCTGGTTCTTTGGAACAATCGCATTTACCCTGCCCGCTCTTTTAGCTTTTCTCTTCACCCGTTTTACCATCAGGATCCAGGGCAAAGAGCTGGCCTGGAACCGCTCAGGGCTTCTTGCCCTGGCATCGGTGGTTATCGGGATCATAACAACAGCCTTTGCTGCTATCGGCGTAGATTCAGGGTTCTATCTTCCGATAACCTATGCAACAGGACTTGGCATGATCCTTTCGCTCCGGATGCCGGTGCTTGTCGCTGTTGCCGATTACCGGCTCAGGAGAATGATCATCCCTGCAGCACTCCAGAGCCTCTTTGGGCTCGGAGCCGGATACTATTATTTTGGGGGAGAGTTTGTTCTCTGGGCAAGCGGGCTTTTAATCATCTTTGGAATAGGCAGTTCCATATTCATCTGGCTCATTGATCGACCAATGAAACAGGCTTTTGGCCTGTCTGGACTGAGTTTTTTGAATGCATTCATTGCCCATATGACCGATGGATCAAAAACTCTTGAGGACTTCTTCTGCGAGATCGGCGAGGATGTTACGGTTCCGCAGGTGAGCCTCTTCTTTTCACGAGAAGGAGCAGGCGATGCGGTTCTTACTATACCAAATGTCCATCCCGGTCCGATGGGGGAGATCGGAAGTGCGAACCTCCCCAAAATCATTCACGATCGGTTTGATGAAGAGATCTTTGTCGCACATGGGTGTGCAACCCATGATTTCAACCTGGTTTCGGAGTCGGAAGCCGATACGATCATTGAGGCGTTGGAAAATTCCCGGAAAAACCTCTCATTTTCCAGGAGGGCAAGCAGGCCGGTCAGGACGCGATATGGAAGTGTCGAAATACTGACCCAGCGGTTCTCAGACTCGATACTGATGATCTCCACCCGTTCACCTGAAAAAACAGAGGATATCGACTTTAATATCGGGATGATGATCATGGCCGAGGGGCACCGGTGGTTCCGCGATGTTGCCTTTATTGATGCCCACAACTGTATGACAGAGGTCTCGTCACCGGTACTGCCGGCAACACCACTTGGAACAGAATATTACCGTGCAGCCCTCGCTGCGATGGAGAAAGCACTTACAGAACCACTTCTGCCGTTCTCTGTTGGGATATGCCACCGCCGTCTGCCATTTACACGGACGGAAGGATTTGGCGATCTCGGCATCCAGGTGCTTGCGATGAACGTAGACGATATCAAATCCGCCCTTATTCTCTTCGATGGCAACAATATCCATGAAGGGGTGAGAGAGGAGATACGGGATGCAATGAGTGATCTTGTTGATGAGTCCGAAATTATGACGACAGACACCCATGTTGTTAATACCGTGAGCGGAAAGAACCCTATCGGCCATATCATTCCTGTATCTTCAATCATCCCCCATGTCAGATCTGCTGTTCTTGAGGCACTTGATGACATGAAACCCGCAAAGTCAGCATCTGTGACAACATGGTGTGAAGGGCTCATCATCTTTGGCTCTCACCGGATCGCCCAGTTTGCAGGCACCGTGAATGCCATGTTGATCTTTATTCCCCCCTTAAGCCTTGGAATACTGATCCTTGCATTTATCCTCTCGATCCTGATGTTCTCGGTGATCGGATTGTACTGGTAGTAGTGTGCAAGCGAAGCAGAGTGAGCCGGGGGAGAGGGGATGTTTTGCAAACACCTTCCGAAGACCTTTTTAATGTGGCAGGCATATTATTATAAGCATTTCAGGGTGTTTGTGCTGGCAATGTACTCCCATTGCACGTCTCTGATAATGCGTCAGAAGCGCCTCAGTGGCTTAGCCCGGCATAGCGGCTGACTTGTAATCAGCAGGTCCCGTGTTCAAATCACGGCTGAGGCTTTTCATTTTTCGGATTTTGTGCACAATAGGAGAGTTATTCTGTTTTTTTAAGGATGGAAAAGACCGGTTTTCCGGGAGCGGCTGTTTTCATCGTACGGAGTGCATACGTAGCCGCTACAAGTGAACCGAGAGTGTTTCCGATCATATCGAAGAAGGTATCCTCTGCTCCCGGATTATAGGTGGAGCCGGTCAGAGCGTCAATGGTAAGCTCGCCGATCTCCCATCCGACACCAAAAACGAAGACAAGAAAGATTATTCCTGTAATGATATGAGATGGTGAGAGCCGGACACCCCTCATGCCAAGATAGAGGTAAGTCGAGAAGAGAACCAGGCCAAGAGCAAAGCCTGAGATGCAATGGGCCACCTTATCATAGTAGGGAGCATCTGTCCAGTAATACTGGTTTATTCCACCAACCACATGGAAGAGGAGAGCGATGGCCACGGCAAGACGGGTGCCTGTTGGGAGCTGGATGGATAAAAAGAACTCCATGAGAGATGGAATGAGTATAAGAGCCATAGAGATGATGGCAACAGAAAAACGGACGGTATCTTCATTGAGAAAAGCCTTCCAGGCAAACCAGATGATAATCAGTTCCAGAATACCTAAACAATAGTGTTCGATGGTTTGAACATTCATGTGGAGCTGTGTAGAGTGTCAATGTAAGCCCATTTAAGGATATTTACAGGACATGGACCAAATGGATTGATATTCAGAGATGTCCGGGATGATCAACTGCTCTATGCTCCACCGATTATACGGTACAAAAGGTTCATTGCTTCTGCAAAAATATAGGATATTCTCCTATCGTGGCAAAGCACGACGAGGAGATCAATTATGCCCAGAGGGGGTACTCCTCGCCGGTACCTGTATCTGCTATTGGGGGTAATAATTCTTTGCCTCTCTTATCTCCGTTGAACGGCTCTTTAACGCCCGCTTTGAGAGAGGGGGACCAAAACCAGTCTTAAACCTTCTCTCGAGCATCAGCCGCCATGATATACTGAATAAGATTATGACGATCAAAGGGTACCTGGCAGTTGTCGGGAGAAAGAATCAGACGAGGAGCTTGCTGAGTACCTTGAGGAGCTGAAAGTCGCTGCTGATGCGATAGAGAGACAGATCGAATTTACCCGCCAGTATGACCAGATCGCTGTCAACGAACCTGAGTGGATCTCGCTATCCGGCCTCCCCAATGTGATCGACGACTCCACGTTACCAATCACCTCTGATTGTGATCCAGTGTTGATCGATGCTGAGCCGATGATCGAGAAGGTATTTATGAACCTCTATGATAACTGCCTCAGGCATGCAGAAGGGGTAACAGGCATCACTATTCAATGCCAGGAGACAGATGCCGGCCTCCTCATCACTTGGGAAGATGACGGGCCGGGTAATCCCATATGATCAGAAAGAGAAGATCTTTGAGAGTGAAGTTGGAAAACATACAGGTTTTGGCCTTTTCCATGTCAGAGAGATCCTTGAGATTCCCGGAATTTCCATTTCAGAGACCGGGATGCCCGGAGAGGGAACGAGGTTTTAAATCCAGGTTCCAAAAGGAGGGTTTCGGATTCAGCCTTCAAAGGAAAAGAGGATTTCAAACTGAGGAAGAAAGAGTCACCCCTTCTGAAAAACCATTGCCCCTGAGATCAGATCCTCAGAATGAGCCTCGGCTCACAACCCCTCTGCTGGCAGTTTCGGCAGTGCATTTCTGTAATGCCAGAAGATGAGTGCCAGAACCACATACAGGACAGGAGCAAACCAGCCAAATTCTCCAAGCATCATCTCCCCGGAATCGGTCATCTGTGTAAGCGCCGGGTAGAACTGCTGGATAAAATAGTTCCAGAAGCCATGGAAGAGTACGGCAACCCAGACACATCCCGACATAAGGCGGAGCCAGGCAAGGATGAGTCCTGCACCCATCACCGAGGGGATGAAGACGGCAAGGGAGAAGGCAAGAGATCCGGCCCCATGATAGGATCCAAAGATGATCAGCGGGAAGTGCCAGACCGTCCATATGCCGCCAGAGATCAGTGCGAGGGGTGCGAAACTCTGGAACCGGGCAAGTTCGGGAACCAGGAACCCCCGCCACCCAAACTCCTCACCGGCTGCTGCGAAGAGGTTGAATCCAAGTGCGGTAAAGAATGCAGGGATGAAGCTGATCGAGAAGATCATCGCTGCTCCTTCATGGCTGAAAGGGGCAATAGCTGAGATCCAGGCGGACCCAAACATCAGGAGACCGGCTCCAATAGGTAAGAGGGCCGCACCAAGAAGCCAGATCGGCTTTTTGAAACCTATTCCAAAGCCTTTCAGGTTCCGTTGAAAGTACAGCCAGGTGAGTATGGCAGCAAGCGTCGGGCACCACATCACGACTACCGTATAGAGAAGTAAGCGGGAGATATTGTCTGCTATTGCCGGGGTCTCTGATATCAGGTACCAGAAGAGTGAAGAGAAGATGAAGGTGAGAATGACGAAGGTTGAAATCGTAATCAATGGATTTGAGTGGATTGTAGATCCTGTTTTGATATCAGAGGAAGGAGTAGATTCCATATACTAATCTTTTTCAGAAGGATAATTATTGTGATTCAGGGGATTTTCACGTTCCCTTCCCCGGGTGATAGAAGAGAAAAATCAGCCATGAATACAATGGTCGATGCTTTACACGATTCTGGTATTTTTAGAGGAAATGCATAACTATTGCCTGGAAAACAAATTGATGAGTCAAAAGATTAAAGTCAACTTTAATGTAAGGACTTCGAAAATGAGATTGATCCATAGAAAGATATATACACGATTCAACGAGATAGCTATACGTACATGCCTACCACACATATTGTTTTTGTGGGAAATCAGAAGGATCGCCTGATCGAGTCGATCAGCGCCCTTCGTGAGATTCCGTTCTCAAAACTCTTTCTTATCGTCGGGGAAGATAAAAATAAAGCCAGTGAACAGAATATCGAAAAGGTTGCAAAGCAGATTCAGAATGAGCTGAAGATGCTCTGGGATATTGACATCCGGGCAGTTGACAAGCAATCTGTTCTGAAGGCAGCAAACCAGCTCTTCACAATGATCACTGAAGAGAAGATGATTGGAAATGATGTCTTCCTCAATACATCCGGCTCAACCCATACCCTGTCGGTTGGTGCCTATATCGCCGCCTGTATGACCGGATCGAAGATGATTACAGCCATCCCGAAATATGATGACATGGGAGAGGAGATCGGAATTGAGGAGGTCATTGAGATCCCGGTCATCCCGGTGGATTATCCTGGTGAAGAACAGCGGCATATTATCACTCTCATTGGAGAGGGAGTCGAGTCACTCGACAGCCTTATCTTCATGATTACCCCCGATATCGAGAAGGATAGCAAGGAATTCAAGAGCGAGCGGAGCCGGCTCTCCCACCATCTCTCAAAGCTTGAGGAGGCCGGATTTATTAAAAAGGTAAAGAAAGGACGCAATATCTCAATACGGCTCACTGAATTGGGCAGAATGCTCGCCGATATGATTAATTCAAAACTTATATAGTAATTAATTTATATAATATTTCACCAATCATAACGCGCAATATATTATCCAATTGAGAAGCCGAAGATCTGTTCACTCATAGACATTCCCTGATACTCAGAAATATTAAGAGGATATGTTTGCTGATGTTTCTGAAGAACCAAGCAAGTCATATCATCTTTTCAGTATATGAGTTCACATAGACTATCGATCCTAAGCTCCCGCGAGCAAACGCAATTAAACACATCGCAGCCTTCAAAAGAGCAGGATGGATTGTCAATCATATTGAGGGGAGTCATCATATCCTGGTGAAAGCTGGTAGCCAGATTCATCTCTCAATTCCTGTTCATGCCGGGAAAGAACTTGGTATAGGCCTGAACAGCAGCCGGGAAGGGTGCAGGAAGAGCGTGGCTGGCTTGGACCCGCATCTCTTCAGGAATAGTGCGTAAAATCCAAAGGATTATATCTCCTACCTCTCTACCACATGCACAGCCGATGCCTTGAATGAGGCGCAGATCTCAGATCCCACCCTGATCCCAAGCTCCTCGGTTGCTTTCCAGGTAATAACTGCGATGAGCTCTACCCCACAGTCAAGGATGAGGTGGTTCAAGGGCCCCATCGGCGTGATCTCAACAACCTTTCCGGGCAGGACATTCCTGACACTTGTCGCATGTTCGCCTGTACAACTGAGGGCGATATCCTCAGGTCTGAGAAAGAGATGCACATGGGTTCTCTCTGTAAGCGGGGAGATCGCATACAGAAGCGTGCCATCTGCCTCAATGGTGGCAAGGCCGCCCTCTTTTGCAGTGATGGTACCCTCAATAATATTCTCAATTCCGACAAAACGGGCAACGTAGCGATCATGAGGAGCTGAAAAGATCTCACGGGGGGTACCGATCTGGGAAAATATCCCATTCATCATCACCCCTATCCGGTGTGCCAGCCTCTGTCCCTGAACCATATCATGGGTTGACATGAGAATGGTGATCCCAAAATCCCGGTTGATCTTCTTGATCAGATCCTCGATCATCTCCACCGAGACCGGATCGAGGTTTGCAGTTGGCTCATCAAGGAGAAGAAGATCCGGATTTGTGACCAGTACCCGGGCAAGAGCCACCCGCTGCATCTCCCCACCTGAGAGTGTCTTTGCCTTCCTCTCCTCAAAACCGGTGAGCCCGACAATCTCAAGCGCTTCTGTAATTTTTTTTCTGACATCCGTCTCCGGCACCCCCCTGAACCTGAGGCCGATGGCAACATTCTCAAAGACTGTTGTGTTGAAGGTCGCTGATTTCTGGAAGACCATACCCATCCTGCGACGAACCTCAATTGAACCCTCGGAGGTAATATCTCTCCCACCGAAGATGACCGACCCCGAAGTTGGTGTATCCAGGAAATCGATTATCCTGAGGAGTGTCGACTTTCCGGCACCCGAAGGGCCGATGATCGTAAAGATCTCACCCTTCTGAATCTCCGCCGAGACTCCCCTGAGCACGTCGGTGTCGCCGAATCTTTTGGTTATGTCACGCAGTTTGAGCATCAGGATCACCGGTTCTGAACATATGCTAACATGAGGTTGATCACAAGGGCTATTCCGAGGAGGATGATCCCAAGCGCAAGCGACAGCGCGATGTTCCCCATCGAGGTCTCAAGCGAGATAGCGGTTGTCAGCACGCGGGTATGCCCCCGGATATTCCCTCCGATCATGATCGCAGCCCCAACTTCAGAGATGGCACGACCAAATCCGAGCACCACCGCTGCCATGATCGCATACCGTGCCTCACGGACGACACTCTTCATGAACTGGTACCGGGTCGCGCCCAGCGACCGGAGGGTGTCAAGGATCGTCGAATCCACTCCTTTCAGGGCAGATATCGTCAGACCGATCAGGATCGGGAGGATCAGGATCATCTGGGCAATCACCATCCCCTCAGGGGTGAAGAGGAGCCGCATGAAACCGAGTGGACCCGCACGCGAGATCAGGAGGAAGACAAACAACCCGACAAGTACCGTCGGAAGAGCATAGAGCGTCTGGATCAGATTGATAAGTGCCTTTTTCCCGTGGAATTCTGAAAAGGTGATGACAGATCCGATCGGTATCGCAAACAGGGTGGCAAAGAAGGTTGCGGTGAGCGAGATGGTCATGCTCCGGATAGCAGTATCGATCACCTCCGGATCCAGGCTTATTATCAGCTCAAGTGCGGTGGTGAAACCTGCGACAATCTCATTCATAGCATACTCTCATGGACAATTTTGTCGAAGGCGACAAAAAAAAGGTTGGTTTTCGATCAGACAACAGGAGCCGAAACTTCTGCCTCGGAAACTCCCATCAGATCCCATTTACCGGAAGCCGGGAAGAAGAGGGGTTGACCGTACTCTTCGACACCGAAGGTTTTTATCTCCTGCTGCACTTCATCGGAGATGAGGTAGTTGATCCATGCCTTCCCCAGTTCGGTGTCGATGCCCTCATGCTTCTCGGGGTTGATCAGCATGGTCGAGTAGATATTCAGGAGGATATCCCCGGAGTCGACCAGAGGCACAAGCTGAAGATCTCCTTTGTATGCAAGGAATGTCCCGATATCAGAGAGGGTGTATGCTTCTTTCTCATTTGCCATCACAAGGGTTGCACCCATGCCGGTTCCTGCTTCGACATACCAGTCACCTGAGTTCTGGACATCAGTCGCATAGTCATAGCCTGCTGCCTTCCAGATAGCTTTCTCTTTTGCATGTGTTCCGGAAGCATCGCCACGTGAGACGAAGACAACACCCGGAGTCCCTGCTTTGCCCTCGGTCATAAGGGTCTGGAACGCTTCTTCAGGTTCTGTTCCACGGATGCCTGCAGGGTCTGACTCGGGACCGACGATCACAAAGTAATTGTACGCGATAACACGCCGCTCGACTCCATTGCCTTCTGCAATGAAGGTATCTTCACGGGCACGGTCGTGGACCATCATCACATCGACATCGCCACGCTGGCCGTACTCAAGGGCTTTCCCGGTACCTGCAGAGACGATCAGGAGTTTGGCATTATACTGCTCTTCAAACGCGGGCGTCAGGTGATCGAGGAGCCCGGTATCATAGAGGCTTGTGGTTGTCGCGATCCGAAGCTCTTCGGGAGCTGGGGCAGCTGTTGGAACTGGTGTCGCATCCGGTACGGCAGGTGCATCACCGCTGACGCATCCTGCAACAAGCAGCCCTGCAATCAGAAGGCCAGCCACGAGAATAATGCTGTTCCATTTCATAGTAAACAGGGTTTATTACTATCTTTTACTATTTAACGGTTATTTTTTAGGTTTAGGTTAATCGTATTTAATTAACACACTAAACCATCACATCTCACATTCAGGCTTTTATAATCGATCCAACCCGCTCCCCATTCAGGAGGCGTGTCAGTGTTCCGGGAACATGCCCATTGATGATATGAACCTTACGGACACATTTTGCATCCTGCATCATCTCAACCACCTTATCCTCAAGCACAAGATCCTCCATCCCCAGATCCAGGAGTTCTGCAGCGGTGATCTCTTCGATCAATTCGGCATCCGGGTTATCAAATGGATTTTCTGTAAAGAGACCGTCAACATTCTTGACAAGAATACAGGATTTCGCCCCGAGCACCTCGGCCATAAGAAAGGCACCGGTATCTGTCCGGTGAGCCGGGATCATGCCGATTTCAGAGGGTGATTCATACAACCCATATGGTGGAGTGCCGTGAGTTACCGGAAGAATACCCATCCTGAGGAGCATCGGAAGATCAAGAAGATCAGATGAGTGAATGCGGGTTCCACCATACCCGGAGAGGAGGACCGACACCATCAGCGCATTCTGTTCGCTCACCTTCCCGGAGAGTTCCGCAAGCACGCCGGTTGGCATGCCGAGGTCCAGACCGATATCCATGATATGCCGGACACGCACACCCCCGCCGGTCACAACCATCATCTGATGGTTTCGTGAGAGCGACCCGATCTCTTCTGCAAGCGGCATTAAGACAGGCGCTCCATAATCAACGATCCCGTGCCCTCCGATCTTTACAACATGCAGATCCGGAGTGATCCTGAGCTGATTGGAACCTTCATACCGTTTCAGAAGGCCACGACGACCAAGCGTCTCACCTTTCAGTTTTGATTCAATCTCCCTTCTTCTGTGCATAATAATCAAACCATTATGAAATTTCAATTATTTTTATCCTTATCATTCATTCGGAATCGGCTATTTACTATCCTGAGTGGCGCAAGAAGCAAACCGATCCCGTGATGATGTTATCCAACCACGAGATCCTGATAGTGCCCGTCTGTTCCGGCCACATACAGGACTGCCTCCCCATTCACGAGAGCCGGTTTTGGGAACTTCCGGATCTCCACATGGCCTTCACTCACCAGCTCGCGATCCCGTGTCATGATCTGATCGATCCCGGAGGCAAGGAGCTCGTCAACACTCCGGCTTCCGGTCATCATCCGGGAGCGTCCTCGCATAACAAACCTGCCATCCTCCCCTGAAGCCGCAAGCCCGACCCCGGCAAGTGCACCGATGATACCACCGTTTGTCCCACCAAGCCCTTCAAGGGTGATACCACAGCTCTGTGCATGATAACGTGCTGCTTCCTGCGTGAGAACGGTCTTCTTTGCACTCCATCCGAATGCAACAACCGGAGGAGGGACTGTCTCTGCTGCTGCGATACAGATACCTGGATCACTGCCAACGATAAAGTCGGAGAGCATCATCTCGCGGGCACTCTGGTAGATCTTTTGCATAGATCCATTGCCATTGCCCTCGATATGAATAACAGCAGCACTGTTATGGGATGTATAGGGAATCTCATCATGAACAAATAATTGGTGCCGTGTGACGCCAAGTATACCATACTCTGAAGACAGTTCATCTGCGATAAAACGGGCAAGCCTTCCGGTTCCCCGTGATTCCTGCGTATCCGTATCATCAATGCCAAGATAAACGATCACGAACCCTTCTCCTCTTTCATCTGTATCAGCGTATTCATTCGCTGACAAATATGAATAATGTATTGTTGATTAAATACATTCAATAAGTTTAATGAACAATATGAACTTTTTCCCGTAGATCACAGATCCCAAACAATCCGAAAAGGAGTCTTTTGTGCAAACTTATTTATATAATAAAGGTATACCAACTGATATACCAACTGAAATGAGGTGAAAGGTATGAAGATCTATGTACGAGAACGACAGAAGGTAGGCACAGGTGTGAAACAGCCCAGATTCAGGGTTGTTGCAGTCACAGCAGGTGCAGATGACAAGAGACAGCTGAAGGTTGAGGGAACCCACTTCCGGAAGACCGAACTTGAACAGATTGCAACCGATACCGATGCTGAGATCGTCTATCTTCAGGATATGCCTGAAGACCAGCACGGCAAGAAGAGATCAAAGTAAAACAGCACACAGGGACAGTCTGGCATCTGAACTGAACCACTCTTACCAGGAGAGCAGAAAAGTGAGAGCATTCAATGAAGGCATACGAACACCACGAAATGCTTGATGCGGCCATCCGGCTCATCCTGGAAGAAGGCCGCATCACCATCAGTGTTACCGGGGAGGAGGTCTCCATATCACTCCCCAGAACACGGCGGCTTGCAGAACACCTTGGTATACCCCACTATTATGTCCTGCCGCACTTTGCCGCGATGGAGAAGGACGGGCTTATCAGGAGAGCCGAGCGGGTGGGCATATCCACCACAAGCAAAGGAACCGATGCAATCGTTTCCATAATCGATCAGCGGTATGCCGGAATTTTTTCAGAGAGATTTCCAAAAAAAATAATTGATCTTCTGAGAGAGCCTCCCCGATAAAGGCTGTGAGACTCACCCCGGCATTCTGACGCCATCCATGTTCTTTATAAATAAACAGTTCCTATCCCTCTTACCAGAAGAGTGGTGCGGATGGATGTGGAACAGGCTCCTGAAGAGAAACACAAGACAGGCATCCGTTTCTCCCTCCGGGAGTTTGCAGGATCGGTCGGCGACTTCGGGACGATCTTTCCGATCATCCTGGGTGCAGGGATTGCCGCCGGAGTCAATGTCAGTTATGCATTCCTCGGTGTCGGGCTCTGGTTCATCATCGCAGGACTCTATTACAAGCTCCCTGTCCCGATCGAGCCGATGAAGGCGATCGGTGCCATCGCCATCGCTGAAGGATTAACGGCAGGCGAGATCGCCGCTTCCGGGATTATTATCGGGTTGTTTCTCATCATCCTTGGATATCTGAAGGGGATGGAGCGGCTCCAGAAGTTGATTCCAATCAGTGTGATCCGGGGCATTCAGGTTGGCTTAGCACTGATTCTTCTCAGAACATCGTTTGGTTATATTGTACCGGATCCAGTCTTTGCCGCAGTCGCAATTCTGATCATCGGTGGGTTCTTTATTGCCGGCTATGTAAAACAGATACCGGATATCTCCTCGCTTATCGTGATCGGAATCGGTCTTGGCGCAGGCATCATCATGACAGGACTGCCGCCGTTCCGGCTGATCCCATTCCCCGAACTGATCATCCCCGCATCAGGAGACTGGCTCTTTTCAGCTCTGCATCTGGTTATCCCGCAGATCCCACTCACCATCGGCAATGCAATCCTTGCTACATCGCTCCTCACCCTTGACCTCTTCAGGCACGAGATCAAACCTGACCGGCTGGCAAAGACGATCGGGATCATGAACCTGACCACTGCCCCCTTCGGCGGCTTCCCCATGTGTCACGGGGCCGGGGGTCTCGCCGCCATGTACCGGTTCGGTGCACGGACCGGCGGTGCAAACATCATCGCAGGAGTTATCATCATCGGATTTGCAATCGCCTTTGCACCCCCTGAAGTCCTCACCCTGATCCCCTATGGCATCTTCGGCGGCCTTCTCATCTTCGTTGCCCTTGAGCTTGGAAAACATGGCATGAAGACCGACTCCTATCCGGTCACGATCGCAATGGGAATCATCGCTCTCATCGGCGGCATCACCCCTGCATTTCTGATCGGGATGATTCTGGCATACATCCTCAGGAAGCAGAATGACAAAGCGGCTCTGCTCGAAGGATGAATCTTATATAGCTTCCTGCTCCACTACTGCCATTAGGTGATGAGTATCTATGGGTCAGGATAAGGAGACAATTCGGAACATACTCAGGCAGAGAAAGGAGATGCAGACACCGGAAGAGCGGTTTGAGAGGAGCAGGCGGATCTGTGCACACCTGATGAAGATGATCCAGCCGAATGAGACGGTGATGGTCTACACCTCAAAGGAGAAGGAGGTGAACACGATTCCGCTCATCAGGATGCTCCTTGCATACAAGAATCCGGTCGTTGTTCCGATCATCCAGAAGGAAGATTACAGCCTTCGCCTATCATATATTGAGGATATGGGGGTTCTGATCCCAAGCACCTTCGGAGTACCTGAACCGATCGGGAATGAGATCCCGGCTGATGGTGCTGATATCGATACGATCATCCTCCCGATGCTCGGCTTTGACCGCCGGGGTGGGCGTATCGGCTATGGTGCAGGCTATTATGACCGTTTCCTGTCGAAGTACCCGTCGATCAGAAAGATCGGTATTGCCTTTGCATGCCAGGAGATGGAAGCACTCCCGCTTGACCCGCACGATATTCCAATGGATGCGATCATTACCGAAGACGGAGTCATCTTCAAGAGAGGATGATCCCGGATGGAACGAAACGGGATCACCATAATCGATACCTTTGCCGAGGCATTTCCCATCTGGATCTCAAGAGTGATCGTCACAGCAGATACACGCGAGCTGGCATATGCGGCAGCAGCAGAAGCAACAGGTTTTGCCACCTCAAAGATCTACTGCCCCTGCGAGGCAGGGATAGAAGGAATCAGGGATGATACCCCCGATGGCAGACCGGGTGTCTCGATCCTGATCTCTGCCGAGAAGAAACAGATGCGATCACATGTATCGGATCGAATCTCCCAGTGCATCCTCCCGGCGCCCACGGCATCCGCCTATGACGGACTCCCCGATGCACCTGATCGGTTCTATACCCGATTGCATTACTTTGGAGATGGGTATGAGGAGCGGTATCTGGTCGGCACCAGGCAGTGCTGGCGTATTCCTGTCATGGAAGGGGAATATATCGGAGAGGAACGGTATGGAACCGTGAAAGGCATTGCAGGAGGAAACTTCCTCGTGATGGGGAATGACCGCCACCAGACACTCGCCGCCGCACAGGCGGGAGTGAAGGCAATAGAGCCGATAAACGATGTGATCATGAGTTTTGCCGGGGGCATTGTCGGGAGCGGATCAAAAGTCGGATGCAAAAATTACCGTTTCCCCATGCCTGCAAGCACAAACCATCTCCTCTGCCCGACATTGAAAGGAGAGGTGGAAGGCTCACAGGTCCCTGACGGCGTGAATACGATCTATGAAGTGGTGATCAACGGGATCGGTGAAGAGGCGATCCAAATGGCGATGGGGGCCGGCATAGAGGCGGCAACTGCACATGGCGGCATCCTCGCGATCGGTGCATCAAACTTTGACGGCAGGCTGGGACCCTACCGGTTCCGACTGCATGAACTCTTTGAAGAGAGGGGGAGTGGCCTGTGATTGACACCCAGAGAATCCCCGTCACCTATCGGACACTCGTCTTTCTGGCGCTCCTCATCGTTATTGTAATAGGAATCCAGATCACCTCATATATCATCAATATCCTCCTCCTTTCGCTCGTCCTCACCATGCTCATCTACCCCTGTGTCAGGTGGTTGAAGGAGAAAGGGCTCCCCGACATTGCCGCAGTGTCGGTCATTACAGGCGGGGCAGTCCTGATTATTATCGGATTGATTCTTCTGATTCTCGCATCAATCGGCCAGCTCATCGCCGACCTCCCGTTCTTCCAGGTGGAGCTCCAGGAACGTCTCGCTGACATCTTCATGCTCTTTGACAGACTCGGGATCGAACGGACAGCAATTACCAGCCCGACAATAAATCTCCAGTCAACTGCCATGATCATCTCCCAGTCAATGATCAGCCTGAGTGAAGCATTATTATATATCTTCTTCATTGCGATCACCACCTTCTTCGCCCTCCTTGAAGCACCAAAGATTCCAGAACGGATCAGGAAGATCTACGGTAGCGTGGAGAACGAATCCCTCAGACAGTTCGCCAGGATGAGCAGGTTCATGGTGGATTTTGTCGTCGTCAGGACAGAGACGAATAATCGTCCATGGGTTCCTCTTTGGAGGCATCCTGTATGTGATGGGGGTGCACTCTGCCATCCTCTGGGGAATCCTGACAGTGATCCTCGGCTACATCCCCTATATCGGGCTGATCATCGCCGCACTACCTGCGATCTTCTTTGCATGGCTCCAGTTTGGGATCTGGGGTGCGGTGGCAGTGGTCGTTCTTGTCATCATCCTGAATGTCGTTGTTGAGAATCCCGTGTATGCACATCTGGCATCAAAACGGTTTGAGATGCCCGCACTCGTTGTCATCCTCTCGCTCATCTTCTGGAGCTGGACACTGGGTCTCATCGGGCTCGTCTTTGCCGTGCCGTTCACCCTGCTTATTCTGATAATACTCCAGTCAAGCGAGGAGACACGATGGATCAATACGCTGGTTGGAGTGGATACCATATTCGAGGAGATTGCAGAGGGGCATTCAGGGGAGGGTGCGGAGCAAGGAGAGCAGCAACAATAAGGACCTCCTCGCTATACGAAAACATGGATAATGGACGCTTTGGATTGATCCCAATGCAACACGCACATCATGAGGAGCGATTGAAGCACATGCGGACGGGGAGGTGAACATCCCCGAGACGATTACCTCCTGACAAGGCAGTCTTCGAGGGATCGTTTTGGCACATGGTGAACGCCGTCCGGTGTCCGCCAGTACCGGGTATCTCCATCTTCTCCGAGGGGCTCAAGCCGGATCTCCTCCCCGGAATAGCCAATGGCAATTACAAGAAGGATCTCATATCCTTTTGGAACAGGAAGGATCCGGTTCATCTCCTTACGCTTGATGGATCCGAACATACACCCGGCGATCCCCTGCTCGGCAGCTGCCAAAAGGATCGTCTGGGCGGCAATCCCAAGATCGATCGCCGGATCGGGACTGCAGTTCTCCGGGGCCACGATCGTGATATAGGCAGGCGGCCGCTCCCCAACAGATGGTCCGTCCCAGTTCGGGAGATCCAGTGCCCAGAGGAGGGCAGATCTGATCTCTTGTGTCTCCTCCGGGTCAACCGAGATGATATATTTCAGTGGCTGGTGATTCCTGGCAGAGGGGCAGAGCCGGGCGATATCGATCAAATCAATGATCCGTGATTCTGGCAGAAGACGATCTTCCTGAAATCTCCGGGTGCTCCTGCTCTTCCGGGTGAGGGTGTGTATACTGGTATCCATGCATAATCCTCCGGCAACAAGCAGATGATCGTGCCTGATGCATGATAGTATTATGGTTTCTTTCAGCAAAACGGCAGTGCTGAGGATATGTTATACAACCAGAACCACCAATGAACAGATGAAAGAGCGATACCCAGACCTCCATGCAGAAGGTATAGTACGGAACCGGGCAGATGCCGCATATGAGATACTGAGTGACTGCACCCTCTGCCCCCATACATGCCATGTTGACAGACCCGCGGGAGAGACCGGGTTCTGCCGGACAGGGGATACGCTGATCATCTCAAGCTATTCTCCTCATTTTGGTGAGGAACCGCCGCTTGTCGGGAGAAGAGGATCAGAAACGATCTTCTTCACCAACTGCAATCTCGGATGTATCTTCTGCCAGAACTATCAGATTAACCAGTGCGGGAGAGGTTTTCAGGTTCATACAGAGGATCTGGCAGAGATCATGCTCCGGCTTCAGGAGAGGGGGTGCCACAATATCAACCTGGTCTCGCCCACCCACCAGGTGCCGGAGATTCTGAGGGCGCTCGATATCGCAGCAGGACGCAGGACGAGGATTTCATATCCCGATCGTCTTACAATACCGGCGGGTATGATGCAGTCGAAACCCTGCACCTCCTTGATGGAGTCATTGACATCTATATGCCGGATGCGAAGTACGGGAGCAACGGGATCGCTCACGCTCTCTTCAGGTGTTCCCGACTATGTTGATCGGATGAAAGAAGCACTCTCCGAGATGCACCGGCAGGTCAGGGACATCATCATCCGGGACGGAATTGCAGAACGGGGCATGATCATCAGGCACCTGGTGCTTCCGGGCGGCCTTGCCGGAACTGAAGAGGTGTTGCGGTTCATTGCAGACGAGCTGTCTCTCTCAACTTATCTGAATATAATGCCGCAGTACCTGCCTGCCTGGAAGGTTTGGGAGATTGATTGTGTACCTGAGGCTCTTCGGCTGAGGATTACGCAGGAGGAGTTCGATGATGCACTCGCAACTGCACGGGAATATGGGCTGAACAGGGGATTTTCGAATAGATAACTGCAGAAATCTCCGCAGTTAAAGGTATATATTTATTATCATACTGCCCACTATCCCATTGATAGCAATGAAAGTGAAACTGATTATCCTAGCCCTCATGGCAGCCGCCGCATGCTTCCTCTTAGCAGCAGGATGTGTGACTGAGGAGCCTCCGACAGGAGCGGAGGTGTCAGGGAGTGGAACAATCACCTACATAGACCTTGAAGGAGGATTCTTCGGAATCATTACCGATGCAGGCGACCAGTACCTCCCAGTAAATCTGGAAGATAAATTCAAAGTCGATGGAAGAGAGGTTACATTCACCGGGGTGCCGGTAGAGGGGGGTGCCACGACGTATATGTGGGGCACCCCGATCCAGATCACCGGGATCAGTGCCGACACCAGTGCGCCTGCGATCTCCGGCACCGGGGTTATCACCTACATCGATCTTGAAGGCGGATTCTATGGGATCATATCCGGCGCAGGTACCAGATACCTCCCCCTGAACCTGGCAGAAGAATTCAAAGTAGACGGACTCACTGTCACCTTCACGGCAACACCTGAAGATGTCATGACAATCCAGCAGTGGGGACAGCCTGTGACGATCCTCTCGATCACCGAATCCAAACCCTCCATGGTCGGCATGGCAAATCCCGCCGCCGTCTTTGTGAAAGAGCTTGGGTATGCATATGAGATCCGATCCGGTCCCGATGGAGAGTATGGGGTTGCCATTCTTCCGAATGGAACTGAAGTTGATGAGTGGGAGCTCTACAGGCAATACCACAGTGAAGCATAACATCCACGTGGGTTTGGGTTCATGCTGCCTGGCAGGACGCTGCCACCCTTTTTTAGATTGAACCAGATACAAACCATATCCCAAATGCGATCAGGAAGAGACCACATGCGAGAAGAACGATCCGATATCCTGAATCCGAGAGGAAGAACCTGCCCCGGTGAAGGCTCAGAGAAACGAGTGTGAGCCACCCGATATCAGCTGCCCAGTGGCCGGCCATGAAAACACCTCCTGCAAGAATGCCACCCTCCATGTAACTCCAGAGGAGAGCCGCTCCCACAGTAAACCACCAGATCCAGAAGTACGGGTTTGCAACGCTTGTGAGCAGGCCTGCAGCAACCGGC
This sequence comes from Methanocalculus sp., assembly GCA_013329165.1. Taxonomy (GTDB): domain Archaea; phylum Halobacteriota; class Methanomicrobia; order Methanomicrobiales; family Methanocorpusculaceae; genus Methanocalculus; species Methanocalculus sp9912u. Next base: position 125,045 of record DUKV01000039.1, on the reverse strand, counting down.
CTCTTTGCATCTATAGAACTGTCTCCTCTCGGAAGAAGAGCTCCACGGGCCGAGGAGAGGGTCAGGATACCAAAGGCTACAAGAGCAAGACCCCCAACAAGCCCGATTGCCCATGTCGCCGATCCGATCAGGGTGCCAAGACCGGCTATGATGAGCAGGATGATCCCGATCTCGGCTACCATATGGCCAAGGCTGACGAGCGGGCCGGCACGCCATCCTGATCTGACGGAGGCGTTGATGGTCGCAATCAGGGTGGGGCCCGGTGCAAGTGCCCCGGTGAGACCGATTGCGAGCCCGATAAGAAATATTGAGATGAGATCAAATATGCCCATATCTGAAAGTACTATTGTGCAGGTATCCCTGATGAAAGGTGCAGCCCAGATAGTATAAGATGTATTTCCTTGAAATTTGGCTTATTTTTTGATTTAGACTGCAAATATCTTCGCAGTTAAGAGAAACTATAAGATATATACAAACCCTTGATAGTATGATCGCTATGCGCAATCATATACTCACACCAATGCTGGCACTGATCCTCGTGTTCAGCCTGATAGTGCTGCCGGTATCTGCGGCAACCACCTCGAATGAACGGATGATCCACACCCAGGGAACCGGCACCATTACAACCACTCCCGACCGCGTCGAGATCTCGGTTGCGGTTATGACCGAACATGCCGATGTAAAGGCTGCACAACAGGAGAATGCTGTGAAGATGAACACTGTCATGAATGCCCTGAAGAATGCCGGGCTCACCTCAGATGATATAAAGACCACCGGATACTCGATCTACCAGGTGACAAAGGATGAAGACAGGATCCTGCCGGGGGACAGGCGGGCCCAGGTCTACCGGGTTACGAACACCCTCATGATCACCCTTACCGACACAACAAGAGCTGGCGAGATTATCGACATCGCCATTGAAAGCGGAGCAAACAACGTCAATTATATCTCGTTCACCCTGAGTGACGAGAAACAGGCAAGCCTCCGGGCAGAGGCGCTTCAGGAAGCGGTTGCACAATCCCGTGCCGATGCCGATGTCGTTGCTGCATCTCTTGGCATCTCAGTCCGTGATGTGAACGAGGTGACAATCGGCGGCGGATACTATCCGCCAACCAGCAGGATGTACGACACCATGATGCTCGGTGCAGGCATGGAGAAAGCGGCAACCCCGATTGAAGCGGGTGAGGTAACCGTCACCGCCACAGTCTCGATCACCTACATCTGCTGAAAGATCAGCATCCATTCATCCTCTTTTTCTGTTTTTTTTCAGCATTGCCACATCAGTACCGGAGAATACAAATGCTTAATGAGGAATATTGACAATATTCCTCCTAAAGAGAATGAACCATCATCTCGGGATAGTACAATGGAGCGAACAATTAGTTTTAAGGAACGCAGGTATATTGAAGAGCTCCGTATCCTCACCAAATCAACCGCAATTGACTGTATCATCGACGACCGCTTTGACCGCCTGATATATATCATAACACCGGGCGACATGGGCATCGCCATTGGGAAGAGTGGCGACAACATCAAAAAAATGCAGAAGGTGCTCGGCAAGCGGATTGAGATGGTTGAGTATGCAGAGGATCGGGACCAGTTCATCAGGAACATCTTCAAACCTGCCGAAGTGTTGCATGTTTCTTTCCCTGAAGGGGAGACCGGCGGAATCCGGGTGACGGTCAGGAACAAGAATGAGGTAGGGATTGCGATCGGAAAAGGCGGCTGCACAATCGAGAAAGCACGGATGATCGTACGCCGCTTCTTTGGACCCGATAGCGGGGATATTACCGTTGAGGAAGACCATGGAGCCTGATATCTTCGAGAGACTCTGGGAAGTGATTGAGGAGCGTGCAACTGATACAAGCGGGAAGAAATCCTATGTCAGATCACTCCTCTTTCATGAGAAGGGGATCGATAAATCCCTTGAAAAAGTTGGTGAAGAAGCAATTGAATATATTCTTGCCGTTAAAGGTGGTGAACCTGACCGCATCACCTCTGAAGCTGCAGATCTCATCTTCCACCTTATGGTGAGCTTAAAAGCAGCAGATATCAGTTTTGATGCTGTAAAAGAGGAGCTTTCTGTTCGCAGAACAGGAATGAATCTCCACGACTAAATTTTTACCCTATATATTCTGTAAACTCCCTGAGTTCGGGCAGCCGTTCTCTCGGTACAGCTGAGTCCGGCATCAGTTCATAATCGACGAATACCGGAGCTTTCTGACGGACTGCCAGCGCTATTCCATCACTTGGCCGGCAATCAATTGAGATATCACCGGCCTGTGTATCAAGAAAAAGGGTGGCATAGTAGACCCCGTCATCAACGGAATCGACCCGAACCTCCTTTAATGCTGCTCCAAGTTCGGTGAGGGTGTCACTGAAGAGATCATGCGTCAGGGGGCGGGGGGGTTGAGGACCATTGAGAGCAGAATGAATGGATACAGCCTCGAAGAGACCGATAAAGATTGGAATATAACGTTCATCCTGCGTTTTCAGAAGAACAACCGGGGCAACACCAAGATCGTGTATCGCAAGGTAGACACCCGCCACCTCGCAGCTGACCTGCTCCATGACCATGTCAATGTCACTGCTCTTTATGAAGTTGTTGGTCACCCTCACCTGATCCAACTTCCCTTTTGACGATCAGCAGGCTTGATACCAGACCAATTCCGATATTGAAATAATAGAGGATAATCCGCCAGAGCAGGACAAAGACACCAATGACCGATGTGCTGATGAAGAGACCATAGATCGAGCTGATCGAGATCTCGGCAACCCCGGCACCACCCGGTGTGAGCGGGATCATCATGATGATTGCAATAATCAGCTGCGATACAAATGATTCCAGGAAATGCGGACCCTGACCAAGGCCGATCAGAAGGACAGAGGCGATAAGGAATTCGAGGAACCAGAAAAATCCGGTGAATATAAGACCGAGAAGGAGACCGAGCTTCCCTCTGCCGATGAACTTGCCGAGGCTGAAATGAAAGTTATCCACCTCACGATCGACCTTCTCCATGAACCGCTCGATCCGGGCCATCTCCCACTTCCTGGTCAGAAAGCCGGTGAGTACCCGCATCAGCCTCTTTAAGATAAGGGGATTTCTGACCGAGAAGGCAAAGAGAACAACCCCGATTATGACACCGATCCAGGTAATGTAAATGACGGTGTTGACAATTGGAGGGAGATTTACATCTTTCCAGGCAGTGCCAAGGAGAAAGAGGGTTATTGCTCCGCCAAGTCCGAAGATGATACCATCAAGCACCCTCTCCATGATCACAATGGCAGTCGCATCCCCGAGTTTTACATTCGCCCGATAGAGTTCATGCACCCGCACCGGTTCGCCTCCTGCCTGGGAAGGGGTGATCCCGGCAAGGAAAAGGTTGGCAAAGACGAGGTTGATGCAATGAAAGAGTCCCACGCGGTATCCAAGCGAATATGCCATCACCTTGATCCGGAGAGCCCAGCAGACGAGGGCAATAACATGAATGGTGAGGGCAAGGAGGAGAATAAACGGGCTGAGGTTTTTCAGGGCGACGATCGTGGACTCGTCAAAGGTGAAGTACAGGAGCCCGAGGAGAAAGAGGGTGCTGATCCCAATTGAGATCCAGATCCATTTCTTATGTTCTTGATTCATCTCAGTACCTGTACATCACAATTATGTCATCAATCATTATCTGCCATTCTTAAAACATCTTCTGGCAGTTATGCCGTGAAGAGATGCCGATCTCCGGTTATCCGGAAGAGCCCTGCCCTCACGCCACAATCAAGCCATCCATATGCATAACTGTATGCAGCAAGTGCCGATGCAGAATCCTGCCGGGCATGGTATGCCTCGCCCTTCATGTGCCACTCTTCCACACAGTCCCTGATTATGCTGCATAATGGATATACTGGGCTTGATACATCCGGTGCATCTTCAATTGAGAGGCAGGCTTCATGGAGCATCCGCTGGTATCGTTCTGTCTTCTCGTCAAGGTGTTCAATACAGGTTGAGGGGATCGAACCATGAAGTCCTGGGATCTCTCTGAATAGTGATGGAACGATCAGAATACCAAGGTTTGCACCGGCATCAAGCCACCCATATCCATAGCACCAGGCGGCAAGGGCATTGACGGGATCGCCCCTTCTGTAAAAGACAACACCATCCTCAAGGTAGGCAAACGCCATCTCAAGGATCTCTTCTGCAACCCGGAGATAGGGAGATGCAGGGTTGATCATTGGATCCGTTTTCTCAAGCGCTTCGGTGAAAGACCGGCAGAGTTCGGCAAGCGGAGCATTCATTGGATTGAATCTGATTCAGGAGGAAGGCCGGCAAACAACTCAAGGTACTCACGCTCTATCATGTGAAGATCTGCAGGCACGATCAGGATATGGAGCGGCGGGCCAAAATCCATTCTTTTAAGGTCATCTCCCGTACCTGCGATGACAACCGGATCATCTGAACCTGCACGTGCAATGCCGACATAGAGAGGGATTGTGATAGTGAGCCGGGCACCGATCTCCTCGATGATCGCAATGGCCTCAGATATCCGCATATACCGTTCCTTCTGAATATCCAGGTATACGATCGTATGGAGGTTCTGGGAACGGTTTGCTGCAATCACCTCAACAGGTGTGGTGGGCATCCATCTCGCTTCCGGGTACGGGAGTGAGCATGACTTTCCGAACCGGTAGTTCTGGAGGCCGGAAAGGCCGCAGACTGCACTTGCAATCGAAGCCGCGTGGATGATTGTGGTCCGGATACCACGCTCAGCCGCTCGAATCCTGAGATCGGCGTGGGTGGTTGAGACCATGGTATCCCCGGCTGTCAGAAAGACGGCGGATCCCGATTCTGCTGCATCCAGGATCGGTTCAGGGTGCTGTTCGACATCCTCACGGGAGAGGAGTCGGATGGGTTGCTGGTAGAGTGCTTCAAGAGCAGGCATATCCGCACCCATCAGCCTGGAGGTATAGGTTTCGAGGAAGACTGCATCTGCCTCACGGATGACAGCAAGTCCTTTTAAGGAGATATCATGCTCGTCAAAGAGCCCAAGTCCGATAAATGTCAGCATCTGTATCCTCAATACTCAAACCGCGTGATCTGATCGACCATTGAATCGATGACAGCACGGCATTGTCTGTGGTCGGTTGCCGATATGAAGAATACCGGTGTTCCCGGCCCGATCTCAAGAGCGGTGCGGATCTCCTCTTCAGTGACTGAATATTCGAGATCGGCTTTATTTGCAACAACTATGAGCGGAACAACAGCATTTCCTTCAACTATTGTCTTCAGTTTCAATGCCCGGGCCATCTGATCGGGGTGTGTGACGTCCACCATCAGAATGACACCCATCGCATTCCGTGCCAGCTGGGGAACAATCGGGTCAAAACGTTCCTGGCCCGGAGTACCATAGATATTGATATCAAAACCCTTGCTTGCCATATGGCCGATATCAAGAGCAACGGTTGTCGGCGTGCCAAGTACCCCGAGGCGATCGACTGACATCCCGCTCTCCGAGATATTCTTGACAAAGGTTGTCTTGCCGGAATTTGAGGGGCCGGTTACGACAATCTTCGGGATATAGGGGACAATATGACCTTCGGTGACGATATAGGGGAGCGAACGGGCCGGGAGTGGGAGCCAGGATACGGTATGGAGTGTGAAGTAGTTGAAGAAAGAGACAACTCCCGCTCCCGACTGAAGGGTTATTACGAGATCGCAGGGGGTTTCGCGGAGGATTGAATTGAGCATCTCCTCACCAAAGAGATTAAAATACTCAAAGGCTATGGTGACCGGCTTATCTGATCCAAGATCGTCAAAGAGGGAGACTGCTCCGGCAAATTCAAAATAATCCGAGAGGACATCAAGATAGACGACGACAACGTCTATCTCTTCCTCTGTGACAATGCTCCGGATTCTGTCCCGCCATGCTGCCCTGCATGCATTCCGGTCAGGATTTTGTCTCGTGATTGCTTCGACATCATGCTGATCAAGGAAACTGATCAGTTCATCATAACAGTCCAGATGGTAATGACTCTGTGTCGCAATATCAACATAGTATGCATCTTTGCCGGTAAACGGTGCAATAACCAATGTTTTTTTGCCGGTAATTACAGCAGTATGGAGCATCGAAATCAGGAAATGCTGTCCGTCTGCCTCCGGCTCGATTGAGAAGAGAACCCGGCTCCCATCAGGAATCCCTCCTTCAAGCAGTCCATCCAGCGCATCAATTCCAGTATATATCATCCTTCCACCACCAGTTTCCCATTCGGATCAAATGAATACGGAAGCCACGGAGTCATCCGTCCTCCAAGACCAACAACCCTCAGTTCAAAGCTATCTGTCCCTTCTCTCACTTCAACCACTCCGTTCATCAGCTGTTTAATCACCGAGACAGTGCGGGCATCAAACGACTCGTTGTTTAAAGTATAAAGCCCGATCCACTCGTTCTTCTTGATCTTGGCAGAGATGACGTGGACAAACTGATACATCACCTCCAGTTTCCGGTACATCAGGAATGTTGAGAGCGAGTTGACACAGAACCGAATAGGGGGAGGAAAAATACCGGGTTTTGGAGTCTTCAGGCTCTCATCGACGATACCTGAAAACATCTTGCTCATCTTGATGCTGATACCGGTCAGATCAACCGGACTTGCGATGAATTTCATCCGGTCGGTATCAGGCACATTCGGCAGATCGCTTTTTGTGATGGCATCGATGATCGCAATGGCTCTCCTCTCCGTTCCATTCAGCTTAAAAAAATTCAGGATCTCGGATGCCCGTTCATCTGTCGAGAGAAGAACCGAGTATTCGCTTTCAGAAGGAAATGAGAGATTATATGCAATCCGCTCGGCACCCGATAACGGGGGTGCCAGGATAAGTACATTCGCACCCGAGGTCAATCCGCCGATTTGATCGTCGAGTGCAGGGATACCGAACTGGTAGCTGTACATAATATACTACGTGTTACGTCATCCCTATTTTTAACAATGCGCCTACAATGATACCTACGGCGACGGTATACAATGATATGAGTATCGCCCACCGTTTTCCAATTTCCCTGATTAAAACAGCAATTGTTGAGATACACGGGATAAAAAGGACACAGACAACCGCAAAAATATACAGCTGCACACCTGAGAGGACTGCGCCGAGATCTGCTGTTCCCGCAAGAACAACCAGCGTCTCAAATGCCATCTCTTTTCTGAGGATGCCAAAGAGAAGAGCGGTAGCGGCAAATCCCGGAAGCCCGAGGACGGCCTCGGAATAGGGGGTTATAATATCCTGGAATGTCGACACAAGTCCGAGATACTCAAAGATTCCAAGGAAGACACTGGATACGAGGAGGAGCGGCATGGCAATGAAGAGAAATTCCGAGAGACGGGTCCAGGCCTTCTTCACAACCATATCGGGCCGGGGAACCCGGAGTACCGACATCTCAAGGATCATCCCAAACTGCTGGCCGGGCGTCACTTTCGAGAGTACGATCCCGGTTGCAAAGACGAGAAGGAAGACGATTCCATAGACGGAGAATGCAGCGGCAAGACCGATAAAGGAGGCGACAATCCCTGATATGACAACAGTTCTGGCTGAACAGGGAATCATCGTGACGAGGACCGAGGCAATGATCCGCTCTCTTCGTGTTGTGAGGAGGCGGACGCTCATCAGTGCCGGGACACTGCATCCAAACCCAAGGACCATCGGAATGATCCCCTGCCCATGCATCCCGAACCGGTGCATTGAGTGGTCCGCGAGGAACGCGGCACGGGTGAGATATCCTGAATCCTCGATGATCGAGATGACCAGGTAAAAGATGAAGACATAGGGAAACGCGATCCCCATGCCGGCCTGAAGGGCGATGATTATGGAAAGGCCTACAGCTGATGCAATTCCGGGAAGTTCGAGGGCAAGGAATGGTTCGATTGCATAGACATCAAAGAAGGTGACGATGACGTCTTCAAAGAATGCGCCTGCAGTGAATACGAGCAGGAGTATGACGATGATCATGGCAATCAGGATGGGAATACCGGGAAATGCCCGTGTCAGAATCGTGTCAAGATCAAAACGGGGAGGGCGGGAGTGCTGCTCGGTTACCTCCCCTGCCAGTGCATGAGAGAAGTTGTGCCGGTTGGTTGCGATGATCTGGTGCGGAGTCATATTATGCCGCTTTTCGATCTCGGCTCCAAGCCCCTGCGCCGAGTCAGCGAGATCATCTGATCCCTCAGGGCGTACGAGTGCCTGGAGAGCAGCACTTCTCTCGATACCAAAGACCGTGGTAAGGCTCCGGACAGCTGCTTCGACATGGTGATCGTACGGAACAGCGACTGTCGGGATAGAGGGTTTTCCGGTTGCGAGATCGATGATCGCCTCAATATTCTTTCCCTCAGAGGCAATTGTCGGGATAACAGGCGATCCGATCTTTTCTGAGAGGATATCGTAGTCGATCTCTATCCCATACTTTTCCGCTTCATCGACCATATTCAGGACGATAACCATCGGGATCTTGTATTCTGCGATCTGAAGGAGAAGATAGAGGTTCCGTTCAAGATGGGTGGCATCCAGGACGGCGATAAGAATATCCACCTCCTTCCGCTTCAGAATTCCCCGAACAAGCGTCTCTTCTTCGGATTCCCCTTCTAGGGAGTAGATGCCGGGGAGATCGACGAGTTCGATCATCTCGCGCTGAAAACAGACATTTCCACGCATCAGATCGACGGTGGTGCCGGGATAGTTGCTGACTTCAACACCAAGGCCGGTCAAATGGTTGAAGATGAGTGATTTTCCCACACTCGGGTTTCCGATGAGCGCGCAGGAAAGGGGTCTGGTCATCTACTTCTCCGTGCATGGATCTCGGAAGCGACTTCCGGGGAGAGGGCGATATCGCACCCTTTCACCGAGATGACGACGGCTTCATTGTGGAGTTTTCTCCGTATGATGATCGGTTCACCCTCGATAACACCCAGATCGATCAGCCTCCGGTGGCGGCCCGGGCAACTGACAAAGGTGACGATAAGGGGCTCACCTTCCGGGAAGGAGAGAAGTGGTCTGGATGCTGGAGGGGTGGGGCAGGGACGCCTGTGGTGTTCGCGGCATCTACCCCCTTTTGATTGCATGAATGAATCAAGAGCGTTAATCGTCTCTTCGGAGATATCATGTTCCAGGAGGCATGCTTCACGGGAGGCAGCCTCTGCTTCAAGACCAAGTGTCTCTTTCAGAAAGCATTCCAGAACAGCATGTTTTCGTGAGATCATCTCCGCAGCTCTTCTTCCTGCCGGTGTAAGATGGTAGCCGGAGGAGCCCCCGGAGATGATGAGATCCAGATGCATGCACTGTTCGAGTGCAGTGGAAATTGATGCCTCCGGTTGAGAGAGATGAGATAGAATCCTCTCCTGTGTTGGGACGTCACCATTCTGCTGGATCAGAAGGATGGTTTCAAGGATATCTTCCTCAAGGGAGGTCTGCATATACAGAGTATCTGAGTCGTAAATGATATAGTATGCCATTTGAGGGAAATGCGTGTATCTATAAGGAGATGGATACCAATACCCGTGTATGGGAAGCGGGGTGAACGCGGAGGTTGCCGAAGTGCTTGAGAGGGTTGCCGATCTCCTGCTGGTGATCGGTGAGAATCCTTTCAAAGTCCGTGCGTACCAGCGCGCAGCAGAGGCGGTTCGGAGGAGCCCGCACGCGGTTGCCGGGATGAGCCGTTCTGAACTGATGGCACTGGATGGCATCGGGAAGGGAACAGCCGAGGCCATTCTTGCTATTGCTGAAACGGGAACCTGCTCTGAACTGGAAGCCCTGATGGAGAAGGTGCCTCCTGATCTTCCGGAACTGCTTGAACTGGATGGGGTTGGACCAAAGACGGTGCAGAAGCTCTGGAGCCACCTGAATGTAACATCACTTGCAGAGCTTGAGGCAGCAGCCCGGGGGCGACGGATCCGGGGATTGCGGGGATTTGGAGAGAAGAAAGAAGAAGAGATCCTCCGGGCGGTCAGGGTCTATTCAAACCGATCCGGCAGGATGCTCATCTCGGAGGCAGAGGAGATTGCCGGAGAGGTTGCCACCACACTCGTTCCCGGGACATTTGAATATGCGGGGTCGCTCAGGCGCGGCAGGAGCACAGTCGGAGATATCGATATCGTGACGACCGAGCCTGCGCAATCGGTCAATCCCGGGATCAGGGAGATTGCCAGTGAGATGATCGATGAGGGGATGAAGAAGACCTCATTCTTCTATCGTGGGAAACGAGTTGATATCCGGTTTGCAGATCCCAATGAGTTTGGTGCGACGCTCATGTACCTCACCGGATCAAAGGAGTTTAATATCCGGCTCCGGGAACGGGCTATTGCACGCGGGATGCAGCTGAATGAATACGGGCTGCTGAATAAACAGAACGGGGAGATGACCCGGTGCAGAACCGAGGATGAGGTCTTTTCGCTTCTCGGCCTCCATTTCATCCCCCCCGAACTCCGGGAGGATCGCGGTGAGGTTGCTGCCGCCGAAGCCGGAACACTGCCAGTTCTGATCGAGCAGTCAGATATCAGGGGGGATCTCCATGCCCACACAACCGGATCAGATGGGTCGCTCTCGGTAGACGAGCTTGCGGCGGCCGGAGACGCACGTGGATACGAGTACATCCTCTGTTCGGATCATTCCGCCTCACTCGGGGTTGCACGGGGCCTCACTCCCGAAGGGCTGCGCGAACAGGCACATGAGATCGAGATGGCAAACCGGAGGCATGAGTGCCGGATACTCGCGGGTATCGAGGTGGATATCATGACAGACGGGAGCCTGGGGCTGCCTGATGCTGTCCTCGCCGATCTCGATCTGATCATCGCTTCGGTTCATTCTTCACTGCACCAGGAGGCCGACCAGATCACCCGGCGGGTGATAACAGCGATAGAGAACGAGCATGTCGATATAATCGGCCATCCTACGGGGCGGCTGATCGGGAGGAGGGAGCCGTCTGCTATTGATATTCCACGGATTCTTGAGGCGGCAAAGGAGTCGGCGGTGGCAGTTGAACTGAATGCTTCACCATACCGGCTCGACCTTGATGATATTTATTTGAAGACGGCAAAAGAACTAGGAGTGAAGATTACAATCGGGACCGACTCTCATGGGCCGGGAGATTTTGCCGCGATGAGATATGGCGTGATGACGGCCCGGCGTGGCTGGTGCGGAGCTCGCGATATTCTGAATACCTATTCATTACCCGGATTACTGGACTATTTCCGATGATACACAGGCTCTATGAATACCTGCTGATGCGGGAGATCACCACCCCCCCCCGCGAGATCTGTTTTATGCTGACAGTCTTCGATCTCCGTTCTGCGCCTGAGCGGATCAACGATGTCGTCAGATGGGCGGAAGCCGTGCCGGGGATCGGGATGCTGACCTTTCATATCGATACCGATGATCTCTCCTGCGTGACACCCTTTATCGAGGATTTGAAGGCGGTCTCGGAGCATGCCCGTCTCGAGCTGCATCTGAAAGATGAGGTATTTTGTTCAGGAGAGGGGCTCCCGGTTCTGATCGTCGTGGGCAGGAGTGGTCGGGAAGAGATCACAGAGAGCATTCAAAAGATAGCGGATGAAGGAATTGATCCCTGTGATCTTACAGAGGAGACGATCGAGTCACATCTCACCTTCAGATCCTCACCCGATCTGATCATCAAGACGGGCGGGAGTTACCTCACTGATTTTCTCATCTGGCAGTCGGTCTATTCCGAACTCTTCTTCCTTGATGTGAACTGGGAGTTCTTCAGGAAGACCGATCTGCTCCGTGCGATCAGGGACTTCCAGTCACGGGCACGACGATTTGGGGCCTGATCGTCTTCTCTGATCATAGACCCGGATCGCCCTGAGGAGATCAATTTTTCGGAACTGCGGCCAGTATGGTGCGCAGAAGTAGACTGAGGATTCGTTTCCGTTTGCGAGCCATGGCAGGAAGTTTGAGGTCCGGTATTCATTCCCTGTTCGTATAATCAGGTCAACCGGCGGGAGGCCGAGGCCGCCGTAGAGGTTCTCCTCGACCATCGCCGGGGTGATCTCGTCAGATCTGAGGGTGCCCGCCCTGACCTGTGAGACGAGGCGGCGGGCGGCATGGACGATCTCGTTTCTCCCCCCATAGGCGATGGCGACATTGATGTAGTGGTTGCTGTACTCTTTTGTTGCTTTTTCTGCTTCTTCGACACAGGCGAGGACATCGCCCGGAAGGAGGGTCTTGTCGCCGACCATCCTGACCCGGATCTTGTTTCTGTGTACCCGCTCATCTGTGATTACTTTTAAGAACCGGTCCTTGAAGAGTTCGAAGAGTTCTGCAAGCTCTTCATCGCTCCGTCTGAAGTTCTCGGTTGAGAAGGCATAGAGGGTGATGTGTTTGATCCCAAATTCCTGCGCCCATTCGAGCATCGTCTCGGTGGTGTTGGCACCCTGGCTGTGCCCGAACCCCGTCTTCTGCCCCATCTTTTTTGCATACCGCCGGTTTCCATCCTGGATGATCGCGATATGGGTTGGGATATGGGTGATTGTCGATCTGAGGATGCGGAAATAGATGGGTTCCAGGAGGGATCTGAGTATCATAGGGGTTCTATCTCCACGATCATGCCGTTATTTGGGTACCGTTCGATGATCTCGAGTTCAAGGCCGGGTTCTCCCTTCAGATCATCAAGAAGCCACCACTCGCATTCGACACTGCCATCCGGCTGGAGTTCGTAGCTCCCTTCTTCGAATGTGGCGAGGAGGTGACTGAGATCAGTTGTGGATCTGATCCTCCCATAGACGATGGTGCCATCATCGGTGATCTCATCGAGGTTCCGGGCGGTCATTGTTGCTATCCGTATGAGCCGCTCCCTCAGCTGGACGGCGTCCTTGAAGCCGGAGGAGCAGAAATGCACCTTCGGATCATCGGTGATCTCTTCAGCCCATTCTTTTGCCCCTTTAATGGCGTTATAGAGGCCTTCTTCCGACTCCATGCCGCGTTTCCGCATCTCGTCTGCACAGGTTTCGCCCCATTCGAGTTCATTGATATTGAAGAAGTCAAGCAATGGGAGCATGGGTCTGAGATGCCCGATGCCGGGGAGGGAGGGGACTTCGATCCCGATCTCAAAGCCCATCTCTTTTGCTCTCCGTGCGGATGCCGGATAGTCCGTCTCCATGATGTGTTCCCAGACTTCGTACGGCGGGTGCATCCGGATCTCGTCAACAAGCCCCTGAAGTGCGGCTAAATCTGCTTCTGTCGGGGCCCGGCCGGTATAGAGGTGGATCTGGTGCTTCTTTCCGAAGTGATCTTTTAAGAGCCTGCAGTAGCGAGCCGTCCGGTCAATGAAGAGGAGGGGCTCACCGCCGGTGACGCCGGTACCGAGTGCATCCATCGCTTCTGCTTCTGCGATAAGATCGGCATCCGAATGAACGGGCTTGTCGTTTGCGAAGACGACATCAAGATCTTTCCGCTCGACCGAGAGGGGGCAGTACCAGCAGGTGCGGTCGCAGAGGCCGGTGACGAAGAGGACGAGCTTTGCCCCCTGGTAGCAGAGGATACAGCCGTCGCTGAGGTTGTCAGGCCGAAGGGTCTCAACCCGCTCCATGAGGCCGGATACGAGTTCATCATAGTCCATGGGATCGCCCCGCGGGGGTGGTAGTAAGTATCTGTGTTGAGGGGGGAGTGGGAAGTGTCATTTGGATCTCTGCTTCTCTATTGGTCACAGGAGAGTAAAACTGTATGCGGAAGGTTAGTGGAGAGATCCGGGTATGCGGGAGGAGGGAAACGCCGGGTTGAGAGAGATCTCCTGAAGAGTACCTTTTTCATTATGATGATGCCATGTATCATCATGCCGAGGCGAATGAACCGGTCCCGGACTGCCCGCCTGGATACTGGACGATCTGGTACGTCACGATTGAATGGTGGATGGCCTGATACGGAACCATCCGATACAGCACGATCAGGTCGTCCAAAAGCTGGTCGTTCAAAACCTGGTCGTTTACAACCAGGTCATCTACAAGCAGGTCATCCACGATCAGATGATGCCCTCTCTGAAGTGATCGGGTTCATCCTGATTATTGCTATCCTCATGATCTTCCTCTCCCTCTGGATGGTGTACGTGGTTCCTGCGGAAGGGCGGCAGCAGGAGATCGAGCATATGAACTATGTCCGGACCTGGTTCACGCAATATAAGGTGACGGCGGATTCGTTGTGGGTGAATCATGAGCCGAATGATCCCTACAAGTCACTTACCGGTGTAACCTTCTCAAATTCGCTCACCCTCGGGTCTCAGGGCGGTGCGACGCAGGCGGGAGGATTGTTCCTGCCGGTGATGAGTCCTATAGGATCGACAGGGGCGATTGCAGTGGCGAATCAGCCTGCCGCATCCGGTGGCGTGGAAAGAATTGAGATTAGCAAGGATGGTGCACCCGCTGTCATCGAGTTCGAGATGGGCAGACTTGAGTATGACGCAACAAACCATTACTGGATCCCGCAGTCATACTATTACCAGATGGGGGGCGTCTTCCTCAAACAGTCATCAGGGACGGTCGCACGTGTCTCTCCACTTATCAATTTTGAGACAGGAGGTACATTTATTGCCCTGGTAGAACTGGCAGGAGCCGGGCAGGTTGGACTTTCAGGGCAGGGGCCGGTTCGTATCGATACCAAAATGACGAATCGGACACAGAGCTATTCCCTGATACCTGCACCAGCTACACCCTATTCAAATATTACCATCTATCTTGAGGACGCCAATGTTGCACGCGGTTGGGAGAATGCCCTGAAGGAGTTGCGATTCCAGTCTGGCGTTTCATCAGGTGCATGTACTATTTATCGCAATCCCACAGACGTGGTCAGAATCGACCTCCAGGGAGGTCCTGAGGAAATCCAGTACAGATATATATATTACACCATCTCGGTGCAGTCAATTGCAACAGGAGCAACATGATGTACCGGAGTTCAGCAGTTTCTGAGGTTATAGGATCGATCCTTCTCATATCACTAGTTGTACTCGCAGTAGCGGTCATTGGTGCCGGGTTCCTCTCTCAACCACCTCCCGTGCAGACACAGGATCTGAATGTGATTGCGAGCAATACAACAACCACACTTTATATTTATCATGATGGAGGAGATCCGATGGTTCCCGGGGAGTTTGCCCTTCTTCTTGATGGGAATCCCGTTGATCCGATCCCGGCACCATCCGGAGGATGGCCGTGGGAGATAGGGGAAGTCCTCGAAATACCGATAACAACAACGCCACAGCGCATCCAGATCATCTCGTTACGCGGCGGGCAGCAGAATCTTATCCGCGAGATCAGTATCGGGCAGGTAACCGGAGGCGGTGTACCTATCACCCCAGGGACGCCGCCGACACTGGGTCCCGGCGGGCAGTGTACGCAGGAGGAGCTGGACGAGTATGCCGAGGAATATCTGGAAGATAATTATGTGGAATATTTCTCTGAAAAGCTCGATGAGGATGCAATTTATTTTACTCGAATCAGGCTTGGAAACAAGGCTTCAATAAGTGGATTTGTTAATTTAACTATTAATAATACTAATTCATATATAATTAGAGACGTTGCACCAACAAGAGTGAATCTTACTTCTGGAGATAGATTATCGATTAAATTTGGTGGACACCCAAATCAAGCTAGCGCATATTTATTTTCAGTGGGTAATAAAGGATGGTCTATTTCAGGTGATTATACCACAATTTATAGGAATGATGTTTTATTAAGTGGAGATTTAAAGGAAAGTTGGATAACACAATATACTGACTACGAATCAAGCCTTGTATTTACATCAGATGGTACAAACCAATTTACGCGACTTATAATAAAGAACCAGACAATCGATGAAGGAGTAAATAATTTAAAATATGAATTTATCAATTTGAAGCCTGCAGAGCCTACATTGATTATTCTAGATTATCCAAATGATCAAAATGATTTTATTAGATTTATAGGCCAGGCCAATATTGTAAAAAGAGATGGTGTAACCATATACGAAAATGGAGAATTGCTTATCACACCTTGAGGTTCAGGAATGGGAATGATACAGGAGCACCACACCACCGCCGCCTCTGAACTGGTCGGCACGCTGATCCTCTCCGCTTTGATCGTCCTGGTCATTGGGATCGTCGGGGTGACCCTCCTCTCCCAGGGGCCGCCTGCTGAAGTGCCGGCGCTCCGGGTGGATATCCATAATGAGTCAGGGAACCTGACTCTTATCCATCGTGGCGGTGATATGCTCTTCCGGGAGAAGACCAGAATCTTTGTGGATGGCGTGGATCAAACGTCTAATTTTATTC
The DNA here is from genome assembly GCA_013329165.1 of Methanocalculus sp. Classification (GTDB taxonomy): domain Archaea; phylum Halobacteriota; class Methanomicrobia; order Methanomicrobiales; family Methanocorpusculaceae; genus Methanocalculus; species Methanocalculus sp9912u. The sequence goes on along the minus strand of DUKV01000039.1, from coordinate 108,765 downwards.
TTGAAGGTGAGAGCTGGGAGGGGTATGGTGCCGGGGACTGGCTTATCCTTCCCGGAATGTTCGAAGAGGATGTGAGTGTGCAGATCGTCCATACCGGACCGGATCTCCCGGCACTCCTCTTCACAATCGGGGATATCGGGGTGCCGCCAGGACCGTGGCCGGATACCTACCAACTTACTCTCATTGCCTCACCATCTGGAGCGGGGATGCTGACAGGTGCAGGCTTTTATGAAGCCGGAACAGGAGTGGCGATCAATGCCCATGCCAATCCGGGCTGGCTCTTCAGCAACTGGACACGAAATGGCGTATTGGTCAGTGCATCACCAGGTTTCACCTATCCTATGCCAGCAGAAAGTGTGGCGTTGGTGGCAAACTTCGCAATAGATCCAACAGTTACATATAATCTCACACTTGTTGCCGATCCATTGGTGGGGGGAACCGTCAATGGCTCAGGCCTGTATGAGGCTGGAGAAGAAATTCCCGTATCTGCCCAGGCCAGTGCAGGCTATCAGTTCATCAACTGGACACAGAATGGCGTGCAGATAGCCAATACATCTGCATTCATCTTCACGATGCCGGCAGGAGATGTAACCCTTGTGGCGAACTTCGAGCAGCAACCCTGCAGCCCGGGTCTTCGCGGATTCTACTACCCACAACAGGACTTCTCCGGCATCCCGGTCATACGGATCGATCCGCGCCTCCGGTTTGCCGATGCCCAGGCAGTCAGCCAGTATGGAGAGCCGACTGATGAGGTGAACTGGCCCGACGCAACACTTGGGAAACAGGAGGACTTCAGCATCATCTATGAGGGGTATCTGGTCGTTGATACGGCAGATACTTATACATTCTCACTTCGCTCCGATGATGGCTCACGCCTCTGGATCAACGAGATCGATGATGCTGATACACCAGTGGTTGACAACTGGGGTTTCCATGCACCCACTACAGTTACAGGCACAAAATATCTGGAAACTGGATATCATCCGGTGCGGGTAAAGATGTTTGAGAATACAGGGGCTTCCTCCCTCCAGCTCAGATGGGAGTCTCCAAACATGACAGACCGCGTCATCGAGAGCTTCTGCACCGATCCGGTAGAGTACCAGGTTGATTTTGCTGCCACTCCATTGAGTGGAGATACGCCACTGCTCGTCAATTTCACCGATCTCTCAACCGGTTTATCAGGGAACCGTTCTTGGTCATGGACATTTGGGGATGGTGGAACATCGACGAGCCAGAACCCAACCCATATCTACACCTCACCCGGCAACTACACGGTCAGCCTGTTTGCATCAGGAGATGAGGGATCTGGGGTTGAGACAAAGACGGGCTATATCACGGTCACCAGCTCTGGAATAGGGTTCACGGTAGAGTCATGGGTCAGATGGAACAGGAATCCAACACCGGACGCCAACGATCAGTGGTGGGCGACGATCGTTGTCGATGGGAACTCAGATGGAAACAGCCGCTATCACCTTCAGCATAATCAGAATAATCAGAACTTTGAGATTGCCATCAGGACAGCTGATAATGCAAGACCCACTCTGCTCTCAACCACATCACCTGTTGAGGGAGCGTGGTACTATGTGGTGGGCGTCTATGATCCCGAAAATGAGCGGCTCCGTATCTATGTCAATGGTGTTGAGGAGAATAGCAGATGGGCTTCTGCCGTAGGGCTCATTCCATCGCCCGGCTTATACCAGATCGGCGGCCCTGCCGGCATCGAGTGGCCTGATCCTACATCGATGGAACGAAAATTCGACGGCAACATCCTCTGCCTTGGGACACATGAACGGGTATTCACCCCGCAGGAGATCCTGGATAACTATAATGCCGGATGCCCGCCGGTTGTTGACTTCACCTCCGATGTTGCCAACGGCACTGCCCCGCTTACTGTCCAGTTCACCGATCTGACCACTCACTCTCCAACCGCGTGGGCATGGGACTTTGGGGATGGCAATACCTCGACAGCCCAGAACCCCACCCACACCTATGTGACAGCGGGAACGTATACTGTCAGCCTGACGGTGACGAAGAAGGATGTGAATAATTTAGATGCAAACATAACCGGGACGAAGATTGATTATATAACAGTCGAAGGAGAGTCGTTCGTTGACTTTGTAATCAATGAGAACGTCTTTGTGTATGGGAATGTCCTGAATTTCCAAGGAGATAATGTCAATGGCCCTGGAGCAACGGTGGTGATTACTGGCGGCCTTGTCACCTCAGATTTAAATGGGGGCGCAGCTGTTGCAGTTTCAACGATATACATTGATGGAAATGTGAATCTCAATTCTGGAAGTGCAGGGCTTGGATCATCAACTCAGCCGGGTAATATCTACGTGAACGGGGATATGAGGCTCTGGACAGGAGAGCGGGATATCTATGGAGATGTCTATGTTAATGGCAACTTTGATCTTAAAGATGCCCGTATCCATGGTAATGTCTATGTTGATGGCAATCTGAACCTTGGAAATACGCCAACGCTCTCTCCAGATACACGAATCTATTATACTGGGACGATTGCCCATCCAGGAAATTACCCGGCAGATATCCTTGCCAAATGCATCCATCAGGCAACGGTTCCTGGGTTCGACATGCCGGATCAGGAGATCCCGCCTGCGAAACCAGCTGGCTGGTATGACGAACGCGGGTACGTCTCTGGCGGAGCTTTAACAAGCAATATGAAGATATTTGCTGACAGCTACTCCTCCACAACATATCAGGATACTGCAACAAATGTCATCATTATCGCTCGAACCGGGGATATCACCATCACCGGCATGGGTGGAAGTGGCGTTACTGGCGTCTTCTTTGCACCAAATGGCAGGGTAACCTTTAACGGAGCATTCCTCGAAGGTGTCGTCATTGCCCGTGATGGATTCTATGTGACAAGTGGCGGAACACAGGTCACCTTCAAAAACCTTGACCAGTATATCGGAGATCCAAATGATTATCCGTTCTGAATAAGGGTGTTTGAACCCCCTACACTCATTTTTTAAAAGAGCAATACAGAATAGAACCCAGAAGGAACAGAGATGAAAACCACTAATAACGACCCAGTCCCCCCCGAAATCAGCGCACTCCTGATGATCTCCCTCGTCTCCATCTTTGACTCAGTCTATGGACTCTTCCCCGGCATGAACGAACTCTTGTTTCATTCCATTCCGGGTGCAGAACAACAACGTCTATAAGCCATGAAGCAGATAAAATGAGGGGGCGCGATAATAGTCTAGTGGTAGGACAGGGGCTTCCCAAGCCTCTAGCCCGGGTTCGAATCCCGGTTATCGCATCAGAATGGACTCTTCTTCAATCTATGCGATCAGCCTGATCACCGAGAATAAAAAAGGCGTTCTCCGCGATATCGCAACCACCCTGGCCGAACAGAATGGGAATATTCTGACGATCCAGCAGGAGATCATCAAACGCGGACCCGAGACCGGTCTTGCATGGGTTGATATGGAGCTTGAGGTAGATGACAACTTCGGATCAATTGTTGCTGCACTGACAGCCCTCCCCCATATCGTTGAGGTCGAGACCCATGAGACCTTCTCGAAGATCTTCGGCCAGCGGGTGATCATCATCGGCGGAGGAGCCCAGGTCGCTCAGGTGGCAATGGGTGCTGTGAATGAGGCGGATCGGCATAATATCCGGGGGGAGCGGATCTCTGTCGATACCATCCCGCTTGTCGGGGAGAAGACGCTGGCACTCGCAGTTGATGCAGTGACCCGCCTTCCCCGTGCCTCAATCCTGGTTCTTGCCGGATCGATCATGGGTGGAAAGATCAGCCGGGCAGTCGAGAACGTGAAGGCAGAAGGAATACCGGTTATCGCCCTGAAGATGGCGGGAAGTGTCACAAAACATGCGGATCTCGTCGTCACCGACCCAATCCAGGCAGGAGTCTTTGCCGTGATGCATGTCTCTGAAAAGGCAATCTTTGACATCAGCAAAGTGAAGGGACGCGAGTTTTAACATGCGAAACATACGTTCCAAAGAGTTGATCTGGTACTATGAAAGATATGGATGATATCATACAGCAGGCAGTTTCCATCCTCAGGCATGACGGTTTAATCGTCTACCCGACCGAGACGGTCTATGGTCTTGGCGGGGATGCCTTCTCGGATATTGCAATCGAGCGCGTGTATGAAGCAAAGAACCGGCTCAGGGGAAAACCGATATCAATTGCGGTATCCGATATCGAGATGCTCGCCTGTGTGGCCCATCTTGATACTGCGGCAGAAGCGTTCATCAACCGGTTCCTCCCCGGTCCTGTGACAGTGATCCTAAAGGCAAAGAGCTGTGTGCCGACAGAACTGACCGGTGGCACCGGGATGATCGGGATCCGCTGGCCGGATCACAGAATAGCGCTTTCAATCATCAGTGAACTTGATGCCCCGATCACCGCAACCAGCGCAAATATTTCAGGCGACATCTCCCCAAGAACAAAGAATGACGTGAATGTCCGGCATGAACTCTTCGTCGATGGAGGAGAGCTTCCGGGGACACCAAGCACCGTTGTGGATCTCGCCACCAAAGAGATCGTCAGACCCGGCTCACAGCTCGATGAGATCGTCAGGTTCCTCATCGACATGGACTGAGCACTATGGAGAGAGTTCGGTTGGAGAAGCCTATCCGGCTTCGTGATTTTGTAATTGATCGAGACGGGGGGATATATGCCGTTTCAGTGTACGACAACGACGAGCGGGCAGGCTGTGTCCTGAGATACCTGCCTGATCCTGATGGTGAGCGAACATGTGCAGATGGAAAGCGGTACCGGAAGATCGAGTTTGACGAGGCCTTCGCCTGGATTCTTGAGCATCACCCCGAATGGAATGATACCGTTCATCGGATCCCGCTGGATCAGATCGTGTCTGTCCTGAAGCCGGAAGAAGAGATGGGCAGGATCATGCAGGACAATCCACGTGTCCGGAACCTCGCAAATCTCTTCAGCCTCCCTGAGAAGAGTTTCGGCTGCACCGGCTCCCTCCTCTGCGGGCTGGAGAACGAGGCATCCGATATCGATCTCGTCGTCTATGGAGAACACTGGTTCTCAGCACAGCGGCAGCTTGCCGAGGCTGTTGCAGAAGGGAAGATCCCGGAGATGAGCGAGGAGATGTGGAGGAAAGTCTACAGGAAGCGGGTCCCTGAGATCTCCTTTGACGACTTCGTTACCCATGAAGCCCGGAAATATAACCGGGGAGAGTACGAAGGCACCTACTTCGATCTCCTCTTCTCACGTGGATACACAGAGCAGAACGCTGTTCCGATTAAAAAAGGAGTTCCAATCGGCCGTGATGTTATCGAGGCGACCGTGACCGATGCCTCACTTGCATTTGATAACCCGTCCGTCTATGCAATCGACCACGAGGAGATCAGCTTTGTTCTCTCCTTCACCCACACCTATGCCGGGCAGGCCCTTGCAGGAGAGGTGATCGAGGCAGCAGGTGTTGTCGAGGATCACGGAGATGAAAAATGGCTGATCGTCGGGACCACCCGCGAGGCACGGGGCGAATATATCCTCTCACGAACACTGCTGAACAGATGATCTGCGCAATTTGAGCAGCTTTCAATCCAGATAAACCTCAATCCGGATAAGCACCCCAATACCACCCCTTTTTTAAGAATCACTTTTTCCTGAAGAACCTATCAAAGAGCGTCTGTGGGTCGCGGGCGCCCCGGGTGCAGATGTCTTGCTTCGGGCAGCGGTCGCAGGGGGCATCCGGCGGTGCCTGCGGCGTTTCGCCGCGATAGATCGCCTCTGCCTTCCTGAGGGCGGCGAGGAGGCGCCGTCGGTCCGAGGCGGTTGGGGCGACCGTGCGGACGATGCCGGATGGAATATAGGCGATCCGAACTTCCGAGGGGAATGTCTCCCCTCCATTCTTCAGCTGATCCATCTCTTCTGCTGCCAGCAGATATGCAGCCGCCCGGATCCGATCCTGCTTCCAGACACCATAGGTCGGGGCACGGGTTGCCCTGAGGATTCCAAGTGCGGGCCTTCTGCCAAACATCCAGTCGATCCGGCCGGAGATGCCGTACTTCCTGTTCGCACAGGCAACATCGGCTGCCACCGGCTCCTCCCAGGCAAGCCCCCGGCAGGCGGCGATGCATCTTTCCAGATACTCTTTCATTGAATCGTCGATATCTGGCCTGACGATCCTGATCTCCTCCCAGATCCCCTCAACAAGGGGATCTGAATGACCGGCCGGATCCTGTGGAGAGCCAATAGACAAGACAGTCTCAGATTCCGCAACCGACGGGGTATCTGATAACGCCAGTGAACCGAGATGGTAGCCGACCTGTTTTGCAATGGTGTATTCCGGCGGTTCTACGATCCCTTCATGCCGTTCCAGGTACACCCGGACCGGGCAGACCGAGGTGCGGACGAGTGTCGAGACCGGGATGAACTGTGGTTCTGAGGGTCTTGCTGGAGCAGACATGCGTACCAAAGCTTTTCTTTTCACTCCGCTAATAGATTTGCATGGCTTCCAAGGAAATAACCGTAAATGTGCCGCAGGATCTCGATCCCGTGTACAGCAACATGATCCAGATCGCCTTCCGGGACGACGAATTTACCTTCCTCTTCCTCCACCAGATACCAAATATCAACCAGGCAAAGGCGAAGTCCATCGTTACCATCAGCCCAAAGCATGCGAAGAAGTTCCTGACAGTGCTCCAGCAGAGTGTCGCCGAGTTCGAATCCAAGTTCGGCACCATCGAGCCCCCAAAAGAGCAGCAGGCTGGCGAATCGGTGACGATGCGTGGATACTCGTAAGCGATAGTCTGAACAAAGACAGGAGATCGCACACGGGATACTCGTGGGATATTCCTGAGGATGAGGGGGTAAAGAGGCAGGAGAACAGAACCTTTTAACCTTTTCAAAGCCAATAGAATGGTCGCAGTGCCGCCGTGGCTTAGCCCGGCATAGCGGCTGATTCGTAATCAGCAGGTCGAGGGTTCAACTCCCTCCGGCGGCTCTCTTTTAAGGACGTTAAATCGAGATCCAGACATGCATTACTCGTTTTAGGATACTTTGATCCTGATCATTCGCTCTAAAGGACAGATATCGCAGTATCGAACAATTCAGCGATCGACCTGAAGATTGAAAGGAGAGATCGAGTTGGAATGTCATACTATCACATAGGAAGGATGTTGTTTTAATGATCCTCCAGTTTGTTGACTACAAAGTAGTCTACTTATGTCTCAATAAATCTTCATCAATCGTGATAATAAAATCCGGAATCCAACTGGATCGGTTTTTGATGAGCCAAGTGGATCAAAATTAAATGAGCAAAAACAGTGCAGACCTGTCACAGATATCATTTGAATTTTCGACATCACTCGTTTCGATGTCCAAGAGCGCAGGAGTACCTATGACCTATGTCGTCATTCTCAAGTCATCCAGACGGGATTTTGTCTCCGGCTGAAGTTGAATCGTTGTTGCCATAGTAACCCATAGTGAGATATAGAATATACAATTTCATATTCGCGCATCAAATACTGATCCACCTGAGACCATCAGCCAGAGAGGGTGATCCTTTTGAGCCTCAAACACGGGATTCACCACACACCATCACCTTTATCTTGTAAGTTGACAGTAAAGTAGTATACTTATGTATCAACAAATTTTCATCGACCGGAATGATGAACTCCGGTTCCTTCTTGATCGATACCATTCACAGAAGCCGGAGTGCATAATCATCTATGGCAGGCGGCGTGTCGGGAAGACAACTCTCCTTACTCAATTTCTAAACAAGGCCAGAGGCTTCTACTTCCTTGCCTCCGAGGAGGGATCAGCCTTGAATATTTCGGATTTTGCACACTATGCAGGAGAATACCTACACGATCCGGATTTTGAGCGGGGGAGTTATCCGGATTGGAAGGCAGTATTTCAGGCTCTTATATCACACCGGAGATTTGCACCACCAGATGGAGAGAAGGTCGTGATTGTGATCGATGAGTTTCCGTACCTGATCTCCCGTGATAAGGCAACTCCTTCAATCTTCCAGAAGATATGGGATCAGATCCTTGCCCATGAGCCGGTGATGCTGATCATCTCAGGATCATCAGTAAGCGCAATGGAAAGTGAAGTCCTGGCATACACAAGCCCCCTGTATGGCAGACGAACAGGCCAGTGGCAGGTTGAACCGCTCCCCTACCCGTACCTCAGGCAACTCCTCCCGTATTCTGAACATGACCTGATGCTGACCTGGTGTATCCTTGGGGGAATACCTGCATATATCAGATTATTCAACCCGGAACGCTCGTTCTGGGAGAATGTGGAGGAGCAGATCCTGACAAAGGGTGCTTACCTCTACTCTGAGGCAGAACTCCTGATGCACTATGAATTCCGGGAAGCAGGCAACTATATCTCAATTCTTCGTGCCCTTGTGTCCGGACATACAACACTATCAGCAATCTGCCAGGCAACCGGACTTGATAAAGGGATGGTATCCAAATACCTTGCCATACTATCACGCATGCAGCTCATTCGGGATGAAGCTCCGGTAACCGCCCATGCCGGATTCAGAAGGCGGCATTACCGTTTATATGATCCTTATCTCACATTCTGGTTCCGCTTTGTGTATCCCAGGCGTGCAGAAACTGAAACCGGACAGGTTTCAGCGGTTCTTCAATCGATTCAGGACTCGATCGCTCCATATTGTGGAGAGATGTTCGAGATACTTATCGAGGATCTGATACGGAGAGGTATCCTGTTTCCAGATACAACATACTCACGTCTTGGGCGATGGTGGCAGAACGAAATAGAGATTGATATCGTCGGGCTCGATGAACAAACAGGTACCGCACTCTTTTGTGAATGCAAATGGTCTGAGCTCAGCATTCGGGATGCACGGGCAGTCATTACAGCCTTAAAGGAGAAGGCAGAAAATGTGCGATGGAGAGATGGCAAGCGGATAGACCGCTATGCACTGGTAGCAAAGGAAATTCACGGGAAAGAGCGGCTACGGGATGAGGGATACCATGTCATTGACCTTCATGACATCACCCTGCTTTCAGAGAGGTTCCTTGCAGATAAAAACCGATAAGCCAGCCAGAATTATAGAGCTTCAGATCATACCCCTTTTTCTATTCCAACATCCCATCCCTCCAATTGATTACAATGGTTGATTCGGCTGCATGCCCTGAAGCAATACAACATCTTGTCGAGCGTTTCGGTTTTCATCTTCCTTCGTATAAACGCGGGCAGAAGAATGAAACCGAACTCAGGCGGCAGTTCCTCGATCCCTTCTTCCATGCCCTCGGATGGGATGTCGATAATAACAAGGGATACTCTGAGGCATACAAGGAAGTCGCCCATGAAGAACCGATTAAGATCCGAGGGAAGACGCTCTTCATCGACTATGCATTCCGGATCGGCGGGCAGACAAAATTCATTGTTGAGGCTAAAAAGCCCGATGTCAATATAAAGGATGATACCAACGCAGCCCTCCAGCTCAGAAGATATGCCTGGAATGCAAACCTGAAACTGAGCATCCTGACTGATTTTGAAGAGTTTGCGGTCTATGACTGCACCATCCCGATTGGAAAGAACGATACCGCAGCAACCGCCCGGATCGCCTACTTCACCTTCAAGGAATACCCGGAGAAATGGGGCTGGATCGAGGAGATATTCGCACAGGAATCGATCAAGCTCGGATCATTCGATAGGTTTGCCGAATCCAAAAAGGGGAAACGTGGAACTGCCCGCGTGGATGATGCGTTCCTTGAGGATATCGAGAAGTGGCGGGATCTTCTTGCCAGAAATATCGCCCTTCGGAATGATATCACACTGGAAGAGCTGAATACCGTTGTCCAGCGGACGATAGATCGGATCATCTTCCTCAGGATCTGCGAAGACAGGGGTATTGAGAGATATGAGCGGCTTCTCGATCTCCGGGAAGGAACAGGGATCTACAAGCGGCTCTGCGACATCTTCATCGAAGCAGATGACCGCTACAACTCGGGGATCTTCTATTTCCAGGAGGAACGAGGGAGAACCGAGAGCCCAGACACCCTATCACTCTCAATAACAATCGATGACAAAGTCCTCAAGGAGATCATCAACCGCCTCTATTACCCTGAGAGTCCATTTGAGTTCTCTGTCATTCCGACTGAGATCCTCGGACATGTCTATGAACAATTCCTCGGAAAGGTGATCCGGCTCACCGACGGGGGACAGGCAAAGGTCGAATATAAGCCTGAAGTCAGGAAGGCGGGAGGGGTCTTCTACACGCCGACCTATATCGTCGATTACATTGTCACCAAAACGGTAGGGGAGCTTGTCAGGGACAAAACACCCAAAGAGGTCTCTGAGATTAAAATACTCGATCCCGCCTGCGGATCGGGATCGTTTCTGATCGGAGCATACCAGTATCTCCTTGACTGGCACCGTGACTGGTACATTGAACATCTGGTGCCGATGATCAAGGGGAAAGGGGCAACCTCAACAGAGGTGCAGGCACTCATCCCGGCACAATATCAGGTGATGCCAGGAAAGAAAAGTGCGAAGTCCAGATCCCGAACACAGAACGATCACATTGAACTGCCGATCTTCGCCGGGGGTGATGGATCGGTCTCACGTGTCCGGAGTACCTGGCAACTCACCTCGGCTGAACGAAAACGGATTCTCTTAAACAACATCTTCGGTGTTGATATCGATACGCAGGCAGTCGAAGTCACCAAACTCTCCCTGCTGCTGAAGGTGCTCGAAGGCGAAAACGAAGAGACGATCTCAAAACAGCTGAAACTCTTTGCAGAACGGGCACTCCCCTCCCTCCATATGAACATCAAATGCGGTAATTCGCTTATTGGTCCCGATATCTACACCACGATCCAGAAAGACACCCAGACGGCACTCACGGATGAAGAAATCCGACAGATCAACCCCTTTGACTGGAAACGTGAGTTCCCCGAGATTATGCGGAGGGGCGGATTCGATGCAGTGATCGGCAATCCGCCGTATGTGAGGCAGGAACTGCTCAAAGGGCAGAAAGATTACTTCAAGAACCAGTATGCCGTCTATGCAGGAACAGCGGATCTCTATGCATATTTCATCGAGAAAGGCATCTCTCTTCTCGGTAAGAGGGGCAGGTTCTCCTATATTGTTGCAAACAAGTGGATGCGGGCAAACTATGGAAAACCCCTCCGGCAATGGCTGAAGACAAAGCAGATCGAGGAGATTGTGGACTTTGGGGATCTCCCCGTCTTCACGAACGCAACCACCTACCCCTGCATCATCACGCTTCAATCAGGTAATGGAGACTCCACCTTCAATGCAACGCAGGTACATAATCTGGACTTCCCCGATCTCGCCACATATATTGAAGAGAACCAGTATCAGGTCAATCAGGATGAACTGGACGATGGCGGATGGTCGCTTGCCGATGGCGGGGTGCAGGAGTTGCTTAACAAACTCAGGCAGGTGGGAGTTCCACTTGGAGAGTACGTTCAGGGGAAGATATATCGGGGTATTCTTACCGGCTTGAATAAGGCATTCGTCATCGATGCAGAGATCCGGGAACGGCTGATTACCGAAGATCCGAAGAGTGAGGAGATAATCAAGCCGTTTTTGGCAGGAAGAGATGTGAAACGGTATCAACCTCTTGAAAAGAAGCAATTTCTGATTCTCTTTGAAAAAGGCTTTTCAAATCAAAAGGGTGAGAAATATCAGAGTAAATGGAAATGGATGGAAAATGAATATCCGGCTATTGCCTCTTATCTCAAACCTTTTCAGAAGGATGCTGAGAAGAGATGGGACAAAGGTGAGTATTGGTGGGAGTTAAGGGGATGCGATTATTATCAATCCTTTGAAAACCAAAAAATTATGTTCCCCGACCTTGCTGAAAGACCACAATTCACTATTGATCGTGATGGAGGGTTCTATAATGCGAATACATGCTATAATCTGTTTAAGTACGACACATACTTACTTGGAATCCTCAACTCTAACCTGATAAACTTCTATTATCGCAATATGGCAGCTGTGTATCGCGGAGGCTACCTCCGGTTTTTCTCTCAATATGTTGAATTACTCCCTATCCGCACCATCGATCCCTCCAACCCCGATGACGTTGCCCGGCACGATCGGATTGTTGCCCTTGTCGAGCGGATACTTGACCTGAATAACAAGGTGAGCGGAGTGCGTGAGGCGCATGCCCGCGAGCTGATGAAGCGGCAGATCGAGGCGATAGATGCTGAGATTGATAAAGAAGTGTACGAACTCTACGGGCTCACCGAAGAGGAGATCAGGATCGTGGAGGAAGAGATTGCTCAATAGGGTTACTGGCAGGTTTACAGGGAGAGTTACAAGCAGGAAGGTTACAGATAGTGAGTTTACAGCTATGATTACAGGAAGGGTTGGAGGCAGGGCATGCACATTCTCGAAGATATCTTAGCCCATAACCTTTTAATCGTCTTTTGCGGATCTGCCGTCAGCAGGAAGTCAGCAGAGAAGGGGTGTTACTATTGCGGGCCGGGAAATAAATTCTGGCCGCAGTTCTCCCGGATAACCGGCAGAGAAACCGGCAGAGAGATTGTAATCCCCGGTTCCATAGAAGACTGCAGGATTGTTCTGGAATACGGAATCGGGCTTACCGATCTGAACAAGACTGAATCGGGATCAGACAGATCCCTGACAAAATCAGAGTACGACACCGGGAGTTTCGTGCAGAAAATGCTCGAATATGCACCCCGCTTAATCGTCTTTAATGGGAAAGAAGCCGCCAGAAACGCCTTAAAGAGAAGAGATATCGGATATGGCATACAATCTGGGATGATCGGGGAGAGTTCTGTATTTATCGCTCCATCTACCTCAGGCCTCTCGGCAAGGGACTGGAAATACCATGGGGAAGCGTGCTGGGGCAGGATCGGGGAGATCTATACGGAGATGCGGGCGAGGAGGATTGAATAAATAATGAGTCCCGGGAGCTGTAAGCAGAAACAGATAGGAGTGGCAGAATAAGAGATGACTCCATCATAAACACACATAAACATACATATACAGAATATTTAAATAAGTTTGAGATATACTTACATTCATGGGAACGATCACACTCAGCATCGATGATGAAACGGAGCGGCGCTTTCGGAGCACAGCAAAAAAGGTTATTGGGGAGCGGAAAGGATACCTGGGTGAGGCCGCAACCGATGCGATGAAACTCTGGATTCACGAAAAGACACAGGAAGCCATTGCACAGGATGCATTGGATCTCATCAGGAAGACATACCGGTTTGGAGAGAAGAGATATAGCAACAGGAAGGATCTCTATGACCGGTGAAGCACCACCGCTCATCGATACCAATATCCTTGTGTATCTTTTTGATGAAAATGCCGAATATAAAAGGAATATCTCTCATCAGCTTGTCGCGGGCTGTTTCAAATCGGAGGAAAGATATTCTCTCTCTTATCAGAACCTTGCAGAGTTCTCAGTCGTTGTCACCGAGAAGGTCGCAGATTCAATGCCATCAGAAGATATCCAGCGATTCATTCATTCTGTAATCTCATTTCAGGGATGGAATATTGTTCACTATACAGGAACGACAATCATCCATGCCCATGAGATCAAAGAACAGCATAAGCTCCACTTCTGGGATGCCCTGCTGGCTGCAACAATGCTCGAAAACCATATTCAGACGATATACACCGAAGATGCACATTTCAGGAAGATACCCGGTATAAACGTGATGAATCCATATGAGACTCAGCTATAACGGATTAAATCAATTTGGTGAACAGATACCCTCTTCACATTACAGGATACATCACCCCCCTCACCACCATCTCCCCCACTCCACCGCCGGTGAATACAGCAACAAATAAGAACTTTTCCCCCGTTTTTACTTTACAATAGAAAGAGGAGAGGTATGAGTGGAGAGTATGAGCAGGCATTTCGTGAATCGATAACTGATCCCGAACAGTTCTGGGGAACTGCGGCTAAAAACATCATCTGGTCAAAAGAATATGACCAGGTGCTTAGCGCCGGAGATCCACCCTTTTATCGCTGGTTTGAGGGGGGCGAGCTGAACACCTGTTATAATTGCCTCGACCGCCATATCGAAGAGGGGCGGGGAGACAGGACAGCCCTCATCTATGACAGCCCTGTCACACACACAATCAGAAAATATAGCTATACCGAGCTGCGTGATCTCGTTGCCCGCTCCGCCGGGGGCCTCCGGAAGCTTGGGGTGCAGAAAGGAGATCGGATCGTCATCTATATGCCGATGATCCCGGAGGCGGTCATCGCAATGCTCGCCTCTGCCCGGATCGGTGCCATCCACTCGGTCGTGTTCGGCGGGTTCGCCTCCCGCGAGCTGGCAAAGCGGATCGAGGATGCAGAGCCCAAGATCATCATTACGTCATCCTGCGGAATCGAAGTGGATCGGATCATCTCCTATAAGCCGCTCCTTGACGGAGCGCTCGCCCTCTGCACCCACCAGCCTTCGGCATGCATCTATGTCCAGCGGAAAGAGTACCCAATTAATCTACCAGATAATTCAGATATCACATGGGATCAGCTGATCGATGCAGAACCCGCTGACTGCATCCCGGTGAAAGCAACTGATCCTCTGTACCTCCTCTATACCTCAGGCACCACAGGCAAACCAAAAGGAGTGGTGCGGGACAATGGCGGCCACCTGGTGGCGCTCTCCTGGAGCATGGAGCAGATCTACGGGGTGAAACCCGGAGAAATATACTGGGCAGCCTCCGATATCGGCTGGGTCGTCGGCCATTCCTATATTGTATACGGACCGCTCCTGCATGGGTGCACGACGATCCTCTATGAAGGAAAGTCAGTCGGCACCCCGGATCCGGGAGCCTTCTGGCGGGTGATTGCCGAGCATCACGTATCAGTCCTCTTCTGTGCCCCAACCGCATTCCGGGCGATCAGGAAAGAGGATCCAGATGGATCCTATATCAGCAGATACGATCTTTCATCCCTGAGGACACTCTTTCTGGCAGGCGAGCGGTGTGATCCGGACACCCTGCTCTGGGCAGAAGAGAAACTCGGTGTGCCGGTGATCGATCACTGGTGGCAGACAGAAACGGGGTGGGCGATCGGAGCCAACTGCGCCGGTCTTGAGCTGCTGCCGGTAAAACCCGGATCATGCACAAAACCGGTTCCCGGCTACAGGATAGAGATGCTCAATACCGAAGGCAACAACGTCCCGTCCGGAGTGACAGGGAATGTCGTCGTCAGGCTCCCGCTTCCACCCGGTTGTTTCACCACGCTCTGGAAAAATGATGCTGATTTTATCACCACCTACTTCACGGCATACCCGGGCTATTACCTGACATCCGATGCCGGCTTCATCGATGAGGACGGGCATCTCTGGATCATGGGGCGGACCGACGATATCATCAATGTGGCGGGGCACCGGCTCTCGACCGGCGCGATGGAGGAGGTGCTCGCATCCCATCCTGATGTTGCCAAATGTGCCGTCTCCGGCGTGCACGATCCGGTCAAAGGAGAGATACCGCTTGGCTTTGTTCTCCTGAAGGCCGGCGTGGAACGTGAAGAAACAGCAATCAAATCTGAGCTCATTGCACTTGTACGGCAGAAGATCGGGCCGATTGCATCTTTTAAGGAGGTTGCAGTTGTAAAACGCCTTCCAAAGACACGGTCAGGAAAAATCCTGCGCGGGACGATCAAAAAAATTGCCGATGGCATCCCCCATACGGTTCCGGCAACTATCGATGAACCCGCAATCCTTGACGAGATCAAAGAAAAACTCATGTATATGGGGTATCCAAAACACTAATATGATCAGATATCTGGCATTCTTCTTTTTTCACAATACACCCCCATGAAGGTGTGCCGCCCGAGAAGTAAATATTTATATAATACATAATAATCAATAATATAAATATAACCAACCATCTTTAAATACACAATAATAAAACCTAGAGAATGACATAACGAAATCAAGAGAAATATCATCGATATTTTAGAAAAATCCAATGCAAACATTCATAACCAGATGAGCTCAACATTTTTCCATAAGGGATACCTGAATATATTTTTCAGTTTCCATCGGGCATCTCATCAGGGTCTGATCATGACTTCACATACACTCCTCTATATTGATGATGAACCCGACCTGCTCAAAATTGGACAGCTCTTTCTCGAGAAGAACCCGATGTTAACCGTCTCTACCTGTGAGAGCGCAGTGGATGCAATACAGATCCTCTCCAACCACCCATTTGATGCGATCATCTCAGACTACCAGATGCCCGGAATGAACGGCATCCAGTTCCTCAAACATCTCAGGCAGAATGGCGATGAAACACCTTTTATCATTTTTACTGGGAAAAGCCGGGAGGATGTGGTGATCGAGGCATTCAACAACGGTGCAGATTTTTATATCCAGAAGGGAGGCGATCTGAGATCCCAGTTTGCCGAGCTCCAGAATAAGATACAGTATGCGATAGAGCGGAAAAAAGTAGAGAAAGCCCTTAAGGAGAGTGAAGAGCGGTACAGAAATGTCGTCGAGGCCCAGACCGAGTTCATATGCAGGTTCAGGCCCGATGGAACCCACCTCTTTGTGAACGAGGCATACAGCACCTTCTTTGGGATGCAGGATGAGGAGATCATCGGGACCCAGTTCAAGCCACGAATTCATCCGGATGATCGAAAAAATGTCAGCCGCCTCTTTTCCTCCCTGACACCGGAGAACTCATCCGCATTCAACGAACAACGGGTGATCATGCCGGATGGACGGATCGTCTGGCAACGCTGGAACACGCGGGCGATCTATGATGAGAAAGGGAAACTCACGGAGTACCAGTCCGTCGGCAGGGACATAACAGAAGTCAGGGAGCGGGAACTGGAACTTCAGCAGAAGAATATGGAGCTTCAGGCAGCATATGAACAACTGGCGGCAACCGAGGAAGAGATACGCCAGCAGCTCGATGAGATCGTTACCACACAGACGGCACTCAGGGAGAGTGAACAGCGATACCAGGCGGTCATCGAAAACCAGTCCGAATTCATATGCAGGTTCAGACCGGATGGAACGCATATCCTTGTCAATGATGCATATGCCCGATACTTCGGTACAACAAAGGATCAACTCCTTGGAGAGAGCTTCTCCCCCGAGATTCATCCTGATGATTCTGAGAAGGTCAAAAAGTTCTTTGCATCACTCACACGGGAGCACCCCATTGGAACCATTGAGCACCGGATCATCATGCCCGACGGTGAAGTCAGGTGGCAGCAGTGGAATGATCGGGCAATTTTTAACGAGTATGGGCATATCAGGGAATACCAGTCTGTTGGTCGTGACATTACCGAGAAGAAACAGATGGAGGAGACACTCCGCCTGACAAACAATAAACTCCACCTCCTCTCAAGCATCACCCGCCACGACATCTTAAACAAGATCATGATCGCACAGGGATACCTCGATCTCACACGTGAAATAGATGTAAGCGCCTCCATCTCACAGTATCTTGATAAGGTAACTGATGCGGTATCTGCAATTGAGAGGCAGATCATCTTCACCCGCGAATATGAACAGCTCGGCGTCAGCGAGCCGGTATGGACACCAATCTGGAGCACGATCGAGAGGAATCGCGAACAGGGGATCCATAATTTCAGCTATGAAGGACCAAAAGTCAGGATTCTTGCAGATCCGATGATCCAGAAGGTCTTCTCAAACTTAATCGATAACACCCTCCGCCACGCAGAAGGAGCAGATCAGATCCGGATTATATGCAGGGAGACCGGGTCAGGACTGACGATTACCTATGAGGACAACGGCCCCGGCATCCCGCATGAAGAGAAAAAACGGATATTTGACCAGGGTTATGGGAAGAATACCGGGTACGGACTCTTCCTTGTGCAGGAGATATTAACCATTACCAGAATCTCCATCACCGAGAATGGCGAGCCGGGGAAAGGAGCAAGATTCGAGATTTTTGTGCCAAAAGAAGGTTACTATATCGAAAAATAAACCACAATCAGATAATCCGTCCCGATTGTTCTCTGTTTTGATTTCAGGTGCGGATTGGTTCTTTTCTGAGAGCATAGCGGAGATGCACCCGCCCTGAACCCAGATCACGTGAGCCGATCAGATCGAGGGTGCATGCACCTACAGATGAAAGGAGCCTCTTACCATCACCTGCGGCGATCACCGGGGTTACTATAAAGCTGATCTCATCAGCAATCCCCAATCGAATGAGGTGATCGCTCAGATTCGCACCACTGTCAGAGACAATTGTCCGGATCAAAAAACGATCTTCAGGCTCCCGCAGAACTCTTCCGATATCCACCCGAGCCTCCCCGCACCGGATAATACGGGTACCCCACTCCATCAGGTACTAAAGATAGATCTCAGGTGTCGCCTCAGATACAAGGACAACAACATCCCGGATATGCTCCATCTGCCGGTAGAAGTGGAGAAGCTCATGAAGGATACCCCTGCTCTCGACAAAGACGCCAATTGGCCGGTGGTCATCAGGAACCAGCTCCGGCCGGATCCGGCCTGCTACCGTCTCAGGCTGGCTGCTATCCATAAACATCTTTACACCAAACGCTGCTGTCGTTGACCCGACGAGAAGAGCATCGGGTACATATTCCCCGAGAATTCCATAATGGAGCCCGATATCAATATCATAGCCGATAATGGCATGATCCAGGCTCACCGAGGAGTGAATGATAACCCTGGGTCGCATCTACGTAGGAGAAGCGTTTTGGATAGGATAAGGATGACGAAGCGTTGTGGGCTGGGGATCATGTAAGCAGGGAGGGAAAGGCGGATCAATCACCTGCACACCCCGGATACGGGGAATGCCACGATCAAGATCCCTTCAGGGCTCAGGAAGAACCTCTATCCAGAACTCAAATATCCTCGTATATTCGTGTCCTTTCTCATCCCGGTAATCAGCCTTGAGATCCAGAGGTACCATCCCTACCGAGAGGGGTTTGATGCCGACATCAAGGGTAACCTGATCGGCTGGAGGAACCGTGACCGGGATCAGCCGTCTGGTGGCGAAATCCTCAGAGAACGAGATCAGCAGATCGATGACTGGATCGCCACCCTCGTTCCGGATCGTCAGGCGAACACGGTGCCATTGGTTCCTGATAAACCTGGAGTGATCAAGTGTTACAGAGAAACTGGCAGCAGGTGAGCGGGAGCGTCCAACCTCAGTGGGGGATACAGGCCCCGGCTCAACCCCGGATCTGAGAGCTGTCTCTTCCACCGGCAAAATCCTCTCCTCCACTGGAATCATCCGGGCTGCCTCATCCCGATGGGAGAGGATATCAGGATTATCCGGATCCAGCGTACGAGCTCGTTCGAATGAGAGGACCGCCTCATGATAGTTACCAATTCCCATGAGTGAGAGGCCACGGATAACCCATATTCTTGCATCAGATGGATCAAGAGCACTAGCACGATCATATGAGAGAACGGCCTCGGCATGGTGGTTGAGTCGTGCGTGGGCAAGGCCATGAACCTGCCATGCGTAGCTGTCTTCATGATCGATTCCAAGAGCCCTGTTCAGTGATTCAACAGCAGCAGCATAATGACCCAGGTTAAACTCAGCAATACCCCTTCCCACCCAGGGAGCGGCATTCTCCGGATTAAGCAGGATCGATTTATTGTATGATTCGGCAGCCTCTTCATAGCGGCTCATTTCATTGAGTATAAAACCCCTGTTATTCAGGGCAAGGATGTTGTTGGGATCAAGTACAAGCATGCGATCATATGATTCCAGCGCAT
The DNA here is from genome assembly GCA_013329165.1 of Methanocalculus sp. Lineage (GTDB taxonomy): Archaea > Halobacteriota > Methanomicrobia > Methanomicrobiales > Methanocorpusculaceae > Methanocalculus > Methanocalculus sp9912u. Next base: position 89,046 of record DUKV01000039.1, on the reverse strand, counting down.
CCTCATAGCGGCTGAGTTTCCGAAGCGCAACACCACGGTTATACCAGATATCCACATCCTCCTGATTGAGAGAGAGGGCACGATCAAACGAGGTTACCGCATCATCATATCGGCCGAGTTTCCTGAGTGCAACACCGCGGTTGTGCCAGGTATCAGCATCATCTGAATCAAGTGCGAGTGCCCGGTCATAGGAGTCGACCGCTTCTGAGTAACGGCCAAGATTACGGAGCGCAACACCGCGATTATACCAGGTTCCGGGATCGTCAGGTGCAAGTGAGAGCGCATGGTCATAGGATGCAACCGCTTCTGAGTAACGGCCAAGGTTACGGAGAGCAACACCACGGTTGTACCAGACAGAGGGAGCCTCAGGATCAAGGGAGAGCACCTGGTCATAATACACAACTGCCTCATCGAATCTGCCTTCAGTCGCACACTCGGTTCCTTTCCTTTCGTAATCGACGATCTTCTTCTTGATTAACGCTACCAGGATGCGCCTGTTCCTCTCTGCCTCAGCATAGTCCGGATTGATCGCAACTGCTCTTTCAAACGACTCGACAGCATCACGATACCGGTTGAGGTTATAGAGGACGAGACCACGATTATACCAGAGATCTGCAGCATCAGGACTGCGGACAACTGCACGGTCATAATATATCAGAATCTCGGCAAAACTGCTGTCCCGCTGAAGCAGAGACTCGTCATCCTCAGATGAAGAAGTATCAGACTCTATCAGAGGTTCATTCCGGGGAAGAGACGTGTTGGCTTCGGAGAAAACCTCATTAAAAACAGAATATCCATCCAACGAGCCACCCGGATCGCCATCAGAATCTGCATCAGGCGTATGAAGAGGCTCAGGCGTATCGGAGGAGTCGATCACGCCTGCGCCATCTGATGGAGACTGGTTTCCTTCACCGTCTTCATCAAACATATCCGAGAGGGCATCAGCAATCTCAGGGGAGAAGAGATCGGCGTCTGTATACAGGAGATCCTCTTCCCAACTGGCATCTCCATCATCACCAAAAGCGAAATCTCCATCCAAAGAACCATCCGGAACCTCTGAAGCAGTCAGATCAGGAGTTTTTTTCGCCAGATCACCTGTACCAGAATCCTCAGGCAGAAACGATTCACGGGTGATACCATCCGGATCGGCATCATCTTCCTCACTCATCCCCGCACTCCCATCAGGTTTGGGGAGAACAGAAACAGCCAGGGAATAATCGAAAGAGATGGGGTCCCCACCCGGATCAACTATTCCACCCTCACCGGAAAGGGCGTCTCCACATTCCAAAGTCCCGGTATTACTATCGGCAGACGGACGGGGGGGCTCATCATCAGGTTCGGGAAAAACGTCAATATCACCAATGTAATCAGGGGCCGGGATGGAGATGCACCATCCGATTCCGGTATCATAGCCAATTTCACGTGCTTTTTCAATGGATTGGACAGACTCCCCAGTACGGCCGATCTCCGCAAGAAGAACCCCGCGATGATACCATGCATTGCCATCCATGGGATTGATAGCACAGGCACGATCATATGCAAGGACGGCATCGCCCGTCTGCCCGCATTCCCATAAGATGCGGGCTTTGTTCATCCAGGAGTTGTAATGGACGGGATCAAGCAGTAATGCACGGTTCAATGAAGCCAGGCCCTCTTCATGGCGGCCGAGCCTGGCAAGAGCAACGCCGTGGTTACTCCAGATATCAGGCATATCGGGATTGAGCCGGAGAGCCCTGTCATATGCATCAACTGCTTCAGGATAGCGTTCCATCTGGAGGAGGGCGCTGCCATACCCTGACCATGCATCATATCGACCGGGATTGAGATCGACTGCCTTCTCAAAGGACTCAATTGCATGAGCATACTGTCCACTCTCATATAAACGCGTACCTTCTTCAATCAAGGAGAAAACAGAAGCATCGTCTCTGGTATGATGATCAAACAATCCCATCGTTCACCCCGCCTGCTCTGAACCGTCCGTATCCAAGCCATCCCGGGAGATGGTTGACGCGGTTTTGTGTTCATCATCAGGTATCGTTGGATCTGGTTAATTGATACTTCTTTTCCCATCCATTATAATACACTCCCTTTCCAGAAGGGATTCGAACAGGTACGGTGAATATTCAGTTATAATATGATTATTCTCTGATTTTTTCAAGAAAAGCTGTACTCTCCATTCAAACTGCCGGAATCATGAACGAGATACTGACGCGGAATGGTTCAGAGGATCAGGACACACCTCTGATCTCTCCAATCACCCCTTCCCCAAGCATCTCACAATAGAGTCCATGCCGGTCATGCATCCGGTTGATGATGGTGGACTGGATAGCGACATATCGCTCAGCCGAACGAACCAGACGATTATACTCCTCAATGTGGCTGTTATATCGATCGATCAGGCTATTGAAGACGGGCACCTGACGGTTGTACTCCTGGTACCTCCGCTGCCGGATGAGGGAATCCATCTCCATGCGAAGCGCCCCGATCTCATCAGTCATCTCTTCGATTGCGGCAAACTCCATCTCCATCTCAGTATTTAATCGATCTATCTCATCCCGACAATACGCGAGGAGATCAGACAACACGATCGTCTGATCGCAGCGGCCATACCCGATTGTTCCATCCCCGATTGGAATAATCATCGGCTCAGACTCAAGAACAATATCCCCGGCAAGCATCTCCGGAACAATACCAACGAAATTGGGACGGGTTGTTTCAATGAATATATACCCATCCCCGACATTCCGGCAGCCATCTCCCTTCACCCCGACTGCCATATGCGCCTCTTCGGAATAGAGGAGGAGGGCAACAGAATACCCCTCCCGTGAGAGAAGCCCGGCAAGAAGAAGGCTTTTATCATCACAGTCACCGGTGCCGTCGCCGAATGTCTCAATAGGGAACTTCGGCTCAATCAGTGTGGTATCGTCATCATAGGGGAGAGACTGAACAAAGACGGTGCAAAGCTCAAGGTACCTGTCATCATCCAGACGGAGAGCGGATCGCACCCGCCGCAGTTCTGCGATCAGTTCCTGGAAGAATGCCTCCTGCTGGGGATCATCGATAAAAGCCCTGTAATAATAGGGAAGCCAGTCATGATCGGTGAGATCGGAGTAGAGATAGATCTGCTTATCGGCATCCCGTGCTCCGTAATAGACACCATAATCGAGAGGAAGACTGATTGTTATGTCGCTCTCTTCAAAGAGGAATGTGTGATCAATGGTCAGAACCGGATATTCTGCCTGAACTGGCGATATCGAGGGGAGAACCATATCTGGCTGAACACAGCCGCCAGCGAGACAGATACATATCAGCAGAAGAGCAGGTATAAACCGATGGATCATCACGTTCGTCTATCTGACTTTGTTCCAGATATGAATTCCGGAACAGACACTCCTGTCAGGATACCTGGGGAGGGTGGAAAAAGAAGATTCAGCTGAGGAGAATTTCCTCCGCAGCATCGCTGTATGCATCCATCACGTATGGTATGCCGGTCACTTTTGCAGACTCCTCGGTGAGGGCCATCAGATCATTTCGTGAGATGGATTTCAGGCTGAAGTTCCGACTCCCTGCCATCAGCTGCTGCATGCCGATCCGGTACCGCTCGACATAACTGTAGATACCCATCGCACCAAGCGGAATGTCACTGATCCTGGCGCCATATTTCTGCTTCAGATCCTCATAGTAGACAAAGATATCCTCAACAGTACTTCCGTATTTTGAGACATTCTTTGGAAGATCGCCAGCATCAAGCCACTTCTGGATATTCTTCCCGACCATTCCGGGGATCATGAGGGAACGGCCCATGCAGACCGCCTTGAAGTACGGTGCTCCCATGCAGAGAGCTTTAAAGCCATTTGCTTCATCTGCAATACCACCGGCAATCGCAAGATCGGGAACCCGGATCCCACGCTTCTTCAGGAGTTCCGCATACTGGTACGCAAGACTCTGGATATAGATCGTCGGAATACCCCATTCATTCATCATCGGCCAGGGGGACATACCTGTGCCACCTGGCGCACCGTCGATAGTAAGAAGATCGATCTTGGCTTCTGCACCATAGCGGAGTGCCATTGCCAGTTCAACAGCGGAATAGGCACCAGTCTTGAGAGTGATCCGCTTGAATCCGATATCACGGAGCCGGTCCACTTCAGCCAGGAAATCTTCCTTTGTAACAAACCCAAGTCTGGAATGGCGTTCTAACTCCTTGATAGCACCTGATTCATATGCCTTTTTAATCTCTGGATGCGTCGGATCAGGAAGGACGATATAACCACGATTCTTCAACTCTGTTGCCCGGTCAAGTGATTTTACCTTAATCTCTCCACCGATGCATTTTGCTCCCTGACCCCATTTCAGCTCGATCGTTTCAAGATTGTGTTTGGAAGCGACATATTCTGCGGTTCCAAAACGGGTATCTTCGACATTCAGCTGAACAAGAATCTCACCATATCCATCATGGAACTCACGGTAGATATTTATTCTTCTATCCATCTCGGGAGATTCTTTGACCTTTCCATGAACATCAAGAACAAGACCTGGATCAATTCCACAGACATTCTCTCCACAGACAAGGGTAATACCGGAAATTGCTGCACCAATAGCAAAATGCTCCCAGTTTGCACGGGCAATCTCGGTTGAACCAAGTGCACCGGTAAAGATTGGTGCCCGCATCGGGACCTTGATATCCCACCCATATTCTGTCGTGGTATCGACTGATGAAAAAACGGCCGTATCTGAGTTGATCGGAACGCCTTCTGGCAGTCCTTTCGCACCGACAGCATACCCCTGGATATTCAGGTGAGAATAGTCAACAGGATAATTTTTGTCCGCACCTGCGGTGATCTCACCAAAAGGTCCGGGATAAATTACTTCACGGCCCCGGAATGATGAGAGCCAGATATCACAGCCGCCTTTGCAGCCGTCAACACACCGGCTGCAGAGTCCGGACATTGGAACAACATCTCGCGATCGATTGAATGTACCGACAGCTTCACTTGCGTTTGGTCTTCGAAGATTCATTGTACTATCTCCTTGAAAAAGACGATTCGGGAGGAAAATCCCAAAACGTTACTACTCTTTAAACTGTATTTTTATAAGAGGGTTCCTTCTATCAATATAAATAATTGGTGGAAGTACTGCGACCATAATATAAAATTTATGATCCAGAAATCTACCAATAACACAGCAGGATTATAAGAGATACATAATCATATCAAAAAATTGAAGCCCCACAATGCATTGAGTGCAAAGCTCAGGAAAATAGAAATTATCTGAAATAAACCCCCACATCCCGCATCTTGTTAAATACTGCAATATTCAGCAGGAGCGGGGTGATGCTTTCAACAATCGGGGAGACTGCAAGCGGTCCTGCATCGAGGGGTGAGAGATCCGGAAGGTCCCAAATCAGATCCATGATGACCTTTTTTGCTTCAAAATCATCACTACAGACGGCAACCGAGTAGTCGAGGATCACATCAAGATCCTTCCACTTATGAGCGGCAATATTGTTAAAGGCAACAACGAGCCGGGCACTCTCGGGAAGCCGTTTTTTAATATAGATGGCAGCTGATCCTTCCTCTGGGGGATCATAATAAAAGTGGCCGGATCGGGCGATCGGGTTCACCGGAGATATGACGATCTTGTTCTCAAATCCATTCAGCCCGGCGAGGGTGGAGTCGACATGGGCAAACGGGAGTGCAAGGATAATAACATCCCCTGCATTCACGGCCTCCTGGTTCGAGACACCCCGGCAGCTGGATTGAACACCACGCCCTTTGAGCGTCTCAATGGTGTGATCACTGGTTGTACATGCCTTCGACTCATCTCTGGATCCAAGTATCACCTCGTGGAGATGTGAGAGGCGAAGTGCCATCCCCTCACCAATATCCCCGGTTCCGCCAACAATTCCGATCTTCATAGAATTACCTTCATTTTGGTCTCAAACCACAAAAGAGTTCGATTCGAACGCTAATGATAGAATCGACAGAGATAGTATTAAATATTGTTGTTTATCTCCTCAAAAAAAGAAAGAGCGGGATCATTCCTCAATGATCTCGATTAAATTCTCCATGACGGCATCCACGGCCTGCCATGTGGGGTTCTCGGCACGGCGGATGATGAATGGCTTACCCTCATCTCCTGCCTTGCGCATTTCGATGTCAAGAGGGATGCTTCCGAGGAAGGGGACACCAAACTCTTCGGCAGCCTTCTTCCCGCCATCTTTCCCAAAGAGATCAATTGCTTCATGGCAGTGGGGGCAGACCATGCCGCTCATATTCTCGATGATACCCAGGTTTTTAATCCCGATCTGTTCAACAAACTTCAGTGCCTTGCTCGAGTCGAGCACAGAGACATCCTGCGGGGTTGTGACAATGATCGCACCTGCAATATTTGGTGCAAGCTGGGCGATCGAGAGCGCCTCATCGCCTGTTCCCGGCGGCAGATCAACCACAAGGAAGTCAAGGGGACCCCAGTTCACATCTCCGAGGAACTGCTGGATCGCTGCCATCTTCATCGGACCACGCCAGATCACCGGGGTGGAGCGCTCAGGAAGGAGGAACGCCATTGAGATGACAGCAAGCGTTCCGGTCACATTCACCGGCTGGATCTTCTCTCCCATGATCTGGAGCTTATGTTCCTCAAGCCCGAGCATCTTCGGGATGCTTGGTCCATGGATATCAAGATCCATAAGTCCGGTTTTGAATCCATGGTTTGAGAGAGCATAGGCCAGATTCACCGAGACGGTGCTCTTCCCGACACCGCCTTTCCCCGAGAGAATCAGGACAACATGCTTGACGTCTATATCCACCTTTTTTGGGAGATTGGAATCGCATCCTTCAGTCTTTGATGAACAGCCTTCGCACTGCCCATCACATTCCTGTGGTTGTTGTTTATCTGTCATAATATGCCTCAATACACAATACAAAGGAAGGTTGTGAAAGGGAGATTATAGGTGTATAGATCGGTGCATCCTGAAAAGGATAAGAATCAATACCAGATACCTCTCTATTACTGCGAATCAAGATCCGGCTCATATGGTTTGATATCAAGAATCGGAGTCCCATCAAGGGCATCCAGACCCCGGACACGCAGAATCCTGCCATTGATCTCAAGGAGATCTACAAGCGTGAGGCCGATTGGATTTGGGCGGTCCGGGGAGCGGGTTGCAAAGACACCGCGCACACCACCCCTCCCCGGACGCTCGACCCGGAGCTGATCGCGGCGGCTCCGGTCAAACCAGCAGAAGATGAATAGTTTGTCATAATCCAGAAGCCCGGAAAGACCTCCTTCATATTCAGGATAGATCTCAATTCTGCTCTCGACAGGAGCAAGCCTCCCCTGCCGTGGAGCATCTCCGGGCATTTTGTACGGAGAAGAGACGATACCTATCGGCTTCACGAACGCTCCGGGCCATGATTCAACAGGAGAGGGCATCTTTCCATCCAGCGCTTCATTAGCAAGTGCATCCGCCTTCTGAATGGTGGGATCTTCCCGTGGAAGAGAGGTGAACGTGACACGATCAAACATACTCTTCGCCTCAGTTGCCTGCTTATAGAGGGGAAGGAGCCGCGCCGACCTGACAGCATAAGAGCCATTCATCTGTTTCACCATCAGTTCGCTGTCAGAGTGGACAGCTACTTCATGCAGATCAAGAGCGGCAGCAGCTTTGAGACCTGCGATCAGTGCCCGGTATTCGGCTTCATTATTTGTGGCAATACCAATCGCCTCCCCATGCTCCCGTAGAATCCGGTCATCCTCAATGATGATGTAAGCAATCGCCGCCTTCCCCGGATTCCCCCGTGATGCCCCGTCAGTATAGAGTGATGCCGTCCGTGCCATAATAACCCCAATCAACACGTTTTTATTCTTCCTGGTACTATCACCGGCAGTATGGAAAAACTCATGGTAACCCTTGGATTCATAGAGTTTCCCCCGACCCATACCGGCGATGGAGGAAACGCTTCCCCGCCGATACGGTTGGCCAACCTGAAATCACCTTATCTGGCAGTCTTTGCCCTGAATCCTTTTGAACCCGGATGCTCATTCTGTTCGTGGGTGGCATGGGACATTCCGGCCATCCACCAGATACCAGCCGGATTCCCTACCCAGGCCGAGATCACCACGCCAATCCAGGCAAAACAAGGATTAAATGATTATGGGGATATCGGGTACCGGGGCCCCGCTCCTCCAGCAGGAGAGACATACCGGATCCTCTTTAAAGTCTATGGCCTGGATGCTCCCCTCGACTGTCCACCGGGAGCAAACAAGCACGCAGTGATAGATGCGATGAGGGGGCATGTCCTCCAGTACGGGCAGACCGAAGCACTCGTACAGCGATGACATACCCTTAATACGCATGATAGCCACTCATCAAATGGTGAAAAGCAATGGAGAAGCTGACCATATCCTTACCCATCCATGAATTCCCGGCAGACTACACCTGTGACGGGGCAGATCGCTCCCCTCCCCTGACCATCGCGGGGCTCAACGATCAGGTGAAATCCCTTGCCATTATCATGGAAGATTCAAGTGCTGAAGGAGGCGGCACCTTCACCCACTGGATCATCTGGAATATCGAGCCTGTCAGAATTCTCCCTGAATCACTTGAGAAAGAGCCGACGATCTCATTTCCGGTCTCAGCAGTTCAGGGAGTAAATGACTTTGGAAAGATCGGCTACTCAGGCCCATGCCCAAAACCCGGATCACCCCACCGGTATATCTTCAAGGTCTATGCACTTGACAGTGAGATCGATCTGGCTCCCGGAGCAACACGAAAGGAGCTTGCCGCCGCACTTGCAGGCCATGTCATCCAGTTTGGAAATGCTGAGGCTATCTACTCACGCTGATCAGTACATTGCCTAAACGAGCAGCTGGAGCAGCATCGAGAAAACAATACTGATGGGATCAGGCAGAATCTCCATAGCCGGGTAATCTGTCACCGGGTATTTGCCAATCAACATCAAAAGGATGGCGGCGGGATCATCGATCTGATGGCACAGGATGGCAACAAACCGGCCTGAGGCAGGTAAAATCAAAAGAACCCATCAAATAGCAGATTGATAAGCCATGCAATGGCGGGATGCCGGAAGATTATGAATCATGGAGATCCCCGGCCACGTCCTGAGCCTAGGCTCTGATCGCATCATAATCCCTGAAATCGCCAATAGGTGAGCTGACAACCTTCAGCGCCACCCTCTGGAGAAACGAAAGCTTCGCCTGATCCGTTCTGCGGCAGAGTATCCGGGATGCACAGGCTCACGTGGACTGATGGCCTTATTCAGCGCTTCCCGTGCCGCAGCCTGTTTCTATTCATCATCTTTGACAAATGAAATGACATCACAACAGCAAATGCTGCTTTTAAGCGGCTTTTTAGAGCAGCCTGATGCTTGCGTACATACTCCTCCACCTTACGCATGCTGCCCATATAGATCGGATCCCCGGGATGACTGCATCATAGGCATCAGGCACCAGATCGGACTTGATCAGAGAGAGATCTGCGTCATATCCTGCATCACGTATCACCTCGACGACCGCCTCGGCAATACCGGCTGTCGATCCTGCACGTGTTGCATAGGCAATGAGTATTCGCCTGCTCATGCGGATTCACTCTCCCTCTGAACTGATGAAACTTCCAATGAATGCTGCGCCCGCCACTATCAGAGGCGAAAGAGAAGGATGCAAATCATCTCCGTGCCCCGAAGTAATAAGTAAATTTTATATAGAACTGTTACTCACCTTATGTTAAGGCAGAACGCCGAACCTATCAGGAGAGTTGATATACAATGGCAATAATTCCAATTGGTGAGCGTGTTCTCATCAGGCCAATCCAACCTGAAGAGAAGACAAAGAGCGGGATCTATATCCCTGACAGTGCCCGTGAGAAGAGGAAAGAGGGCGATGTGATCGCTTGCGGAACCTATAAAGATGGAAAGGAACTTCCCGTGCAAGCCGGGGATCGAATCCTGTATGGTGGGTACAGTTCAGAGAAGATCAATGTCGATAATGAAGAGCTCGTCATGATCGAATTCAAGGACGTCATTGCAAAAGTGGAATAGGGTGATACAGATGACTTCAACAAAACAGATCATGTTCAATGAGGAGGCACGAAAATCCCTCCTCTCAGGTGTTAATAAGGTGGCAGATACCGTCAAGGTGACGCTCGGGCCAAAAGGGCGGTATATCGTCATCGACAAAACCACAAACCCGATCATCACCAACGACGGTGTCACGATTGCAAAAGAGATCTCGCTTCACGACAAGTTCGAAAATATGGGTGCGAAGCTGATCAAGGAGGTCGCATCACGGACACAGGATAAGACCGGTGACGGAACTACGACGGCATGTCTGCTGGCACAGGCGATCCTGACAGAAGGGATCAAGATCATCTCAACGGGTGCAAATCCAATCGAGATCAAAAAGGGTATTGATGTAGCAGTCAATGCAGCAGTTGAATATATCAAATCAACAAGCATTCCGGTCCGCGACCAGGAGAAGATCCTTCAGGTTGCAACCATATCGGCAAACAATGATGAGGAGATCGGATCCCTCATCGCAGAAGCAATGGAGAAGGTCGGGTATAATGGCCTGATCAGTGTCGAGGATGCAAAGAGCCTTGAAACAGGGCTTGAGGTTGTCAAGGGCATGCAGTTTGACAGCGGCTTCATCTCACCCTACATGGTCACCGACCAGGAGAAGATGGTCTGCGAGTACGAAAACCCCTACATCCTGATCACCGACAAGACGATCAGCACCATCAAACAGATCGTTCCGATCCTTGAACTCGTCTCTTCAGAGGGGAAGCCGCTCCTGATCATTGCTGAAAATGTTGATGGAGAGGCTCAGGCAGCACTGGTTCTGAATATCATCCGCGGATCACTGAAGGTCTGTGCCGTGAAGGCACCCGGATTTGGTGATGACCGGCTCGCAACCCTTGAGGATATCGCTGCACTCACCGGTGCATCTGTCATATCCGAAGAGCGGGGACTGAAACTTGAGGACGTCACCCGTTCACAGCTTGGCACCTGTCATACCATACGGGTTGATGATGAGAAGACCCTGCTCGTCGGTGGCGCAGGCAACCGTGAGATGGTAGAAGAGCGGATGAAATTGATCGAGTCACAGATTAAGATCAGTGATGCCGAGTTTAAGAAGAACGAACTTCGGCGGCGTCTCGCAAGCCTCGGCGGAGGAGTAGCTGTCATCAAGGTCGGTGCTGCCACCGAGACCGAACTGAAAGAGAAGAAGATGCGGATCGATGATGCATTGAATGCAACAAAAGCTGCTGTCGAGGAAGGGGTTGTCGTCGGGGGCGGCATTACCCTGCTCAGGGCAATCAAGAACGTATCAGATCTCTCCTTCAATGATGGACGGGATGTTGGTGTAGGGATCATCCTTCGTGCCCTCGAAGAGCCGGTGCGCCAGATCGGAAGAAACTCGGGGATTGAAGGTGCTGAGATCATCGCCCGTCTGAAGGGCGAGAAGGATCCATCAATCGGGTATAATGCAAAGAAGGGGGAGTATGAAAACCTGATCGAGAGCGGTGTCATCGATCCGGCCAAGGTGGTCAGGATCGGGCTTCAGAATGCAGGATCAATTGCCGGGATGATCCTCTCAACAGAAGCAATCATCACCGATTATGATGATGAGAAGGATCAGAAGACCCAGACCATCATCATCTAAACCCTTTTATATGAAAATGCATGGGAACACCATCATTTTCATCTTGTATGCCAGTTGCCCTTGGTGGCATCATAAGCGTTTTTTATCAAAAAGAATGAAACTCAGGGGTCACTCGGAGGGGATCGAAGCGGCCCTCGGAGTCATAATTCCCTGTGCAATACTGAGTATGCCGATTGCGATTGCAAAGACACCGATATAGACGGCAACCAGGATCACAGCACCGAGCATTGGGAAGATGAAGAAGATACCTCCAAGGATAATAGAGAGTACCCCGGAGAGACCAAGGAGCAGGCGGGCTCCGCCAGAGCCCATTGCCGTGAGTGCAACCCAGATATCTGAGAACCCCGATATGATTGCAAGGATTGCAATGAGGATTGTCAGGGTAATTGCAGTCATAATCGGGTTAATTACCCCAAATACGCCGCCGACCACCATGAGGATTCCAAGGATGAGAAATGCTGTTCCAAATGATTCGCCTGACGGGGACATGGCCGAGAGGCCGATAAGGAGAAGGCCGTTGAGCAGGATAAAGACTGCAAAGAGGATTGCAACCACCTCGACAGTGAGACCGGGCCAGAAGAGCACAATACAACCGAGGAGAAGGGCAAGCACTCCACGCACGATATAGGGCATACGTGATTGTTCGTTCATACAGATGAATATGGCTGAGAGTATTTAAAGAAATGTATGTCTGTTCCAGTTCCCTTATCATCGTGCCCTTCAAATAAAGATCTGCATTGTTTTGCGGGTGAAGATCAGGTGGTATTTTTTCATCTCTACATAACAGACGACTGTAACCTTGCCTGCCGGTATTGCCGGGGCAAATTGTTTGATTTGGAAGAGGAGGAGGAAAGTGGATTGCTCCCCGATATCGAAGTGTATCTCCCGGTCGAATTTGATCGCTCGCTAAAAGCCCCGCTGTACCGGTTCCTTGCAGCAGATCAAAATCCAGTCCTCACCTTCATCGGCGGGGAACCGCTCCTGATGCGTGATCTTATCTGCGAGATTATGGACGAAGCCCCCTGCCACAGGTTCATGCTCCAGACAAACGGAATCCTGCTCGATCGGATGCCTGATGCATACCGAAACCGGTTTGAGACGATCCTCATCTCGATCGATGGTGATGAGGCAACGACTGACCACAACCGGGGGGAGGGTGTTTACCGCACGGTACTCGAAAATGCACGCCTTCTCAGAAAGGAAGGGTTTGACGGAGAGATGATTGCACGAATGACCATGGATGAAGAGACCGCTATCGCCGACTCGGTACTTCACCTTGCATCACTTGAAGACTCCCCCTTCACATCCATCCACTGGCAGATGGATGCAAACTTCTCAGGCGATTATGGAAGACGACACTTTGCAGAATGGGCCGGCGGGAACTATAACAGGGGCATCTCTTCACTCATCGATCACTGGGTGTCACATATGCAATCTGATGGCGACGTACTGCGGTGGTACCCCTTCCTCCAGACAACCGAAGACCTGTTATTAAACAAGCCATCCGGCCTTCGGTGCGGATCCGGGGTGACAAACTTCACCATCCAGACCGATGGATCCATCATCCCCTGCCCGATCATGATCGGAATGAATGAATACCTGCTTGGGGATATCAGGTCGGCTGACCCGACCCGCCTGAGCGAAGTCCGGCCCCTCCATCCCTGTACCGGGTGCTCCATTGCTGAGTTCTGTGGTGGGCGGTGCCTCTATTCAAACATCGTCAGGCCATGGCCAGATGAAGGCAGGGATGCCGTCTGTTCAACAATACACCACCTCCGTCAGGAACTTCTGAGACATCTGCCGAAGATACAACACCTGATTGATGAAGGCATAATCGATTATTCATCCTTTGTACATACCCGGTACAATGGATGTGAGATTATCCCATAAGAGAGGGGTTCATATCAATCATTTGACCCAAATACTGATATAGTTCGATTACATCAACGGTACCTGGGAATCCGGCATGGAAGAGGTGAGAGGAGAGCGGGAGAGGGGTGAGGAGCTTATTGCACGTGCCCGTCTGGAGAAAGATCCGGCACGCAAGCTCTTCTTCGCGACCCAGGCGATGGTTTTTCTTCCGGAAGATCCCCGGGCATGGATTGAACGGGGAAAAGCACTCTTAAAAACCGGGATGATCAATGAGGCTGAAGAGCAGATCCTGGAGGTTGTTCGCCAGAATCCTGATGAAGGTGAGGGCTGGTACCTGCATGGCATCATCAAGAATATACGTGGAGAACGGGGCATTGCAAAATCCAGCTTTCAGAAGGCTACCGGTGCCATGACCAGACCAGGTCCGGCCCATTATGCACTTGGCAGACTGCTCCTTGAAGATGGAGAATACAAAGATGCCCTCCGTCTTTTTGATGCCGCACTCGGCGAGGACAGACGGGATCCGGATATATGGTTTGCAAGAGGCAGGGCGCTTCTTGAGATGAAGCGGTTTAATCAGGCGATCATCTCATTTGATCATCTCCTTGAGATCCGGCCGGGCGATGAGCAGGGCAGGGAAGCCCGGAGAAAAGCCATCCGGATGATGAAGCAGGATCTGAACAGAACAGAGGAGCGGGACTTCACCCTCCTCAGGGAGGAGGCGGATTATCCGGGTCTTGTCAGGATTCTCTCCCGTGAGAAGAATTCAAGGGCAATGAAGGCTGCTCATGAACTCATCAGGCTTGGAACGGGATCAACACCTTATATCCGCCCACTCCTCTCGAACAATGATCCGGAGATACGTTTCCGTGCCCTTCATGTCCTCCTCGCCATTGGAGATCCCCGCTGTGCAGGACTCTTTGTAAGACTGGCTCTATCCATGAAAACCCCGGAGGAGGGAGGAGGAGAGAAGACTGCAACTCTTCTTGATGCAATCGGCCGTTCTCTCATGAGGATGAGACAGACCGCCGTCGTCACTGCACTGGGAGAAGCACTTGCAGAGAGGGATGAGAAGACGATGATCCGTTCGATCAGGCTCGTCGAACGCATCCATGATGAGCAGGCGGTATCCCTGCTTATCAAGGCAGCCACTCATCCCTCAATCCGGGTGGCATTCGTTGCACTGACAGCCCTTGGCACCCTTGGAAACCAGGAGACGATTGACCAGATCTTCACCCATCTCATGAGCCATGATTCAGCGATCAGAGGGCAGGCAAAAGAGGCACTCAGACAGGTGATCCGACGATCCCTGCCACCCCTGATGATCCGGTATGCATCGGGTGATGAACCGGATCGGGCATTTATTCGGGAAATCCTACACTCAATCGGCGGCGATCTGGTACCAGTTATCCTCCGTGAACTGGCCCGACAGGATACACCGGCCATCCGGGATGCCCTCTCTGATGCCCTTGCGTCGACCGCGGGTCCGGAATCTGTCCGTCTGCTGATCGATGCCCTGGCATCACCAGAAGAGGGAGTACGCCAGGCTCTCCCTGACGCATTCAGGGCTGTCGGGGTGCCGGCAATCCATCCCCTGATGAAATGCCTCCTTGATCCAAGGCGGCGGGTTCGTGAACGGGCTGAAGAGATCCTTGCGGGTATGGGAAGAACAGCAATACCTTCTCTTCTTGTTGCACTGGAATCAGAAGATGACAAACTCCGGAGTGCTGCATCAGATGTCCTTACCCTCATGGGGACTAGTGCGGTGCCGGCACTTCAGGATGCATTGCTGATGAAGACACACGATTCTGAGACCATCAAAATGATGAACGGCCTGATATCGGGGATTCAGAAGAAAGAGCGGATGAACAGGCTCCTTGCTGAATACCGCGGTGAAGAACCCCTGTAAAAAGAGACGGAGCGATCGTGTTGGATCTCATCCCTGTCATACTTATTCTGATCGCAACAGGCATCATCGCCGGTTTTTTTGCAGGTCTCCTTGGAGTCGGGGGAGGGTTTCTCATGGTTCCTGTCCAGTACCTCCTCCTCATCGACGGAGGGATCGATCCGACATATGCTATCCGCATTGCATTTGGAACGAGCCTGGCTGTTGTATTCCCGGTATCCTGTGCCGCTGCATGGGCACATGAGAAAAGGGGTGCAATTGATTGGAATGCTGCTTTTCCAATCGGAATAGCCGGAATACTAGGAGGTTTTGCAGGGGGAACCCTTGCATCGCACCTCCCTGTTGATATCCTGAAGATACTCTTTGGGGTGCTGGTCATCCTCGCTGCAATCCGGATGGTGCGGGACACCCCTGCCTCCGGCGGTACAACCCGGAGCGGACTCGGCGTATGGACACTGACCGGGATCATTGCCGGCCTCCTCTCAGGGCTCCTCGGACTTGGAGGCGGATTCATCCTGGTTCCGATGCTCCTCCTCATCTTTAATCTCCCGATACACCGGGCAGTTGCGACATCCTCAGCCAGCATCCTCTTCTTCTCAATCGGCGGTATCGCCGCATACATGTTTCATGGAGCAATGATAGAAGAGCTTGGAAAAGGATTCCTTGGCTATATCGACATCTTCCAATGGATGGTTTTGACCGGAGCAATGATTCCACTGAGCCGGGTCGGTGTAGCAACAGCCCACCGGCTCCCTTCAGAGAGGCTGAAGATGATCTTTGCAATTATGATGGTTGGAATCGGAATTGGCATGATCGGAATCTTCCCCTGAAGAAGAATAAAAAAGTGAGAGAGAGAGGGGGCCATTTAGGGCTCCATCAGCCCCCATTCCTCATTGGGAGATAATACAATGAGTTATGGAGCCCCGTTGTGTGCTTATTCACTCTCTTCTTTCTTCCGTACCCAGTATGCCTCCTCAACCGGAATTACAAAGATTCGGCCGTCACCAACCATCCCTGTTCGAGCAGCTGTCTGAATAATCTCAACTGCACGATGAAGATCCTCATCCAGGACAATCATCTCGATCTTGATCTTTGGCAGGAGATTCACTTTCATCGTCTTGCCACGATACTGGAGTATGATCCCACGCTGGGAACCCCGTCCTTTGACATCCGAAACGGTCATTGCCGGGAAACCCGCATCCTCAAGGGCTTTCTCGACATGTTCGTACCGTTCCGGCCGGATGATCGCCTCAATCTTTTTCATTGTCTTCTCCCTCCATCAACTTCCAATTTTTTCTCCATGCTGGGAGATATCAAGGCCGACATACTCTTCCTCCTCAGTTACCCGGAGGCCGA
Source organism: Methanocalculus sp. (assembly GCA_013329165.1). Classification (GTDB taxonomy): domain Archaea; phylum Halobacteriota; class Methanomicrobia; order Methanomicrobiales; family Methanocorpusculaceae; genus Methanocalculus; species Methanocalculus sp9912u. The sequence continues at coordinate 72,233 of DUKV01000039.1, read as the reverse complement.
TCGTCTTATGGACGACATAAGCCAGGATGTAGGTTACAACGAATGCATAGATCACCGCTGCAAATGTATCAAGCGCCTGGATACCAAGCTGTGCCGGGTTTCCATAGAGGAGACCGTTCACACCTCCAACAGCAGCTGTCGCAAAGATACCCGTTGCCAGAGCACCCCAGAGACCCCCGACTCCATGGATTGCCCATGCATCAAGGGTTTCATCAAGGCCTTTCTTGATCCGCCAGAGCATTGCTTTGTAGCAGATAAGACCCGCAACAAGACCAATGACGATCGATGCCATTGGATCGACAAAACCTGCGGCAGGCGTGATTGCCACAAGACCCGCAATTGCTCCTGATATCATACCAAGAGACGACGGTTTTCCATGTACCCATGCTGCAAACATCCAGGCAAGCGCACCGGCAGCCGCTGAGACATTCGTCACCACAAAGGCATTTGCTGCAAGGCCGTCTGCTGCAAGGGCTGAACCGGCATTGAATCCAAACCATCCAAACCAGAGAAGCGCACCGCCGATGAGGGTCATCGGGATGTTATGCGGCTCCATCGAGTGCGTTCCAAACCCGATACGTTTCCCGATGATAAGTGCTGCGGCAAGAGCTCCAAACCCTGAGCTGATGTGAACAACAGTCCCGCCGGCAAAGTCAAGCGCTCCAAGCTGATGTGCCCAGCCACCACCCCATGCCCAGTGGGCAAGCGGATCATAGACGAGCGTCGTCCAGAGGAGACCGAAGATGATGAACGAGCTGATCTTCACACGTTCAGCCATTGCAGAGGTCAATATCGCAAGCGTCAGCCCTGCAAAGACAAGCTGGAAGACCATGAAGAGGAGATCCGGTATCCCGTCGCCATCCATTCCGACTCCCCTGAGCCCGAGATAATCGAGGTTTCCGATAAAGCCCCCCACATCGGAGCCAAACGCAAGCGAATAACCGATAACCACCCACTGGATGCTCACAACAGCAAACGCGATCATCGAAAGCGCAATCGTCGAGATGAAGTTCTTCTTCCGAACCATGCCGCCGTAAAACAACCCGACACCGGGTGTCATCAGCATGACCATAGCAGTTGCAATCAACACAAAGGCTGTTGCACCCGAATCAAGTCCCATTCTGTTTCAACTCCATCCTTCTTTGATTGTGAGTTTTTCATCTGTTCCTTCTGCACCCCCATTCCAGGAGGGGCGGCGGCAGTGGCAAAGATGCCCGATATGCCATTTAGCGTCATCAAGTGGGTTGCAAACAGGGTTTTTACCCCCGGGTTGCAATCCGCATCCTGTATGACATAGAAGGAAGTTATCTTCCTATATATTTATAATTTACTAACATTCTATCATGCTGAAGAAGAGGAGTGGTGACACATAGACATCATTGATTATGAAAATAAGGCAAATACGTCATAAGAACTACCCCACCCTGAAGGATGGGGCTTCCTGCTTAAATGAGAAACAATGGAAAAGAAGAGGGAGGGGGAGAGACTCAGTAGGTCGCGAGATACCGCTTTATCTCCCAGTCCGTGACAGCTGTACGGAATGAATCCCACTCGATCTCTGCGATCGAATTAAGATTCTCTGCCACATGGGGACCAAGAGCATTGCAGATGAGGGGATCATTCATCAGGTACTGGTTTGCCTCAAACAGGCTACCCGGCAGGGTATCAATCCCCTCTTCCTTCCGCTGATCGCCTGACATGTGGAAGATATTCTTATCAGCACTCTTTGGCGGCTCAAGATCATTTTTGATCCCATCAAGACCGGCAGCTAGGATTGCAGCAAAGGTCAGATAAGGATTACAGGTCGGATCAGGACTCCTGAGTTCCACACGGGTGCTCCGCCCGCGTGGTGCAGGCACACGGATCAGTGCAGTACGGTTTGATGTGCTCCATCCGATATAAACCGGAGCTTCGTACCCCGGAACAAGCCGCTTGTAGGAGTTGACCGTCGGGTTTGCAATCCGTGTAATCCCTTTCACATGCTTCAGAAGGCCTGCTATGAACTTCATTGCCACATCCGAGAGCTGCTTTGGTGTATCCGGATCATAGAAGGCATTCTCCCCGTCCAAGGTGGAGAGTGAACAGTTCGTATGCATGCCAGACCCGTTGATTCCAAAGATCGGCTTCGCCATGAAGCTTGCATGCAGTCCCTTCTGAAGAGCGATCGTCTTGGTTGCAAACTTAAACGTGATCACATTATCTGCTGTCGTGAGGACATCCCCGTACTTGAAGTCGATCTCATGCTGTGACTCTGCAACCTCGTGGTGCGATGCCTCGATATCAAAGCCCATATCAGTCAGTGCGATAATGATATCCCGCCTGACATCCTCGGCGAGATCTGTTGGCGCAAGATCGAAATAACCCCCGGTATCCTGCAGCTCAAGTGACGGCTTTCCATTCTGCTGGTGGAAAAGAAAGAATTCCAGCTCAGGACCCGTGTTAAAGATATAGCCCATCTTCGCCGCTTCCTCGACCTGCTTCCTGAGAATGTAGCGCGGATCACCCTCAAAGGGTTTTCCTCTCGGAGTGTATATATCACAGATAAACCGTGCTGCCCGCATCGCCTCGGGCCTCCAGGGGAGGATCTGGTACGTGGAGAGGTCAGGCTTTAAGACCATATCCGACTCTTCAATCCGTGCAAATCCCTGTATAGAGGAACCATCAAAGCTGATACCATCAGTCAGCGCTTTTTCGGCCTGCTTCGCGGGGATCGCAACATTTTTAGCTATACCGATAATATCGGTAAACTGGAGCCGAATAAACTTTATCCGGTCTTTTTCAATCTGCTCCAAGATTCTGGACACGTCATCTCCTGACATATAGAAGATCACTTCTACTGATTACTATTAATAGCTAATTGAACAACCATATACATCCGGGAGTCATGAAGAAATCGTTCCCGTGTGATACTCATGTGTGGCATTATCAGCGTCATTGACAGATCAAAAACAGGAATGGATGGATCCCGCATCAAACATGCCCTCTCACTGATGGATGAACGAGGAAGTGGTGAAGGAGCAGGGTATGCTGCATATGGCATATATCCGGATTATGCCGATTATTATGCCCTCCATCTCTTCTTCAACAATCTGGTGGAGCCGAAGGACAAGGTGGATGAGATCCTCAAAACCTGGGGGGAGATAGAATACGAAGAGGAGATCCCAACCATTGAACAGCCAGATCTCCGCCGCACCCATATCCCCTGGAGATACTTCTTCAAACCCGACTGTACCCTGATGCCAGGAAGCACAACCCCTGAAGAGGATATCATTACGATGCTCGTAATGAAGATCAATACCTCCGTCCAGGGTGCGCTCGTCTACTCCTCAGGCAAGAATATCGGGGTATTCAAGGCATCGGGATGGCCGGAGACGGTTGCTGACTTTTATCAGATTGAACAGTACGAGGGATACATCTGGCTAGCCCACAACCGGTACCCGACAAATACCTCAGGGTGGTGGGGAGGAGCACACCCCTTCAATCTTCTCGACTGGAGTGTCATTCATAACGGTGAGATCACCTCATATGGAACAAACCGCCGCTATATCGAGAGTTATGGATATACATGCACCATGTTCACCGATACCGAGGTCGTTGCATACCTCTGCGATCTCCTCGGGAGAAAGCACGGGCTGCCGGAAGAACTGATGGTCCGGGCATTTGCCCCGCCTTTCTGGGATGAGATCGACCGGATGAAAGAAGCAGACTGCTCCCTGAACACCGCCATCAGGCTGACCTATGGCTCGGCACTGATGAACGGTCCGTTTGCCATTGTTGTCGCAACAGCTGATGGTATCGTCGGGTTCACCGACAGGATAAAACTCAGGCCGCTGGTTGCAGCTGAAGCAGGCGACCGGCTCTACATCTCAAGCGAAGAGGCAGCGATCAGGAGGATGGAGCCGGACCTGGATCGGGTCTGGATGCCAAAGGCCGGTGAACCGGTGATCGGGAAGGTGAAGGTATGAGTATCGGATCGATCCCGATTAAATTCAAAGTCAGGATAGATCCCGCCCGCTGCATGCTCTGTGAACGGTGTATCGAGAACTGTCCCTACGGCACATATCGCCGGGAAGGCGAGACGATCGTCGTTGATTCGCGGAACTGTGTCGCATGCCACCGGTGTGTCGCCATGTGTCCGCGTGATGCGATCTCAATTGAAGAAAAACCAATCGACTACCGGAGCCACCCGCTCTGGAGCAGGGAGGCACGGGAGGCGATCTATAACCAGGCACGTACAGGACGGATCGTCCTTGCCGGTATGGGGAATGCAACAGACCTTCCAAATATCTTCGACCGGCTGCTCCTTGATGCCTGCCAGGTAACAAACCCGAGTATCGATCCGCTCCGCGAACCGATGGAGCTTCGGACATATCTTGGCAAGAAACCCAGGAAGCTTGAGATCAAACAGGGAAAAGATGGAGATATCGAGCTGGAGACCACCCTCTCCCCGAACCTCAAACTGAATATCCCGATCATGATCGGTCATATGAGCTATGGCGCAATCTCCTTAAATGCCCAGCTCTCGATGGCTCGGGCAGTTTCGGATCTTGGAACCTTCATGGGAACCGGAGAGGGGGGGCTGCACCCCTCTCTCAGGGAATACCAGAACAATATGATCGTCCAGGTCGCCTCCGGGCGGTTCGGTGTCGATATCGATTACCTTGAACGCGGTGCTGCAATCGAGATAAAAATCGGGCAGGGAGCAAAACCCGGTATTGGCGGACATCTCCCGGGTGAAAAGGTCGGTCCCGAAGTATCACAGACCAGGATGATCCCTGAGAGGAGCGATGCGATCAGCCCGGCACCCCACCATGACATCTACTCGATAGAAGATCTCAAACAGCTGGTTCATTCCCTCAAAGAGGCAACCGAATGGAAGAAACCGGTCTTTGTGAAGATCGCGGCAGTCCATAATGTTGCAGCAATCGCCTCGGGTATTGCCCGCTCCTCTGCCGATGCCGTCGTCGTCGACGGATTCCGTGGAGGAACAGGAGCAGCACCAAGGGTATTCCGCGATCATGTCGGCATTCCCATCGAGGCAGCAATAGCAGCAGTCGACCAGAAACTCAGGTCACAGGGGATACGGAACGAAATATCGGTCATCGCATCGGGCGGGATCAGGGATGCGGCGGATGTCACCAAGGCGATCGCGCTTGGTGCCGATGCAATCTATATCGGGACAGCTGCGCTGATCGCAATGGGCTGCCGGGTCTGCGGAACCTGTTATCGCGGCCTCTGCCCGTGGGGAATAGCAACCCAGGATACACGGCTCACACAGCGGCTTGATCCCGATCTCGAGTGGCAGCATGTGGCAAACCTGATCCGCGGATGGACACTGGAGATCAGCGAGCTGATGGGTGCCGCCGGCATCAACAGCATCGAGAGCCTGCGTGGAAACCGTGACCGGCTCAGAGGGTATATGCTGGACGAAGCAATGATGAATGTGCTTGACGTCAAACCTGTGGGGGCATGAAGAATGGGCGAAGAACTGGTAATTAATGCAGACGGTATCCATTATACCCCCCTTAATACCATGATCCGCTCAGCGGTTGCACGCGGAGTTGAGCAGATCAGGTTAGAGAATATCCTTGGACAGAGATTTATTGGAAACGGGTTGAAAGGAAAAGCCAGGATCACCGTCTGTGGCACACCCGGAGGAGATCTCGGGATGTTCATGAGCGGCCCCACCATCGAAGTCTTCGGCAACTGCGACCATGCACCCGGCAATACCATGGACGCAGGGGAGATCATTATTCATGGGAACTCAGGCGATGCGACCGCACATTCGATGCGTGGAGGTCTGGTGATGGTTGAAGGAGATATCGGGTATCGTGGTGGGATTCACATGAAAGAGTATGGGGATCACCGCCCGGTTTTGATTGCAGGTGGAAATGCCTGCTCCTTCCTTGGAGAGTATATGGCCGGGGGAGTGATCATCATCCTGGGGTGCCGGAGGGAACGCTGTCTCCCCGACCGTGGAGTGGGAACGGGCATCCATGGGGGTGAGATCTTTATCAGGGGCACTATCCCCGAGGGGATCCTCGGTGTCGGAGCGAAACAGGCACCGGCAACAGATGAGGACATGGAGCGGATCAAACCTCTCATACAGAAGTATGCGGGTGCTTTCTCATGTGATGAAGAGCCGCTTCTTTCATCCGGGTTCACCAGGATCACCCCAGCCAGCGGGAGACCATTTGCGAATAAATACACCTGGGAGTGAGAAAGCATGTCAGGAAAGAGTTATAATGATCTCAGGCGGGAAGTCTGGGAGACGGATCGATGCTCAGGTTGTGGTGCATGTATAGCAGTCTGCCCCGCAGATGCCCTCTTCTTTCCCCCCGAAGAAGACGGCCATCCTCAGAACCGCAGTTACTGTAAAGAGGCAACAGACGAGGTTCCCTGTGGAGCCTGCTACGAGGTATGCCCACGAGTGAAGATGATACAGAGACAGGATCTTCTTGGGAACTACCATTCGATCGTCTCGGCCAGAGCAGGGATCGATATTCCCTACAGGCAGAGCGGCGGGGCAGTTACTGCGATCCTCGCTGATGCCCTTGACAACGGCATGATCGATGGGGTCGTCACCGTTGCCGAGGATCGGTTCACGCTGAAACCGCAGTCTGTTCTTATCACCTCGTCAGGAGAGCTGATCGGGCATGCCGGAAGCAGATATGCCTGGTGGGTACCCCTGCTTGCGGCACTGAAGACGGCAGTCCTTGAGAAGAAATGCAGGAAGATCGCAATTATCGGGCTTCCCTGTGTCACCGAGGCCGTTGCAGAGATGAAAGCAAGTGAGAACGATCTGGTCAGACCCTTTGCACGATCAATCAGGCTGGTCTTCGGCCTCTTCTGTACAGAAACATTTGATTACAATCATCTTGTACAGGGGATTCTAACACGGAAATACCAGATCCAGCCCCATGATATCGGGAAGCTTGATATGAAGAAAGGCCTGGTTGTGACAAAGACCGATGGCGAAACACTGACGATCCCCCTGAAAGAGCTGAATGAAGCGGTTCGGCCGGGCTGCCGGATCTGCACCGATCTTACTGCCAGATCAGCAGATATCTCAGCCGGTGCGGTCGGTTCAGCACCCGGTTATACAACGCTGATCATCAGAAGCGGAGTCGGGGAGGCCTATGTTCAGTCAGCAATTACATCGGGAGCAGTATTAATAGAAGGAGACGTCGACGAGAAGGCAATTGAATCTCTTGCCGCAAAGAAGGCCGCACGGGGAATCCCAAAGAAGTAATGAGGGATACGGGGAGAGGAAAATCCGATCCGATGAACAGATTTTCCCCCCGACTATTCTGCAAGCTCCCGGTATCTGTTCCTGAGTGTGGCAATCCCCACCCCGGCAGCCTTTGCAACCTCACTCTGGGTTCGTCGCTTCCCTGTTTCACGTGCAGCGAGATAGATGGCAGCAGCAACAATCCCGGCCGGCTCCTGTACCTCTTCTGTATTCAGCAGATTCTGCCCGGAGAGGAGTTCTTCCGCACGTCTCCGCTGGCTATCATCAATCTTCAGGGCAGACGATATTCGATCCAGATCTTCTGAAATGGCATTTTTGAGCGGACCAGAACCCTGAACTGCATATGTATCCCGGATTGATGCCGCCTCATGCTTCGATAGGCGGGAGACGTGGATGATAGCATCGATGGTGACAGGCAGACTCGCCTGCTGGCAGGCATGGTAGAGTGCATCCACTGCTGCACTCTGGACAAGGCCACCTGTGAGCCTGTCCTCCTCTGACTTCGAAGAGCAGAGCCTCTCAGCATCCTCCCTGACCCTGCAAGGCACGCCGAGCGCTGATCCCATCCTCCGTATCTCAGAGAGAGCGCTTGCCAGATGCAGGTTTGAACATGTCCCGGCTGGATTCCGTTTCCGGTGCTGGCGGAGAGAATAGAGGAGTCGGGGGCGGAGGGTGAGATCCGGAGATCCGGGGGGGAGATCGGCCGTTCTGCCGGGTCCCGCATCAGCTACACCAACCGCATTAGAGGCGGCCAGATCGCTTGCATATGGTGGGGGGAGAATATTAAGGTGGCTGAGCTGCCCATAGAGCGTGTTTCGCCCTGTTCTGGCAACTGCATCATCAGGGTTGATGGTGACTGCACGATCATATGATCTGAAGGCATCATCTATCCTGCCGAGCTTTTCAAGCGCCACCCCACGGCCCGTCCAGGCCACTGTAAGATCCGTATCGAGGGCAAGGGCCTTATCATAGGAGAGAAGGGCTTCCTCATATCGGCCAAGCCCGCCAAGGGCATTGCCGCGGTTTGCCCATACATGGGCATCATCCGGGTTAAATTCGAGGGCTTTATCATACGAGGCAAGTGAGTGATCAAACCTCCCGAGTTTCTCAAGGGCAACACCACGGCCCATCCAGACAAGGGGATCCCGTGGGTTGAGTGCCAGAGATCGGTCATATGAGGCAAGAGCATCTTTGTAGCGGCCGAGATTTCCAAGCGCAGTCCCCCGGATATACCATGCAAGGGCGTGATCCGGATCGAGGGCGAGCGCCTTATCATAGGAGGCGACCGCCTCAATCCTCCGGCCAATCTTTTCAAGAGCAACACCACGGCCCGTCCATGCGTTTGCATTCTCAGGATCGAGCGCAAGCGCCTTATCGCAGGATGCAACCGCATCGGCATACCTGCCCAGGATACCAAGAGCATTGCCACGGTTTGCCCATGCACATGGGTTGGATGGATCGATCTCGAGTGCCCGATCATAGGATCGCAGGGCATCCTCAAGCTGTCCGATACCAAGGAATGCATTGCCGCGGTTATACCAGGCGGTTGCATATCCCGGGTTGATGGACAGCGCGCAATCATAGGATCGCAGGGCATCATCATACCGGCCCAGGTTGGCAAGAGCATTGCCACGGTTATACCAGGCTGGCGCATTCTTCGGATCGATCTCGAGTGCCCTCTCAAAACAATCGAGGGCTTCGGTATACCGGCCAAGTGCCCCGAGCGCAACACCACGGCCTGTCCAGGCAAGGGCATCATCATTGTTCATCGAGAGTGCACGATCATAGGATGCAAGGGCTTCGGTATACCGGCCAAGTGCCCCGAGCGCAACACCACGATTATTCCATGCAACATGATCATCAGGATTTATCTGGAGGGCTTTTCCATATGAAGAGACGGCATCGGAATAACGGCCGAGACGGAGAAGGGCGTTTCCATGACCGGTCCAGGCATTCGCATTCTTCTGATCAAGTTTCAGGGCACGATCATAGGAGACGAGTGCATCTTCGTATTCTCCAAGGCTCCGGAGCGCATTGCCGCGGTTATACCAGGCATAGGCATTTCTCCGATCAATGGAGAGTGAGCGGTCATACGAGGCAACAGCATCAGCATACCTGCCGAGATTCGCAAGGGCAACACCACGGAAATACCATGCAGATGGATCTCTTCGATCAATGCCAAGCGCCCGATCACATGAGGCAATTGCATCGGCATACCGCCCCAGCCCAAGGAGCGCATTACTTCGGTTCGTCCATATATAACCATCATCCGGTTCAAGGGTGAGGGCGTGATCAAAAGAGGTGAGGGCATCGGCGTACCGGCCAAGGTTGGTGAGGCAGGTGCTCCGTCCAGCCCAGGCGAGGGGATCATCGGGATTAAGTGCGATCGCCTTCTCAAAAGATGCAAATGCATCGACATAGTGGCCGAGATCCGCGAGATCAGCACCACGGTTTATCCATGCAGCAGCATCACCGGGATTGATGGCTATTGCACGGTCATTTGAGGCAAGAGCATCACTGAGACGGTTGAGTGAGGCAAGGGCAACACCGCGGAAGACCCAGACAAGGGCATCTTCAGTATTATGAGCAAGAACCCGATCATAGGAGAGAAGGGCATCTTCAAAGTTGCCAAGATATGCAAGAGCGATGCCGCGGCCAATCCAGGCACGGTAGTCAGCCGGATCTGAAGAAAGGACGGCATCAAAAGAGTTGAGGGCAGCCTGATACAAACCTTTGTCTATCTCTTCGGTGCCTCTGCCGAGTTTATATATCGGAATACGCCGTTTCAAACACATCCCCATCTATCAAACGTCATCGAACCGATCCGGCACATCATACAGTATAACTCCATCTACCCGGAAGTAATTGATTATTACCATTCAATTCCGTTAACCACCCCGACATAAAGACAGGGTGCTTCCTGTCCGGTTGGATGAAGCTGATCCCCGGTATGTTCCATCCTCTTTATGGGCCATATTAAAGATCGTGGCATTCAGATCAGGATCCGGATCTTCGGTAGGAGGGGGACGTTGATTTACCAGGATATGGAATGGCGGACTATTCCCCGCTCATCCTCATGATCCGAACAGCAGGGCTTGACCTCTCAAAGAAGGCGGCGAGAAATTCTGAGAGATCCTCACTCCAGCAGTCGGCACCGGATGCTACCTCCCACCCATGCTCTGCCATCGATTTCCTGACATGCTTTCCGAGTGCTGCTTCGATCAGATCGTGTGAGGAGAGGAGAGCTCCAACTGTAGTATAGGGGCGGAGAACCTCAACGATATATCGACCATCCTCAATGAAAGGACCAGAAAGAGGGGGGGTTTCGATATATTTTCTGATAAAGCGGTGTGCATTTTCACCGTTTATGACCGGAGGGCCGATATGCCGGATAACCGGAGAGACCCTGTCATTGAGCAGCTCAAAGAGGAGAACTGATTGCCTCTCACCCATATGGCAGTCGATCCGGTTTATGGCAAAGCCTGATCGTTTCAGGAGATCGGCAATGGCCGCTGCACTCTTCCGGAGCTGTGGTACAATGGTATCAGGAACATAGGGAGGAGTTGGAAAGGAGATAGTATAGAGTGCAGATCCACGTTCTGCAACTGTCAGCTCCACCTGCTTTCGGGTAAATGAGGCTGGACGGTGAATCGTGAAGAATGCCTCTGTTGGATCGTCCAGGTAAGCGCGTGCAAGCTCTATGAAGGCGCACATCTGGTCAAGTGAAAGGGCTGCGGCTACATTCCGGTTCGGATCGGTGGGATCGACCACAACAAGCGGCTCATCAAATGACCGTGTCCGGTGGTTCTCGGGATCGATCACAAGGCCTGGCCGCCACCTGGCCGCCGCCCTGATAAGCGGGTTGAAACCACCATAATAGATGACCAGAAGTTCGCAGAGATAGCCGGAGAAGCCTTCAGTCATATGATCTGATCCATACACGCCTCCTGCTTTAGTAAACTGCTTCATCAGCAGGGCATCATCGATATACCGTACAATCCGGGGAATGATATACCGGGTATGAAACGGGGTTCTGTCCACCGCACTCTTGATCTCGCGTGCAGATGCCACATGGTAACAGGGAACGAGGTCGATATCCAGGTCATAGATACGGGCTTTTAAGTACGGATGTTCGGCGTACTTCTCAACAGCGGTTCCCCCGAAATGATCGACGACAGAACGGCCAAGAGCAATGCCCTCGATCGCCAGATCTTCACGGGAGAGATCCGGGGGGAAAAGCATGAAGATATCAAGATCGCGGTCACCCCGGACAAATGTCCCTCTGGCAACCGATCCGACAACCATCGAAGGACGCCGGTGATACTCCATAAGATAGGCGATAATCCGATCAGAGATGGTGCGGAGGTGTTCAACCTCCTCCGGTGTCGGCCGGATATGGGTAAGGATCTCCTCTTCAAAGGGGCTTCTGGTCACAACGGCACCTCTGTAAGAGTCTCATAGATGGAACCCTGCGGAGTCAGCGTACTCTTCTTCAGGAGAATCCGGTCTACAGGCATCCCGCCCCCGTTCCAGGAATAGAAGGGAGCAATTGCACGAGGAATATCGGGGTGGTACTCCTTCACCCGTGCAATCGTGATATGCGGGCGGAAAGGACGTGTTTCAGGGGAGAAACCGAGTGGGGCTATTACAGACCCGACTGCTTCCGCGAGCGCGGCAGTCTTCCCCCCATCCTCCACCACTGCCCAGATCACCCGCGGATCTTTTGGATTGTTTGCCGATATGCCGGTGATCGAAACTGAGAACGGCGGGAATTTAAGGGTTTTGAGCTCTCCGCTCACCCTGACAACCTGCTCGGCAGGCAGTTCTCCAAGGAATTTCAGGGTGATATGAAGGAGTTCTGGATCTACGATCGAAAGCCGCCCGGAACACTGCCGCAGTGGCTCCTGCACGATAGAGAATGCCTCACGAAGAGAGGGTAAAAGATCAATTGCCACAAACGCCCGCACCATACCAGGTAACCTTAATTACGTTTTCGTCACAGGAGGGGAAATATCTTCACCTTATGTTCTGTCAGGGAGGAACAGATATCAGATGATAAATAAGAATAGAGGGTAGGTATAGATCTATACTCATAGCTGGAGATGCCTCATGTCTGATGTTCATGAAATCATTGTCTATTCACTCGAAGTCTGTCCGAACTGTGAAATACTCAAGCAATACCTTCAGGACAATGCGATCCCCTATATGGAACGAAGCCTTGAGGATCCCGAAGCTCTCACCGATCTCCGTATGAACGGCGTCTTTGTTATGGAAGCACCGGTACTCCAGGTAGGGGAGAGGTATTTCACCTCACAGGAAATTTTTGAAAAGGGTGCTGTATCGGCCTCGATTGCAGAAGTCTGCCGACGGTGACGGCTGCATGAAAGATACGCGGCAGTCAACACTTGATGGGGCATTTCAACCCCCTATGCCCAGGGTGCGGACGTCCCATGGCCACATGCTGGACTGGGATCGCCAGAAGATCGTCCAGCAGATACTCAATGAGACCCGCCTTGTCGAGACATTTTATGGGAGGGAGGGGGCGGACCTCGAACTCGCCGACCGGATAGCCCAGAATGTTGAGATCCGGATCAAAAAGCTCGGCCTCACCTTCCTCTCCGGCCCCCTTATCCGTGAGATCATGAACATCACCCTCCTCGAAGAGGGGCTTGTCGATTACCGGAATGTCTGTACCCGTGTCGGAACTCCCGTCTATGATGCGCATTTAATCGATGTCGGGAGGGGGTTTGAGGCAAAGGACAACTCGAACCTCCAGGAGAATGCCGAAACCTCGCACAAGAAGAAGGCAGACAAGATCAGTAAAGAGCAGTACCTGCTTCAGCTCCCACCTGAACTTGCCGATCTCCACCTGACCGGCGACATGCATATTCATGATCTCGAATATTTCGGGACAAGACCGTTCTGCCAGGACTGGGACCTCCGCTATTTCTTCTACTATGGCCTAATGCCAGATGGAAACGGGACAAAAGCCAGTGTTGCAGGACCCGCTAAACGGGCTGAGGTGGCAGTCCTCCATGCAGTCAAGGCCCTTGGATCCGCACAGACCAACTTTGCCGGCGGGCAGGGTTATTACAACTTCCTCACCTTCTTAGCCCCCTACGTTGAGGGGATGGACAGGGCCGAGATCAAACAGCTGATGCAGATGTTCGTCTATGAGATGACCCAGATGATGGTGGCACGCGGCGGCCAGGTCGTCTTCTCTTCAGTCCAGCTCTCTCCGGGAGTCCCCCAACTCTGGCGCAACAAGCCAATCGTCTTCAAAGGCAAGGTCTGGAATGGCATGCAGGCGCCGGTCAGGACATATGGGGAGTTTGAACGTGAAGTCCGCCTCCTCTTTGCAACCCTGATGGAGGTGATGCTTGAAGGCGACAACTGGGGCAAGCCCTTCAACTTCCCAAAACCCGAGATCAGCATCGAACCGGACTTTATGGAAGAGGATGAGGAGTTCAATGCACACCACCCGGATATTCCCACCTACCGTGAACTCTACCTGATGACCTTTGAGCTTGCATCAAAGTTCGGTACCCCCTACTATGACAACCAGCTCCCTGCATACCGTGGTGCCGGTGAGGGGATCTCCTGTTACCAGTGCTGTGCCTACCAGTTCTCGACAACCGCAGCAAATGACACCACATTCGAGGACAAACTCACCTTCACGGATGGCAAACACTTCTCGATGGGATCGTGGCAGGTGATCTCGGTGAACTGTCCGCGGGCAGCATACCGGGCCGATCACGATGATCAGAAACTCTTTGCCGAACTCCGGAAACTGATGGATTCGGCGGTCTCGATCTTCAAGATCAAACGCCGCTGGATGGAGCTTGTCAGGGCAAACGGACGTATGCCGTTTGCGATGCAGAGGCCAAAAGATCCGATTACCGGGGAACGGGGATCAGTGGCAGTCGATCTGGAGGGGCTTGTGTATACCGTTGGGATCGTCGGTGTCAACGAGATGATACAGCATCATATCGGCTCCCAGCTGCATGAGACAAAAGATGCATTCCGGTTTGCCGTCCGGACAATGACCGAGATGGAACAGTATGCAAAGAAACTCTCTGTAAAACACGGGATGACGATCGCACTGGCACGCACCCCCGCAGAGACGACAGGGCAGCGGTTTGCCGTTGCCGACATTCTTGACGAACAGTTCCGCCCCCATGCCTTAAAAATTGTTAAAGGCGATACAAAGAACCTGCTTGAACGGTCAAAGAAGACACTCGATCTCCCGGTTTACTACACAAACGGCATCCACGTGACACCATCAGCTGATGTTCCCCTGACAAAGCGCATGGAGATCGAACATGTCTTCTTCCCGATCGTAGACGGGGGCAATATCTTCCATATCTGGCTTGGCGAGGCAAGACCGGATCCACGCGGGCTGATGGATATGGCGATGAACCTCTGCAGAACCACCCAGATCGGGTACTTTGCTTTCACCCGTGACCTGACGGTATCACTGAAACAGTTCACAGAGTACCGCTCTGATAAAAAACCGGAAGCAAGCGGGAGCATTGCTCAGGCAGACCGGCGTGTGCTCATCTGAACACCTCCCCACCATATCTTTCATCGCCTCAAAGCACCAATAGAGTGAATGATGCGAGAGCCGGCTATCAAAAAGGAACTTTTCTGGTGCGATACCTGCAATCTTCCGCTTATCGGGAGGAGATGCGGATGCGGAAGAGAGGCGCGGGTAATCCCCCTGCTGGAACCATATGACCTGAGGCCCGCCCTCCATGCAGATCGCGATCTCATTCAACAGCTGCTCAACAGCCGGTTTGGAGAGGTCCCCCTCCCAGAAATCATCCTCCTGAACAAGACCGGCGGCAGGGACAGGGCCGATCTCATCATCATGAATGGCAGCCGGTTTGGATGGCTCCTCTTCGACCCCGTCTCCCGGCAGTTCTCACTGGATATCGCACCTGAATCACTTCCCTATCTGTTGAACTATGCAACAACAGGCATCGTAAACCTTGACGAGCACCTCGACCAGGAGAAGAAGGTCAGAATCGGGGGGAAGCGCTTTTCCCTTAAGTCACCTGTACCGGATGGCACCGTCATCGTCAGTTACAGGAGAAAATATGGAACCGGTGTCGTTCGTGGCGGCTCGATCAGGGTGAAGGAACTCGGACAGGTAGAACCGGCACCCTTCAAAAACCCCGACTGGAAGAGGGCAATCCAGCAGAACCAGTACCATCTCAGGCTTATGGAGCGGGATAGCCTGCGGATCATTGCAAAACATAAAAATGACCGGTCAACTGCAAATGTCTCGTTTTCAGGAGGAAAAGACAGTGCCGCCGTGCTCCACCTTGCCAGGAAAGCCGGAGTGGAATCGGCATTCTTCATCGATACCGGAATTGAGCTCCCCGAGACGATCAGATATATCGAATCACAGAAGGTCGATATCATCAGGAAAGCCGGAGATTTCTTCGCAGCAGTAGAAAAAGCCGGACCTCCTGGAAAAGATCACCGCTGGTGCTGCAAGCTCTTAAAACTCCACCCGCTCCGGATCTATCTCTCGGAGATTGGGGCATCCGTCACCTTTCAGGGGAACCGATGGTACGAGTCATGGAACCGGGCAGACCTTGATGAGACGAGCCAGAACCCGGCAAACCCTCTCCAGCTGAACGTCTCACCGATCCGAAACTGGCGGGCATTTGAAGTCTTCCTCTACCTCTGGTGGCAGGATGTCCCGATCAATCCCCTCTATGATATGGGGCTTGAACGGATCGGCTGTTATCTCTGCCCGGCAATGCTCGAGAGCGAATACGAGATGCTCAGAAGATTGCATCCCAATCTGACTGATCGGTGGGATGCCTTCCTCAGGAACTGGGCTGAGAAGAACGGACTGCCGGATGCATACCACCAGTGGGGACTCTGGAGATGGAAGGCACTCCCCCCGAAGATGCGCGAGCTCTGCCATGAGCATGATATCCCGGTGAACAAGGACTTCACCCTGAAAGAGGGGGCGCTCCGGACAAGAAGTGAGAGGACGAGGACGAGAGATATGGGTGAAGAAAAAGCCCTGGAGAAGATGAAAGAGGCATCCATTTCTGAGACAGTACGGCGGGACTTTCCGATCATCCACGACTGCATCTACCTCGATACAGCGTCAATCAGCCTCTCTCCTGAACCGGTGGTCAATGCTGTTGTTGAGTTTGAACACCGGTATCGATCTAATGTCGGAAGAGGCATCCACAGGTTCACGCAGATCGCCTCGCAACGGTACTGGCATGCCCATGAAAAGGTCGCCCGGTTCATCTGCGGAGAAGAAGGAACCACCGTCTTTACAAAGAATACCACCGAATCGATCAATATGGTTGCCCGTGGCCTCGCCTGGAAACCGGGAGATCGGATAATCACCACCATCCTCGAACACCATTCAAACCTCCTGCCCTGGAGGGCACTGGAAGCAGAGGGAGTCGGAATCACGGTCATCGGCATACAGCCGGACTACACACTCGATCTTGAAGCCTTGGAGGAGGAGGTCAGAAGAGGAGCGAAACTTGTTGCGATCACCCATGCCTCAAATGCTATCGGGGTGATCATGCCTGTCAAAGAGATCGGAGAGATCTGCAGGAGATACAATACCCTCCTCCTCATTGATGCTGCACAATCGGTTCCGCATATGGCGGTGAATGTCCGTGATATCGGCTGCGATTTCTGCTGTTTCTCCGGCCACAAGATGCTTGCTCCCACCGGAACCGGTGTCCTCTGGATGAGGGAGCCGATCATTCAACCGATGATGCTGGGTGGCGGGATGATCGAAGAGGTGCATCAGGATGGGTTTGTCCCGATCGAGGGGTACCAGCAGTATGAAGCAGGTACTCCGAACATCTCAGGCGGAATCGGGCTTGGCGTTGCGGTCGACTACCTTGAGAAGATCGGAATGGATCAGATACGTCGCCACGAAGAGGAGCTTACCACCCATCTGATCGAGAGCCTCTCGCGGATCGATGGAGTTACCGTCCATGCACCATCCAATCCGGCATCAAGGATCGGTGTTATCTCTTTTTCGATCGGCGGGCTCCATCCCCATGACGTTGCAGAACGCCTTGATGCCGAGTTTGATATCCTGGTGAGATCCGGACACCACTGCTGCCAGCCGCTGATGGAGTCGCTTGGTCTTTCGAATGGAACGGTGAGGGCAAGCCTGGCCCTCTATACCACCATCGATGAGGTGGATCTTCTGACAGCAGCAGTACAGGAGATCACACGGAGCCTCTGATCCTCTCGGGATGTGAGAAGCAGGCGGGTCTGCCATCCCGGGTATGAGAGATGATGCAGAGGTTTGTCTCGTCTGCAATCCGGGCAGCAAGATCTGTTACCTGCCCTGTTGAAACCACGATCGGGATCCCGGCAAGGAGGCATCTCCGTACCATCTCGGAGGTGATCCTGCCGGATATCCCAAGAACTGTACCCGAAAAGTCAAGGTTGTTCAAAAGACCATACCCGATCACCCGGTCAACAGCTGGTGAACAGCCGATATCATGGAACGAGGCGATGATTCCTCCATCCCGATCAATCAAAATCGCTGATTCTTTCCCACCCGGCAGGTGTGAGATAATCTCCCTGATAACAGGGAGAGAGATGGGATTACTGCCATCCCGAATCCTGGGAAGTGATGTCGTATCAATGTAGGAGGTACTCCCCCCGCACCCGGCGAGAACCGTCTTCCTCCGACCGGTGATCCGAAAGGGATTTGTTGTCAGGACACTAATCCGGTTCTCTTCGATTCTGATTGATTCGATATCATCTTTCGACCGGATGATCTCTTCTGAGAAGAGGAAACCGATCGTATACTCCTCAAGACTGCCCGGCGATAGGATCGCCGTTTCTGCATGCCGGCCATTTACAAAGAGGGCAATCACCGTCTCCTGAGATACACCCTCTGTTGATTCCAGCCGTTCTCTCTCATCAAGGAGAAGACAGGGGAGGGAACTGAAATCAGTGTGAGGCATAGAGATGAACCGTCCTTCCAGAGAGCAGGTTGAAGATCTGCGCCCAGTCTAAAAAAATTATTCCTGAATCAGTTCGACATCAGCGATATCAAACTGTCTCCGTAGAAGTTGCTTGGCTTTTGTAATATTTTTGCCTTCTTTGCCGATTGCAAGGCCGCGATCTTCCTCACGGACTTCAACCTGTGCAACCCGTTCCTCGTCCTCACCTTCGAACTCAATCGAGAGAACCTCGGCAGGGAGGAAACAGTTCCTGATAAACTGAACGAGATCGTCAGAGTATTCAACGACTTCAACGCGCTTGTCAAGAGCCTCGGATGCCTTCTTGATGGAGGCACCCTTCCTGCCGATTGCAAGACCCATCTCACCGGGATTGATGATGAAGATGACACGGTTATGCCGGTCATCGATGACACAGTCCCGTGCACCTGCACCGGTCAGGCTCTCAAACTGGGAGATCAGACGCATACAGTCTTCAGTTAAGGTAATTTCCGACATATCAAGCTCTCTGGATGTTTAAAATATCGGATTCACCGGCATTGATGACAGCGAGTGCGCTCACGATGAAGTCCTTTCCGCACTCCTTGCCAAGCTGGCGGCCTGAGCCATTGTAATGGTATACAGCGACCTTCTCCTGTGCTTCGATGATCTTTTTGAAGTCTTCCGGGCAGTTCTTTGCAATAATTACGAGCCTTGCGGTCTCATCCTGTATGCTTGCTTCTGTGCTGTTCCGGCCAAGAATGACCGTCCCGGTCTTCATTGCCCTGCGTAAAGATGTATTGAAATCCATTAGTTCTCACCTGTTTTGGTGATTGGTTGCATTGGTTTTACGACCAAACGGACATCGCCGGTTCCAAGCCGGATCGGCTGGCCGACGATGACATTCTCTGTCACACCGCAGAGTTCATCATGCTCATGAGCAATGGCTGCATCAAGGAGGTGATTTACGGTCACCTCGAATGCTGCACGTGACAGGACACTTTCTTTCTCTCCAGCAATCCCGTGACGTCCGATCTGTTTGACCTCGCCATCCATGCACATCATATCAGCAACGAGCATGATATGACGGACATCAACACCGATACCCTGTTCACGAAGCGTGCTGTTTGCCTCATGGATGATAGCATCCCTTGCAGCTTCGATCCCAAGGACATGGGATATCTCGCTGATATTATTCGTTCGGGTACGGGTGGTGTCCACACCCTCTACCTCGAATACGTCTTTAAGATTAGAGCCTTCAGTATATAGGATATACTCTCCGGACTCTTTTCTGACGACGACACGCTGGATATCATCGATACCCTGAACAATGACATTTCTGACGTGTTCCTGTAGCTGGAAGAGATTCTGGTAGCTATCCTGGTCTTTTGGGAGGAATCTGAGGACTCCTGCCTGTTCATCCACCTCAGACTCGAAGTCGCGATAGTGGCGCCGTTCGCGGATCTTCGCAGGAGCGCGCTCAAGTATATCCGTAACTTTAATCCGGCGCTTATCACATACCGCTTTGTTTAACGTGACAACAACAGCCATACTCTCCATGTCTGTTGTGATATCACCAAACTCATGGAGCGGGGATGCTTCGATATCCCAGGAGACTTCACGGGCACGATCACGATTATCGCGGAAGCCGTTCTCAAGATAAATTGTCATTGCAGGCGTCGAGGGTTCACGCCTGGCATCCATAATCTCGATAAGACGCGGCAGACCAAGAGTAACGTTAATTTCTGCGACACCCGCATAGTGGAACGTTCGCATCGTCATCTGCGTACCAGGCTCACCGATCGATTGCGCCGCGATGATACCGACCGCCTCACAGGGTTCGATCCTGGTAGACAGGTATTCCTTTACGACACGGTTGAGGATCTCGTCGAACTGCTCATCAGTCACCGGTGATTCCTTCTCTTCTTTCTTCAGAAGGAGGGTGATCAGCTGATCATGCGTCTTGACCGGGAGATCTGCATCATGGATTCTGAGGATTCGACCAATAATTCGCTCAAATACCTCTTCCCCAACTTCCCGTTCCCTGAGCCAGTCTGTGATCAGCGTATGAATCGTTTCGGGGAGGGTATAGGCGTTGATCCTTTCAACATATTGTTCGTTCATCTCAGACCTCCTCCTTTAAAACACTCTCAACGATTCCCTTGACATCCACCGGATCTCCAAAGGCGCTCTTTGTCGGATCGGTCCCGTCCTCTCCGTACTTGAACTGGATTATACGCCCTCCAGTTGTTCTGACGGTACCATCATAGGCGACTTTTAAGTCCTGAAGCGCGTTGATCAGTCTCCGCTGGAGGTAACCGCTCTGCGATGTCCTGACCGCAGTATCGACAAGACCTTCACGGCCACCGATTGCGTGGAAGAAGAATTCGGTCGGGGAAATACCGCTCTTGTAGGAGTTCCTGATGAAACCATGAGCAGATGCACCCTGATCGTACTTCTTAAAGTGGGGGAGAGTTCTGCCTTCGTATCCACGAACGATACGCTCACCACGAACCGATTGCTGTCCGATACACCCGGCCATCTGTGTCAGGTTCAGCATTGAACCACGGGCACCGGAGACAGCCATAACCACTGCAGAGTTGCCAAGACCAAGGTGGCTCCCGGCAATGTCACCGGTTCTGTCCCTGGCCTTTCCAAGCACCTGCATGATCTGCATCTCAAGCGTCTCCTCTGCGGTTCTTCCGGGCATTGGCTCAAGTTGCCCGCTGTTGTAGATCCGGATCCTCTTCTCGACATCCTCTTCAGCCTCATCCAGCAGATCGCGGATCTGGCCATACTCGGTCCGGCTGAGATCTTCATCATCAATCCCAAAGGAGAAGCCGATGAACATGATACTCCGGATTGAGAGCTTCGTCATATCGTCGATATATTCGCGTGCCCTCTTCAGACCGTGTGTCCGGATGATCCGGTTCATTATCGCGCCTTCAAACGCACCAACAGATTTCTTGTCGATGGTTCCGGAGATATGATCCCCATCAATGATCCTGACATAGGCATCACGTTCGCAGA
This sequence comes from Methanocalculus sp., assembly GCA_013329165.1. Lineage (GTDB taxonomy): Archaea > Halobacteriota > Methanomicrobia > Methanomicrobiales > Methanocorpusculaceae > Methanocalculus > Methanocalculus sp9912u. The sequence goes on along the minus strand of DUKV01000039.1, from coordinate 50,996 downwards.
GATCTTTTTTGCACTCATTGCAGTTCACGCATGATGTTGCCCGATAGACCATGTTCAGTCCACGGGGAAGGATCACCGAGAAGACCTGTTTATTGCTCCAGTACGATACGCCATCCTCGACCTTGCCGGGCTTTGGAAGGAACTCGATATTGGCATGCCGTAGGAGATAGAGAACTTCCGGCTTGGTAAACCAGCGCAACTCATGCGTCAGGAGGAATATCCCGGAGATGTGATCGTGGATCCCACCGATGATTGGTCCGCCAAATCGCGGCGAGAGGATATTCTCCTGAACCGATGCAAGAAGCGATGCTTCTGCTCTTGCCTCTTCGGTCTGTGGAACATGCATGTTCATCTCATCGCCATCAAAGTCAGCGTTGTATGGCGGACAGACTGCCGGGTTCAACCGGAATGTCTTGTCACCCATCAGTTTGATCCGGTGGGACATGATGCTCATACGGTGCAGTGAGGGCTGACGATTGAAGAGGACGATATCCCCATCCCTGAGCTGCCGGTCGACGGTCCAGCCAGGCTCGATCATCGAGGCGACCATCTCACGGTTATCGAGGAGACCTGAACCACCATGAAGGCGAAGCCTTCTGTTATCAGGGCGGATGGCATAGTTTGCACCACAGGGATCGCGGAGTGTCGGCCGCTCGGGTCCGACAAGAACCATTGAGCGGAGCTCCTCAACATTCTCTTTTGTCACGCGGATTGGAACCGACATCTCGTTTGCGATTGCAAGCGGGATACCAAGTTCGGATACCGAGAGGTTCGGATCAGGGGAGATGACGGTACGGGCAGAGAAGTTGACACGTTTTCCTGAAAGCGATCCCCTGAATCGTCCGTCTTTTCCCTTCAGCCTCTGGGAGAGGGTCTTTAATGGTCTGCCGGAACGGTGGCGTGCAGGCGGGCACCCGGCAACCTCGTTATCCATATAGGTGGTCACATGGTACTGGAGGAGTTCCCAGAGATCTTCGATGATCAGCTGGGGTGCTCCTGCATCCTGGTTCTCCTTGAACCGCTGGTTAATCCTGATGATATCAACAAGCTTGTGGGTCAGGTCATCTTCAGAACGCTGTCCGTTCTCAAGGATGATCGAGGGGCGCATCGTCACCGGGGGAACTGAGAGAACTGTTAAAATCGTCCATTCAGGACGTGCCACAGTTGCATCGATTCCAAGAATCCGGAGATCGTCGTCAGGAATCCGCTCGAGCCGGGCACGGATATCAGCAGGAGTCAGCTTGTGCTCGGTCTTCCGGCCATCTTCGGTCCATGCCTCCATGAAGGTGGTCGGCTTTTCGAAGTTGACCTTCAACTGCTGCTCGGCACAGTGCGGGCAGACCCTCTCCTTCTTGATATCCTTCTCCGAAACGACATCAGCTGAGAAGGGATCGTCGCCGAGTGCCGAGAATTTTTCGATCTCCTGCGGCTCAAGGAGTAGGCGGCCGCATGCACGGCAGGTGACACGGAGGAGTTTCCTGATCAGCCGCGTATACCCGACATGGATAACTGGTTTTGCCAGATCGATATGGCCGAAGTGGCCGGGGCAGTCACCGGATTTCTGGCCGCAGGTCTTGCACCGGAGACCGGGATCAATGACTCCGAGGCTTGGATCCATCAGACCTTTGCTGTAGGGGAAGCCGTCGTCATCATAGGTATCTGGCCAGATTACCTTGCATACACTCATTTTTCTGACATCTTTTGGTGAAAGAAGGCCAAAATCTAATTTTCCTATTCGTTTTGGGCTTGGCATACTCAGATCACCTCAGACTATATCCTCAAGCATCAGTCGTGGCGCAATACCCATACTGATCATCTCATCCAGAAGGAGCTTGAAGGCATAACTCATCTCAACTTCATAGATGTCCGTCTCGGCACCACAGGCAAGACACGAAGTAACCTTCCGCTTCGCATCATACATGGCAACCATACCACACTGGGCACAGACCCATTCCTTCACTGCATCTGACTCATCAAGCAGACGTTCTTTCAGTGCCATCGCAGCCCCGTGACCGATCATCACATCACGCTCCATCTCACCAAAACGAAGACCTCCTTCACGGGCACGACCTTCGGTTGGCTGGCGGGTCAGGACCTGTACCGGTCCGCGGGACCGTGCATGCATCTTGGTTGAAACCATGTGGTAGAGCTTCTGGTAATAGATGACACCAATATAGATATCAGCGGCAAACGGTCTGCCGGTGATGCCATCATACATCACTTCTCGTCCGGTATGCGAGAATCCAAGATCCTGAAGCTCTTTTCTGAGAGCAAACTCTTTCTCACCACGGAACGGAGTTGCATCGATCCTGCGCCCCTGAAGACTGCCGACCTTGCCACCGATCATCTCGATCATATGGCCGATTGTCATACGTGATGGGATGGCATGCGGGTTGATGACGAGATCGGGTGAGATCCCCTCGGCAGTAAACGGCAGATTCTCCTGGGGAGCGATGAGCCCGATTATACCTTTCTGTCCATGCCTTGAGGCAAACTTGTCGCCGATCTCAGGGATCCTGAGATCACGGGTGCGGACCTTCACCAGCCGGGATGAATTTTCACCTTCGGTCAGGATGACGGTATCGACAATACCATGCTCGTTGCTCCGCATCGTAACAGAGGTATCTCTCCGTTTCTCCACAGCGATCAGCTCAGCGGTCGGCTCTTCAAGGAATCGTGGGGGAGAGGTTTTTCCAATCAGAACAGACTTCTCATTCACGATCGTCTCGGGGCTGATGATACCATCGGAATCGAGGTTCCTGTATGCATCCTCGCCATGTGAGCCGGAGACTTCTTCATCGGGGATCTCGATCCGGTCAATCTGGCCACCCGGGTATCTCCGTTCTTCGCCCTCATAGGTCCTGAAGAAATGGGAGCGGCCGACACCCCGCTCGATAGAGGCCTTATTGAAGATGAGTGCATCCTCGATATTGTAGCCTTCATAACTGAGGATGGCAACAACCAGGTTGTAGCCCTGAGGCCGCTCTTCGGATCCAATCAGTTCCGCTGCCTGAGTCTTCACAAGCGGCCGTTGTCCGTAATGGAGCATATGACCCCGGGTATCTGGGCGGAGTTTCATATTAGCCTGTGCAAACCCGAGTGCCTGCTTGACCATTCCCGCACCCATGGTGACACGGGGCGATGCATTGTGTTCGGGGAATGGAACGTGTGCCGCTCCGATACCGAGCATCAGCTGGGGATCAATCTCCATATGCGTATGCTCAGGGGCAAGCTCGTCCTGGTTGACTGCGATAAAGAGATCATCTTCCTCTTCGGCATCCACATACTCGATCTTTCCCTGGGTGACCATATCCTCAAAAGAATATTGCCCGGTCCGGATCTTTTCGATATCATCGTCGGTGATGACAGGGATTCCCTTATCGAGGATGATGAGCGGCCTTCTGGCACGGCCGCGATCGGTATTGATAACAATCTCGTTGCTGTATTCCTTGAATGAGACATTAATCTCTGAGGAGAGCTCCCCACGGCGCCTGAGCTGACGAACCCGGGTTGCAAGCGCCTGTCCGTCATCTACAACACCGATGAGTGCACCATCAACAAAAATACGTGCTTTTGTAGACATCAGAGTTCGCCTCCGATCGGCTCGACACCGATGCTGAAGAGCACAGTCTTCATCTCCTCTTCGTCGAGGACACCCTTGCTTACTTCAACAAGCTGGGCAAAATTCTTCACAAGACCACAGTTTGGACCTTCCGGGGTCTCAGAGGGGCATATTCTTCCCCACTGGGTCGGGTGCAGATCACGGGCCTCGAAATGCGGCTGTGATCTTGAGAGTGGGGAGATGACACGGCGCAGGTGAGAGATGACCGACATGTGATCTACCCGGTCAAGAAGCTGTGATACACCGGTTCGTCCACCCACCCAGTTCCCTGTTGCAAGTGGGTGGAGAAGCCGCTCGGTTAGGACATCGGCCCTGACCGCTGTCTGTATGGAGAGATCGCGGTGCCGCATGCTGGCACGTTCGAGCTGGTACTTGACATCGCGGGTCAGCCGGTTGAGGGAGATACGGAAGAGATCCTCCATCAGGTCACCGGCGAGCTTCAGCCTCTTGTTTGAGTAGTGATCCTTGTCATCTGTCTTACGCTTCTTCAATGCGAGGTGGAAACAGGCTTCGGCCATGCGTCCGAGGAAGTGAGCTTTTGCCAGCCTGACACTGATCATCATCTCTTCATACCCGGGATCATCCTCTTTCACCGAGGGGGTGACGAGGTAATTCAGGTGAGGGAGAAGATAGTTGTCAAGGACGAATTCAGCACGCTTCTTCTGATATTCCCTCGTCTGGTTCGGTGCAAGTTTTTTGCCGACATACATGACTCCTTCCTCAACAGATCCGCATTCTGCGGCTTCAAGGTTCTGCATCATGTAGGTGAGGATATCCTCATCAAGAGAGACCGCGGTCACGATATCAGAGTCCGTATCAAGACCGAGCGACCGCATCAGGTCGGCAAATCTCAGGTGGCCCGCAACCGAGGGGAATGAGACATCTAGAAGATTCTTCTTATTCTTCTCAACCACAACAAGCGCCCGGTAGCCGCGGTACTGCGAGAAGACCTTTGAGACATGGATCTGCTCATTGTACCGCTCGGTATACTCGGTCATGATCTTGTTGGATGCAAGATCTTCAAGCGACATCAGCACGCGTTCTGTGCCGTTCACAATGAAGTATCCACCGGAATCCAGGCGATCCTCACCACATTCAACCCGCTCTTCATCGGAGAGGCCATACAGATTGCAGGCTTTCGATCCGATCATCACCGGAAGCTGCCCGATGGTTGTCTCGATTGGATCGTACCGTTCCTCACCCTGGCAGAGCGTCATCTCCAGGATCATGGGTGCAGCATAGTTAAGGTTCCGAAGCCGTGCCTCGGTTGGATACAGCTCGCTCTGGGATCCGTCCGCCTCACGGACGATCGGTTTTTCAACCCGGATCTTACCAAGCTCAACCCATACTGCCTCGTTGTTTTTGCCCCTGTGTTCGATATCCGTCTCGATGACACGCTGTTCATTAACGACGGTCTGAAGGTTGTACTCTAAAAAGTTGTTAAACGATTCGAACTGGTGGCGTGCAACATGATCTTTGGAAAAATATGCCTGCGATAATACGCTTCTATCAATCAGATGTATCATCTCCGATTATTTCTTGGGTCTTCTCACAACAAGGCGAAACGCTTCAGCCTCACCCGCAGTATGGCTTTTTCGGGTAATGCGGATTACATTCCCGGGTACTGCATCAATAGATTTAACAATTGGGTCGTCGTGATATATCTTTAATAACTGCTCCATTGTCAGATTATAATCTGTCAGGAGAGTGTGTACTTCTTCAACATCCATGATCTGATGCTTTGGCACCATATCATGCATCAGAACATTTAACCTGGTGCCCATCAATAATTGCCCCTTTTAATAGTGTTGAATAGGATAATGTTCAGAGATCTCATCGATTAAAAACCACAGCTTGAACCGTGGTAACGGGCCCGGAGGGATTTGAACCCCCGACCACCTGGTTAAAAGCCAAGCGCTCTACCTAACTGAGCTACGGACCCACCGGTCAACGGAACCTAGCATTATTAAAATGATATATTAACTTAAAAACCTTGTTATTTACACACAGTATGCATCCCATTTTCACCCATCATGAAGAGAGCCGGATCAATACATCTCCGGCCACCACCGATCCGATCGACACCCTTTAATTCAAAACCGCTGATATCTGAGTATAATTGAAGAGAAACAGTGAGTAGAGAATGGAAGAGTACGATCATCTCAGTCCGATAATGCAGACGGCAATGAATATTATCTCACGGTGTACACTTTTTATTTATGCATTAATTGCCGCTCTTTTGATCATTATTGCTCTTCTGACCTTTTTGGATGCAGTCTACCTGATCTTTTCGATCTTCTCGCACGGGAATGTCGTCACCGATATTGTTGACATTCTTGATGTATTGCATGTCCTCCTTCTGACGATCATCGTTGTCGAGGTTCTTGAGACCGTCACCGGTTATTTCAGAACCAAACGGGTTCTTGTGCGCCCCATCCTGATTGCGGGAATGACAGCGATGATACGAAAAGTGCTCGTCATCAGCGTGGATGATACACAGTTGGCAGAAATGATCTGGATCATCGGGATCATCGCCGTACTGACTGCAGCAATCTATGTCATTGGAAAAACCGAGAATGACACCTATTCCGGGTAAAAGAGAAAGAAAGAAGCGGCATTCCGGTAAACAGGAATTCAAATTCCAATCTGATCTCGAAGCTGTTCAAGCCGCGACTCCTGTATTTGGAGCCCTTTCTTCATGCTGTTAATGGCATTCTCTATCTTTTCGACGCTGCCGGTGCGGCGATCCCTGAGAGAATGAGTATTTTCCAGAATACGGATGAGACGCCTGTTCACATCAACACTCTTCACCAGGCGCGCATATTCGGATACGAGAGCCTGGTTAACACCCCGCTCACTGGCGAGCCGGACCACCTCTTCAATTGCATGCCGCCTCTTGAGCACATGTTCTATCGATTCGTAGAGTTCGGTATGCGTGATCGGCTTGATAATGTAATCCTCAATATACATCCCATACTCCTCAGCCTCATCAGGGGTGAGCTGTTTTGCCGTCAGCATCAGGACAGGGATATCGCGGGTTGCCGGGTTCAACTTGATATTTTCAAGTGTCTCCCAACCATCCATCGGCTCCATCATGATATCAAGGAGAATGAGATCCGGAGTGAGATCCATAAGGAGATCAAGGCCTTCTGCCCCGCTGCCAGCCGAATATGTCGTATATCCACCACGCTTCAGCATGGTGACAAATACCTCTACAATGCCAGGATTATCATCAATCACAAGGATTTTTGCTGTCATTAGAGAGCTCCTCCGATCCGCTCTCCAATCTCCCGGAGACGGGCGCAGACCCCCTCCAGGTTTGCATCGTTATCGGCAGTAACGGCAATTAACAGCCTTTCACCAGCAGGAACAAGAACAATTGATTGTTTCGGGCTTTTTACCACAATCCAGAGTGTCGATTCAATATTGACGACAGAGGCGGCTGCCTCGGATGAGGCAATCATAGTGGCACACATCGCCCCAAAAGACTGGGCAGAGAGGGAGTCTTCAAATGATTTGCCAATGAGGATTCCATCGGTTGAAACAAGGGCGCAATCGTTTACGCCTGAAACAGCCTTTATTTCATCGATAAACTGACGAATCATCTGTTTAAGGGGGCCTGCTGACGACATGTGTGCTGATCTCCGGGAAAATTTCACAGGATCCGGGGGTTCATTCAGTACCCATCGAAATGATACATTCGATCATTACTGTTTCCCCGCGATACAAGAATTAAAAAACTAATTCATCCCGCACATAAATACCTTTTTGCTTTCTCTCACAAAACTGCCCTCACAGGAATGAGATCCATTTAAGAGGAAGGGTACAATAGCAGATGCAGGTAAATATGCTTCCGTTGCCTCACAAAAAAGGAAACTACATAAACAATACAACCGAATAATATGAACACGGGGCCATAGGGTAGCCTGGCCATCCTAGGAGACTGGGGGTCTTCTGACCTGCGTTCAAATCGCAGTGGCCCCATTCAACTATTTCTACACAAATTCAGTTTTTAAGGAACAGGTTGATCATCATGAGAATCACCCAAACATGCCGGGATTGTCTCCTTTCCCGCGTCCGGTTCGAAGCAGAACTCTGCACAGAGGATACGGCAATCGTTGAAGAAGCAGTCAGGGCTTCCCGCAATCTGCTTGAATCACGATTTGAAGACGACGTTCCGGCGCCAGTCATTGCAAGCGCTGTTCATCGGTGCTGCTACCGGACAGTCGGTGCCGTCGATCCGTACCGGACCCTGAAGTACCATGATACCCGGATTGCACGGGATGTTGTTGCGAAAGTCAGGCCTCTTATAACCGATCTTCCAACTGCCGTACGTGCGGCAGTGATTGGAAACTCGATGGATTATGGAGTGATGGGGCATACGATTGCCGAGGACTTCACCAACTTCTTCAAAAGTGAGTTTGAGAAGGGCCTCTTCCTCGACGACACGGAAGAGATTGCAAAGGCTGCCCGGAAAGTCGTCTACTTTATGGATAATACCGGTGAGAGTTTCTTTGACCGGATTTTAATCGAGGAGCTGAAACATCTCGGCGCCCATGTCACCGTTGCCGTGAAGGAAGCACCGATCCTAAATGATGTCACCCTTGATGAGGCACGGGATGCCGGGATCGGGGAGGTAGCAGATCACCTGACCACAACCGGGGGCGGTGCGGAGATTGGCATCAATCTCGACAAAATACCCGACGATCTCAGGGACGCGATCCGCCATGCGACCCTGATCATCTCAAAAGGGCTTGCCAACTACGAATCCCTCTCCGATTATTCCGGCCTTCCCCCGGTTGCATATCTGCTGGTTGCAAAGTGTGATCCGATCGCCGAAAAGCTAGGAGTCCCAAAAGGGGCAAAAATTGCCCATATCATCAGATAATTTTTCTTCAGGAAGCATTTATCCCCCCAAACCACCATCTATCTGTATGGTGCTTGAGACCAACCTGTATTTCGCATTGATTATTATCGGTGCATTATTGCTTCTCTTCGAAGCGATGAATCCGGGGTTCTTTGCCGCTGTACCCGGGACAACGATGATCGTCCTTGGAGTCATGTTCCTGATGGGCATCGACGTCTTCAGCAGCACGTGGGGAATTCTGATCGGTGTTGCATCTGCACTCATTGCCGCAAGCCTGACTGTCCTGTTTTACCGGCGCCTCTCACCCGAACAACTGCCAACGACGATGAGTCGTGACTCTCTAGTTGGAAAGGAAGGAAAGGTCGTGCGTGAAGTACAATCGGACGAACTCTCAGGGAAGGTCTCGGTCTCCGGTGTCGAGTTGAGTGCACGCTCAACAGGAAGAATACTCTCCCCTGGTACAACCATCCGGGTAGTCAGTTCCGAGGGAGTGCATGTCATTGTAGAGGAGGTATGAAAGTATGGCTCTCATTGATAATTTTGTTACTATCGTTTTAATTTTAATTATCGTCTTTATATTTGCCCGTGGTGTCGTCATAGTCCAGCCGTACCAGCAGGGTCTCACTATCCGGCTCGGTACTTATACCGGTCGGATGAACCCCGGTTTCCGCTGGGTTGTCCCGTTCATCACTGATGTCATCAAGCTGGATCTCCGGACACAGGTGATCGATGTTCCATCACAGGAAGTGATCACAAAGGACAACTCACCAACGAACGTCGATGCGATCATCTATGTCCGGGTGATGGATCCTGAAAAGGCATTCTTTGAGGTTGCCGCATATAAATCCGCAACGGTGGCTCTTGCACAGACGAGTCTTCGTGGCATTATCGGCGATATGGAGCTTGATGAGGTGCTCTACAACCGCGATCTGATCAATACCAAGCTCCGGGATATGCTTGACCGTGAAACCGATCAGTGGGGTGTGAAGGTCGAGCGTGTCGAGATAAAAGAGGTCGACCCGATCGGTGCTGTCAAGCAGGCGATGACCGAACAGACTTCCGCCGAGCGTGAACGGCGTGCGGCCATCCTCCGGGCTGATGGAGAGAAGAGAGCGGCCATCCTGAAGGCAGAAGGTCTCCGGCAGAGTATGATCCTTGAGTCCGAAGGTGAACGGCAGAGCAAGATCCTGAGGGCGGAAGGTGAACGGCAGGGGAAGATCCTGATGGCCCAGGGAGATGCACAGGGGCTCCGTATCCTGGCACTTGGCGCCCGGCCGCTTGATAAACGTGCAATCACGGTCCTCTCGCTTGAGGCTCTGAAGAAGATGGCCGAGGGAGAATCAACCAAGATCGTGCTGCCGTTTGAGCTGACAAGCCTCATAAAGCAGAGCGCGAAGTTCCTTGGTGCAACCGAGGATCTGCATGATGAAGATCCAAAAGACGTAATGGAACTCTCTGAGGATATACTCGGCGATATGCCAGGAAAAGATGCAATCCATTCTGCAAAAGAGATCTTAAAATCGATCGAAGCAGATATCGATACATCCGATATCAAGATGATCGGAAAAGATAAGATCGAATAACCGGAACCCGGCAGCATTGCCGGTCCTTTCCATTCCACTTTTTTTACATCAAACCATCACTTCTATCAATCGATACTCCAACTATATCACTATGACAGAGATCATCCGGGAACTTGGGAAAGACGAATTCTATCTCGCAGAAAAACTCTGGCGGGAGTATCGCGGTCAGAAAGTAGATGCAACAAAAGAACGTATAATCGGTGTATTTATTGAGAAAGAACTGGTTGCAACAGCCCGTTGTACCCGCCACCCTGAGGGTCTGGAGATGGACTGGGTCTTCACCTCGGAAACAATACCGGGGCAGGGGTTTTGCCCGTATTGTGGTACAGGCACTCCTTGAGCCCTGCGGCGCCGAGTCCATATACATCCATTCCACCCTCTCATTGATCGCATTCTACACATCCCTTGGATTTGAACGGATTGAAGAACGGGTAATGCCACAGACGATCAGGGAGCGGTTCATCTTCTGTTTTGGAGAGATGGAAGGATGCAACGCCATCCCGATGGTACGAAAAGGAAGATAGTATATCGGATCTTTCCAGAATCAGGGATTGAAGAATGCTTCCCTTCTTCATCACCTGAAGATTGATTGCTCTTCACATATGGAAGAGATAGGGGAGGAGGATCGGGACCATCAACATGAAGAGGACCGCCCATGAGACCGAGACGATGATACGATCCACATATCCTCCCAGTCCACGCCCTTCCAGAAGCCTGTTAAGCCCCTCTCTGAGGATATGACCGCCATCAAGCGGGAGCATTGGCAGGGCATTGAAGATTCCGACCATGATGTTAATCCAGCCGAGCCAGAAGAGGAGATGAATCAGGGACCAGAATCCACCAAAAGGGACCTGAAGGTAGCTGTTCTCAACTGAGTCATAGGGGATCACCCTGAGGAACTCCGTTCCGGGAACGACATTCAGGGGGGCGATTAAGAGATAGAGCATCCCTTCAGGCGATGCAAGATTGCCAAGAACAGTGACAACCTGCTCGCTGTCATAATACATGACCCCCATAAACCCGGTTTCCATCCCGTTGGCAAATTCTTCCGGCCATTCCGAAAGGACGAGGGTCCGTTCAACAAGAGTGCCATCCGAATCAACGGTGAGGGTCAGGGAATCTCCCGGGACTGTATCTGAGAGGAGGGCTGTCACCTCCTCCCGGGATGCCACGGGTTTGTCATTGACATTCATGATGATCGAGGGAACGGGAAGATCAGCCTCATATGCGGGGTAATCCTTATAGACACCGGTGACAACCGGGGCCGGCGACGGGGCAACCATTCCGAGGAGGAGCACAAGAGCAATAAAACAGGCGATACCGACGGTGAGATTATTAGCAATGCCTGCACCAAACATCCGCATCTTCGGCATACCATGTGTTTCATCGAGATCTTCCTCATCTGGTTCAACAAATGCACCGATCGGGATGACTGCCAGGAGAAGACCGGTGCTCTTCACTGCAATCCCCTCGATCCGGCAGAGGATACCATGGCCAAACTCATGGATTGCGATCGTGAGTACAAGCGCTGTCCAGACCGCAAATGATGAAGGAATAAACTCATTTACACCAGGGATGAGGAGAAGATTCTGTGGCTTCTGGAAGTCAGTCGGCTCCGGGCGTGTCAACAACGTGATCTCTGTCGTCTTGACGAGCAGGTACATCATCAGGGCCGAGATGAAGACGACCATCAGCACCCCGATGGTGCCATATACCCTGAAGAATGCCTTCAGTGGGATGAAATGATCGAAGAACCGGACGTTTTCCGTCTTGATCATCATAATAGGACCATAAAACGAGATATTTTCTGGAAATAAACCGTTTCTCCATATGACCGCCGCTATGACCGCATAGAGAGCAATGACAAAAACGACAGGGAAAAGCCAGTCCATAAGTAGGAGTACTATTAGCGGTGAACCTTCATAAAACCGTTCACTGTTTCAAAAATCAAGAAGCGAAGACTGGCTTTCTTTTTCGAGGAGAGCCGCTACCGTCTTCCAGCTCGATCGTGCACATGCGGGAGGCGCCCCATGTTCCCGGATATACTCTGTGAGAAACCGGATTGTCTTTTTATCCGAAGGATACCCGCTCCCGATATCACCGTATTCAAGGGCGAGATCGGCAATCGCCCGATCCCTCGTAACTTTCGCAATGATACTGGCAGCACCGACGATTGTGTACGTCTCATCTGCATGGTGCTCGGCGACCACCTCACAGGGTGTTTGAAGAAAGGAGAGCACAGTATCTGCGTACCGTGAGGCATTCACATCACATGCGTCAAGGTATGCAGTTTCCGGCTTCAGTGCCGCAACACATGCAGCGTGTGCCCGTGCCACTACCAGGTTCATCGAGGTGAGGGGGAGGGCAGCATCAATCTCACCGGGGGAGACAGAGACAACATGATAGATGCAGGCTTCTACAAGTTGGGAGAAGATCACCTCCCTTTTGCGGGGGGCGAGGGTTTTTGAATCCCTGATTACAATGGAGTCAAGTTGCGTGATATCCAGAACAGCCGCGGCAGCAACCACCATCGGCCCGAGAACCGCACCCTTCCCTGCTTCATCCACCCCACAGAACATACATACAGATCACTCCGCAAGGTATTTTAACACCTGCTTCGGTAAAACCGTATATGTACATCATTGTGATCGGACTCGGTGGTATCGGGAGAAGCCTGGCAGCCATTGCTGCTGAGAACGGCGACAGCGTTGTTATCATCGACAGGGATGAAGAGCGGTGTGCCCTGATGCTTGAAACCTACGATCTTCTGGCAATCACCGGGAATGCCACCGACAAAGCCATCCTGGAAGATGCCGGGATCGATCATGCAGATGCTCTGGTTGCAACCACGAGCGATGATGCGGCAAATCTCATGACATGCTGGCTTGCAAAACGGTATTCTGTCCCCAATGTCGTCTCTGTCGTGAACCATAAGGAGCATTCCGAGCTTTTTTCAGAGGTAGGAGTTCGGATCAGCGAGAACCCTGACGAGATCGTGGCCAGATCTCTCTATACCTGGGCAGAGAACCCGAATACACAGGCACTTGCCTCAATCCATGGAGGAGGTATCTTTGAGATCACCGTGGAGGCAGAATCACGTGGCGTTAATAGAAAAATCAGTGACCTCGATGTCAAAGACTTCGTGATCATTGCAGTACACAGGGCAGGAGAGCTTATCATCCCGAGAGGAGATGTCGTTATACGGCCGGAAGACGTGATAACAGTCTTTTCGAAGAAAGAAGCAGAGATGAGTAATCTTCGTTATTTAAACCAGCAGTTTACAAAAAAAATATGACACCGGTTGAAACCGGCAGCCACTTTAGAGGAATGCTTTGAGATGCCTGAGTTCCAGAAGTAGCGAGGGGTTTGCCTTGATCAGCTCGGTGATCAGTGTTAGCGTGCTGAATTCCTCAAGATTGATCTTTGAGATAGAATGAACAATGGCATTCAGCTTCTCATCTGATAACCCGACAAAGACTTCTTTGACGGCATAGTTCCGTTCAAGCGCCTTCCCCAGGGTTGAGCTGCGCCAGGTTGTATCATAAGGCAGCAATGCGGCTTTTCTGGTGTCACCTTTCTCAAGAGCTTCGATTGCAGTCTCAGCGGCAAGCCGTCCGGTATACATCGCATTGTAAATCCCGCCTCCGGTGATGGGATCAGAGACCCGGGCCGCATCGCCGACGATCAGCATATTATCTGCAACCGTGCACGAGAGGGGTTTGCAGACCGATACTCCACCAACGATCAGTTCGATGCATTTGCCATCCGGGAACTTCCTTTTGACGAAACGGTCAAGATAATCCTTAGCACGATGGCCGGCACCGCTCTTACTTCCGCCGATACCGATACCGACATTGGCAAGCCCTTTTCCTTTGGGGAAGACCCAGACATATCCGGCTGGTGCCACATCATTGCCGAGATAGAACGAGGTCATCTGTGCATCGATATCGATCCCGGTCATCAGGTACTGGGCACAGGATTCGATCTCGCGAAGCGGGACGGTGGTGTCGATTCCAGCCCATTTTGCAAACTTTGACTCGATGCCATCTGCGGCAATCGTGATCTTCGCATCCACATCGTACATCTTCCCATGCTGTTCGATGACCGCACCGGCAACTGCACCATTCCTCATGATTGGAGCAGTGGCCCGTGCCTTCACGTACGTCTCGGCACCTGCTTCGGCGGCCTTCCAGACAAGTTCCCGGTCAAAGACCTTCCTGTCAAGGACGTACCCGACTTCTGATCCCGCCATCTTCGGCTCCAGGACCATCGAGAAGTCATCGGGGGCAACAAGTTCCGCCCGTTCAATATCAGTTGCGATCCACTTTGGATCCGGGGGAATGAAGTCGGTTAAGAGTTCCTTGCCGATACCCTCGGCACACCTGACCGGAGCACCTATTGCCGGCCGCTTCTCGACAAGACAGACAGAGAGGCCTTTCTCTGCGGCAGTCTTTGCCGCAAGCGCCCCGCCGGGACCTCCTCCGATGACCAGCATATCGTACTGCCGTTTCATTCCTTGACAACCTCCAGAGCACCGAGCGGACAGACCTTCTCACAGATTCCGCAGTTGATACAGGCGATATCCACTGTAAGAAATGCATCGACCAGCTCAAGGGCACCTTCCGGGCATACAGAGACGCAGGCTCCGCAGTACCCACAGATATCCCGTCGTATATTGAGCATTAACAATGTAATGGGACGGGAATACGTTTAATTATATTGATCCATTCAGGTTTAAACAGGCAAAGACGATTGACACGTTCTACTTTCAGATGATATACCCAATAACTATTAAGAATTCGAGCCAATACTTCTGAAACAGCCCGGGTGTAGAATGGCTGCCCGGGCTGCGGGATCCATAACGATGAGTGAACTGAAAGGCGGGCCAACCCAGCCCGAAGTATGTGCCGTTGCGCTTTCGAAGCTTGGGGTTCGCCCCGGAGATACTGCTATAGATATCGGGTGCGGGACCGGGACCGTCACCGTCGCCATTGCACGGGTTGCAGAACGGATCTATGCAATAGATATGCGACCCGAGGCGATTGCTGTGGCTGAAAGAACAATTGCCGATTCCGGGTTAACGAATATCACCCTTGTCGAAGGAGATGCATTACCATTTCTCGAGGAGATTGAGGAAATTGACGTCGCGTTTGTTGGTGGCTCAAAGGGGCTTCTGCAGGTACTACCGCTTCTTGCAGAGAAGAGGGTCAGAACGATTGTGGTAAATGCCGTCCTCCTCGAGACCGCCACGCTCGCCATCGGCACGATGCGTGAACGTGGCATCTTCTCAGAAGCTATCCACCTTCAGGTCTCACGATCCGCTGATCTCGCCGGAAAAACGATGTTCAAGCCTGAAAACCCCATCTACATCATCGTCGGGGGGTGTAGACAATGTTGATTGCTGTCGGCCTCGGACCCGGGGATCCCGAACTGCTCACCCTCAGGGCTGCAGGGCTCCTCAGGGAGGCGGACTCGGTCTTTGTTCCAGGCGAGATGGCATATAATCTCGTTGCGGCATACAGAAGAGATGCCATCAGCCTTGATTTCCCGATGACGAGCGATGAATCCTATATTGAATCGTGCATGGAAGAGAATGCAAAGAAGATCGCACCATATGCCCTCTCCGGGACCGCTGTCTTTGGGATCATCGGTGACCCGAACTTCTTCTCGACCTTCTCCCGGTTAACAGCGATCCTGAAACGGGATCACCCGGAGATTGAATGCAGCACGGTGCCTGGAATCAGCTCCATCACGGCACTTCCATCTGTAGCAGATCTTTCGATCCAGAAGAGTTTTTCTGTCTCGGATGGATCTGATCCGGATGTCCGGATCACGCTGAAGGTACGGCGTCCACAGAAGATTGCAGCGGAGCTGAAGAAGGAAGGATACTCCGAATTTGTCCTTGTGGAACGGATGTATATGGACGATATGACGATCTATACCAATGAGAACCTGCCTGAACAATCCAATTACTTCAGCATACTGTACGCGAGGAAATTATGAGCAATTTTTATATTGTCGGTGCAGGATGCGGAGATCCCGGCCTGATCACGGTGAAGGGGATGGATCTCCTGAAGAGAGCGGAGATTCTGATCTATGCAGGATCGCTGGTGAACCCGGAGCTTGTCGCTGCATCGGGAGCAGCTACAAAACTTGATTCCTCAAAGATGAACCTGGATGAGATCTGCGGTGCGATCCGGGAGGGAGTTCAAGAGAAGAAACGTGTTGTCCGTCTCCATTCCGGCGATCCCGCACTCTATGGTGCGATCATCGAACAGATGGCAGTCCTTGAGAAGGATGGGATCAGACCGGAAATTGTGCCCGGTGTCTCGTCCCTCTTCGGTGCAGCAGCAGCACTCAACACCCAGCTCACCCTGCGGGGTGTTTCTGAGAGTGTCATCATCACCCGCCCTGCCGGTGCAACCCTCGAAGAAGATCGAATTGCAGAATTCTCCCGGATCGGGGAGACGCTGGTCATCTTCCTTGGGACCGAGAAGCTGAGGGATATCATGGCACGGGTTGAATGCCCGCAGGATACGCCGGTTGCGGTTGTCTACCATGCCACCTGGGATGACCAGAAGATTGTCAAAGGTACTGTCGCCGATATTGCAGATACGGCGGATGCAGCAGGTATTTCTAAGACCGCTCTGATCATCATCGGCCGCGCAGTCCTTGGAACCGAAAGCGGATTTGTCCATTCCCATCTCTACTCATGAACTGTTGCGTCATCGCCCTGCCCCGCTTCTCAGAACTTGGCCAGAAGATAGCAGAGGCGATGAATGCCGATCTCCTTTCTTATGAGGAGGGTATCTTCAAAACAGCATTTGCGGAGTACGAAACGATCATTGCGGTGATGTCGGCAGGAATTGCCGTCCGGTCCTCTGCCCCCCTCCTCACCGACAAATGGCATGATCCTGCGGTTGTTGTCGTAACCCCGGATGGGAAGTATGCAATCCCGATCCTGGGCGGCCACCATGGTGCAAATGATCTCGCCTACCGCCTCGGAGAGCATGGATTCATTCCGGTGATCTCGACCGCAACCGAGGTGCAGGGAAAGCCATCTGTCGAGGGGTATGCCGCATCAGAACAGTGTCGGGTGATCAACCGCCCCTCGACCCGGAGGGTGAATGCCGCCTTCCTCGATGGTGATGTGCCGGTCTACGAGATCCCGGAGCCAGGCATCGTGGTGGCAGGGCCGGGGGTTTCGGTTCTGATCAGGGCAAAACCCTACACCATCGGGATTGGCGCACGGCTTGGGATTACGCCGGAAGAGGTGGTGGATGCAGTGACGTCCGCACTCAAAGACGCTCAAATCCGTGCTGATGAGGTGGGAGCGTTTGCAACTACCGAGAAGAAGCGGCCTGACCCCGGCCTCGCCGAGGGGGTACGAAGGCTTGGGGGTGTCCTCATCTACCTTGGCGACGATATGATCAACAGTATAGAGACACCATCTTCGTCACGGGCGGGGCTGATTGGTTTGAGTGGGGTTGCAGAACCCGCTGCCATCGCCTGCTCGGAGAAGGGCGAGCTTGTTATGAAGAAGAAGACCTATGGAAGGGTGACCATTGCAATCGGAAGGTAATGAACAAGGCCTCCTCTCGATCGTCAGTACAGGTCCCGGGAATATCCAGCAACTGACCCCGGCGGCCTTAAAGGCGATCGCAAAGGCGGAGTATATCATCGGGAACAATGTCTATATCGACCTGATTCAGCCTCTTACTGATGGAAAAGAGGTCGTGAAGAGCCCGATGGGCGAAGAGGTGAACCGGGCGCAGCTCGCACTCGATCTTGCTGAGAATCATCGTGTCGCGATGATCTCAGGTGGGGATGCAGGGGTCTACGGGATGGCCGGGATCGTCATCGAGGTTGCCGAGAGGACCGGGTCCCGGGTTGCCATCGAGGTGATACCGGGAGTAACAGCGGCAACTGCTGCGGCATCATGTATCGGCTCCCCATTGTCAGGTGATTATGTGACCATCTCACTCTCTGATCTCCTCACACCATCTGAGGTGATTGCGATGCGACTCGATCATGCATCAGCAATGGGTGTGCCGCTTGCGATCTACAATCCCCGGAGCAGGGGGCGGCCGCATAACCTTGATACCGCACTTGCCATCATCTCAAAGCACAGGGAGAAAGATACCCCCGTTGCTGTCGTGAAGAATGCATACCGCCCCGGTGAAGAACGGCATATCATGACACTTGATGAGCTGAAGGCCGATACATCAATTGTGGATATGCATTCTATTGTGATCATCGGCGGACTTGAAAGCAGGATATGGAAGGTGGGAGACGATGTCAGAGGAATTATCACCCCGCGTGGATACCACAGAAAATACGTATATTGATCTCGGCGCAGATACCCGTGAAGGGTATGCAATCGCGAAGACAAGCAGGCAGCTTGCCAGGGAGATGATCGGCGATGAGACACCGGAAGACCGGATCCGCCAGCGATGTTCGGTTGCGGTCGGGGATTTTGCGATGGCGGATCTGATGCGGTTTGCACATGATCCGATCGCTGCCGGTATCACTGCGATCCGGGAAGGAGCACCGATTTATACGGATATACGAATGGTGCAGGTCGGCATCCTGAAGAAAGGGCATTCATGCAGTGTCGAATGCGCCCTCGATTATGGTGCGGATACCGCAGCAGCCGAAGGGATCACCAGAACATCAGCCGGGTTTCGTGCACTCGGGGGGAAACTTTCCGGCTCCATTATAGTGATCGGAAACGCCCCCTCAGCCCTACTCTCTGTCTGCCGGATGATCGGCGAGGGAATTGTTCCTGCGCTTGTGATCGGAACCCCGGTCGGGTTTGTGAATGCTGCCGAGTCAAAAGAGCTCCTCAGGACGATGCTCGTTCCCTCGGTCTCAAATGTCGGGACCCGTGGCGGCACACCGATCGCTGTTGCAAGCATGAACGAGATCATCACCATATCACTACAGTAGTCTATGATCGATCCCGTGAGTGGCTTCTCCTATCCAGACGAGTGGATCAGGCATGCCAGAGAGAGGGGAGATATCACTCCTGTCGAAGAGGGAAGAGCAGTCCTGACATCATCGGGTGCGATCCTCAGGCGGGGGATTACCACCGGGGCAACTGCGGCAGCGGCAGCAAAAGCAGCTCTGCTTTCACTCAGGCAACCGGTATCGGAAGTCGGGATCATGCTTCCCTGCGGGATACGGGTAATGGTTGATGCGACTGGTGAAAATGGAGAGGGGTATGCGGTGAAGGATCCGGGCGATTACCCGGACGACCGGACCGCTGGCCTCCTCTTCCGGGCAAAAGCCACCCCCTCCCCGGAGATTGTACTTCACGCGGGAGAGGGGATCGGGAGGTTCGTCCGTGACACTCCCCGCTATCTCGAGGGCGAACCGGCGATCTCCCCCCCGGCACGCGAATGTATCCTGAATGCTATCACCGAAGCGGTCCGGGAGATTGGACTCTCCGGTGCGCACATCACCCTGACCGTCGTTGGCGGCAGAGAGGCAGGGGCAGATACCTTAAACCCGAAGGTCGGGGTTGTCGGCGGTATCTCCCTCCTCGGTACAACCGGTTTTGTCGAGCCATGGGACGATCATCTCGAATCAACAATGGAAGAGCGGGTGCGTGCAGCCGATCGTGTGGTGATCACAACCGGCAGGATCGGTCTCCGGATCTCCCGCCTCCTCTTCCCGGAGTACGAGGTGGTGCTTGCCGGATCAAAGATCAGGCAGGCACTCTCTGCCGCAGAGGGGGAGGTGATCCTCTGCGGCCTGCCCGGCCTTGTCCTGAAATTCCTCAGGCCCGATATCCTGAACAGCACCGGGTACCAGACGGTGGAGGAGTATGTCGCCACACCGGAAGGGATCACTATGATGAAGAAGGTACTGGAAGAAAGTGTTCCAGAAGGTGTGAAGGTTGTGATCGTGAGCCGGGACGGAGAGATCATAGGTGATTCGGCATGAAGGTGGTGGGGGTCGGATGCGGAAACGGGATGCTGACCGAAGAGGGTGTTGCTGCCATACAGGGGGCACGGCTCATCTACGGCTCAAGGCGGGCAATTGAACGGGTTCGGCATCATATCAATCCTGGTTGCACCGTCAGGACGATCACCGACTACAAGACGATACAGAGCCTGCCTGATGAGGCGGTGATCCTCTCGACAGGTGATCCCCTGCTGGCCGGGCTCGGGTACCTCGGTGGTGAGATCATCTGCGGGATATCAAGCCTTCAGGCCGCATTTGCTGCGGTTGGTCTTTCCTGGAGCAATGTATCGGTGATCGATGCCCATGGAAAAGACCATGCAGAAGCAATTCATGATGCCGTCACCGATTGCAGAAGAGACCGCCCCGTCTTCATCATCGCCGAACCGAAATTCCCGGTTCACGAGCTTGCAGAGGCTCTGCGTGGGATGGATCTCGTGATATATATCTGCCAGGATCTTGGAGAAACGGAAGAGCGGATCATCACCGGCACACCGGAAAATCCCCCGGTTCCTGATTCAACACTCTTCTGCTGTATCGTGTCCCCCAACCGGACGAAGTGAGAGGGGGATTGTACTCTCTTCACAAAACTCCGCTATCCTTTTGTGGACACGGTCGATCATCCCTCCGCTTGTGACGATCACAACCGGCTCCTGCCTGAGTGCATGGAGGATCGAGGCATCAATGACACCATAGGTAAGGTCTGCTGAGATCTCCGCCCCGGCAAGATGCCGTTTTGCAGTTGTCCCCATCACCCCGATCCTGAGCGGGGAGACGGTCTCCATGAGGTGGGGGAGGGTTCCATCAAGTCCCAACGAGCAATCGATCAGATAGATCGGGGCTGGTGCATGGGGTGTGGCGACGGTGGTTGCCATCTCCTCGATCCGCTGCGCCATCTCAAGCAGCCCTGCGGGGGGTTCGCTCTCCTTCATGATCCCCCGACGGGCAAGATGGTGGTGGAGTGAGAGGACTGCCGGCTGTGTCAGGTGTGCCCGCCGCATCAGGTCAGCATCGCAGAAGACCGAACGGGGCGGAGCATGCATGAGGATCTCGCCTCCTTCGATCAGTACCACATCATCTGCCCAGGAATAAGCAAGCTCCACATCATGGGTCGAGAGGAGGATTGTCACCCCCTGCTGGTTGATCTCTTCCAGGAGATCCATCACCTCCGCCGCACCTGCAGGGTCAAGTGAGCTCGTCGGCTCGTCAAAGATCAGGATCTCCGGTTTCATTGCCAGCACCCCGGCGATTGCGGCCCGCTTCTTCTCGCCGCCGGAGAGATGGTGCGGGGGCCTGCGTTCATATCCGGTGAGCCCGACTGCAAAGAGGGCATCTGAGACGACCTGCCGGATCTCTTCCTCGCCCAGCCCGAGGTTCAGGGGCCCAAATGCCACATCCTGGTACACGGTCGGGGCAAAGAGCTGTGAGTCTGAGTTCTGGAAGACCATACCCACCTTTCTGCGTACCTCCCGGAGCTGGCGCGAGCTGTACTGGATCGACTCTCCCGCTACCAACACCTCGCCCGATGTTGGCCTGAGGGTGCCGTTGCACATCAGGAGGAGGGTGGTCTTCCCGGCACCATTCGGACCGACAAGTGCAGTCCTGCTCCCCCTCTTCAGGGAGATGCTAACATTTTTCAGTGAGTCCGGGTGGCCGGTGTAGGCGAAGGTGAGATCCTTGAATTCTATGGCAGGTGCTGGCATGGGTATCATCTCATAACGGGGGGAACGGGAGAGGCAGGAATGCGAGGATTCCTGCGAGTGAAAGGAAGAGAAAGACCGGGAGGATATGGTAGATGGTCAGGGAGGCTTTTGGTTCGAGGATTTCAAATTTACCATCATAGCAGCGGAGATCCATTGCGGTCATCAGCTCTTCTCCCCGATCCCATGCCCTGATGAAGAGAGAGGAGGAAAGCATCGAGATGGCGATGATCCCCTTCCTGAAAGAGGAATATCCGTTCCTCATCACCTGGGCATTATAGATGGCGACAGCCTCCCCGATGATCACAAAGATCGATCGATAGAGGAGCATCGCGAGATCGATGAACTCGTCTGGGAGCCTGAGGGACCTGAGTATACTGAAGAGCTCGATCATCGGCGTGGTCAAAGCGATGAAGAGGAGGCCGCAAGTACCGCCGATTGCGCGTGAAAGGATGAGAAAGGCATTGAGTGCCGCTACATCCGTTGCGGTGAAGGTGAGCCAGGGGAGCGGGATGGTGAGAATGGGAACGCCGCCGCCGGTCAGGAAGAGGATCACAATCACACTCATCAAGGCAAATGATGCCGGGATCAACAGGAGTGTGAGATAGAGGCGGGCCGGTATCTCTGCACAAAAAACGGTGACAATTGAGAGGATAATAGCAATAAAAAGGGGGGCATATGGGGTATCTGCCGATATCGCAATCAGGATTGCCCCGAGCCCGAGAATGAGCTTGATCCGGGTATCAATACCCCGGAGTGCATTCCTGCAGGCATAATCATCCAGGAAATGGTGGTCGATTGATTGCACTGCTCTCTCTTATTGCTTGATGTCTGGTTGTATTAACTACGATGATGTCGTCTCTGCTCCACGCCAGAGCCCGAAGACATACCCGATGAAAAATGCTCCGATCGCCGCCTGAAGGGCAAAGAGAAGCGATTCAATCTCACCGCCTGGTGGCTCCCAGAATGGATTGACCCAGGGTTCGTATCCCTGCTCTTCGATATAGTCGACAGCAGCACCATCAGCTCCGCCCCATGCCTCCTCGTCCCCCCCAGGATCTGCCTGAATGGCAGCATTCTGGATGAGAAAAATTGCGGCAAAGGCAATTATGATGACAACCACAACAATCTCAAGTCCGTATTTCATGCCCATCCCTCCCTGAGGCGTTCAGCACGTTCCTGCGTGATGACCCCGATCCTGATCAGGATCTCGGGCTTCAACTGCACGATGTACTTGAAGACGAGTGCAATGACCAGACCCTCAATGATCGCAAGCGGAATCTGGGTGATCGCAAATATTGCACCAAATGTCATAAAGGATGCCATGAACCCCCCGACTTCAGCGGGGAATGCCAGCGCAAGCTGGAACGAGGTGACAACATAGGTGACGATATTTGCACAAGCCGCTGCAAAGAAGATGGTGACGATCTCGTTGATGCCCACCTTCTTTCCCGCGATAAAGATCGCATATGCCACAACAGGGCCTGCAATACCCATTGAGAAGATGTTTGCACCGAGCGTTGAGATACCGCCATGGGCGAGGAAGAGCGCCTGGTACACAAGGACGATCAATGCCAGAACCGATGCGATGAAGGGGCCAAAGAGAACCGATCCAAGGCCGGTACCGGTCGGATGCGAACAGCTCCCCGTGACCGAGGGGAGCTTCAGGGATGAGAGGACAAAGACGAAAGCCCCGGCAACCGCAAGGAGCGGCAGGGCCTCCCTGTTCTCACGCACCATCCTCCTGAGTGCATAGAACCCCATGATCACAAAGGGGGCAGAGAGGACGACCCAGATCTGCCACCAGGGGCTTGGTAGGAAACCTTCCATGATATGCATAACTACACCAAATTTGTTTTATCTAAATAAGATTTACTTGTTATAAAAGTGTATTGATTCGGCTCGCAGAACAGAGCTATTTTTTATCTTCGGCACCATACGCCCTGAACAAGGAGTGAACCATTCATTGCCTGAAAATATGAAACGGATTCCCCGGATTATCATCGCAGGCACTCATAGCGGGTGCGGGAAGACGACGATTGCCACCGGCCTGATGGGGGCGCTTGCCGCACGCGGACTTGTCGTCCAGCCTTTCAAGGTCGGACCCGACTTCATCGACCCGACCCACCATACCGAGATCTGCGGGAGGAGTTCACGGAACCTCGACCCCTTCATGATGGGAAAGGAGGAGGTATTGCGAACCTTCATCTCCGCCTCAGAGGGTGCGGATATCACTGTCATCGAAGGGGTGATGGGGCTCCATGACGGAGTCGACGGAACCGGAGAATCGAGCACCGCCGATGTCGCCCGGATCCTCTCATGCCCGGTGATCCTGACCTGCGATGTGAAAGGGATGAGCCGGAGCGTTCATGCGATGATCCTCGGGTACACGACCTATGATCCGGCTGTTTCATTTGCGGGAGTCATCTATAACCGTGGGGGATCTGATCGCCACCGGGAGATGATTGGATCTGCCGGGAAGCTGCAATCACTCGGATGGATTCCACGCCGGGACGAACTCCGGGTGAAGAGCCGCCACCTCGGCCTCACCATGGCAGGTGAAGGAGAGGGGCTCCGGGAGAGCCGGAGAATCGTTGAAGAGTGCTGTGATATTGAGGGGATCATACAGGCGGCTTCCGCTGCCCCCCCGCTCAGGCAGAGGGTAGATGATGAGAACGAAACCGAAATGCGGGTTCGGATCGGCGTTGCGATGGATGCGGCATTCTGCTTCTATTATACCGAGAACTTCACGAAGCTGAGGAGAGCTGGAGCCGACCTCACATTCTTCTCTTCCATTGCAGACCCACTCCCGGATGTCGATGCACTCTATCTCGGCGGCGGCTATCCCGAACTCCATGCAGCAGCCCTTGAAGCGAGCCCGTGCAGAGAGGAGATCCAAAAAGCCGCCGATAATGGTCTTCCAATCTTCGGTGAGTGCGGGGGGCTTGTCTATCTCTCCCGCTCGCTGAAGACTGAAGAGGGTTCATTTGCCGGTGTCGGTGCCATCCCCGGAGATTCTGAGATGAAGAGCCGGTTCCAGGCACTTGGATATGTGGACGGAGCCGTCACAGGAGATTGCACCCTCCTTCCCCCAGATCTCCGGTTCCGTGGCCATGAGTTCCATTACTCTGCCCTCTACCCGGATCGTGGCTGCCGGTATGCATTCACCCTCAAACGGGGAACTGGGATCATGGATGGAAAGGACGGTATCGTCGAGGGCAATACGATCGCCGGGTACACCCATGTCTATTTCACCAGGCGGTTTGCTGACGCGTTTGTTGCAATGGCAACGAGAAGACAATCAGAATGAGAACGTCCCGTACTGCCCGCCGCCGCCCGGATGCAGGGTTATCCTCCCCTCACGGAAGGCGGCGATTGCATCGGCAACACCCGGATGGACCGATCGGATCTCCTCTGTCGGCAGATGGAGCAGGATCGAGAGTTCATCGCCGAAGGTTGTGATAAGCTCATCATACAGGGCTGAGCATTTCTTTGTCCGTGGGGAGCAGGTGCCGAGCCGGTCTGCGATGATCTCGGCAAGCGGGATGATATGGATATAGGGGGGACGATCTGTGACCGTCTTCCCGGAGAGCTCGCGGGCACGATCCGAGACTCCCTTCTTGATCCGCCCCTTATCATGCGGACACCGCCACCTGAGATCAACTGCCTCCTCAAGCGTATACTGGTGATAGCAGCGGGTGCAGGCGGTCCGGTTGTATTTGCCTTCTTCGGGGAAGAACCCGATATTCATCAGGATCCGGTTCTCCTGTATCGCCGAGAGGAGGGAAGAGACATCCATTCTCTTCAGGTCAAGTATGGTGCATTCGCGGCCGAGCTTCTCCGGAACCGGGCTGTGTGCATCGGAGTTTGTGAGGAACGGGATCTTCGCCAGCTCCTCGATCCCGGCACCATCCCGGCTGTCTGCCGAGAGGCCGAGTTCAAGATAAGATATCTCCTCCTCACCATAACAGTCAGCAAGCGAGGAGAAAGCCGCATACACGGATCGCCACGGCGTAAAGGCATGGGCCGGGCCGATGATCGCGCCTGATTCATGGACGATCTTCGCAATCGCCTCCCCCTTCAGCCGGATATGCGGCCGACCGGCTGTTTCAAGGTGGGAACAGAACGGAGTAAATGACTCCTGCATCACCACAAACGAATCAAGGGTCTCTGCTACGATTACGTGATGAACCCGGTTCTCATCCTCAACCTCGGTTGTCGGGAGGATGATGATACCGGAATCATTCGAAACATCCTCCCACATCTCCCGCCATCGGGGATGGAGCGCATCACCGGTCCCGATTGCAGAAATCCCTTTTGTCCGGCACCCGGAGAGGATGTGGTCGGGAACCATATCCTTCGATGTTGCCATCGAAAAACAGGAGTGGATATGGATATCTGCTGCAACCTGTGGCATGCCTATCCGATATAGGAGAGATCTTCCTGCTCGCGATCCTGTTCGGACTCTTTCAGCTTCTCAAGAGCCCCCTCAAGTTCCGCGGCAGTCTCCTGGAGCCGCGAGGGATCGATATAGAGACCGATCATCTTTGAGAGGACTGTTAGGACGGACCCGGCACTGATTGGATCGACAAGGTACCCGGAGGTCTCGCCGAGGAGGGCAACACCCTCCATCCCACGGAGAGTGCCAAGGCCGAGGAGGAGTCCGGCAGCACCGATGATCCCACCGGGAGGTTCCTCCTGTGAAAAGACCGAGCCGGCATTCACCGCCTCCTCGATCAGCGCCGGCCGATCTGCGGCACAGAGAACCCGTGGCTCATCAACCAGCCGCCCGACACCGTATCCGCCGAGGGTATAGATCCGCTGAACACCAAACCGCTCTGCAAGATTGAGATACTCTTCCGTGAGGATATAGTGCCCCTCGGGGGAGGTGCTCTGGCAGTCTCCGGTCAGAAGAAGAAGCGGAGGGTCGCTCTTCACCAGATAGAGCTCGTTCTTTGGGAGATTGACCACCCCTTCCTTAGTAATAAAAACCTGGGGGGGGAAATGATGCGAGATGATCCTGGCGAGGAGCACACCATCCAGCTCATCGACGATATGATCAGCGACAAGCTTGCCGACGTGGCCGACACCGGGAAGGCCTTCAATCAATATTGATGCCCTGTAATCATCTGTATTTTCAACAGCATAGGAGATTGTTACCGGATCCATGTACGCATCTGCCTCCTGTATGTACCATACCGATCCTGCGGAGAAAAACGTGGGGGGTGAACCGGGGCTGTCCGGCCCCCGCAGACCCTGCATTGCAGAGAAAGAGTGTAGGTGCCATCTTCCATGCACCGTCTCATCCGGCCTTTCATAGCAACCGGATTATTTTGGTTTCCGGATCAATTTTCCTGATCCGCCGGCCCGCTCAACAACACCGATCGTATTTGCCGCAACCTTCTCGATTGCCTTCTCAGCGGTCTTATAGTCAGGTGCGGTGACCTTGATCTGGTATTGAGGGGCTCCAAGATAGGTGATCTCAACTTCAACTCCCGGGATCTTTACCTCGGCACTCCTGAGTGCGCGTCTGATCACATTGACGCCATCGGGTTTATCGGACATCATATCCATGATCCCCGAGATCATCACCTTCTGAACCTTGACATTGTCTGTGGCGACGACCATCAGCGCCTTATTGACGGCTTCAGAGAAATCGAAGCGGGTAAGTATCTCCTCACCGGTTATGACAAGATCTTCAAAGAATGAGTAGATCAGAGAATATTCCGAACGGATTGTATCAGTAATCCTGGCAGGATCGGTTCCGGCAACCTCGGCCGCAAACCCTATCCATTTATGAGCTTTCTGTTCGTTCTTCCATTCCTGAATCTTTTCACGACGCTGGTGATCGTTGACATCCTTTAAGGAGAGATCAATATGCCCGCGTGAGGTGTCGACATGAAGGACTTTACACACAACCTTCTGCCCTTCACGAATAAAGTCGCGAATATATTTTATCCACCCACGCGCGATCTCGGAGATTGGTATAAGACCCTGGCGGCCTTCGTATTCATCCAGGGTAACAAACGCTGCAAAGTCCTTTACATCAACGACGGTGCAGACGACCAATTCTCCATCTTCGGGCCAGTACCTCTCACTCATCAGACAATCACTCAAACTGTGATACGATCTCAGCCTTTATCAGTGCTTTGCCGCCGGTGGATTCTGCGAGTACTGTCCCGCAGACGATGCAGTCGACGGTAGTGCTTGCCATCTCAAAGACGACCTGTTCGTTTTCGCAGTCAGGGCACTTCACTTTGACAAAACTGCTTCTGTTTTCCCTGTTTAACTCAACCATTGTATATTCACTCCGTCAGTTCGAATTTTGCAATTCTGTACCCTTTTCTGAGATGGGCTTTTTTACAGGTTTTACAGCGGTATCGGACGTTGATCTTCTTTGTTGGTTTATCGCCACCCGGAACCTTGCTGAACTTCCCCATATTTCCAACACGGGATCTCCGTGCCTTCTCGCGGTCGATCCAGTGAAGACCGGTTGTTTTTCCCTTCTTCACTCTCTCGATCTCATGTTCCGTGTGTGTCCGGCAGAACGGACAATATGTGTTGAATTTTGCTGGTCTTTTCATGAAAAATACCTCAGTTTCAGGAACCCGAATACCATATTTATTTGCGAATTCTTATATTTAAGGCTATGTTGCGGTCACTGAGGACGCTTGCATTGGGGAAGGGGAGGCAGACGACATCTTCATTCTCAAGCGCATATGTCCTCCCGTCAATTCCCATGAAGGGCTCAATCGGGGAAATAAGCCGGACAAGGCTGAACCCCTGTGGAACACCCTCATCCTCACCCACTTCCTCATGAGCTTCGACTTCGGTCTCAGGGATAAGAATCTGTTTCCGGGATCGGTGATCGATCAGCTCCCCCCGTGCATGCTGTACAGCTTTTGCAACAGTATCGAAGAGCGCCTGCTCCTCCGGGATCATAAGCCGCCGGACTTCGCGATCGATCGTATCGCCATTGCCTCTGGCAAGTGCCAGTTCGATGATCCGCCCGGTTCTGATCTGAAAGATCTCCTGCACATATGACTTGAAGCTCTCTATCTGGCGGATCATATCCTGCGATCGCTCTGAGAGGGGATCCCCTGAATCATAGAGCTCCTTATACATCAACTCTATCTCCCCATGAACCTTGGAGTAGAGATCCGCGGGGATATCGGTCAGTGTGCCACTTGCCCGCTCATCAAAGAGGATCGACCTGACAGAGTCAAAAGAGATGCTCATGCTGAACCTCCATCAAGCTCGGCAATCCCTCGTGCACAGAGGAAGACCGCAAGCGCCTCGGGAACGGTGTTGATCCCTTTTGTCAGGGTATAGGTATTACCAAGGATCGGCATCGTGGTCTCAAAGGACGATTCAATCCGGACAGGACGCTCGGAGAAGACGACTGCATCGATGAGGGGATCGAAATCCTCGATATCCCGGAGATCGAGCGGGGTGACAAGGAAACCACTCCCCCCATGAAGAGAAGAGGGGTGGCGGATCAGCCGCTTGATATCTGTTGTCACCGGCTCATCGGCAAGGGCAGCCCGGTCACGGATCTGCTGCGAGAGGATGCTGTCGGGATCGTCGGACATCGCCAGGATCACACGATCATGGATGCAGGCCAGGTAATCATTCCCTTCCATCGATCGGATCAACCGGTCAAGCCGTTTCAGGAAATCTCTGGCACCTGCCTCCGAGACCCCCCTCACCGAGGAGAGGGTTTTGATCTGTTCATCAGGCGGAAGAGTGCGTATCCGGGCACAGGTTGCCTTGATCGCTTCCTTCAGGCGGAGCCTCCACCCGCGATCCGGGCGTTTGGGATCGGAGAGGTGGGTGGTGAGGGAGAGGCCGGTTCCGCAGACATAGTTTGCAAGTTCACGCCGCTCACCACTCTTCCATGAACGCATCTCCAGGGTTTGGATATGGATATGGTAGCCCCTGCCCCCGGAGAAGACAAGGGAGAGCTCCTTTGCAGGATCAATGCCGCACTCGTTGGTGAGCATATCGATCAGTTTGAAGAGCTCCTCCTTCACCCGGGCAAGCATCTGATCATAGGGCCCGCGCACAATATGATCGGCATCGAGATCAAAGATGAGATCCGCACCGGCCCATCCCTTCTCATCCATCGAGGGGGCTGCCGGGTGTTCGTAATAGGCTGTCGAATAATAGACATGGGCAGGCGTCATCGATCTGAAGTACGAGAAGAGTTCGTCTTTTGATGGAAACGAGAGATGCCGCCGCATACCAGGAGTGTTTCTGGTCCCAAAGAACATGAACCCCCACTCCCGCGAGTCGAGCGCCTCCGGTACCCGCAGCGGAGCCGTCATCTTTAGTGAACCGGAGTAATAGTCAGAGAACCGGTTTCTGAGAAATTCAACAGTTGCTGGTTTCATGACAGTCTCTTCACCATATATGGTCCTTCCCGTAGATAGCCCTGTTTACGGTAATAGGGGCGGACACCAATCCCGCTCATCACCACAACAGAGGAGTATCCATTCGTTCTCGCAGTCTCCTCTGCCTCTTCAAGGAGCATTCTGCCATATGAGCTATGCTGCCGCTCAGTCCCGGAGGGATCATGAGAGAGCGGGACAATGCTTCCATACACATGGAGCTCACGGATAAGGGCGGCACCCTCGCATTCGGGTGAGAAGACCTGGCCGGGGAAACGGAGGCGGATGAAGCCGATGAGGGAGTCCCCTGCTTCTGCCTGGATGAAAAATTCGCGGCCGCCGCAGCAGTCATACTCAAGTGTACGGATTGTGCCGTCTTCTCTGTTTGGACTCCGCCCGATCTCCCGGCACCTGATACACCGGCACCGCTTCCCCTCTGCCGTGAGATAGTTCTGTGCAAGTTGCCGGAAATTTCCATGGAGCGAGCCGGCAACGATCAGCTTCGCCGGGATATCACGCTGGATCCGCTGAAGCCGCGTATACTCGGGGAGCTGCTCCTTACCATAGGCAACGAGGGCGATCAGCTCATCTTCATCATATGGCCGGTATTCTCCACTATTATAGAGCTCTTCGATCTCTGATCCAGGGGTGACAAGCGTCGGATATATCTTCAGGAAATCCGGCCGGAGATTGGGATCAGAAAAGAGTTTCCGAAACATTTCCCGGTCTTTTTCAATATCGCTCCCGGGGAGGTTCGGCATCACGTGAAACCCGACTTTCAACCCTGCATCGCGGAGGAGCCGATTGGCTTCGATAGAATCCTCGACACCGTGCCCGCGCCGGTTATATTCCAGGATCTCATCAATGACATGCTGGACCCCGATCTCGACCTTGGTAACACCAAGAGAGAGCATCTGTTCGATATGCTCACGCCTGCACCAGTCGGGCCGGGTCTCAAAGGTGATAGCGATGCACCGGACTGGTGCAGACTCATTTGCAAGTGCTGCCTCAGTAAAACCGACTTCAGCAGAGGATCGATCCGGAAAGTCATTCATCGCCCTGAGGCATCGGGTGACGACATCCTCCTGGTATGCGGGGTCACGGGCGGTGATCGTTCCCCCCATCACGATCAGTTCCGCCTTGTCGACATGGTGGCCGAGGAGACGGAACTGGGAGAGGCGGGCATGCACCTGTTCATAGGGATCATATCCATGCTCCCGTCCCCGGAGCGCGGCGGGCTCTTCCCCTGTATAACTCTGGGGGGACTGGAAGAGGTGTTTTGGGCCGCCCGGGCAGGGGAGGCAGATCCCGTGCGGGCAGGGATGCGGGGATGTCATCACCGCTATCGGGGCAACTCCGGAGAGGGTACGGGTGGGCTTCACCTGAAGGATGCGGCGTAGGTATTCACGTTCATGCGGCTCTGCCGCCAGAAGAATTGCGGAGTTTTTCGGAAAAG
Organism: Methanocalculus sp.; assembly: GCA_013329165.1. GTDB lineage: Archaea > Halobacteriota > Methanomicrobia > Methanomicrobiales > Methanocorpusculaceae > Methanocalculus > Methanocalculus sp9912u. The sequence goes on along the minus strand of DUKV01000039.1, from coordinate 19,412 downwards.
CCGAGAGCCGGAACTCCCGGCAGACAGAATGCTTGATCCTCTGGATATCTTCGGGAGAATCTGAAGAAGAGAGTCGGGAGATGATCTCCCGGTATGCCATATAATCATCCATGATCGGAATCAGTTTTTTATCAGAACAGGAGTAGCAGTTTTTGCATGATATTCGGCCTGAATAGAACAGGGATGACCATGAATCTGCTCGACTATCTCTTCTGCAAGCGTCAGAAGCGCCTCTTTGTGTGAATTTTTATTTTTATGGATATGAACAGGAGAGATAAGAAGAGAGTCGTATTTGTTCGTCGATACAGCGTCGCCTGTCATGGACTCGTAATATTTCTTTACGGTTACCATGAGCATGTGTAAATGAATGAGTTCTTCTTTCTGCAACCTATCACCTATTTCACTTGAGACTCTAATGAGTATCCAGATATAATTTATTGGTGATCTTTATATTCCGATTCACGCGCATACCCGGATCATTGATCGGCTCGGCAATTGGGGATGCACTGGGTGCGCCCTTTGAAGGAGACCCTAAAATCCATCAGATCCCACAGCGGATGACAGGGGGCGGCCCTTTTTCAACACGAAGAGGAGAGTATACCGATGACACCCTCCAGATGATAGCGCTGGGAGAGACGCTTGTCACCTGCCTTCGGTTTTCTGCGATTGATTTTTTGAGCCGCCTGCTCCGTATCTATGAGCTGCATCCCGAGTTCTTCGGCCCTACAAGCCGGGAGGTTCTGGAAAGGGTGAGGGGAGGGGCATCACCGGAGAGTGCGGCCTCCGGGCTTTCCGGCAGCGGGAGGACAAACGGTGCGGTGATGCGTGGAGCACCTATTGGGATCTTTTACCGCCCGGATCATGCACGAATCCTCAGTACAATTGCCGCTGCCACCACACACCCCCACCCGGTGGCAGGTGCGTCATCCGGTGTTGTCAACCAGATGATCTCGATCCTCTGCCGAGGCGGCTCAAAGGAGGAGGCGTTCTTCTCGGCACTCAACTCCTGTGAGAACCGGGAGGTGAGAAACCGGATTGCATGCCTTTCAGCTGCACCCCTCATACCTTCCCTCGATGCTCTCGAAGCAACCCATGTTGCCATCACCTGTTTCATGGAGGAGGAGACATTTGCCGGGATGATACAGACTGCCATTTCCCATGGCGGGGATACCGATACAACAGCTGCCATCTGCGGCGCTCTTGGGGGTGCATTCCTTGGAGCCGGAGGGATTCCCAGGGAATGGATCGATGATCTTGAGGGGGCTGCTGCACTCCTTGAACTCGAGGAGAGCGTCTGGGAGAGAGGAGAGCGATGAACCCGGATCAGTTCAGCATCTGAAAAAGAAGAGAGGAAGTAAATCAGAGGGGAAGAATCTCTACAAGCTTCAGGTTCTTCCTGCCACGGAGGCACTCATCAGGAGCGTTTCCAAGAACCTGGGAGATGGTATATTTCTCCCCTTCATTGACCCCGTCGGGGTGGCAGAGATCATAGCTCCGGCACTCCTCGCGGTTGCATGAATACTCATAGACAAATCTGGAGTTTGTGATCGCCATCTCTCCGGCGATGAGTGCGACCACCGGTGCATCCTCAACCTCAACAACACAGGCACCATCTACAAACACAGGGCAGGAATGGACCGTCGGTCTGACATCAACCACCCGGTATTTCCTTCCTCTGACGAGGTTGTGGCAGGCCTTTTTTACCTTGCATCTGCTGCATTCATCAACCTCTCCGACATAGACGAATTCAGTCCCATTCTGTGCAAGTTTTGTTCCAATCAATGTCACCCGGTTCTTTGCCTCAGTCATTCATCTCACTCCCGGTACAGCATTCGGATCAGATCCTCTGCTGATTCTTGTGTGATACCCATATCAAAGATAGTAAAGCGCTCAGGCCGTATCCCTTTTGCCATCACGATTGCTTCAGCTGCTATATGATCGGGAAGACCAACCTCGGCCGGAGTTATCGGTGCACCGATTGTTCTGAGGGAGTCGCGTATGCCCCGCCAGTCACCTCCATGCAGGTACATCGAGATGATCGTCCCAAGGCCGCAGGCCTCACCATGCAGCACCTTTCCCGGTGCCAGCCGCTCCACCGCATGTCCAAACTTATGCTCTCCCCCACTCGCTGGCCGGGACGATCCGGCGATGCTCATGGCAACTCCTGAAGAGACAAGCGCTTTTGTGACGATCCATGCACTCTCCTCGGAATTAGGCCGGATGAGATGGGCATCTTTTACCAGGATCTCGGCAGTCATCCGGGAGAGGGCGATCGCATATTCGGAGAGCACCTCGCCGCGGAGCCGGTGGGCGAGCTCCCAGTCGAGTATCGCGGTATAGTTTGAGATGATATCGGCACACCCGGATGCAAGGAGGCGGTGCGGTGCAGCCGCGATGATCCCGGTATCTGCAACGATTGCAACCGGGGGATGGGCATCAAGTGAGGAACTCCCCTCTTCTGTCGGAACCGATGCGCGGGAAGAGGCGATCCCATCATGGGATGCTGCGGTCGGCACACTGACGAACTGACAGTCAAGATTGAATGAGGCAATCTTTGCCGAATCGATGACCCGTCCGCCCCCCACAGCAATGATGATATCAGCTGCAGATCCCGCTTCTTCAACAGACCGGATCATATCAAGAGTGATTGCATCGGTGACATGCCGGCTGAGATCGAACCGGCCATCAAGCAGAGCAGCGACACGGTTCCCAACCACCTCGTTTGTCCGGGGACCTGAGAGGAGAAGAATTGATCGTCCAAGAGCAAGCTCTTCTAGAACCCGCGGAATCTGGTCAAGGGCATCATGGCCAATAACAACGTCACGGGGAAGCTGCATCCATTTTGACTTATCAAAAACTTTATTTTTGAGTATCTTGAAGTATTCAGAACTCATCGAGATCATTCCATGATTAGTGACTTCATATACAAATATTACATTGATCCCATCAGGTATGGTGAAGCATATACAATTGTCGATACCCTCACTTATGCCCTGATCCTGATCATTGCAGTCTATCTTGTTTACCGCTGGCTTTCACGAAAGCAGATTTGCATTGATGGTGCGTTTATCCTTGCCACGATCCCCTATGTTCTCCTCGGCGGATTCCTCAGGGTGATTGAGGATACCGGGATGATACAGAGCGATATTCACTTCCTCCTGATCACACCGCTCATCTTCTTTGTGATCTTCGTCATCACCGTCCTCTCGCTGATCATCGCACGGTGGCTTGAAACAGCAGGTGTTGTGAAAACGTTCCTCAGCCCCTACTGGATGCTTGGAGCGGCCTATTCGGCAGTTGCGTTCTGTCTCCTCATATGGTGGGGGGTGACGCAGACGAGCTTTGACGTCATGGTGCTCCTGACCATACTCCTGATGGCACTCATCACCACCGCCGTCACCTATGCCGGGCTCCGGTACCTGCTCAAATGGGAGTATATGGAGAATCCGCTCTATACTCTCCTGATATTCGGTCATATGATTGACGCGAGTGCAACCAGTTATGGTATCGATATCCACCCGGTACGGTATGTGGAGCAGCATGTGGTCGGGGGAGCGCTCATCGACTGGACAGGTACCGCGTTTGCGATGTATCCTTTGAAACTGGCTGTCCTGATACCGGGGGTCTATATCCTGGAGATGTATCGCAGGGAGAATGGTGATACCGGCCTCTGGTATTTGATCCTCCTGGCGATGATCATAGTCGGGATGGCCCCCGGTATCCGGGGGATGATGAGGATGGTTCTCCATGTCTGAGAATATCATCCAGTCAATCCTGATAGCAGCCTTCATCTTCGTTCTTTCAGCAGGTGCGGGAGCAGGTCTTGTCATGCACGATCCAATGATCGGAGATACCGTCATGCAGGTACTTGCCGAGGCGCTGGATCTTGAGGCGCTTATGGAAGAACCCCCGCTTATGCTGGCTGCGATGCTCTTTATGAATAATCTCCAGGCCTGCATCATCCTCTTCCTCGGAGGAGTTACGTTTGGCATCCTGACGATCTTTGTGCTGGCAACAAACGGGGTTATCGTGGGGGCTGTCGCTCAGATCTCAAATGGACTGCAGGGGGTCACCTATGTGGTCGCTGCTCTCCTCCCTCACGGCATCTTCGAGCTCCCCGCCCTCTTCATCTCCGGCGCCCTCGGCCTGATGCTGTCAGGTGCCATTCAGAGAGAGTTGTTTGAAGGCGGGGATGCCGCCATTGATGCCCGGCGTTACACGGTCATTTTTGCAAAGACTGTGCTCCCGCTTCTTCTTCTTGCTGCAATCACGGAGGCATTTATAACACCAGGTATCATAGTAATGGTCGTTTAGGTGGCATACTATGGAAGATAAGACGGATGCACTCCCCCCGATTTCTGATTTCAGTGCATGGTATAACGAGATTCTCAGGCGCGCCGAGATCATGGATGTCCGGTATCCTGTGAAAGGGCTGTATGTCTGGTATCCGTTCGGATTCTCAATCCGGAAGAATACGTACGCTATACTCCGCTCGCTCCTTGATGTTGATCATCAGGAGACGATCTTCCCGCTCCTCATCCCCGAACATGAGTTCATGAAAGAGGCCGAGCATATCAAGGGCTTTGAGGAGGAGGTATACTGGGTGACGCATGGGGGGCTCGCCGAGCTTGATGTTAAACTGGCACTCAGACCGACAAGCGAGACCTCCATTTACCCGATGTATGCGCTCTGGGTGAGATCCCATGCCGATCTCCCCTTAAAACTCTACCAGATCGTGAATACCTTCAGGTATGAGACGAAACATACCCGGCCGCTGATCAGGCTCAGGGAGATCACCTCCTTCAAGGAGGCCCATACCGTCCACTGCACCTGGGAAGAGGCTGCCGAACAGGTGGAAGAGGCGATCCGGCTGTACTCACAGTTCTATGAATCCCTCGGTGTACCGATCCTCATCTCGAAGCGGCCGGACTGGGATAAGTTCCCGGGTGCTGACTATACGATCGCTGTTGATACGATCATGCCTGATGGAAAGACCCTCCAGATCGGAACCGCCCATCACCTCGGGACACATTTCTCAAAGACCTTCGATATCACCTACGAGGATCTGGCAGGGGAACAGCAGCTTGCATACCAGACCTGTTATGGGATCTCAGAGCGGTGCATCGCCTCTGTGATCTCGGTACATGGTGATGACACCGGTCTTGTGCTCCCGCCCTCGGTGGCCCCGGTGCAGGTTGCCATCATCCCGATCATCATCGGGAAACGGAAGGACGAGGTGCTCCAGGCAGCAGAGTCACTCCGTGATGAGCTGAAGGCACTCGGCATCCGGGTGGAGCTTGATCTCCGCGATATGCGTCCTGGTGCGAAATACTATCACTGGGAGCTGCATGGAGTCCCGCTCAGGCTTGAGATTGGCCCACGGGATATTGATGCAGGGACGATCGTCGCCGTCGACCGGTTCAAGCAGAAGCAGCAGATCAGATCAGCCACTGAAGTGCCCTCACTGCTCGATGAGATTCAGAATGAGATCACCGGGCGGGCGAGCGCAGCAATGGAAGGAAAGATTGCGATATGCACCACCATCGAAGAGATCCGATCCGCTGTCGAGAGCGGTGTTGCCATTGGATCATGGTGCGGAGATCGTGACTGTGCCGACAGAATCGAGGCAGAGACTGATGCCTCGCTCCTCGGAACAGAACTCCGTGGATCCCATGCTGAGAAGGTGAGCGGGAGCACCTGTATTATCTGTGGAAGAGAAGGGAAGGTTGCCCTTATCGGGCGATCATATTAATTCACTCTTGTTTTTAATGCGGGCAGAGACCCACATTCTTTCTTGAAAATAGCTATGGGGGGGGGGATTTTACGCTCTTACACCCGGCATTTCGGGCACCGGTAGCTGACCGTCATGCCACTGGTGAGAAGATCGCCGGATACTTTCTTGCTTGCACCCCGGACAAAGATCTTCCGGCATGAACTGCACCGCTTCGGGAGCAGCCGCTCCAGCCGTGAGAGTTCCGCATCCAGTTCATAGGGAAGCTCTTCTTTCTCCTTTTTTGTGGCAACAACCTCTCCGTTCTCCTCAACCGAGGATAAAAGACGGAAGACCTGGAGCGGGTTGGCGCCGAGATCCTCGAACTTCTTAAAGAGGAAGTACTGGAGCACGAGCCATGAAAGCTCTGAGCGTTCAAATATATCATCATACTCGAGTGACTCTTCCTGAGCCTCAAGCTCTTCAACTGGTGAGCCACAGAGCGGGCACTGCCCTTTCACCAGCTCTTCCATATAGATCTCTTCATTACACCCCGGGCAGGTGGTGTGGCGTGCGTGAGTACGGTATCCCATTCTTATCAGTCCGAACTTATTTGATACGATTCTATTCTACGTGCTCAGCTCGGCCGGTATCGTCCGGTACCTCACGCCCCCGAAAAAGAGGGGGACATCCGTTTCTGTATGTACCTTCTGTTCTGAAACCTCATAAATCTATAACTCGATACATAAACGAAATAGGAAAAAAAGGCGAAGAACAAGCTTTTTTCGCTCAATACCAGAAATATACCCGGAAGAAGCACTGCTTTATCAGAGAGAAAAATGAGAGATTATCCGGCCTCCGCCGGAGGGACTTCCCTCTTCTGTGCCGGGGGCGTATAGCCTTTCAGGAGGAGGGAGAGCGAGACGACCGTCACTGATGAGAGTGCCATCGCAAGTCCTGCAAATTCGGGGCGGAAGGTGATCCCAAAGAACGGGGTGAGAAGCCCTGCTGCAAGCGGGATGAGGAGGATGTTATAGAAGAATGCCCAGAAGAGATTCATCCGGATCCTGCCCATCACTGCCCTGGCAAGCTGGATTGCAGCAGCAGCATCGATGGGATCGCTCTTCATCAGCACGATGCCGCCGCTCTCCACCGCAACATCGGTTCCACTGGAGATGGCGATCCCGACATCCGCCTGTGCAAGAGCCGGTGCATCATTGATCCCATCACCAATAAAGGCAACATGTTCACCCCGCTCCTGAAGCCGTGATACCTCATCTGCCTTATCCCATGGAAGGATACCTGCAAGGATACGCGTGATCCCGATCTCATCTCCGATCACCTGGGCGGTATATTCGTTATCGCCGGTGATCATCACGACAGAGAGCCCCATCTCCTCAAATATCCGAACTGCATCACGGGATGTAGGTTTGATCGGATCGGTGATGGCAATACATCCCGCATAGGTTCCATTCACAGCGATGAGGGGGACGGTTCTGCCTTCACTCTCAAACCTGATGATCGAACCAAGTGCATTTTTGGGAATTTGAATTGATTGATCCTCAAATAATGACCGGTTGCCGATGAGAACCGGGAGATCCTGAAGATATCCAAAGACCCCTCTGCCGCTGAATGACTGAAAACCGGCCACTTCAAGGATTGGTGCATTGGTCTCTTCAGCTTTCCTCAGAATTGCCGCTGCAAGGGGGTGGAGCGATAATCGTTCAACAGATGCTGCATACGAGATGAGGTCTTCCGGACTGAGATCGTAGGGTGCGATCTCGGTTACTTCAGGTCGGCCTTCGGTGAGGGTGCCGGTCTTGTCAATCGCAACGGTGGTGATCATGCCGGACTGCTCAAGCACCTCCCCGTTTCTGATCAGAATCCCAAGTGCCGCACCACGCCCGATTCCAACGGTGATTGCTGTCGGGGTCGCAAGCCCGAGGGCACAGGGGCAGGCGACAACCAGCACCGAGATGAGGGCGGTGACGGCAAAGATGAGCGGGGATCCGGCGATGAAGTACCAGAAGGCAAAGGCTGAAAACGCGATGATCAGCACCGCCGGGATGAAGTATGTTACCGCCGTATCTGCAATCCGCTGAACCGGGGGTTTGCTCCCCTGTGCCTCCTCAACCATCCTGATGATTTTTGCGAGGACAGTATCTTTTCCGACCTCTGTTGCATAGATCGTAATCGCTCCGTTTGTTGAGATGGTCCCTCCGATGACATCTGCATCTTTTCCTTTCAGGACCGGGAGAGGCTCACCGGTCACAAGAGACTCATCCACATGGCTCTCTCCTTCAACAACCGTTCCATCCACCGGAATTGCTTCACCAGGTCGGACGAGAACGAGATCATATACGGCAATCTCCCCGACGGGGACCGTGATCTCCGATCCATCCCTGATCACGGTTGCTGTCTTTGGCTGGAGATTTATGAGAGATCGGATCGCCTCACTCGTCTTTCCTTTTGCCCGTGCCTCAAGATATCGGCCAAGGGTGAGGAACGCGGTGAGCATGATCGCAGTCTCATAGAAGTTGAAGTCAGCTGAGAGGAAGATCCCAAAGGTCGAGAGGACACTTGATCCATATGCTGTCCCGATACCAAGGGAGTACATAACATCCATGTCCAGCATGCCGTTTGCAAGCGAGAGAATAGCCGCTTTAAATATTGGGTACGACAGGAAGGCAAAGAAGGGTGTTGCGATGAGAAAGAGCATCAGGGGCAACGGGAGCGGGAGAGGCGGTTTTGTCCACATCAGGAGCATCAGGAACCCGGAAACTGCAAATCCAAGGATTGTGCGGTATGCCTTCATCCGAAGGTCACGGGCAGCCTCTGTATCAAAGGATTGGGATGAAGCATCATCATCTGTCGCGGTGGCCGTAAATCCGGCTGCCGAAACTGCTGCCTTGATCTCTTCCATTGACGTAATATCCGGATAGTACGTAAGATATGCCCGCTCTGTGGCGAGATTGACAGAGACTGAAGTGATACCGGGGAGATCAGAGAGTGCCTTTTCAACAGACTGCACACAGACGGCACAGTGCATGCCGGTGATCCCAAGGGTACATGTTTCGGGGACTGGTGAGAAGCCTGCCTTCCTGATAGCATCTTCAATATCCAGAAGAGATACGAGGTCCGGATCAAACTCAACACGCACCTTCTCTGCAGCGAGGTTTACCACCGCTGAGGAGATCCCATTCTGCCCGAGAAGAGATGTCTCAATCGCCTTCGCACAGGTTGCACAATGCATCCCGGCGATCCTGATGTGTGTTGTTATCATTGGATCTCCCAGACGAATTGTCTGGCTGTATGGTGCGCCAGCAGCAAAAAAGAGGGGTTCTTTTCGGACATTTATCGCTTACCGAGCTGGTGGTCAAGATGGTAGAGACCGCCTGTTGCGGGACCGATCTTTTCAAGGGTTGCCACTATCTCAGAGGCATTTGCCTCTTCTTCAACCTGCTCGGTGACAAACCACTGGAGCATGATTTCAGATGCATAATCCTTCTGTTTGATCGCTTCGGCCATCATGGCGTTGATCATACCGGTGACCTTCTGCTCATGCGCATAGACCTCCGTGAAGATGGCAGGCAGATCCTTCCAGTCGGGCTTTGGAGCGGCGATTGCGGCAAGCTTGATGCTGCCGCCCCGCTCATTTAGGTAATCATAGAACTTCATCGCATGTCCAAGCTCTTCCTCTGCCTGAAGGCGGAGCCAGTGAGCGAAACCATTCCAGTCATTCTCTGAGCACCATGCGGACATCGAGAGGTACAGGTACGATGAGTACATCTCGGCATTGATCTGGGCATTGATCAGATCCTGCATCTTTGTTGGCATCATATTCATATCACCTGTATATGCCGCATTGCGGCAACAGGTGAGCATTACACAGAGATACTGTTAAAGGTTTCGATGAGTGGAGAGGAGTCGTTGTGGGGGGTTTTCAGCACCCGTCATGAACGTCACCCACAGTATTTCATCTTCATAATGACTGATCTCCAGGAGGATCTTCTGCCCAAAGCCTCTGGTATCGTACAAAGGAATAAAAACAACAAGATCGAACTATTATATCCTTCCAAGGGCTTGTGGCTTAGCCAGGATAGAGCGTCGGGCTTCTAACCCGAATGTCGGGGGTTCGAATCCCCCCAGGCCCGCTTCTTTTGTTCGTATTCCAATTGGTGTATGCAGGTACATCCTCCGGGTTGATCCATCTGCCTGACCGAAGAACTTCCAATAATCTTCTAACCCGATGAAGAAGTACAGCTGTGATGAAAAGAGAGAGATGACCACCTGGGCTGCCGATTGCGCAGAACGGGTGCTTCCATTCTTTGAAAGTGCATATCCATGGGACGAACGGCCACGGACTGCACTGAATGTCTGCCGGAGGTGGATTGATACTGGCTACATTTCGATGGACGAAATACGTGGGGCATCGCTTGCCGCCCATGCGGCTGCCAGGGAGGTTGCATCGAATATCCCAGCCACTTTCGCTGCACGTGCCGCCGGACGCGGTCGCGACCGCCCATGTGCCCCAGCACGCCTATGGTGGTGCATACTATGCCCTCAAAGCAATTGCAGCCGCTGATCCTGCCCATGCCCTGACGGCGGTTCAGGCTGAATACGAGTGGCAGTTCCGTCAGCTTACAGAAGATATCAGGGAAGAGATTATGAAGAGGATCGTGATCAGAAGGAGCTCACGGGGAGTTACAATAATAATTGACAAGACTGGCGACTTCTGAACTGGCTGACTGGGATGGTTGATGAGTTGCGTAGTCCTCATTGAAGATTCCATTCCGGACAGGTAATGGTTGTTACAGAAAGGGTGTGGAAAGGAGAGGGAGAGGAGAAGGAGCCGGGGAACACGAAGCGGGTGTAGAAGGATATGGCACCCCTCTAAAAAGAAAGATAATGAAGGCGGGGATGGCATCAGATCGAGGATGTGTTGTCTATAGGGGATGTACGCAGGATCGCTTCTGGATAGTAAAATAGATCAAACCCGGATCAGATCAGGTGGCGAATCTCCTCTTCCGGCAATCCGGTGACCTCTGAGATCTCACTGATGGACATCCCAAATGCCTTCATCCTGCGAAGGAGTGTCCGCCGTTCCTTAACTTCCCCTTCCGCTATTCCTTCTGCCTTCAGCTCAGCGTTCCATCGTTTTACCTTTTCTTTTAGCATGGTATCCCCACAAAACGGATTTGGTAGTGGTTTATCTTCATTGAGTTTTCATAACAGATTAAAATGATCGGATTAGGATGAATGAAACCACCCCCATCAGATCAGCCCGTATAGACAAGCGCTTATAGCTGGTGCTTTTTGTATTATACATCTTTTACCCTGTGTAAATCCATCTCTCCGGCAAACCCGCCTGCCCCCCTTCTCCTGAAGGGGGGAAGTTGGGATAGCTTGGGGATACAGGCAATCGCGGGGAGCACCGACAATGGCACCGTGCGGGAGGTAAGCTCATCCAGGTGCGATACAGGAATTGAAATGGATACAATTTCAGGCTTCATTTCCCCCTTTTCTCTGTATAGGAGCGGCAGAGCGCGCCAAAAGTCCATTCAGAGGCATGCAAATCTTCATCACCTTTTGGGAGTAACAAAAGGAAAAGATGCTCTTTCTGTCTCCCAGCGAATCAATTGTATGGTCATCTTTGGCTGATCAGATCCTCGATCATGGCACAAGCCCTGACTCCGTTCCGGAGATCCTCTCAGGTCAGATCCGCCAAAATCTCCTCCCGGTCTTCTGCTACTATATCGGGACGATCCTGATGGCACAGGGCTATGAGAAGTCCGGGTTCGGTTGGCTCCTGGAGGCTGCCCGGTTTGAAGGGGATGAGCCATTCTCGGCAGCCCAGCTCCTTGATTTCCTGGAACGGCACGATCGGAAGCTCCAGATGCCCTCTGTGGCATTTTACGAACCAGAAGCGCTCCTGCTCTTTGCGAAAAATCCCGTGATGCAGGCTGCACGACAGCAGTATGTAGCCGAATGTGCCTCCAGCCTGCCACATTTCCCTGAGCCATTCTCGATGTTGGATCTCGGCAGCGGTGATGGAGCACTGACGGTCGCAGTGCTCAGGAAGCTCCAGGAGTCTGGTAAAGTCGGTGAGATCGACGAGATCCACCTGATCGATTCCTCGACTGCCATGCTGAATCTTGCAGAGGAGACTGTAGCGGAAGCCTTCCCCGGCGTGCAGATCAGAAGAGAGAACTGCCATATCCAGGACTGCTCTGGCAGGATTAACCGTCATTTCGATCTTGCGACAAGCTCGCTCGCCTACCACCACATGCCCTATGAGGAGAAGAAGGTGCACCTCTCCCGGCTGAAACCACATATCGACCACTTCATCATCTATGAGATGGATGCGGACAATGATCGACCCGAGATCTACTCCCCGGATCTGGCACTCGCCGTTTACCAGTCCTATGGGAGTATCATCAACTCGATCCTCTCACAGGATGCGCCGATCGAGCTCGCCAGGAGCTGTGTTGATCAGTTCCTGATGACCGAGGTGATCTCGTTCTTCACACAGCCCCGGGGCGAGCGAACAGAGTATCATATGCTCCAGAGCCAGTGGCTGGCGCTCTCTGCCGAATGCCTTGGAGGGGAGTTTACGCTCCGCTGCCATTCGCCCTGTTATATGGACCGATATACCTCCCTCTTCTGTATGCATTTTGGGAGATATGAAGGAGAATGATTGGTATTGGTGAATATCGATACCTGTTCAACCGATTATTCTAACCCAGGCACCGGTTGATCGATCATCTTTTCATCCCTGAGATATAGTCTGCTTCTATGCTCACCCCTGAGGAGATCGCAGATGCCTCGGATCTGATCCGTCCATACATCCACAGGACACCGCTTGTCTACTCGCCGACATTCTCGGCAATGACCGGCTGCGAGGTGTACCTGAAGCTCGAAACACTCCAGAAGGCGGGTTCTTTCAAAGTGAGGGGAGCAGTCCACTCAATACTCCGGAATCAAACGGAGATTGGCAGGATGGGAGTGGTGGCGGCATCTGCAGGGAACCATGCGCAGGGGGTCGCCCTCGCCGCAGGCATTGCCGGGGTGCGGGCGACGATCGTGATGCCTGCCGGATCGTCGGTTGCCAAGCAGGAGGCGACACGGGGATATGGGGCTGAGATCGTCCTTGCCGGGCGAACGCTCCAGGAGTCGATCATCTATGCACAATTGCTGGCAGAGAGAGGGGCGTTTCTCGTCCATCCCTATGATGATAAGTATGTGATCGCCGGAGCAGGTACGATCGGATCCGAGATCCTCGAGGATCTCGGTGATGTCGGGTATGTGATCGTACCGGTCGGCGGCGGGGGCTTAATCGCCGGGATCGCTGCTGCGATGAAGGGTGCCGGGAGCCCTGCTCAGATCATCGGCGTGCAGGCGGCTGCCTGTGATGCCGCATACCGGGCATTTACTTTTGAGGAGCGGGAGCTTGTCTCTCCCGGCCGGACGATCGCAGATGGGATTGCGGTTCCGATCGTCGGCGAACGGCCGTTTGGGATGATCCGGGCATTTGTTGATCAGATCGGGGTCGTCTCAGAAGAGGAGATGATCCAGGCGATCCTCCTCCTCCTCGAACGAAAGCACCTCGTTGTGGAAGGGGCGGGATCGGCACCGCTCGCCTACCTCCTCTCGGGGAGAGGAATGTTTCCGAAGCAAAGCAGGATCGTGCTGATCATATCAGGAGGAAATATCGATCTCCCCCTCTTCCAGCGGGTGATCCGCCAGGCACAGGTTGCACGGGATCGCTCCATGACGATCTCGATGATCATTGATGACCGGCCGGGATCACTTGCAAAGCTGCTCGGCACAATCGCCGGTGTCGGGGGCAATATCCTTGAAATTATCCAGAAAAGGGATGAGAAAGGGCTCCACCCGACCGAGATCAGGGTGGAGGTTGAGATCGAGACCAGGGGGCTTCTGCACCAGGAGCGGATCCGATCCTATCTTACTGATACAGGGTACCTTCCCCGGTGATCACCGGATCTCTGTTCCCGGCTCGATCTCGCGGTTCGGCATCAGGAGGGCAGCATCATCGCCTGCTGCCAGGATCATGCCCCTGCTCTCGACACCAAAGATCGTCGCAGGCTCAAGGTTTGTGATCATCACAACCAGGCTGCCGGTGAGTGCATCGGGTGCATAGAAGGGGGCGATCCCGGATACCACCTGACGGGTCTCAGACCCGATATCCACCTGTATCTTCAGGAGTTTCTTTGATCCTTTGATCGGCTCTGCCGAGAGTACTTTTCCGATCCTCAGATCCATCTTTGCAAATTCATCCATTGAGACCATCGGTTTCTTCTCCTCTTTTAATGCCTGTTTCTTCTTTGCTGCTTCTACACGCCCAATGAAGGTCTTTTCAAGTGTGGCATACTGTTCGTCCTCGATTTTGGCAAAGAGCATCTCAGCCTTCTGTAAGGTGACACCTGACAACGGTGTGTCACATTCGTCAAGGTGGTGATCGGCTATGGGGGTTGTGTACCCGAGCATCGCCCAGCATCTCGCCGCTGCATCCGGAAGGACCGGCTCAAGCATCAGGGCGAGTGCCTTGACGATCTGGAGGCAATCGGCAATTGCAGATTCGGCTGCTGTCCGGTCCGTCTTCATCAGTTTCCAGGGTGCATTCTTCTGGATGTAGTTGTTCCCAAATCCGGCCAGCCCCATGATCCCGTCGACTGCGAGCTTGAACTCAAATGATCTGAATGCGGAATCAACGCTCTCCCGTGCCTTCCTGATCTCCTCAAGAATCTCCGGGCCTGCCGGGGTGTCGGGAATACCACCGAGTTTTGCTTCTGCGAAGTAGATCGTCCGGTATATAAAGTTACCGAGGGTATTCACCAGCTCGTTATTGACCCGTTCCTGGTATGCCTTCCAGGAGAAGTTCAGCTCTTTTGTATGGCTTGTATAGCTGAGGAGGTAGTACCGGAGATAGTCTGATGGCAACCCGACATCAAGGTAGTCTTCGTTTGCCCAGACCACATAGCCACGGGATTTTGAGAACTTCTGGTCCTCGATCTTCAGCATCCCCGATGCAACAACGGCATCCGGGGTTCCGTATCCTGCTGCATGGAGGAGGGCAGGCCAGAAGATGCAGTGATGGTAGATGATGTCTGACCCGATGAAATGCGTCACCTCACCCTCACCACACCAGTATCTCTTCCAGTCATCATTGTGGGCGTCTGCCCACTCCTCGGTGAAGGAGATGTAGCCGATGGGTGCATCCACCCAGACATAGACGACGAGTTCCTGGTTTCCAGGGAACTTCACGCCCCATTGGAGGGTTCGCGTGATACACCAGTCGCGGAGCTCGTTCTCAACCCAGCCGATCGCATAGTTCTTTGCGTTGCTGGTTCCCTTGAGATCCTTTAAGTAATCCAGGAGATAATCGCGGAAAGTGCTCAGCTTGAAGAAATAATGTTCCTGCTGCCGGATCTCTGCCTTTGTGCTGCAGACGGTGCAGACAGGTTCCTGGATCTCCCCGGGCTCGAGGTGGCGGCCACATCCCTGATCGCATTCGTCACCACGTGCATGTTTGCCGCAGTGAGGGCAGAGCCCCTCGACATAACGGTCAGGGAGAAATCGCTCGCAGGAGGTACAGTAGCTCTGGTTGATGATCTCGGAGTAGACATAGCCGCGGTCGATCAGGCGGTTGATGATCGACTGTGTCCGTTCATGGTTGGTTGTGTTGTCGGTCATCCCGAAATGGTCGAAGATGACACCCATCCGTTCGAAGGTCTCCCTGAAATGATCATGGTATTTTTCCGAGAGCGCCCGCGGGGTGGTGCCCGCCTCTTCTGCGGATACGACAATCGGAGTCCCGTGATTGTCTGAACCGCAGACAAAGAGAACCTCCTCACCTGCACGCCGGAGGTGCCTGACATAACAGTCGGCGGGCACATATGTCCGCAGGTGCCCGATATGACATAATCCATTGGTATAGGGAAGTCCGCATGTAACCAGTTTCGGTGTACCACTCATCAATATGCTTTTTGCGCTGGATCGTATAAAATACAGGGTACACTATGGCAAAGCGGTTGACAATCCCGGTACGGAGCCTTGGATCCGAGGTCGATACTCCCTCAGTCACGGATCTTGCTGCATGGGCACAGGCTCGCGCAGGTCAGAGTGGCGATCTGGTCACCTATCACCTGATGAAGACAGTGGAAGCGCAGAAGGAGGTGCATACCCCGGCTGCGGGTGGCTGGTTCTATCATGAGCGGGCGAGGGCAGCGTCTCTTCCGGATGCACCGGCAGATGATATCCTCGATGATATCCAGGCGGTCTCCGGTATACGGAAGAACTGCTGGTGGTCGCTCCCCCCTGCCGCTGCGCTCTTCTCGGATCCGGATGAGGATCAGATCCTCATCTTCAGGCAGTTCCTCAGGATGATGCGGGATGCCGGGGTCTTTGGGCACGTGATCCTTCTGGAGAACGATCCAACACCGCTTGAACTTGAACTCATCTCCGGGCGGCGGATCTTCTGGCACCTGATGAACCCGACAGAACGGGCACTTGAGAAGGTGCTTGAGGTGCAGCGGGATATTGCGGTTGTACCGGAGCTACTGCCGCTGCTTTCCGATCTCATGGGTTCCTATACCGTCAGGAAGATCATCGTGATTGATGGAGGCGAGGCCGATCTCCGGGCTGCGATGGAGCTTGTTGATAGTGATTCTATCATGACCGGGGGCTATGCACCGGCTGGGGAGCCTTCGTACTGGGACGAGCTTGTAGAGGGATCGTTTATCCGGCGGTAGGTTGTTCCCGGAGTGCTTCTGCCACCTGGACGAACCGATCGAAGTGGGAGGTTCTCCCCAGGAGCCGGAAGGAGAGTTTGTCCCAAAAAGTGAAGGGGAAGGAGCCCCCGGAAGCATTCGGGTGGCCGCCGCCCGAAAACTCTCCTGCGATGAGATGGGAGATGGGCGGGGCTGACCTGAGGGAGAAACGGCCGTTCTCTGAGACGATCACCTCGATGTCTGTTTTGTATTCTTCCCTGATGGCAGCTGCGGTCTCGCTTGGATAGTTGATGAGGGGGGCAAAGGCGATTGTGTATCGTCCTCTTCGGATCTTCATCCTTCTGATACTCGTCTCGATGGCCTGGTTTCGTTCGCGATCGATCGCCGCATAGGTCTCCTCGATCCAGTCGTCGGTGAAGATCCCCTGCTCCAGCCGGTTTCTGAGCGGTCTAAGGTTTTTGTTGATGGATCCGATCTGGCCGAGGATTGCAGACCGCGGCTCACGGTGGGTCCAGAGATCATAGTCGCAGACGATCCTTGCAATCTCAACGGCAACGGGGTCATCAGGTGCGAGTGCCCCTGCCACAAGCCCGCAGCCGCAGGTGGAGGTATCGACGGTGAGTTCTTCTGTGTACTGCTCGATCTGCCGGATCTGGTCCGGCTTCCACCGGTGATGATCCCGCCAGATGATCCGCCAGCCTGATGCCTTTGCCCGCCGTGCGGCTTCATCGACGCCGTTCTGGTAGCCGATGTCCGAGATGGAGAGGATATCGCCCTTGCCGGGGACGTTTGCTATTGAATTGAGGTTCTTTGTGAACCTGCCGACCGATGAGAAGACGGTGAAGACCTCATCATGCCCATAGACCCGCCGGTGGATTGCGTCTGCCCCGGCTGCATCGAGATCATTATGGGTCAGGTGCACGATGCCGGCGGTCCGCTCCCGCACCCGCTCCTCCAGGGTCGGCCCCTTTTTTTTCACTGGTTGTTTGGGGCCGAAGAGCGAACGGATGCGATGGAGGAGGCCGGCGCCGGTGGAGCTGCCGGAGCTGGCGGGATTGCCGGTGCCGGAGGACGAACTCATGGTGATATGTCTGTTCTTCAGGCGTGATAAATGGGGGCGGTGGGGGGAGGAGAAGGAGGGATGGAGGGTGAGATCAGGTGTCACCAGCTGCATTGTTATGAGGGCATTTGTATGATCACTCAGGAAAAAATAAATTTACTGAGGCTGATGTATGGTTATGGCAGAAGCAAAAAATGACATTAATGATATACTCTTTCTCCTTCAGAAGATTGAAAGTATCATAGATACCCGGCTCATTGGAGACATTGAGCCGGATGATGATGAGATCAGCCTGATTGCCGAGTACCAGGAACGAAAGAAGAGTGGGACTCTGATACTCCATGAAATATAGGGTTTTTCTGGAGAATCGGGCAAATAGAGATCTTGAATTAATAGATGAACCAGATCATCTGCAGATTTACAACAAGCTTCAACAATTAAAGGAAGGTTTTTCCCCAGATCTGGATATTCGTAAATTAAAAGGGATAAAAAATACATACCGACTTCGAGTGGGAAACTGGCGTATCATATTTGAGCTCTGCCCGGACTATCAGATTGTTATCATTGGAATTCGACCCAGAAAAAACGCGTATAGAGATTATTAGCTCGTGTGCTGGGATTTGATAATATTTTTCTTAATTTTCCTGGGATTCTGAAAAGAGAGCGATATCTAAAGCCCAAGGTAAATACTGAGATGGCAAGAATTAAAAGGGCATTCTTGATGGCTTTCTTATCACGATAGAGCAAAAGCGGATGTATTAAATAGAGATCTGGCATATATTGTAATCCCAAAGCCTCAGTAGCTCAGACTGGGAGAGCGCCAGACTGAAGATCTGGTTGTCCCCGGTTCAAATCCGGGCTGGGGCATGGTTTTCTCATTTTTTGGGTTCATTCCCGATTTTTGCATGTATTTTTCTGGTTCTTTGGTATATTAACCCGGTTCGTGAGTGTACTTTCACGTTTTTTTTGAGTTTTTCTGTTCTATCCCTGATTTCTGCAGTTGTATCCCCGGCGTACAAGCGGCGTTGTGGTTGCAGGAGTACGCGTGAGATCAACCATCATGAGTATTGATGGGATACAATTGAGTACTATGCCCGATCCGATAACAACTGAGTAGTTCAAAACGTTTTTAGCTTCAGGAAAGAGAAGAAAGAACTGGGCAGGATATCATGAAGAGCTTTCTTGACAAAGTCATGCATCGGAACCAGAAGAAGAGAAGATCATTCTCTCTTAAGATTGAGATGCAAAATGCGGCAGCATTGACAGATGAAGTTATTTCTGAAGCAATGACTGAACTGGCAGATATGATACAACGCGGTGAAGCCAACCTTGATACCGAAGGCAAAGTGAGATACATCCTCGGGGACGTCGTTTTAGAGGGCCGGATGGAAATTGATACGGAATAACAGTCCCCGATATCACGTTTGAGAGGGGATCAGATCCATGTGTGTCGCAGGACCAGATCCAGACGTATGCAGCGGCTGCTGTACAGTCACCCGCTTTCACACCTGCGTGAAGATAGATCCCGGGGTTTCCATTCTTTACCAATTCTAACTTGTTAAAGCAGTATCTCCGAAAGGGATCCATGACTTCCACTTGAAATAACGCCTCTTCTTTTTGAACCTCTGTAACAGACCGGATGTTAGCAAGATTTAAATACTAGGGATATCCATTGTATATCCTATGAAGAAGGTTGAGCTGAATCCTGCTACCCGGATCGAGATCGAGAATATTCAGGGATTTCTCATTCGAAAAGTCACCAAATTCGGGAATAGCGCTAAAGTGGACTGCCCTAAGGAATACCTGGACAGAACAGTCTACCTGGTACTACTATGAAACTCAGTGATGCACGATTGTTCAGGACGCTTAAAACACTCGATACATTCGTCGA
>DUKV01000029.1:43410-90415 GCA_013329165.1 Methanocalculus sp. | reverse complement strand
TTTCCTGACTACCCCACCTCGCTTCGGAGTATTATTATTCCAATTATTTCTTTAAATACCTTACCGAATTACTGGTTGTGGAAGATGATGGAGGCGTCTCTCTCTTCTCTTTCAGGGATTTCCCACCTGTCCTCCATGTTACTTCTTTCACCCGCATTCTTTGATGCGAACCATTATCTGAATGTATAGAGAAGAGATTGTATGGATGATGAACTGGAATACCTCCGGCAGAAACGCGCCCAGGAGCGGCTCGCAGAGATCGAGCAGAAGGCGGCACCCGCTGGTGTTGTGCCGGTGAGCGAGATCACGTTCAATACCTTCATCTCCGAAAACCGGTTTGCAGTTGTTGATTTCTGGGCTGATTGGTGCGGACCATGCAGGCGGGTTGCACCGGTTATCGAGGCACTCTCCCATGAGATGGCAGGGATGGTTGCATTTGCCAAATGCAATACCGATGAAGCTCCGCGTATTGCCCGGCATTTCAATATCACGGCGATCCCGACCATCATCCTCTATGCAAATGGAAAGATGATCGATCGGGTCACCGGTGCAGTGCCAAAGGAGACGCTTCGTTCGCTGATCATCCGGGTTTTTGGCCTCCCTCCGCCGGGTGCAGAACAGGTCTGATGATCTGACTCGCTCTCTATGACGGAGAAATACCTCGCTTCTCCAGAAGGCGCATATTTGCGCCTCCATCCTGCACTCCGTGAGATACTCTCCTCAACACTCCGCTGGGATGATCTCCGGTCCGTCCAGGAGGCGGCGCTCTCTCCCGGATTGGCCGGTGCTGACCTGATCATTATTGCCCCAACCGCCGGTGGCAAGACCGAATCTGCCTTTCTGCCTGCGCTTGACGATCTCCTGAAGGCAGGTTCCCGGGCGGTTGGAATCCTCTATATCTCACCTCTCAAGGCATTGATCAATGACCAGATCGATCGGATCACCCGGATGACGGCCCCCCTCGGCCTTGAGGTGCGGGCATGGCATGGTGATATCGGGCGATCTGATCGCACCTGGAAGGATGGTGAAGCCCCCCATATTCTTCTCACCACTCCCGAATCACTCGAGATACTGCTTGGGGATCCGGAATACAGATCTGCCCTCACCGGCCCTGGGTCGGTGATCGTCGATGAGGTGCATGCGTTCATGGGATCTGATCGCGGTGTCCAGCTTGCCTGCCTCCTCGACCGCCTGGATAGTGTATCCGGGCGGACGATCAGGCGGATCGGCCTCTCGGCAACGATCGGAAACCCAACAGAGCTCCTTGAGTGGTTCTCTGACCAGAACCGGAGACAGCAGCTGGTCGTAATCGATCCCCCCTCAACAGGGAGGCGGTTTTCGTTTGGTATTGATCCCGTGGAAGAAGGACGTATCCGGTCACTGGCAGGGACCATCACCAATAAAAAGGCACTCGTCTTTGCCGCAAGCAGGAACGAAGCAGAGAAACTTCATGCAGCTCTTTTGCAACTGGGGTATCCGGCTTATGTCCATCATTCGGCCATCTCATCTGATCTCAGGAGCAAAGCAGAGGAGGCGATGCGGGGTGACGGCCCCGCCTGCATCGTCTGCACAAGCACCCTCGAACTCGGGATCGATATCGGGGGCCTTGATCTCGTGGTGCAGTACGGGGCACCGGATTTGGTCTCATCATTTCTCCAGCGGCTCGGGAGATCCGGCAGGAGGGGCAGGCCGCCGGAGATGGCCTTCATCCTCGCTTCAGGAGAAGAGGCGCTTTTTGCGGCAGCGGCAATAGAGGCTGCCCGGAACCATGAAGCAGAACCCCTGCTGCCGCTTAGGTTCCCCTGCCATGTCTTTCTGCAACAGCTCTTTGTACTCCTGAGGCAGAGGCGTGGCCTGGGGCGGGGTTCTCTCCAGAGAGCACTCCTGAAACTCTCCCCCTTTAACGGGATCGGGAGAGAAGACGCAGATCAGATCCTCGATCACCTGCTTGCGAACGGGTACCTTGCGATGGATGGGGATCTGATGGTGATCGGGATGGCAGCAGAGGTTGAACTCTCACGTTCGCACTGGATCGCCCTCTGCTCGGTCATCTCCGCAGGCGGTGGATACCGGGCAGTGACGCCGGACGGGCAGGCGGTCGGGACGATTGACCCTTCGTTTGTTGGGATCGCCGCTGAGGAAGGTTTCACCCTCGCCGGACGGGGGTGGCGGGTGATCTCCCGTGATGATGCACGGCGTGGGCTCCTCGTCGTCCAATCTGATCGCCATGGCCCCCGCCCCTTCTGGACCGGCGGCGGAAGGGCGGGGGTATCGCCCCTCCTCGCACACGCGGTGGGAAGGATAGCAGTCCGGCGGGGATCAGATCTCCCGCTCCCGGAAGAGATGCAGGAGGCGATCAATGACGAGATTCACTCCTGGCCACATGGCATCAGTCCGGAGAAGATCTGCGTCATCTCAGAGCCGCTCGTGGCAGGAGATCTCATCTCTGTCTGGACATTCCTTGGGGAGCGGCAGAACGCAACCCTCGCCCACCTGCTGAGGCATCTCCTGCCCCCCCGCTGGCCGATCCGGAGCACGTATGCTGCCGTCACCGTCGAGGTGCCTGGTGGTGAGGATGGAGAAGAAGTGGTCAGGGAAGCCCTCATGGAATTAAGAAAACTGCCGGAGGAGGAGCTGATCGGCCAGCTCCCCCCACTGCCGCCTGAGACCTGGGCGTTTGGCTGGATGCTTCCGGATGAGATCCGGCAGCGGATGGCGGCGGTGGATATCTATCTGCTGCCCGAGGTGGTTAGGGCTGTCAGGGAGCGGTATTCTCCTCTCTGAAGCGGATCTGCCCTTTCTCCTCCCGTATCCGTTCACGTGCAATCTCCCGGTACGAGGGATCGATCTCAAAGCCGATATAGTCTATGCCAAGCCGGATACAGGCGATGGCAGTTGTTCCGATCCCCATGAAAGGGTCAAGCACAAGGCGGCATCGATCACGTCCATGGTCTTTGATACAGAGGGTGGGAAGGCTGATCGGGAAGACTGCCGGGTGGGGCCGCTTCTCATTGATCGTCTCGTAGGGGATGAACCAGGTGTTCCCCCGGTCCCGGAGATCTGATCCTGCTCCCTTCCACCTCCCGATATTGCTTTTATCCTGGTAAGGAACCCCGATCGCCAGCTTGTCAAGCGGCACATCTCCGTTTTTCGTGAAATGGAAGATGAACTCGTGGCAATCATGGTGAAACCGCTTGCTGTTGATCGGCTTATAGTGGCCAACCGCGATATCTCCGTTGATATTGGTGTACGATCCCATGTCTGGCCGTGGAATTGCGATCGATTTGATCCAGTGGATCATATTCTGGAGATGATACCCCTTCTTACGGAACTCATTTGCCACATCGATTGGGATCCAGGGATCTTTCGGGGTGCCCCCGATATTCAGGAAGAATGATCCGCACTCTGAGAGGACGCGGTGAGAGGCATCTGCTACCTCTCCCATCCACTCCAGATACTCGGCCCTGGTGATGGTGTCATCATAGGTGGTATAGGCCTTTCCGATGTTGTATGGCGGCGAGGTGACGATCAGGTCGACTGAGCCTGCTTCCATCGCCTCCATCCCCTCGATACAATCCACCTGATAGATCTCGTTTGGTTTCATGTTTTTAGCTCCTCCAGTTCTTCTGCGAACACGATCCGATCAAGCGTGAGGGTGTAGTGGATCGTCTCCCCGGCATGGGGGTGGTTTGCATCGATGGTGACCTTTGTCTCATCGATTGCACGGATCGTGACAAGCGCATTCTTTCCGCCGGGAAGGCTGACCCTGACGAGATCTCCCTCATGTGGATTGCCCTTGAGATCAAGCTTTTTGCGTTTCAGCCTGAAGACGAGCCGCTTATTGTATCGTCCATATGCCTTCTCTGGGGGGAGGGTGATCGTTTTGCTCTCCCCTTCCTCCATCTCTCTGAGTGCTTCATCAAAGGAGGGATTGATCGTACCTGCGCCAAGCACAGCTTCAACAGGTCTGTCAGTTTCTGACTCCTCAATGACGGTGCCGTCATCAAGCCGTGCGATGAAATGAACAAAGACTGTGTCGCCTGTCTCCGGATATCTCATTCTGATGTACCTGTTATCCGGGAGATCTGAAAAAGAGGGGGGTTGTGGGGATTATGCAGCAGTCTTCTCTTCTGCCTTCTCCTCTACGCCGTTTCCGATGAGGGAGAGGATTGCGGGCATCACGATGATCGCACCCATCAGCGCAAAGCCGACTGAGATGACCGTGAGGATACCGAAATTGCTGATGATCCCAAAGCTGGAGGTGATCAGTGCAGAGAAGCCAAAGACCGTTGTCAGGCCGGATATGGTGATCGCGGTTCCGATCTTCTGGATACTCTCGCGGATCGCATCCATCTTCAGCAAGCCCTTCTCCCGCTCCTCATAGTACCGCTCTGCAATCAGGATCGTATACTCCGAGGCGATACCGATCGTCATCGATCCAAGCGTTGCGGTCATTGGGGAGTAGTCGATCCCAAGCTCATACATGATCAGGCTGTTCCACCCGACGATCAGGATGATCGGAACAAGGGGGGTTGCCGCCTTCAGGCTCTTCCTGTAGACGAGGAAAAGGAAGGCAAAGATCATCCCAAATCCCAGGATGGTCATGGTGGTCTTCGTCTCCCGGATCTTGGTGATCAGATCCGTGAACATCTCACCCATCCCGGTGAGCGATGTGGTGATCCCGGGCGGCGGCTGGTTCCAGGTGAGTTCCTGCTGGAGCTGGTCGATGAAGGACATCATAATCTGCGGATCCATTTCGATGGTGGAGATCTCAATGAGTGCCATCGAATGGCCGCTTAAGTAGTGATCACGGAGCTCGGGTGGTATTGTTTCCAGAACTATCGCCAGTTCTGCATCGGTCTCAGGCAGTCTGCCGCCATTGTACTGGATCACCAGGTCCGCAATACTTCTGGTTCCGGTGATCAGCTCGTTATTTTCTTCCTGGTACTGCTGGAAATTATGCATCCAGCTGATCGAGTCGAGAGCCGACACACGGTCGCCCCTGACAAAGATCGGGGTGGCAGATGATGGTCCCATTGCACGGGTTACCTTGTCGATCTGAACCCTTGCGGGCATATCAGGGGGAACAAAGGAGTTTTCATCGGTGTTGACGATGATCTGATCGTCCACCGAGAACCCTCCCACAGCAAGGAGTATGCATATACCCAGGATGATCAGCGGGAAGCGGGATATGCCACCTGCCATCTTTCCGATGCCAAGATTGTACCGGTCTCCAAGTGCCAGCCCTTCCTTCTCGGGGGCTGGTTTTGGCTGGTACTTCAGCAGGGTGGCAAAGACCGGGACGATGAAGAGTGCCGCAAGATAACAGCAGACGACACCGATCACACAGACTTCCCCAAAACTCCGGATCATCGGAAGCGGGGATGTCCACATCGCGATGAATCCCATTGAGGTGGCGAGCATTGCGTGCAGGATCGACGGTCCGGATTTGGTTATCGTTATCCTGATGGCCTCAGGTAACGATGCGTTCCTGACCTCTTCGTCAAGCCTGGAATGGAACTGGATCGCGTAATCAATCCCAATCCCGATCAGGACAGGAAATGCGGCGATGGTCACCATATTGATCTTGATCCCGGTCAGTCCCATGAACCCGAAGGTGAAGATGAGGCCGCTTGCCACGATTGCAACAGAGAGGAAACGGTAACGGACGGCACTGAAGAGGATGCCGACTGCGAGTACCATCAGGAGCATTGCAATGCCGATGAGGCTCCCCATTGAGGTGCCCATCTCATCCATCATCTGTTTGGCAAAGGCAGGGGTGCCGGTGAGCGAGACTGTAACTCCTGGCGGGGGATCAGACAACCGGATGACTGTATCGAGTGAGTCGACGATCTCAAACTCGGTATCCTGGGAGAGGCCCGTATCAAGGGTAATCTGGATGATCGTCATCGAGGTGGCCGGAACCATTCGATCATAGAGTGCAGGATCGATCTGTTCTTTTGCGGTCTCTACCTCGGCAATCGAGGTGGGTATCTCCCCGCCATTGGCATTTGTGAGATAATCCGTGATCCCGATAACGCTGGTGACATGCCGTTCCCGCACCAGATCTCTCTTGAGATCCGCCATATAGTCGAGAATTATCGGGTTTGTCACATCCTCGGTCTCAACGAGGATCATGATGGCATCTGAAGAGAAGGTGCTCTGGTACTTATCGAGAAGAATATACCTTGGTGTATCGGGATCGATATAGGTTTCTGCACCCGTCTCCATCTGGGTCATGGTCATCCCATAGAGCCCGATGAAAAGGAGCAGGACTATAGCTGCGGCTATCTGTGCCGGGTGACGGTTTATTGCATCTGAAAAAGTTTCGTAGATCTGCATGGTGGCAGTTGTCTCCTTTAAAAAAGGTGATTACTGCCGTTTCCGGTAGTACCAGTATCCTGCACCGATGACAACAATCAGGATGACTGCAATCAGTACTGGTGGAATTGTCGCTTCACGCGGAACAACTTCCACTTCCACCTTCATCGTCTTTGAGATCTGGGTATTGTCGAGTGAATCACGGTACCGGATCTCTGAATCGAGCCCGTACACCTTCTCGGTTGCCCCTGAATCGACATTCAGGATGTACCGGGCAACAGCAGTCTCTCCGGGCGCAAGGTCGCCGAGGTATGAGGTATCGTCATTTGAAGTGAAGGGATCGACTGCCGATATCCGTGCAGTGGCCCGGTAAACTGGTGCATCACCGATATTTTTGTATTCGACATCGATGATGGTCTTCTGGCCGGGACTGACAACGGCCGGGGGTGATATGGCAGTAAACTCAATCTTTCCGCCGGTAATGACTCCGAAGATTCGTGGGTCTGATGTTTTTATCTGGCCGTTCCTGTCCTTGTACTCTGCATAGACTGAGAGGGGGTAATCGCCAGGCTCGGCATTTGTTGATACGGCAACCTTGAATGTCCGGGTAACAGTTGATCCTGCGGTGAAGTCACCGATATATGCGCTTGCATCTGTGGGAATGAGTGGGCTTGTTCCACTCCGCTCGATCTTGAGGGTTGCGGACCTGGCATCTTCGGATCCGATGTTCTGCACGGTGATGGTAACATATCCTTCAGTTCCTACATTGATTGCTTCAGTCTGGATGTCGGTGACGAGTAGTCGGACATCCGGTTTCACAATGATCTGAAGCTCTTCCTGAACCACTTTTGTATCATAGAAATACTGGATATAATCCTGTGAGTGCTGTTCGGCGCTTGAGAGATAGGTGTATTCGATGCTGACCGGAACAGTGTATATCCCTCCTTTTGCATCTTCATCAAACTGAACAGTGAATGAGGCGGTGGCGCTCTCTCCTCCGTCGATATCACCGATCATCTGGTCATCGGTCTTGATAGTCAGTGGAGCTGATCCTGACCTGAGTCCAACGACTGCCATCTTGGCAGTGTTGGGGTTATCTTCCCGGCTGATGATCTCGCTCCGTACAATCTTCACTGTGTTGAGACCGGTATTTTCAACCCGTAATGAGACTGTTGCCTCTTCTCCCGGTGAAAATTCGTTTGTCCCGGTGATTGCGACCCGGAGATCCGGTGAGCCATAGAGGAATTTCTCGCCGGCTGCTGCCGGTGTGATGATGGCTGCCAGAATCAGAGAGAAAATAAGAATCCCTCTGAGGCAGTTTCTACGAATGTGATGGTTCTGGTTCATTGATTGCACCATATAATTTTTGAGTAGTACTGTTTGCTTCGTATTATACTTAATAATATCTCTTATATGTCACACTTGGCAAAACACATCTCTGGCTCATGTGTATCCTATAGTAAATATTTTTAAATATTAAGAACAAATAGAGGTACTCAATGGAACATCTCCGGGATGAATATATCAAAATCCGTGACCTTCTCAATAAACACCCGGGTGGGATGAGTGTTACCGAAGTGGCGCAGGCGCTTGGGAAAAATAAGCATTCAACCGGCAGGTATCTCGATGGCATGTATGCAGCAGGGCTTGTCGATATGAGGATGTTTGGGAAGGCGAAGCTCTATTCCCCAGCATACCGCGTACCTCTCACCTCGCTCATCTCAAAGATAGATGAGCGGATTATGATTCTTGATTCGGATCTCCGGGTTCTGGTGATGAATGATCTCTGTCTCGATCTCCTTCAAAAATCAAATAATGAAGTTGTTGGACAGGATCTCAGATTTATTCCATTTCATGATCCTGCCGTCCACGAATTTCTCTCGGTGCTGATCAAGAGGATTGGCGATCGTGAGACGGAAATGAACTATGCCCTTCAGAGGACAGGAGGAGCATTTAATCACCTTCATATCCGTATTATACCCTCATTTGATGAGGGTCATCATGCAGTCTATGTTATTGTTATCGTGGATGTCACAGACGTAGTCAGGATGATTGATGAACTCCGGGAGCGGGAGCACCAGTACCGTGAACTCGTTGAGATGGCAGATGCAATCATCCTCAAACTTGATAAAGATGGCAATATAATCTTCTTTAATGAGTTTGCCGAGACATTCTTCGGGTATTCCAAGGAAGAGGTGCTCGGCAGAAATGTCCTCGGAACGATCGTTCCTCCCGAGGAACTCTCCGGCCGTGATCTGAAAGAGCTGATTGAGCAGATCTGCAGCGACACCGATACATACAGGCGGAATGAAAACGCAAATATCACGAAAGATGGCCGCCTTGTCTGGGTCCGGTGGTCGAACCGGGCGATCAGAAATGAAGAGGATGACGTGATCGGCGTGTTGTCGGTTGGCAATGACATCTCTGATCGGAAAGAGATGGAGCTTGCACTCCTTTCGCAGAAGGACCAGCTTGAGGGGAGGTTCCAGGAGATCGAGTGCATCCAGCGGTTCTCCGGCACTATCAGCTCCTCGATGACATTCCCTACGATTCTCAACGAGATTGTCCGGGTTATTGGCAAATGCTGGTCAAAATGGGGGCCGACTGCGGTCAGGATCACCTATGCAGGCAGCAGATATGAGAGTGGAGTTCCAGAAGGGCTTCCCTTTGTATTCTCACGATCTATCTATTCAAATGGAGAAGAGGTCGGCTCCTTTGATGTGGGATTTGGCGGCAGAGACGAGGAGCCTGAGTACTATGAGAGCAAGGAGCGGGTCCTCTCCATGTTTGCCGAGAAGATCGGGTTTGCGATCGAATGGATGGAGGCAGAGACGAAGGTCCGGTGTGAGCGGGATCTCTCTGATACGATCCTTGCCACCGTGGATGCTGCCATATTTGTACTTGATCCGAAGGGTCGGATCCTCCGGTTCAACCGGAGGTCAGAAGAGCTGATCGGGTACCGTGAAGAAGACGTTCTCGGGAAGCATATCTGGGAGATATTTACCTCTCCGGATATGATGAAGGCTGTGCGGGCCCATATTCAAACACTGATTGAGACAGGGCATGGTTCACGTATATGGGGCACATTGACCCGCAGGGATCAGACTCCCATAATAATTGACTGGTCGACTTCTGTTATCTGCGATGATGACGGAGCAGTCACTCATATCATCAGCACCGGGCTTGATGTCACCCGCCAGGTGAAGGGTGAAGAGGAGCTCCGGCGGTGCAAGTCGGTGCTTGACCGTCTCCTTGCAGGGGAGCAGGGTTCCTGATCCTCGTCTCAGATCAGGCAGGTTTGGTTTCAAGTAGAGGTGAATGGTTATCTTCTCTCCCTCCAACCTCTCCTGTATGAGATCAGGTTTCTTCATAATCGCCATTCTCCTTGCAGTCGTTCTTGTCACCGCCGGCTGCTCCATGGTAACAGGCGGATTGTCGGGGACATCATGGACACTTGTCGCATATGAGGGCGATGACGGTGAGATGGTGCGGACAGATGCATATGTCTCCCTCCACTTCTCAGAAGATGGCACGGTCAGTGGAACTGCCGGATGCAACAGCTATTCTGCTGAGTATCGTGGAGGAGGAGATCAGCTTGTCATCAGCTCGCCTGCCTCTACCCTGATGTACTGCCCCGGTGAGGGTCTCATGGAGCAGGAGGGCCGTTTTTTATATCTCCTTGAAGAGGTCCGATCATACCAGATCGATGGCGATATCCTGATGATGTACGGGGCAGGTGGCAGGGAGATCCTGGTTGCCGGGAAGCTGCGGTAATTCTATAGAAAAGAAACCTTTTTCCTCTCTCCGATGAATCACCTTCTGTTATGCAAAAGGGTTTATATATTGTTGCAGTATGCCTTCTTCTTCTGATTGCTGCTGGCTGCATTTCGGCATCTGAAACTGAAACGACCTCTGATGCAACTCCAAAAGAGATGGTGGCGTTTGTCCAGACCGCATTTGAGTATGCTGACATGCATGGAAGAGAGGCTGCCCTTCTTGCTTTTAATGATCCAAATGGATCATTTGTGAAAGGAGATCTCTACATCTTCGCCTATGAAGAGGATGGGACGACACTTGCCCTTCCTTTTGAACCAGACCAGATTGGAACCAGCCGCTATGATCTCCAGGATGCAGAAGGCCGTTATTTCATCAGGGAAATCATAGAAACCGGTCTTGCAGGTGGAGGTTTTGTCAGGTATCTCTATGCAAACCCGGCAGATACCTTTGCAGTGGAACCCAAGATCAGCTATGTGATGAAAGGCGGTGATGGGTGGGTGCTTGGGTCCGGTGTGTATTCCACGGATGAGACGATGATGCCCGATCCCGGGGTGACTGCCGCCCTTGCCGATTTCGTTGATGGTGCCGCCCTCTATGCAGACATTGTCGGGAAAGATGAGGCACTTGCCACCTTCAATGATCCGGAAGGCCCCTATGTCCGGGGTGATCTCTACATCTATGCCCTTGATATGGGTGGCAACGCGCTTGCCCTCCCCTACCAGCCGGAGCTTGTCGGGACGAGCATGCTCGATCTCACCGATCACCAGGGCCTGAATGTCACACGAATCGAGATTGCCCTCTCCCGGCTTGGCGGCGGTTTCATCTATTATCATTATCCAAACCCGGAGAGAGGGATGCAGCCTGAACCGAAAGTGAGCTATGTAAGGATGGTGGATGATACCTACTGGATCGGAGCAGGCATCTACTATGCCGGCGAGAGCACGTTTTCAGATGAAGTGAAGATGCAGGATCTCCTCTCCAGATACCTTGAAGAGACGGAATCAGAGCTCAACTCCCTCGATAACGAGGTGCTGCTTGCAGGAGCTCATGCCAGCGCTGTCGGGCTTGCGAATGCGTCCACCCATGAGGTGCTCGCGTATGTCGCTGAAACCTCAGAAGCGGTCCTTGATGTTGTCTCGTTTGATCTTGAAGGCCGGATCACCGGCATCTATCCGGATGAGTATGCATCAGCTATTAAGGCGGATATCTCAGACCAGCCGCATATCCGTGTTATACTGGATGAGGGGAAACCGGTGCTCTCACAACTGTTCCATCCTGTTGAGGGTCAGGACGGAGTATCGCTCGCCTACCCGGTTGTTACTGCTGAGGGGAGAATCACAGGTGGCATCTCCGCGATGATTCTTCCGTCAGTTCTCCTCAGCGGGGCAGCAGAGAAGGCGGAGATCGGATCGCCATATACGGCACTGGCGATCCAGGTGGATGGGACAGTCCTCTATGCAGACGATCCGGAGGAGCTCGGATCGATGATCTTCTCGGATCCGGGATATGAAATCTTCCCTGATGTGGAGCGTTTTACCACCCGTATAATGACCGAACCAAAAGGAGCAGCCATCATCGGCCTCCCGGGTGTGAAGAAACATATCGTCTGGGATACCATTTCCCTCCATGGAACCGATTGGAGACTGCTTGTTATGAAGGATTTTTAGGTTGAAATAAAAGTGAGAGTCGGGTTATAGTGGATCAGAGCAGTTTTGTTTCGGTGGTGGGTCTTGGAATCTTCACCACAAGCACCCTGAAGATCCCGCTGCTCTCATTCATCCACCGGTGTGGGATCTTTGCCGGGCTGTCAACCAGCATATCTTTCGAAACCTCCTTCCTCTCCTCTCCGATCTCGACAACACCGGTTCCTTCGAGCACATAGAAGAAGACATCCACCGGGGTGGCGTGCTTCTTCAGTGCCTCACCGGGCTCGAGCGTGATGACCACGGCTACTGCATGTTCGGTATCGTATATCTTACGTGCATCGACATGATGCGGGTTTGGTGCGGGGTGTGCATCGGCAACAGAGACGATCTTCATGTGATAGAGCTTGTAGGGCGCCTGTGATTAACCTTCCTATGGTCAGCCTTTGTAGTTGGTCCGGTAATTATTCAGTAACTCTTTTCGTCTCCGCTCCTTCCTCACCGCCCTCATCTCCGGGTACGTCGGCTCATCGCTCTGCCTTGCAGGGCAGAATGGACAGAGTGCGAAGGGGACCCCGTCTGCTCTATCCCGGACAGGGCAGAGGTACTCCCCTTCCCATTCATCGACGATCTGGCCTCCCGGAAACGGGGTGCCGACCGGATGTGCAGGCTCTTCCATCACAAAGATCGTAAACCCGGCGAGGAGGTATTTGAGATAGAGGAAGGTCGGATCGTTTGTTTTAGCCTTCTCCCTTGCAGCAGCTTCGATCATCCCGAAGTACGAAACAGCTGCTTTTGGGAGTGTCGTCTCATCTTCGTCCCCGGCTCCGCTTCGTGCAAGGAGAAGGAGCCGATGCTGGGCTGAGAAGATCTGCTCATTCACTTTGGGAAGGAGAAGATTCCGGTACTGTCTGGGCAGATTGCGTGTCTTCTCCTCGAATCGTGTATACATCATCTCAAGGTCACGAAGAGAGAATCTCTTCACCTCTGTTCCAAGGAGGCGGATCAGATCTCCCTTCGTCTCTGCCTGCTGCATCCGGCGGCAGGCGAGCGTGATCTGATCGATAGTTCGTATCTCTGTTGTGAGATCCCCTGCTTCAGATTCTGCATAGGTGTCGATGAGCAGTGTCTGTATAGCTTCATCAGATGAACGATCCTGTTTCCTCTCCCCACCAGAGATCTTTCTGGTGAACCATTCAATGATTGCTTGTATGCTCAATTGTATCACTTTTGTATCTGTTCGAGTGTACTCTGCTCATAGGGTGTTCTTTTGCAGATCAAAAAGAGAGAGAAAGGACCTCTGTCTCCAATGTATCAGTGTCAAGGATCGCCACCGTCGGCTCCCCGTATCGTTCACCGCAGGCTTCACCCGGATTGATCAGGAGTGTCTCACCCGACCTCCTGATCGCCGGCCGGTGAGTATGTCCGGAGATGATGACGTCAAATACAGCCGCCTCAGCGAGTGCCAGAACAGATCCGGGATCATCCCCATGCACCATCCCGACCCTGAGCCCATCAATTGAGAGATCGGCGACACGGTTCTCTACCCGTATCGTGCCGCATTTCATGGCTGTCTCCCTGATCCGCTTCTGTTGCCGGTCACAGTTTCCAAAGACCCCGATCATCTCACAGGGGAGATCGCAGAAGATCTCAAGTGATTGGGGTGTGGTGATATCGCCTGCATGGAGGACGAGGCCGGTATCCAGTGAGACGAATCGATTGATCGCCTCCCGGATGGCGGGGCGGTTGTCGTGGGTGTCTGCGAGGATGCCGATCATCATTTAGACGTGTTTTGCATCTGAAGTATAATACCTGTATCTCTTTTTTGTGTTCTCTATCTGTTCGTGGGAAGGTGATGGTAAACCAGTTATCTGAAGTCTCGATCTTTGGCTCATCAAGGCCATAATCTAAAGCCATGGGCCCACTGTCTGTTGAGATCGTGAAGGAAGCCTCTTATGTCTGAGAGGATAATATACAATTATTATGGGATCCATAACGACCATATCAGTATCTTCCGATACAAAAGAACTGCTTCGGAGCGCTGGCAAAGAGGGTGAGAGTTATGATGCCATCATACGGAAATTACTCAGTGAAGTGAACTGGAAGAATCTGAATGAACGCTGGAATACGATATTAGAAACAGAAGAGTTCCTTCCTCTTGATGCACTGTGATATACCCGGTTTTGGTTTCACGAACCTTTGAAAAACAATTTTACACGCTCAGTGAGGATACTCGCAATCGAATACGACATACACTCACTCATTTATCTGCGGATCCATTTACTCCACGTTCCGGCCTTGATATAAAAGTACTTACTGATTCTGACCCGAAAAAATACCGTTTACGGGTTGGGGAGTATCGTATTATTTATGCCGTGGATGCTACTTCAGTGAGGGTTATTGAGGTATTTAAAAGAGGCAGGGAGTACTGATGGTTAGATGGCAAATGCCATCGCAGGCTGTCGTGGGTGTCTGCGAGGATTCCGATCATCATGGATTGCCCTGTTGATTCTCAGAGAGTATTCTGCTGTTTCGCATATTTATGAGAGAGTTCTGAAGAGTGTTGTTGCAATACTCAAGCATCGGTCTGCCATGGCCAAAATAGATCGCTTTCACCTCTTTTGTGGCAATATATCGCACTGCATTGAAGAACCTCTCTTCATATGTGCCTCCGGATGTCCTGATGATGATTGGTGTATCTCCTACAAAGAGAACGCCCTCTTCCTCGCAGTACAGGCAGATTGAGTCCTGCGTGTGGCCTGGTGTATGGATAACTTCAAACCGGCGATCTCCGATACGTATGATCTCTCCGCCCCTCAGATAGGTGTTGACGCCCTGAAGAGCTTCTGAGAAGGCATAGATCGTTGGCTGGAAGTTCTCTATGATCTGCGGAAGGAGTGATGCATGATCATAATGTGAATGGGTGAGTATCACCTGGTCAAGCTTCCGCTTCCCAACACCGGTATGGGCGTTCTGTATCACCTCGATGATCGATGGATCACGTCCGACATCAATGAGCGTGTTCTGATCAGCAAGTGCATTCCATGTTCCGGTGACCAGATACACATTCGAGGTGTACATGCTACTATTGCCGGTGAGGTTTTGAATCTTCATGGTGATCTGAGTCTCTTTCTCTTGTCGGAAACAAATGATTTATCCT
Source organism: Methanocalculus sp. (assembly GCA_013329165.1). Taxonomy (GTDB): domain Archaea; phylum Halobacteriota; class Methanomicrobia; order Methanomicrobiales; family Methanocorpusculaceae; genus Methanocalculus; species Methanocalculus sp9912u. The sequence continues at coordinate 75,514 of DUKV01000029.1, read as the reverse complement.
GATTTTTCAGGAACGGGAATCGGCAGGCAGTTTTCTGAAGACCTGGGCATTCGGGACGACCCGTTCGAAGAGATCTGCAACCTCGGGAGGCATCTTCTGGGTCTGTTCGGTTAAAAAGAAGCCGCCGTCAACCAGGGTATCGTGGAACATCCTGATAACGTTGATCCTCTGCTCTTCTGTGAAATGGAGGAGGACATTCTTACAGCTGATCAGTGAGAAATTATTGCCGGGAGGGTTCAGGGTGAGGAGATCATGCCGTTTAAACGTAACCCGGTTCCTGACATCCTCAGCTATAATGAAATGGTCGTCATTACCAGGATCCGGAGTAAAATTCTTTGTAAAGAACTCTTCTGGAATCCGTTTTAATTCCACATAGGGATAGCTGCCTTTCTCGATTATGTCTGCAAAGAGGTTTGAGTGATCGATGTCACTTGCAAGTATCCTGACATTCCGAAAGATCATCGCCCCCATATGCTCTTTCAGGAGAAGGGCGATTGTATAGGGCTCCTGCCCCATCGCACACCCGGCACTCCAGACATTGATATGCGTCCTCCCACGGATGGAGGGGAGCATATGATCGATGATCATCTGGAGCGTCTGGAGATCCCGAAAGAAGTAGGTGAATGCCATTGTTCTGTTTGTATACTGTGTTGGTACAGGAGATAAAACGATTTCTATGGGGTATTCTTCTGCTGTTGATCCGGGATCCATACCGTAAACGAACTCCCCTCCCCCGGTCTGCTCTCCACGGTAATCCTCCCGCCATGAAGCTGAACATACCGTTTGGCGATAGGAAGGCCGAGCCCGAGTTGGCTATATTGCCGGCTCAGATAATTCTGATCGGCGATATGGAACGGCTCAAATATCTTCTCCTGTGCCTGTACCGGGACCTCGATCCCGTTATCCCTGATCCGGATGGAATGGCCGTCATCTTCTCTATCAAGATGTATCCGGCTCCTGCATATGGGAGGAGCATGCCGAGGTAGAGTGCTGAAAGAAGAATGGAGAAGGGGAGGCCATGCCTGGTATAGTAAGATACAGGTGATAACGATTGGAATGTAGAAGAGGTTCTGAAAGATGAAATAGACGCCTGAATTGAGCGCCAGGAACCCGATGATGATTGACAGCGTGGTTGTAACTGTAACAAGGAGGGGGAGATATTCATTCGTATGTATCTTCATCTGAGTGTCCTGTAATCCGATCTATATAGATAGGGAAAGAAGGTTTGGATGAAGGAGAATGATCCCCCAACAGATCATCAGGATAAGGACGATCCTACATCTTCAGCATATCGCCGAGGAGCTGCTTGATCTCAATCCAGATGATCAGATCAGTCAGATCCTTATCCTTCACCTTGGTCTTCTTCTTGATGATGCCGAGGATACTTGAATCGTCATCAACATCAGCCGCACCGGTTCTGTCGACCTGGTTCATCTCGAATGTCGAGACCGAGAGTACATCGTCGACCATGATTCCGACCTTCTTCTTTGTGATATTCTCGTCAAGGACGATGATCCGTGACTCTTCATCAGGCCGGTCGTTCTTTCTCATTATGTTCAGGCGATCTTTTAAGTCGATGATAGTGGTGATCTCGCCCCTGAGATCGATGATCCCTTTGATATAGGAAGGGGAGTTGGGGAGGGCGGAGATCCGCGTATACTCCACCACTTCACGGACATCGAAGAGGTCGATTGCAAACTTCTCATCACCGAGGATGAACTCGACGACCTGGATTGATCCGGACATCACCTGGCTATCATCACTGTGCACTTCACTTGCCATGGTTCCATCTCACCTACTTCGCCAGTTTGAACTGCTGGTTCGCCTGAAGTGTCTTGTTGGCGACTGCGCTCACATTCTCAACCATCCGTGCAACCTCGTCGATACCGGCAGATGCCTCCTCGGTTGCCGCTGCTGCATCTCCTGCCTCACGTGCATTCTCATCAATGAGACTGCTCACTTCATGGACGCTTGCGGTGATCTGCTCGACGGTTGCCGCCTGCTCTTCAGAGGCACTGGCAACCTCCTCAATTGCCCGTGAGATCTGCTCGACAGACTGGACGATCTCATTGAAGGCGACAATCGTCTTCTCCATCTGGTCAGATCCTGCTTCAACAGCAGAATTCGCAGTTCCCATCGCCTCGACCGCCCTCTTTGCCTGTACCTGGAGTTCCCCGATCATATTTGCTATACTCTCGGCGGATGATCCGGACTCCTGGGCAAGCGACTTCACTTCAGCAGCAACAACCGCAAACCCACGCCCGGCATCTCCGGCACGTGCCGCCTCGATTGCGGCATTGAGTGCCAGCAGGTTCGTCTGGTTTGAGATATCTGCAATGAGTCCGACGATCTTTCCGATCTGGTCCATCTGCTCGTTGATGCCTTTGATAATCTTGTCAACATCGCCAGCAGACTGGCTGATCTCCCCGATACCCTGCTCAGCGGCTGCAGCAAGTTTCGCACCTTCCCTCGACTGGTCGTTTGCGTTTCTTGCCATTGAGGCAACAGATTCAGAATTCGAGGTGACTTCCTCTACTGCGGCCGAGAGATCCTCCATCGCTCTGAGCACCTGCACGACACCATTGTTTGCCTTCTCTGAGTTCTCGCTCACATGGCCGGTATTCTTTGCGATCTGCTGGGCACCGGAAGAGACCTCCTCAATGCTGGCGTTTGCTTCTTCTGATATGGCAGCGAGCTCTCCCATCATCCGGTTCACTTCACCGATTGATTGTGAGATCTGGGTGGAAACATTGTTCAGTGCATTCTTCAGTCTCTCCATATCGCCTTTTGCAGCGACATCGTCTGAGAACCTGGTGCTGAAGTCAGCGTTTGCATAAGAGTCAGCAACACGGATCACCTCGTTTACCGGCTGGACAACCGCATCAAGGGTGTTGTTCAACCCGTCAATGACTTTACGGTAGTCTCCCTGGTGCTTTGATGCATCAGCACGGGTGGCGAGCTTTCCTTCAACTGCAGCCCCGGCAAGCACGTTTGCGTCATCGATAAGCATGTTGATTGCATCGATACACCTGTTCACGCTATTCTTCAGTTCATTGTATTCACCTTTGAACTCACGGGTGATCTTCCCAGGGATATTTCCATTGCTGATCTTGTTCATTGCCCCGCCCATACCTTTGATGGGTTTAACAACAGCATCCAGAATGTTATTTACTCCCTCAATGACGAGTCTGAAGTCGCCCTCATGTTTTCCAGCATCAGCACGGGTATCAAGTTTTCCCTCAACTGCATCATTTGCAAGCATGTTCGCATCATTGACAAGGAGGTTCACAGCATCAATGCACTTGTTGAGGTTGTTCTTGATCTCGTTGAAATCGCCTTTATATTCGTCTGTAATCTTCTCGGGGATATCGCCGTTACTGATCCGGTCGACATATTCTGCTGCCACATTGAGTGGCCCGATGACTGCATCAAGGATGTCATTGACGCCATTGATCATCAGGGCATAATCGCCCTTGAACTTCGCCTGGTCACCCCTGATATCCAGCTTCCCATCACTGGCAGCGGCACTTATCATGTTCATCTCGGAGCCGAACTGCTGGATCGTCGAGACAACGCCACTGAATGCGCCTGCCACCTGGCCGATCTCGTCCCCGCTTCCATCGGTCTGCATGGTACCGGAGAGATCCCCCTCCTGAACACGCCTGCCGAGATTGACGAGGTCACCCATCCTGCGTGCGATGTTTCTTCCGAAGAGGACTGCAATTGCCCCGCCGATGATGACCGCACCGATCACGATGATCAGGATCGCGTTCCGGATAGCGTCAATCGGCCCGGTGAAGTCTGCCCAGTCAGCACCAGCGGCAATGTACCAGTCAAGAGGCTCATAGTAGGTGAATGCCGCGATCTTATCGTCGCCTTCCCACTCATAATGGATGAGACCCTCTTTCTGCCCCAGCATATCCTGGATGAAATCATACTGGGCGAGGCTCTGTCCTTCAAGGGTCGGGTGCAGAACTGCGGTGCCTTCAGAGTTGAAGACATAGATATACCCGTCCTGACCGATCACTGTATTCTTGAAATCATTGATGAGCACACCAAGTGTCGCATCTTCCTTCACCCCGGTGAAGAGGATACCGATCACCGCACCGCCCGGACCGCGGATCGGCTCATACACAGTGATATAGTCGACACCGACGACATTTGCGGTTCCATAGAAGGTCTCTCCACGGACAACGACTGCATCATAGACCGGCTGCGAGACCGGTGTTCCGAGGGCACGCCGCCCATCTGCACCGATGACTGTTGTTGCAACCCGGATCGCCTGGTTGCCCTGCACCTGGAAGATGGTTGCTGCACCGCCGACCTGGTTCACCACATCATCAACCATTGCGTTGTTGTCATTCACAACAGTTACCTGGCCCGCCGAATCGACAAGAACCAGCTGGCCGTTCTGAATCTGTGGTGTTCCATAACTCTGGAATTCAGATCTGAGGACGTTCAGGCCTGCTTCCAATATATCCATGGTGAGTGTATAGACGGCATCTGCCTGTTTTGCGCTCTCACTGACGCGAAGTTCAAATTCAGTCTCTACCTGTTCTTCCAAAGCCGCACTTGCACTAGTATATGCAATGACGCCAAGGAGCACCGTCGGCACGATGACGAGTGCCAGACAGATGATCAGGATCTTCGTCCCGATCTTCATGTTGCCAATTTTTGAGGCTTTCCCCTCTTTCATAATCCATCTCCTCCCAATACACTGGGCCGAAAAATCGGCTTTCAGCCAATAAAAGCCTTAATTACTACTTCTTTGAGCAATCCGGCTTTGGAATATCCTTGTTAATCCTGAGTCCTTTTGTTTGGCATACACAGGATTAAATGTATCTCTAAAGGTAGCGAAACTTAAAAAACTCTTTGCTTTCGTATCAACAGAATCACGGCAGGGTGGGGTGTCTCATCTGGAGGAAGCGCCTACTTTCAGGGAGAAGAACACATATCATGGATGTGTGATTGATGTTTATTTTTGGATATCCATCCACCCGAAGAATGTGGTTTCTGGCAACCAGAAGCCATAATTATTTCTTGATTGGATTACGTATAATTCAACAGATGCCTATGCCAACCATTCTGATCATCGACGACTCATCCTTCCAGCGCACCATCATCAAAAAGACTCTCACAAACGAACAGTTCACCTGCATAGAAGCTGACAACGGTCGTCTCGGGCTTGAGATGGCGGAGAGGGAGAGCCCTGACGTTATCATTGTTGATCTCCTGATGCCCGATATGGATGGGATAGAGTTTTTAAAGGCGATACAGGAGAAGGGAATTACCATTCCCGTTCTCGTCCTCACCTCTGATATTCAGGATGCCACACGGGATCTCTGCCTGAAACTTGGGGCACGCAGTTTCCTGAATAAGCCGCTCAGACAGGAAGAGCTTGTTCCGGCAATGCGGAAGGTGCTGGAACCATCCGGTGATGCCTGATGGAGATCGATGCTTCGGATCTGGATGGTATCCGTGAACTGGTCAATATCGGTGTCGGGAAAGCCGCAGGCATCCTCTCTGAGATGACCGGATCAACAATCGAGCTCACGATACCAAATATCAGCATATATTCGCAGGAAGAGTCGGGGCAGATCATCTCCCAGATAGGCACAGAGCGCTATTCTGCTATCTCTCTTGATTTTAAGGGAGTATTTTCCGGAATGACGTATACGCTCTTCCCGGCAGAAAGTGCCCATATCCTCATAGATGCGATCACCGGGGAAGAGTTGTCTGAGGACAGACCAGAGCAGCCCTTCAGTTCGATTCAGGCAGAAACACTCAAGGAGGTCGGAAATATTCTGATCAACGGGGTGATGGGCTCGATCACCAATGTGCTGAAAAGCCAGCTCACCTATTCGCTTCCCACATACAGTGAAGCGGATATGCCTGCCCTCATTCAGAATGTCAGGCAGGAGCACCGTGAGGCGATCCTGCTTGCAGAGACCCATATGTTCATCAAAAACCTTGATATTGAGGGGAAGATCCTCATCATTATGGGAGCTCAATCATTTGAAACCCTTATCCAGCGGGTAAGAGAGATTTCAAGGGATGAAGAGCCGTGAACCAGCAGAAAAACCTGTCTGTCCTTACAGAATTCTCGGATGCACTGCCGGTTGGGATCTGTGTTATTGATCGAAAACATATAATCCTTTTCTGGAACAGAACTATTGCAGACTGGAGCGGCTATTCCGGCGAGGAGATGGCAGGACAGAATCTTCTGGACCTGTATCCTGATCTCAACACTCCTTCATACAGGGTGAGGATCGATCAGGTACTGGATGGTGGGCCACCGGCAGTCTTCTCTTCCCAGCTCCATACATCATTTATACCCTGTAGAAAAGCTGACGGGATGCTTCGTGTCCAGCAGACCTCTGTTATCAGGTATCCGGGAAGCGATCCGGATCATCCCTGTGTGATGATCATCATCGAGGATGTTACCGAGCTCGATCACGAGATCCGATCGGTTCGCCAGATGAAAGATCAGGCTCTCCTGGAGGTACAGGAACGCAAAAAGGCTGAAAAAGCCCTGGAAAAACTAAATGCCAAGTTAAACCTCCTATCAAGCGTCACCCGTCATGATATCCTCAACAAGATCATGGTCATCGACGGTTTCCTCGGGTTTGCCGAAGAGATGGCGACTGATCCGACACAGGCAGAATATCTCGGGCATGTCAGGGCTGCAGCTATGGTAATCCAGAATATCCTGGTCTTCAACCGCCAGTACGAACAGCTTGGAATTGAGGAGCCAACCTGGTTTGCGATGGATACCCTGATCGAGGCGATCGATACAGAGGAGCGCCTTCCAATACATTCTGCGTGCGAAGGGGTCTCGATCTATTGCGATCCGATGCTTGAGAAGGTCTTCTACAACCTCTATGATAATGCTCTCAGGTATGCTGAGGGGGCAACCAGGATAGAGATCACCTGCCACCCATCATCATCCGGCCTCATAATCATCTGGGAGGATGATGGCACAGGTGTCCCCGAAGATGATAAGGAGGAGATATTCAAACGCGGTTTTGGGAAGAACACCGGCCTCGGCCTCTTCCTGGTGCGTGAAATCCTTGCGATCACGGGAATCACCATCACCGAGACCGGTGAGGAAGGAAAAGGTGCGAGGTTCGAGTTCTGTGTGCCGGAAGGAGAGTACCGGATCGGGAATCCGGCCTGAAGATAACTACTCCTCCTATTTCCTCTCTTTTTTCCCGAAAAAAAAATCCTTATTCCACTCTCTTCAGGCAGCATCTTCCAGCAGCTGATCCATAATCGTGAGTATCTCTGAGAGTGTATCAATGGCAGGCATCATCATCAGGTTCCCATTGATCGAATACTGGTCGCAGGTGAGGATTGTATGGAAGATGATCACCTCGTTCACCTCGACAGCCAGTTCTGCCAGAACCTCCTCGATCACCGAATGCCCCATATCAATGACGAGATTTGGTGGAGAGGGGAGCATCACGACACTGAGCAGCTCAGCGCTTGCATTCAGGAATGCTGAAACCATGATGTTTCCAACTTCCTGGAGGGTGCTCTCATCCATCTCAGTTAATTCCCGATCCTCCTCAGCTATCCCGAGGAGCACATTGGTCATACGGATGGCTGATTCGAGTGGGAGGAAGAAGATGATGTACCCGGCATGATCGATCTCCCCCTGCATCTCAAAGAGGATTGTTACAAAGAGATCGTCAGTGACATAATTTTGAATATCTGCCAGATCAACGATCTCAACAGCCGGGACTGTCATCTGGATCCGGTGCTGCAGGAGAGCAGAGAGCGCATTGGCGGCATGGGATGATCCGATATTCCCCAGCTCATTCAATGCATCTACCTGCATCGGTGTCAGGATTGTCATGCTCAACTCTGACTATTCTGCTCTCAGGTACTATAAGAGCATCGGGTTTTGTCCGGAGGTTCTCCTGCATATCTGATCAAGGCCTCCTCCGGGGAAGCGGTATGGCTGACTACACGAGCAGATGATGTCAGATATGAAAGGTATGTATACAATCGTTGACACGTAGAGGACTGTCCGGAAAAGGGTTAAAACGCCGAGGGGGAGATTTGAACTCCCGAGGTGCAAACACCAGTGGCTTTCGAGGCCACCGCCTTCCCGGACTAGACTACCTCGGCAGAGATCGGGATATAGAATTTCATTTCTGCGGTATTTAAGGCTTCTGAAGGGTCGTCTTCTGCGTACACTATCTCGTCATCATTGCCAGGTATTGCTTCGCCACTCCGCTCTCTGGATCCGAAGTTCCATGCAGAACATACGTCTAAATTAAATCCGTCTTCTTTCTTCGTTCAAGGATATTTCTGATGATTGTATCTGGATCATTCTCCAGTATCGCTCTCCTCTCCTTCGTCCAATCACCTCTTCCAGGCTCATAGATCTGAAGAAAACGAATGGCATCATCTGGTCCCAGCCGCTCAACGAGTACATCAAGCCCTTCCCGCTGTATCTGTTGCAATGTTTTGGCACTCATCGTCTCTCCTCTCCTCGCAAATGATAAAAACCTGATCAAGGGGGTATAGAAAATTGAAACCCGTCATGGTGTATTTGCCAGATACAGGGATTCCAGGCAGACGCAATCCAGAGAAGAGTCACTATTATATGTTCCGCTTTCGTAGTGTATCACGAAGTGGTTTTATGCCGGTAGAAGTAGATGGAAGGCTCGTTAATACCACAACAATCCAGCTGGATCAACCTTTGGAGAATGGGGGAGAGAAGGTGATTGTCAGGTTGAAAAGACGATCCAAAAAAACAATTAAATTAACTGCCCCTGAAGAATTCATCCTTGATATGGCTGAAAAAGACCTTGAAGAGTTGTATTGATGCATACCGATAATATTACCGGCGGATCAGTATTTCTCGATACCAATATTCTTCTCTATGCGTTTAGCACTACCCGGTTCTCAGACGCGTCTGAACGACTCCTTGAAAGGATTAAGGCCGGAGAGATCACCGGGTATATCAATTCTACCGTTATTGATGAGTTTTTTCACAAGGCAATGCTCATCGAGATGTATACTGAAAAGCACCTTTCTCCACGCGATGCGATCATCTACATCAAAGAACATCCCGGAATATTAAAGGATATGGATGCTCCGTATTCGATCACACGCGATATCATGCAAGAGTATAACCTTATTATCCTCGATACTTTGGATATTCTGAGGGATACACTTTCAATTTCCCGGAATTATGGATTGCTCTTCTCAGATGCCCTCCATGCTGCTTCAGCACAGAAACACCAGATTGACTATTTCGCCACAAATGATCGTGATTTTGACAGAGTGGATTTCTTAACTCTGGCACATCCCTGAGCACATCCTCTGACATCCCCCCCGGCCACCTGACACTAATCGCCACTGCTATCAGCTCCAAATACAGACACTCCTCTATGCACCATCCACCGCTCCGACTGATCATCTTTGACTTCGACGGAGTGATCGCCGAGTCCATCGCCATGAAGGCAGAAGCGTTCCGTGAGACCTTCTCGTTTGTACCGGAACACCAGGACGAGATCGTTCAGTATCATCTGGATAACGGGGGGATGAGCCGGTTTGTGAAGTTCCGCCACATCTACAAAGAGATGCTCTATCAGGAACTCACCCGGGAACGGGAAGAGTGGCTTGGAGAGCGGTATGCGGGAATTGTCCGCGAAAAGATGTTCTCTATCCCGCTTGTGCCGGGGGCTCTTCAGCTGCTGAACGACGTAAAGGGGAGGATCCCTCTCTATGTCGTCTCAGCAACCCCCGAGGAAGAGATGCTCGAGATTGCAGATCGCCGGGGGCTTGCAGGGTACTTTGAGAGGATCTATGGCTCTCCAAGATCAAAGACGGACTGTATCCGCGATATTCTCTCCATAACCGGCGTCTCACCCGAAGAAACCCTCTTCATCGGTGATGCTCCACAGGATTATGAGGCAGCCTCTGAAACCGGTGTCCGGTTCATTGCAAGGGTGGCGCCGGGTGATCAGGATAGATTCTCAGGAAAACCCGGTGTTGAGCGGATCGTCTCCGATCTCCATGAGATCCGGGATTTATTGTCACCCCATCTCTAAAAGAAAATTTTTGTATTCTGTAAAAGGAAAAGAAGGGGATTGGTTTTACTGTCCGGGTGCGTGGGACTGGGTGACCATCATATCATCGACCCGTATCAGGAGGGATGCGATCTCTGCGGCGCTCTGGATCGCCTGGCGCTTCACACGCATCGGCTCAAAGACACCCTCTTCACTCATGTCGACGATCTTTCCGGTAAATACATTCAACCCTGCATTCTTCTGTCCGTTTGAGTGTGCTTTCTTCAGTTCAACCAGCTTGTCGATCGGGTTGAATCCCGAATTCTCGGCGAGTGTGATCGGGATGATCTCAAAGGCGTTTGCGAATGCTTCAACAGCAATCTGCTCACGGCCGCCGATGGTTGTAGCATATTCGCGGATCCTGACGATCATCTCAGTCTCAACCGCAGCTCCGCCGATGGTGTATTTCCCATCTTCCATTGCATCCTGGATGACACGCTTTGCATCATTGATTGCCCGGTCAAGCTCGTCGATGAGGTACTGGGTGGAACCCCGGATCAGGATCGTGACAGCCTTTGCATTCTCGCATCCGGAGATCTTTGTCAGATCCTCGCCATACATCTGTTCAACCTGTTCGGCGGTACCGAGGGTCTCGGCGGTAAGGTCTTCTGCTTTATTGACGATCTCTCCACAGAGTGCCTTTGCCGCATACTTCATCTCCTTCTCAGGCACATCCTCGAGGGTGTAGATCCCTGCCTTGGCCAGGTAGAACTGCACTGAATCGGCGATGCCCTTCTGGCAGAGGAGGACATTTGCACCTGATGCAATGATCTGATCGGCGATCTTCTTCAACGAAGCCCTCTCAGCATCGCCAAATGCCGCGACCTGTTCGGATGAGGAGATCTTGATCTTTGACTTGGTCTGGGTCTTGGTGATCTCAAGGGGGGTGCTGATCATCGCAACCTTTGCACCGGTGACGATCTTTGGCATCTGTTCGTCTACGCGGGCTTTCCCGATGATAACGCCACGAACAAGCTCGATGTCATCCATTGCATCACCCGTCTGGGTCTTGACAAGGATATCATCCTCATCGATACTGATCCTGCCTGATGAACTGTCAGCGATTGTTGCAACCGCATCGACGACGATATCAGCAGCCTTCTCCATGACTGCCTCGATCGCCTTTCCGATCATTGCGGTCTTTGCGATCTTCTTCAGGCTCTCCTTATCGTCAGGAGTGACATCGACGGCGAGTTCCGAGAGGATCTCAAGCGACTTTTTCATGCCGAGGGAATAACCCTTTGAGATGTTTGTCGGGTGTATCCCCATCTTGAGCATCCGTTCGGCCTGTTCCATGAATGAACCGACCATAATGGCGGCGGTGGTGGTCCCATCCCCGCACTCATCGTCCTGTGCGGTTGCGACCTCGACCACCATCTTGGCGCCTGGGTGCTGAACCGAGAGTTCGCTCAGGATGGTTGCTCCATCATTGGTGATGGTGATATCGTCACCGTGAACCAGCATCTTGTCCATTCCTCGTGGTCCAAGGGTCGTCCTTACCGCTTCGGAGATCGCTTTTGCCGCAAGGATATTTGATCGCTGTGCCTCATGTCCGCGGGTCTGTTCGACGTTATCCCGCAAAATAATGATTGGTTGTCCGGTTAATTGATTCTGATTTGCCACTCTGTAATCCTCCTGTAGTGATAAAAATTGAATTGAACTTCTATATAAATATATCCCATTTTGGGAACCCCTTCAGTCGATTCTGGAGATTCTGAAGAGTGAGTGTACAGGAACCCCCTCAACCTCGGTGATACCGCGCTTATCGAAGAGGACCCAGATCGCCACCGGAACTCCGCCATGTCTCCTGAGATAGGCAACAACCTCCTGAAGTGTCCTGCCTGAGGTGATGACATCATCAACGATAATACAGCGTTTTTCCTTCACGGGTGCAAAGTTTCCGGAGATGGATCCGATGGGGGTATCAGATGTCGCATGCTTGGCCGGGTGGTACACCGCAAGGCTGCATCCCTCACGTGCCCCGATCAGGGTGGCAAGCGGGATGCCGGAGATGGCGATACCGACGATCACATCGGCATCAAGGGGCTCGGTACGATCGACGGGAGGAATGTATGCATCGATCATCATCGCTGCTACTGCCTCAATCAGTTGTGCATCACAACTGACCCGTGTCCAGTCTATGTGTACATCATGCGGGGCGGCATCTCCCTTCGGCTGGGTTAAAAGCCAGGTGACCGTCTCGATGGAGAGGGATAGCTCATCGGCTATCTGGCCTGGGCTGTGCCCCTCTTCGAGGAGCAGGCGTGCCCGCTCTTTCAGATCCTCAAGGGATGACATACCTGTAAAAGTGATACCAATCTATTTATGCATTCGTTTCAGCGGTGCCCCACAAACCGGGCAGTCTGCCCCGTTCTCAACATCCCGTCCGCAGCCGGTGCAGATCATCTTCCAGGTACGCCGTTTTGCCTTCCGCTGAAGCATCGGCCTGACCCTGATGCCAAGAGCAGATGCCACATTCTGAACCGCAAAATCATCCGTTGCCACCTCTCCTCCGATCTCAGAGGCAAGCGCAAGGATGCTGATATCAGTTTCGGAGAGGACGTCATGATCTCCTGTTTTCCCGGCTGTCTGGCGAATCATCCTGATAGATGCAGATGATGGCTCAGTGACAGTCAGCCCACACTCTTTCAGGGTATCAAAGCGGCATTTTGATCGCAGATCGCAGAGTTCCGCCACGACCCCGGGGGTGGTGAAGAGATCGCCTTCAAACGGATAGTCCCCGAAGAAGAAGGATGCATCACAGACGATCTTCATGCCGATACCTCCACACAACCCTCCTGCCGGGAAACAGAGATCGAGTGCCCAAAATGCCCAAGCAGTGAGATACTGGTCATCGCATGAGAGGTGAGATCTGTTGTGCCACATGATCCGCCATAGAGTGCAGGGAGGAGCCAGGCCGACAGGACGAGCGGAATACTCCCGGTTGTCCCTATATTAAAAGTAATATCCTTCCTCTCAGGTCTTCCGGGAAGGAAGGTGATCTCACCGGACCCGATAAAGACCACTTCAGTCGGGGCATTTGATATCGTAGCCGCCGCCTTCACCGTGGCGACATGCTGGGCGGCGAGGCCGGGAACCGATCGGTTCTTCCGGATATTCCAAATAGTCCCCGTCTCTCCCGCGACAGCAGCAAGGGCAACAGCGGTCCTGACGATCTGCCCGCCACCCTCGAGCATACCGCCGTCAATTGTTATCATCGCCTGAGTGCCTCTGCAATCGCCGGTGCCGCGGAGATGAGGGAACAGCCCCGTTCAATCGTATCGCTCGATGCAACACCTGAGAATCCGGCTGCGACAAGTCGGGCATACCCGCCCCCTGAGAAGACACCGTGGACACAGGCGGCAGAGATGCTCTCTGCCCCTTCTGCTGCAAGCATCTCTGCAGCAGTTGCAAGTGTTCCTCCTGTTGAGATGATATCGTCAACGATGATGACATGCCTCCCAAAAACCCCGACATCTTTCTTCTCGATTGTCACTTCGACACCTGACAGCCTCGTCTTATCGAGGTGATCGCAGTCCCAGCCATGGGCGGCTGCCACTCCTTTCGCAAATGCCCATGCACCATCATCCGGTGCGAGGATCAGGGGGTTTTCAAGGCCGGTTCCTGCAATATATTCCCCGATTGCCGGTGCTATCGAGATATTCTTCGTAGGTGCATCGAAATACTTCAGCACCTCTGGTTCGTGGATATTCACCGTGATGATCCGGGCAACCCCTCTGCTGAGTGCTGTTGCGATTGCACGAATGCTGATCGGTTCCCCGGTATTGAACTGCTTATCCTGCCGTGCATATGCCATGTACGGGATCACAAGGGTCACCTCTGATCCTTCGCAGGCATCGATTAAAAGCAGCAGTTCAACAATAGATTCTGCATCGGGGAGTGACGATACAATGACTGTTTCGTTATCGAGTTCATCTGCCCGGATATAGAGCTCGTTATCGGGAAACCTGGACATTTTTACCCGCCCCAGGGGTGCCCCCAGGTTTTTTGCCACTCTTGAAGCGATAATCTGGCTTTTATCAGTATATATGACCTTCATTGCTACTATCTCCCGGTACTGAAACTACTTAAACTATCGGTCTCCGATATATAAGCATTCAATATTTGTGTGAGGTATATCTCAGAATGGGGACAGAGACAGAGACTGTGGACCTTCCCGAAGAAGAATTCAATGAAGAACTCCTCTTCGGCGAGATCGATATTACGACAACCGCCGACATTGAGGTGCCGTCCGGGCTCATTGATCAGGTGATCGGCCAGGAACATGCCGTTGAAGTGATAAAGAAAGCCGCAATCCAGCGGCGGCATGTGATGATGATCGGAACGCCGGGTACCGGTAAATCGATGCTTGCCAAGGCGATGACGGAACTCCTTCCAAAAGAGGAGATGCAGGACATCCTTGTCTATCCAAACTCCGATGATAATAATAACCCGCTTGTGCGGACAGTTCCCGCCGGAAGGGGCAAGGAGATCGTTGCTGCCCATAAGCAGGAGTCCCGGAAACGGGCACAGATGCGGAATATGCTGATGCTGATGCTTGTCTTTGGTATCATCGGGTATGCCCTTATCTCGGGTATGCTCCTGATGGGTATCATCGCTGTTGCCTTCATCTTCCTTGCATTCAGGACGATGATGCCACGGGATGATGTGATGGTTCCAAAACTCCTCGTATCGACATCTCCGGATTCAAAGGCCCCGTTTATCGACGGAACCGGCTCACATGCGGGTGCTCTCCTCGGCGATGTCCGGCACGATCCTTTCCAGTCCGGTGGGCTTGAGACACCCCCGCATGATCGCGTGGAGGCTGGTGCCATCCACCGCTCGCATAAGGGGGTGCTCTTCATCGATGAGATCAATACCCTCAGTCCACATTCCCAGCAGAACCTCCTCACTGCCCTTCAGGAGGGAGAGTTCCCGATTACCGGTCAGAGCGAACGCTCAAGTGGTGCAATGGTCAGGACCGAGCCGGTGCCCTGCCGGTTCGTGATGATCGCAGCAGGTAACCTCGATGCAATGCAGGGGATGCACCCGGCGCTCCGCTCCCGTATCCGTGGATATGGATACGAGGTATTCATGCAGGAGACGATTGATGACAGCCCTGCAAACCGCGAGAAGTTCATCCGTTTCATCGCACAGGAGGTCAAGAACGACGGTAAAATCCCTCCGTTTGACAGGAGCGCCATCACCGAGGTGATCCGCGAGGCACGGAGGCGATCGAACAGGAAGGGTCACCTCACCCTGAAACTCCGTGATCTCGGCGGCCTTGTACGTGTTGCCGGAGATATTGCACGGGGCGAGGGATCCGAGGTAACAACCCTCCATCATGTCCTCGCGGCAAAAGAGACCGCCCGTTCGGTCGAAGACCAGATATCTGATGAATATATCCGGCGGAGCAGGGATTATGACCTGACCGTCATCTCCGGGACTGCTATTGGAAAGGTAAACGGCCTTGCGGTCATGGGGAGCGATTCAGGATCGGTACTCCCGATTGTTGCAGAAGTCACCCCGGCACAGGGTGCGTCCGGCACCGTGATTGCTACAGGACTTCTGAAGGAGATTGCGCAGGAGTCGATCAAGAACGTCTCTGCTATCCTGAAGAAGTTCACCGGCAAGGATATCAGGAATATCGATATCCATGTCCAGTTCATCGGCACCTACCAGGGTGTCGAAGGCGATTCCGCATCGGTCTCGGTTGCAACTGCGGTCATCTCTGCAATCGAGGGCATCCCTGTCCGGCAGGATGTGGCAATGACCGGCTCCCTCTCGGTCAGGGGTGATGTCCTCCCGGTCGGCGGTGTCACCTATAAGATTGAGGCGGCTGCAAAAGCCGGGATCAAAAAAGTTTTCATCCCGAGATCAAATGCAGGCGATGTACTGATCGAGGAGCGGTACCGGGAGATGATTGAGATCATCCCTGTCTCACATATCGAGGAGATCCTTGAGCAGGCACTGGTTCCGACAAACCGTGCAGGATTCCTCGCCAAGCTGAAAAAACTTGCAGAGCATGCAATGATACCGCCAAACCAGCCGATAACCACTGAATCCGGGGTTGTCTGAGAGTGGATTCCCGACTCAGGTACTGGGATATCCGCCATGTCAGCGGAGAGCATACCGGCATCGATATCGATAATGGCGAGATCGAATCTGCCGGTGTCACCTTCTTCTCAAAAGCCATCATCCGGGCACTCGGCCCACGTGGCTGGGGTATTGTTGCAGTTTCACCGTTTGATCCCGATGATAAAGGAGCACTCCGTGATTACCTTCTCCGGGCTGAGAGAGCTGCCGTGGTGACGGCAGAAGATGTGGTGCTTTCGGATGCGCCTGATCGGAAACTTCTCCCGGTGCCTCCGATGAAGGAGGATCCAAACTGTGTTTCCCTCGAAGAGAAGGGAGCGCTCCTTATGCAGATTGCAGAAGCTGCAAAGGTGCCGGGCGTCTCCAACACACGTGGAACCTATACGGAACGGGTCGAGGACGTTTATTTCCTTGACTCTAGCGGCCATGAGGCATCGTTCTCAACCTGCCGCTCCGGGTACTCCGTGATGGCGGTTGCAAAACAGAACGGCACAATGCAGATGGGATATGTCCGTGACCACAGTATCGATGGCCTCAACCTGAGAGGGAGAACCGAAGACGGCATCAAGGCAGGCACACGTGCAGTTGCTCTTCTGAATGCCCGTGCTGCAAAAGGAGGCAGGATGCGGGCAGTTCTTGATCCGGAACTCGGCGGTGTCTTTGCCCATGAGGCTGTTGGGCATGCAAGCGAGGGAGATCTGGTCAAGGATGGTGCTTCTGTCCTCAAGGACCAAATAGGCACCGCTATCGGAAGCCAGATCGTCACGATTATAGATGACCCAACCATGCATGCATTCGGGTTTGAACCCCTTGATGCTGAGGGTGTTGCTGGGAGCAGGACTGCAATCATCGAAGACGGTATCCTGAAACGATTTCTTCATTCCCGTGAAACACTTGCCGCAGTCGGCAATGGCGATGTCGGGCATGCACGGGCGATGCCTGGCGATCTCCCGATCGTGCGGATGAGCAACACCTATATCGCGCCCGGCGATGCCCGGTACGATGAGATCATCGAAGAATGCAGGGATGGTATCCTCCTTGGAGGCTCACGCGGCGGCCAGGTGGATCCCGGCCGTGGCGTCTTCCAGTTCAATGCCGAGTTCGGGTACCTGATCGAAGGGGGGGAGCTCACAGAGATGGTCAGGGACGTCTCGCTCACCGGCGAGATCCTCTCGACACTGCATGCGATCAGCCTCTGCGGCAATGATCTTACAATGCATCCAGGATACTGCGGTAAAGGTGGCCAGAGTATCCCTGTATCAGATGGATCCCCCCACCTCTTCCTTTCAGAAGCGATCATCGGAGGTACTGGCGATGCATAAGGAGATTATATCTGAGATCATCGAGACCGGCCTATCCTCAGTCGATGAGGTCGAGGTTACTCTTGTCTCAGGAGAAAGCGTCTCAATAGAGCTGAAACGTGCCATAGCTGCTCATGCAGGAGAATCGCATGAGAACGCCCTGATTATACGGGTGATCGCTTCGGGGAGGATCGGGTCCTCAGGCACCAGCACCCTTTCAGAATGGCGTGCTTGCCTGGATTCGGCAATTGCAAGCTCCCATCTTGCTGAGGCGGTACCCTGGGGCGGTCTTCCGGATCCTGTTTCGCTGACGGGTGATCCCATGGTATTTGACAGCTCGATTAGAACTGATCCTGATATCGCCCTCTCATTCTGCAACAGACTTCTTGAAGGGGCATCGGAATATCCTGATGCCGAAGTTGTGGGCGGTGGAGCAGGTCTCTCGCTGGGTTCGGTTCTTCTTGCAAACTCAAAAGGTATCTGGTATGAGGAGGATCACACCTCGGTATCGGTATCTCTGGAGACGATCGCGGATCAGTCGACCGGGTTTGAATATGATCGCTCGTTCTCCCTTGATATCGATCCATTTGAGATCGGACGAAGAGCGGCAGAACTTGCCTCGACATCCAGAAACGGGGTTCCGATTGAGACAGGGACTTATGACCTCCTCCTCTCCCCTATTGCCTTCTCCGGGCTCGTTGCCTCACTGCTTCAATCAGCAGTCAACGGGAGATCGGTCCATATGGGGAGATCGTTTCTGGCAGAGAAGCTGGGCAAAGTGATCGGAGCAGATCACCTTTCAGTAATCGACGATCCTTTCTATCCCGGGGGGCTTGGGAACTGCCGGTTCGATGCCGAAGGCGTCCCTAGCCGGAAGAACATTCTCATTGAAGATGGTGTTTTAAATTCCTTCATCTACGATCTGAAGACCGCGTACCGGTTTGGTAAAGAAAGTACCGGAAATGCCCAGCGTGGTGGTCTCGGCGGCGGTGTGACAATCGGGATGCATAATATGGTATTCCGTGGTGAAACGATGCAGGAGCCGGGTGAAGGCCGCTGTATCTCGATCAATGATGTGATCGGTGCGCATACAGCCAACCCGCTCACCGGCGACTTTTCGGTCGAAGTCCAGAACGCCTTCATCATGGAGGACGGCATTATCCAGGCACCGGTCAGAAAAGCGATGATCACCGGAAATATCTTTGAGATGCTCGGCCAGATCACTGGTATGGGGCCCACTCCGCGGCGGGTTGGATCGGTGATCGTTCCACCGGTCCGGATCAGCGGGATGCGCCTTGTCGGGTGATGCGGGGTCATGTTTGAGGATCATCATTCCTCTTCTGGTCATTGTGGCGCTGATCGCCACACTCTATTATTGTGTTAAGAAAGGGATGACACTGCTTGCAAATGTAGCAGCAGGTCTCATCCTCCTTTTCATCGTGAATACCTTCCATCTCCTCTCCTTTCTTGGTGTTCCTGATATGCCGATCACCTGGGCGACGGTGTTGATCTGTACGTTTGGTGGTATCCCGGGTGCCGTCATCCTTATACTCCTTGCAATCGCAGGAATAACCGTCTGACTTATGAAAACTGCTCTACGTTCATGGTGTGATAGCCATGAGATCCCGCTCCTTGGAATTGCCTCTGCACAAGCCTGGAAAGAACCACTCTTTCACCCATGGATCCCGGATGCATACCACCCGGACTCGATCTACCCCGGCACACGGTCGGTCATTGTCATCGGCCTTCCCATTCCGCTCCCCTCGCTTGAATCGTCCCCCTCGATCCAGTACCGGGAGATATACCGAACAGTAAACGCTCTTCTCGATCAGTACACCTACCGGATCACCATATGGCTGAACCAGGCCGGTTATCCGTCGGTTCCGATCCCCCGGGACGGGTATGGTGGTATCGAGGCTTTGGTGAAGAACCCGGAATCCTTCTTCTCGCACCGGCATGCCGCATATCTTGCAGGTCTTGGATCATTTGGCCTCAATAATATGCTCCTTACCCCCGACTATGGGCCACGGGTGCGGTTTGGATCGGTCTTCACGAAAGCTCAAATCAAGCCCGATCCCATCAGGACTGATGATCTCTGCACACGATGCATGGAATGTGTTGATCGATGCCCGGTCAGAGCAGTCAGCCCGGACGGCTACCCGGAGGGTCTGACCAATAAAACCGCGTGCGCCAAATACAGTGCCGGCCTGGATAAAAAAGCGATCTCCCCCTGTGGTATCTGCATCAAGGTCTGTCCCGTCGGTTCAGATCGCACCTTCTATGGGCGGGAGGATATCGGGATATACCGGGAAGATGCAGCCGATAACCCCCTCAAAAAAGCATGGAATCATATACGCTCCCATGGTGCTCTCTAGAAGACGCTCGCCTCTGAATAGACGACCACATCATCGGGCTGGATCTCATACGGTTTGATCTCGCGGGAATGCTGTGATCTCCGCATCTTGACCACCTCAACGGCGAGATGGGTGCCTGAGAGATCGCTCGCACGGACGTAGCGAAGCAGGATGACGCAGTCGACGAGGTACTCGACCAGCCCGTATTTGCTTGCATAAGGGATCTGGGTGTCGGTCTCACTCGTCATGACAAAGGTGCAGTTTTCATCCCGCATCCTCTCGACGAACTTGAACATCTCAAGCCTCCTGCTCGCCTCATCAGGAAGCAGCCCTTCAAAGAGCGATATCGGGTCTATGACGACTCTGGATGTCTTCGTCTCCCTGATGAGAGCGGGAATATCATTTTTGATGCTGTTTACCGCGAGCGTAAAATCTGTTGGATCAAGTTTGATCAAAAAGAAGGTTTTGTCAAGGTATGCATCAAGGTCATATCCCCGCCGCCTGATACTCTCTTTCAGCATCTCGGACCGCTCATCAAGGCTGATCATAATACAGGTTTCTCCCTGCCTCAAGCCTTCAAAGATGAAATTGATTGCAAAAGTCGTCTTCCCGGTACCATAGGTTCCGATGATGCCGGTGACAGAGTTCTTCACCAGTCCCCCACCGAGCATCTCGTCAAGCCCTTCTATACCGAGTTTAATCCGTGGCTCGGTCCTTTTGCCGGGAGGTCTACCCTCAGGAACCCTCTCCTGTTTCGGTGGCTCCTGCATCTCTTTCTTCTCATCACGGGGCGGGTCCCACTGATCTTCGGCAGGCGGTATCCACTCCTCTTCAAGAGGGGGCTGCCACTCAGCCTCTTCCGTTTCTTTCTTGGGGATGATGCCTTCCGTTTGTGCAGGGGGCGTCCCTGCCTGGATTGGAGGGATCTTCCGCACTGGCGGCTTTTTATCTTCGTCGTCAATAAGTGCCGAGAAGTCATCACCCATCTATATCACCATCCTGATATTCTCAACATCAAACCCGGCTGTTGCACTAATCCGGATTGCAAACTTCACCAGATCCCGCTCTTCAAGGTATGGCATCACCCCGCGGAACTTCATGAAATACATGATCCTCTGCCTCCGCTGACCTGATCCCTCCTCCCATTTGAAGTGGATGACCGCATCCGCACAGTCGCAGATCTCCAGTTCACGTGATGAATCAAGGATCCCTTTGGTGAGATGGAGGTATATTGTTGAGTTCCAGGTCTTTGCGATCCGTTGCAGTCCCCTGAGGAACGCAACAAGGCTGTTCCATTTTTCCGGGCTGTAATGCAGTCCGGAGATATCGGTGATGGAGTCGATGATGATAAGGCTCTGATCTTTTCCCTCTTCCAGTACTGCAATGAGGTCGGCAAGAATACTATCATGCTCAGGCTTCTTCCGCTGCATCCGGGCAACGATTCCCTCCTCTCTATCATACCAGTTAGCAGGAACGACACTCCTGTCGAAGTATCCGCTTGAGAGATCCAGAAATGTGACACGGTCTGCGATCCCGGCAGTCAGGTCGCTCTTGAATGATCGGTTTATCTCCTGGATTACATCCTCTTTCGTCCTGGTGATGCTGATATACCGGATATCTTCCGGAATCATTCTTCCTGCCCCGGCATCCCTCCCCATTCTTGTCATTGCAATGAGTGAAGTGTATGCAAACTCGGTACTTCCTGCTCCGATATCCGAGAGCAGAAGGATAAGGGAGCCCGGTACAACTCCTCCGTCCAGGACGGGATCAAGTGAGTTGATCCCTGTTGGCATCCTGCGTGTGGTCTGATCAGCCATACTTCATCTCTCCATTCAGTAAATTAAGGTTATGTAGTATCCTCACATGCATAAGCTATATCTCTTCTCCGTGTAAGGTAACCAGTACGCTCAGGCGATTATTTCGGCTCACTGGGGTTTTCTATGGTGGATGGTGACGATAAGCAGCAGGAAGAACGTGATCTTTTTGCGCCGGAGAGTGATCACTTCGGATCAAAGAAGAGTGAAAAAAAGAAGAAAACCGGTCTCCTCTCATTTTTGAAGAGGAGATCGGATTCTGATCGTGATGTGCCGGTAATCAATCCCTGGGATACTGCCCCTCTCCCGGATCCGCTGCATGAACAATCCCGGGAGATCGGTGATCTGGAACAGCCTGATACATCTGTTGTAAATACCGATACACGTACATCTCCGGGCTTCTGGAACACCCCCATGACCGGCCTGGCTGATGAGGAAGAATCCGAAACAACTGATCCCCGGAAAGCCGGTGAGGCGCTATCTTATAAAGAGACATCCGGGATGCCGTATCAGGAGAAGGGCATCCCTGCCGGGGATGATACCTCTTCCGATGAAGGGGAAGAGAATACGTATGTTCCAGAAAAAGAGCCCGACACTCATGATGAGATCCCGGAGCCTCCTTCTTCCGGCGATGGAGGGGAATCTGTCCATGAAGAGCAAATCCCGGTTGAGGAAAGCGAAACACCTGCTGCTGATACCAGCATCGATCTCACACAGCCTGATGATGAGATGCCCGATCATCCCGCTCCTTCTATACCGGATACAGCGGAAGCATCCATGCCGAAGACTCCTGCCTTTCCGGGAAAGGCCGTTTCATCTCCGGAACAGTCGGTATTGCCGTTTGAAACGGAAGATCCCGTCTCTGCATCCGCACCAAAGGACAAGATCCCGGAACGCCGATCACTCCTCTCAGCCTTCCGGAAGAAGGAAACAGATCTGGTGGTACCCGAATATCATTATGATACTGCCGGTTCGCTTGTCATCCCCCGGCTTGCCGAGAACGAGGAGGAGGTCGATAGCTACTGGGTTGAGAAAGGCCTCTCACTTGTCCTGATCACCTATAACCGGGTGACCCGGCTGAAGGAGTACCACCTCTTTGAACCAATCCTCACCCGTTTTGAATACGAACTCCTCGAACGGCTGTACGAGGATCTCCGGGATATTCTTATTCTGACGGATTCAGAGATCCAGGAAAAGCCAGAAAAGCTCCTCTTCAGAAAGGCAGAAGCCCTCATCAGCCAGTACGGCCTTTCGCTGACACCGGAGACGACATATAAACTGAGGTACTACCTGAAACGGAACTTCCTCGGCTGGTCACGGATCGATCCCCTGATGAAAGATCTTGAGATAGAGGATATCTCATGTGATGGCCATGGAATCCCTCTCTTCCTCTATCACCGGCAGCATCGGAATATCAGAACAAATATCCAGTTTCCCGAACAGCAGCTAAACTCGCTTGCCATCTCCCTTGCACAGCGTTCAGGCAAACATATCTCGATCGGAAGTCCCATGCTTGATGCCACCCTCCCGGATGGCTCCCGTCTCCAGCTGACCCTCGGAACAGAGGTGACAAGCAGGGGCTCCTCTTTTACGATCCGTAAGTTCCGACCGGAACCATTCACCCCGATCGAGCTGATGGAGAAGGGGACATTCAATGTCGACCAGCTCGTCTACTTCTGGCTTGCAATCGAGAACAACAAGAGCCTGATCTTTATCGGGGGCACGGCATCCGGCAAGACATCATCCCTGAACGCGATGTCCCTCTTCATCCCGCCGCTTGCCAAAGTCGTCTCGATCGAGGATACGCGTGAGATCATGCTGTATAGGGAGAACTGGATTGCGAGCGTCACCCGAGAATCCCTCACCTCAGAGGGGAGCAGGAACATCACTATGTTCGACCTCCTGAAAACCGGCATGAGGCAGAGGCCCGAGTTTATTATTGTCGGAGAAGTGAGGGGTCCGGAGGCGCAGACCCTCTTTCAGGCGATGAATACCGGCCATACCACGTACTCTACGATGCATGCAGGAGGGGTGGATGCCACCATCCACCGTCTTGAGAGTGAACCCTTAAATGTCCCCCGAAACATGCTCCAGGCATTAAACATCATCTCAGTCCAGGGGCTGATCTTCCGTGGCACCGAGCGGGTCAGGCGCTGCCAGGAGATCGTTGAGATAACAGGAATTGAACCAAACTCCGGGAATATCCTTGTGAACAATGTCTTCGAGTACGATCCGGTCTCTGATAAGATGCAGTACTCCGGCAGATCCCATGTCTACTCGGCGATTGCTGCCAACCGTGGATGGAGCAGGGAAGAGCTCAATGCGGAGGTCGAAAGGCGGAGGCAGGTGATCCTCGCGCTCCATGAACAGGATATCAAGGATTTCAAATCTGTATCCGAGATATTCTCAATCTTTGCAATCACCCCCGATCTTATCTTTGACCATATCGACGATCTCAGACAGGTCCTCTCATGATACCGATGTATGAACGGTTCCGGCGCTTTTCCAGGCGCGATCCGATGCGTTTCCAGCACCTGCGGCATGATATCATATCTGCACGGCTGGGCATCACCGTTGAGCGGCTCTACTATTACGCGTTCGTCTCCGGGATCGGGATCGGAGCAGCAATCGGTATACTCTTCTATTTTATCGCAGGTGTTTTTGAGCCGATCATCGTTCCGAGTGCTGCCTATGAGTTCACCAGGCAGAACCGGCTTGCAATAGGATGGCTCTCTGATCTTCCGCTTGAAGATATCCTTTTCAGGGCGATCATCGCAGTCATCATCTTCATCATCATCTCCTATCTCACCTACCGGATCGTCCTTGCCTTTCCGGGCATCATGAAGTCTTCCCGTGCGACCAGGATCAACCTGACCCTCCATAACGCCGTTGCGTACATGTACGCGATGCGGAGGGGGGGAGCCGAACTGATTGAGATCTTCCGTTCCCTTTCAGAGAACTCACATGTTTATGGAGAAGTTGCATTGGAATTTCGGCAGGTTGTCAGGGACTGTGATCTCTTTGCCCACGATATCATCTCCGCACTCCGTGAACTCCAGATGACAACTCCTTCAGCCAAGATGAAGGATTTTATCCAGGATCTCCTCTCTATCATCGAGAGTGGCAGCGATCTCTCCGGCTTCCTGAAGGCGAAGGTGGGCCTGTACCAGGATGAGGCTAAATTTGAACAGAAACAGTTCTTAAATACCCTCTCCCTGGTTGCCGAGGGGTATGTGACGCTCTTTGTGGCAGGCCCGCTCTTCCTGATCATCGTGATGGTGGTGATGGGACTGATGGGCCCGGGTGCGCTCATTCAGCTGAATATCGTCATATATGCCCTAATTCCTATAGGAACAGCCATTTTCATCGTCTTCATCGATATGATCTCATCCCAGCCCGAGAGTGTGGAGCGGTACACCGTCATCCATGAACTCAGGGAGTATCCTGATATTGAGATCAAAGAGGGTGATGAAACCACAGAAACCGGACTGATCGCCTCATTGAAAAAGTATGATCGCTGGACTTATATACGCGAATTCATCTCGGATCCCCTCCATTACTTCCTGGTTCTTCCCCACCGCACCTTCTACGTCTCGATTCCGGTAGCCCTCATCTATCTCACCTACTGGTATCTTCAGATCCCCGCGTACGGTGATTTCGAGTTTTACCTGACCGTCCTTGACGATTATGTCATCGCCTCCTTCCTCATTGTCTTTGTTCCCTATGCAATAGCGCAGCTGATCTGGAGCCGCCGGATAAGTGAGATTGAGGGTTCGCTCCCTGATTTCCTCCAGAGGCTTGCGGGGATCAATGAGGTCGGCTTAACCATCGCAAAGGCACTCTCTATTCTGGTCAGAACCAATCTCGGTCTCCTCAGCTATGAGATAAAAAAGATCAAGCGGGATCTTGACTGGGGTGCAAATGTTGAGGATGCACTTGTCCGCTTTGAAGAACGTCTCTCCACACCATCCATCTCGCGTACGGTGACGCTGATCACCCGGGCAAGTGCGATGAGCGGCGAGATCAGCCAGGTGCTCACCATCGCAGCAAGTGATGCCGATATGAGTGAGACCCTCAAACGGGAGCGGCAGGGTGAGATGTTCCTCTACACCGCGGTCGTCTATCTTGCATTCTTCGTCTTCATCTTTGTTGTCCTTGTGATCGGGACGCAGTTCCTCCCTGTCATCGAGATGGCAGAGCCGGTCGATTCATCCATGAGCGGTGCCGGGGCTTTCTCAAGCGTTGGTAGCATATCTGCCCTCACTTATGGCCGTCTCTTCTACCATGCGGTCGTCATCCAGGCGATCTGTTCCGGACTCATCGCCGGCTTGATGGGGGAGTCATCCCTTGCCGCCGGTGTGAAGCATGTATGCATCATGGTATTTTCGGCATTTGTGATCTTTGCGATTGTCTGAGGGGGTTCGATAAGCTTTATGTGAACCCGCGTTCAATGGAAAACTGGTGATACAGAGATGTGCAGCGCAGGTGGTCCGGCAGATATTGAGATTGAAGAGGGAGTGCAGGGGAAGAGCTACATCTGCAATACATGCGGAGAGAAGTTCACGACCGTGGGAAAACACCCTATGTGCCCCTCCTGCCAGTCAGAAGATGTAACTCCGGCATGATCCTCACCCCCGGTGACCGTATTGTCCTCATCAGGGGACAGTCCTCTTTTCTTCTTTGTGCTCGTGCAGGCAGGAAGTTTCCCCTCATGATAGAGACCACTGAAAGCGAATTCGTCCAGGGTATCTACCCGGATGATATCATCGCCGTCTCGGCACCAGAAGGGGGAGAACTGACCCCGGCACGCTATCTCCTCGATCTGGTCAGGAAATATGATCAGCCGGTGCTTGTGCTTCCACGGGGACACCCGGGATCGAGAAGGCTTCGGTATGTCATCTCGGCCGGTCCACGAATTCTACTCTCCTGTGAAATTGTGCGGGGAACGCATCCGGAGCAACATCTCATCTGTTCGTCGTCTGAACTCGCAGGATTGGAAATATCCGGTGAAAACGGGTCTGTTTTAATTAAAAACCTATCAGAAGCCTTACACTGGGAATATCTCCCGGAAAACCCTTCCGAAACAGAACAACAATTATAAGAGATACGATAAACCAATTATTCTGTTGCCGTGAGAGGAGGGTTGGATGAAAACTGAGGTTCTGAAGAGCATCAAAAAGACCGAAGAAGAGTATCGGAAGCTGGTTGAGAAGGCGAAACTTGAGCGTGAGCAGATTATCGCAAATGCCAGGTTTGAAGCCGAGAATCAGGTTGCCAAGGCAACAGCTGTTGCCGATGAGTACACAAAGAAGCGTCTGGCGGATGCACGAAATGAGGCAGCGGATAAACGCGCCCGGATCCTTGAGGAAGGAAACCAACAGGTGTCTCTCCTCAAAGAAAAAGGCCGGAAACGGATGAACGAAGCCGTTTCGCTGCTGGTTGAGCGGTTCAAGGAGAGAGTTCATGTTACAGCCTAAGACGATGACGCGTCTGCTTATCGTTGGTTCGAAAGAGCAGATGCCGTCAGCTGTGACCGAACTCTACCGTCACCACGTATTCCATATCACCGATTATACCGACCAGGGGAAAGAGGGATATGAGGGTTTTCGCATCGGGCAACCGATGGAGGGTGCAACAGAACTCTCGACAGATCTGATCAAGATCCGGTCGATTGAGAGTATCTTTGGACTATCTCCCGATGATTACCTCGGAACAAAAAAGCGTTCTTCGCGTTCGATCAAAGAGATTATAGAGCGTGAACTCCCTGCAATCGAACAGGAAGTCAGCAATCTCACGGCACAGCGATCGGTAGCAGAAGCACGTATCAAGGTGAATGAACAGCGTATTGCCGAACTTACACCTTTCTCCGGTATACCTCTTGAACTGGGACTCTACCGGGGGTATGAAACGGTATCGGTGATTGCGGGGAAAGCACCCCGTGAAATCGAGATCCCCGTCCCACACGAGAAATTTATTGCATCTGACAAGGGAAACGACACTATAGTCCTCTTCTTTAAAAAAGAAGATCGTGCTGCCGTTGAACACGCACTTGCAGAAGCACAGTTTCAGCCGATCCCGATTCCGGAAGAAGAGGGGTCAGTCAGAAAGGCAATCGATGCCTACGAGTCTGAGATCTCTCAGCTGACAGCGACTATTGCTGATATCGATGAGAAAATTGCTGATATAAAGGAAAAACACGGTGATTTTCTTGCTGCCTGTGACGAAGTGCTTTCAGCTGAAGTCGAACAGGCAGAGGCGCCGCTTCGGTTTGCTACAACCGAGCTCATATTCATCGCGGATGGATGGGTGCCGGTATCTGAGGTTGAGAATCTGAAATCAGGGCTTGCCCAGGCAACAGGGGACAAAATCCTTGTTATGGATGTCGGGGAGACAGGTGGTCATGATGATGATCATGAGAATCAGCCGCCTGTTGAGTTTGATAATCCGGATTTTGCAAAGCCAATGCAGGCGATCGTGGATATCTATTCACGACCCAGGTACGATGAGCTTGATCCGACGCTCATAGTAGCGATTGTATTCCCGTTATTCTTTGGTATCATCCTTGGAGATATCGGGTATGGTGCTGTTCTGCTCGTTCTTGCTCTTGGCCTTCAAAGGGTGCTGAAGGGAGAGACCGTACAGCAGCTCCTTAAAGTTCTGAGAAATGCAAGCATCTCGGCTATCATCTTTGGTGTTTTCTATGCCGAGATATTCGGAGCCCATCCGGGAGCGCTGGATATCGAGCTCTGGCACCCGCTCATCAGCAGGCATCTTTTGATCGGATCTCATGCGTACCATCAGGGCGATATTGCAGTGCTTCTTGTGTTTGCAGTATGGCTTGGTATTATCCAGATGACACTTGGCAGGATCATGGGTGTGTACAATCATGCACGACACCGGAACATGCTCCATGTTATGGGGCAGTTGAGCTGGATCGCATTCATGTGGGGTGCCCTGCTTCTTATCTGGTCGATTGCGGCGATCCCGCTGATGCCGGATCTGACAATGCTTCCCCCGATCGTAATGGGCTTGAATATCGCCGGAATCATTGGTGTGGTTCTCATCCTTGCAGGTGCTATTGGCATCGGAATCGAATCGCCTCTCGAACTGATCGAACTTCCATCAGTCATCAGCCACTCGCTCTCATACACGCGTCTGGCAGCTGTCGGCCTATCTTCAGTTGCTATTGCAATGGTGGTCAACTTCATTGCTATCGAGATGCTGATCCAGCCACAGTTGACACAACTGACGGCTGCTGGTATTCTTCTGATCATTGTCGGGATATTTGTTCTCCTCATCGGACACCTGCTCAATACGGCACTTGGTCTCCTTGGAGGGGGTCTGCAGTCCCTGAGGTTGCAGTATGTTGAGTTCTTCACCAAGTTTTACAAAGGTGGTGGAGAGAAATACAATCCATTTGGAAAGAAACGTAATTTAACGGAGGATTAAAATGGTAGATTTAGGAGTCGCAACAGTAACACTTGAAATGGTAGCTGAATCGCAGATGGGATTAAAGGCAATCGGTGCAGCACTTGCTGTCGGCCTCACCGGTATCGGTGCAGGTCTCGCAGAGATGTCAATTGGTTCTGCTGCTGTCGGTGCAACCGCAGAGAACAAGGATATCTTCGGTATGGCCCTTCTGCTCACTGTCATTCCGGAAACGATCGTTATCTTCGGCCTTGTTGTCTCGCTGTTAATTCTGTTCTAAATGGAGTCTACAATGGGACTAGAAGTTGTCGTCGAAGAGATCAGGGAGATTGGGCAGAAAGAAGCGACTGCCATCCGGAATGAGGCCAATGAAGAGGCCCGGCGGATCCTAGCGGCAGCAGAAGAGCGTGCAACATCAATAAAACAGGAAGCCGAGGCAGAAGTGGAGCGGCAGGTTCAGCAGATGGAGGCCCAGGAGGCCTCGGCCGCAAAACTCCTTGTCAGACGTGAAGTCCTCAATGCACAGAAAGAGCTGTTGCAGGACGTCTTCAAAGCGACTGAAGAATCCATCTCGGCACTTCCGGATACCTTCCATGAGAAAGCGATCCGGGAGCTTCTGAAGAAGGTTGCCAAGGAGATCAAGGACGGTGTTGTATTCAGCAACAGCCGCGATCAAAAGGCAGTAGAATCTGCCCTCTCTGAACTAAAGACCCTGAGCGGATACTCATATGGTGGCATCGTCGAGATCTCCGGCGGTGTCGTCGTCAAGAGTGCAGACGGACAATTAACCGTGGATCTCAGCTATCAGACCTTCCTGGATGAAGTCTGGGAATCCGGGCTGAAAGACGCCTCGGATATTCTCTTTGGATAGGAGGTATGTGCTGATGTCTGTGGTGATTGGCGGTCCGGCCCCCTATGTCTATGTCTGCACGCGTATGCGTGTACGCAAATCCAAACTGCTTCCGAGGGAAGAATATCTCCGGATGTTGAACATGAGCCTTCCCCAGATCACCCGTCTCATTGAGGAGATGGAGTACAAAAAAGAGATCGATGAGCTTGCGTCATCATTTGACGGCATCGATCTCGTCGAAGAGGCGATCTCCTGGAACCTTGCAAAGGAATTCCAGGCAATCCTCGCAATCACCCCCGGCATTCTCAAACAGTTCACAAAATCGTACCTTCGGAGGTGGGATATCCAGAATGTTCTCACCATCATCCGTGGGAAGAAACAGGGGATGACTGCTGGAAAGATTAAAGAAGTGGTTGTTCCGGCCGGATCTCTTGATGTGCTGTTTCTGGATCGGATGATTGCAGAAGAGTCGGCAGAGCGCTCGATTGAGATGCTCAAGAACCTCCCCCTCTACTCAGTCATTGAACGCGAGTACTCAGGTGCAGTTGAAACGGGATCGTTTGGAAGGCTTGAGAATGAGCTGTACCGCCAGTTCTATGCCGATCTCATTGAAGAGGCACGGAGCGGACTGAAAGGCGGAAACCAGTTCCTTAAATCGATACAGCTTGATATCGATATCAGGAATATCAAGACGATCTTCAGGCTCAGGGGCCAGCCGGTTTCAGTTGAAGAGACTGCTGATGTCTGGATACCCGGGGCCTCATTCTCAGTGGATGAGCTCAAACGTATCTCTCAGGTTGAGACGATCGATGAACTTGTCGATACGCTGAGGAAGAAAGTGAAGAGCCCGGCAATCGTTGATGCACTGGAAGGACTTCGTGAAGAGAAACCCATACACGAAGTAGAGAACTCCCTGACCAGGGCACAGCTGGACTATATGGATCGGCTCTCGAAGAGGAACCCCTTCTCGATCTACCCGATCCTGGTCTACCTTGAGAAGAAGAAGTACGAAGTTACAAATCTCAGGGCGCTTGCTCGTGGTAAACAGGCAAATCTTCCGGCTGAACGGATCGAAAAATATCTGGTGATATGATGGAGATCGCAGTTATCGGAAGAGAAGAGTTCATTCTGGGTTTCAGGCTCGCCGGGCTTCAGAAGACCTATGCGGCAGAGACCCCGGAGAAACTGACGGAGGTGATTGGCCGGACATTGGAAGATCCCAATGTCGGCATCCTCGTCCTCCAGAGCGCTGATATGGAACAGGTTCCAAGAAGGCTTCAGATGGCCCTTGAGAACTCGGTGAAACCGACCGTTATCTCCATTGGCGGCGAGACGGGCGGCCTCTCCCTGAGAGAGCGGATTAAGCGATCAGTGGGTGTTGATCTGTGGAAGTAAAGAAGAAATCAGGAATTCTCAAAAGGATCGCGGGACCTGTGGTCACCGCGGTGAACCTTGACGCACACATGTATGATGTGGTCAAGGTTGGTGATGAGGAGCTGATGGGTGAGGTGATCAAGATCGATGGTGATAACGTCATCATCCAGGTCTATGAAGACACCTCCGGCATCAAACCGGGTGAGCCGGTCGCAAACACGGGACTCTCACTTGCAGTTGAGCTTGGCCCCGGTCTCCTCACCAGTATTTACGATGGTATACAGCGGCCTCTTGAGGTCCTCGTCGAGAAGATGGGGAACTTCATCGAGCGTGGTGTCACTGCACCGGGCCTTGACCGCTCAAAGAAATGGGATTTCAAGCCTGTTGTAAAAGCCGGTGATCGCGTCGAGCCC
Organism: Methanocalculus sp.; assembly: GCA_013329165.1. Taxonomy (GTDB): domain Archaea; phylum Halobacteriota; class Methanomicrobia; order Methanomicrobiales; family Methanocorpusculaceae; genus Methanocalculus; species Methanocalculus sp9912u. The sequence continues at coordinate 43,799 of DUKV01000029.1, read as the reverse complement.
GGCCAGATCATCGGTGAGGTACAGGAGACGAACAAGATGCACCGGGTCATGATCCCGCCGAATGTAAAAGGCGGTGTTGTGAAGGAGATCAAATCCGGATCATTTACCGTCGACGAGACGGTGATTGTTCTTGATGACGGATCCGAGTACCCGATGATGCAGAAGTGGCCGGTTCGTGTGCCACGCCCTATGAAAGAGAAGAAGAACCCAAAGATCCCGCTGAATACAGGACAGCGTATCCTTGACGGTCTCTTCCCGATTGCAAAGGGTGGAACGGCAGCCATCCCAGGGCCATTCGGCTCAGGAAAGACGGTTACCCAGCAGCAGCTTGCAAAATGGTCTGATGCAGAGATCGTCGTCTATATCGGCTGTGGTGAACGTGGTAACGA
>DUKV01000029.1:43020-43289 GCA_013329165.1 Methanocalculus sp. | reverse complement strand
GAACGTGGTAACGAGATGACCGAGGTACTGACAGAGTTCCCGCGTCTTGACGATCCAAAGACCGGAAAGCCCCTGATGGAGCGGACAGTTCTGATCGCCAATACCTCGAACATGCCTGTTGCGGCCCGTGAAGCATCGGTCTATACCGGTATCACCATTGCGGAGTACTTCCGTGATATGGGCTACGATGTCTCCCTGATGGCAGACTCGACCTCCCGCTGGGCAGAAGCGATGCGTGAGATCTCAAGCCGTCTTGAAGAGATGCCCGG
>DUKV01000029.1:0-42943 GCA_013329165.1 Methanocalculus sp. | reverse complement strand
CTTGAAGAGATGCCCGGTGAAGAAGGGTATCCCGCATATCTTGCAGCCAGGCTATCGGAGTTCTATGAGCGTGCAGGTCTTGTCGAGACACTGGCTGGTGATTCAGGGTCCGTCTCTGTTATCGGTGCGGTCTCCCCGCCAGGTGGTGACTTCTCCGAGCCGGTTACCCAGAACACACTCCGTATTGTGAAGGTCTTCTGGGCGCTTGATGCCAAGCTCTCGCAACGGCGTCACTTCCCGGCTATCAACTGGTTGAACTCCTACTCACTCTACCTCGACCAGCTCCATGACTACTATGATGAACATATCTCTCCCGAATGGAACAAGCTCCGTTCATGGGCGATGGAAGTGCTTCAGAAGGAGTCCGAGCTTCAGGAGATTGTCCAGCTCGTCGGATCCGATGCTCTGCCTGAATCGGAACAGATCACCATCGAAGTGGCACGTATGCTTCGTGAGATCTTCCTCCAGCAGAACGCCTATGATGATGTCGATACCTACTGTGACATGACCAAGCAGTTCGATATCATGAAAGCTATAAAGATCTATGCAGATTTCGCATATGCCGCACAGGCAGCAGGTGTTGCCCCGGCACAGATCATCGCTGTCAAGGCAAAGTCCGATCTCCCGCAGATCAAGTTCGTCCGCGACTACAAGCCAATGCTTGATCAGATTCTGAAAGGCATGGAATCTGAGTTCACTACACTGAGGGCTGGAGCATGAAGGAATATAAGACAGTTACAAAGATCGCAGGCCCGCTCGTCTTCGTCGAGAAGACCGAGCCGGTCGGGTACCAGGAACTGGTCAATATTGTGCTCTACGATGGAACCGTGAAACGTGGTCAGGTTCTTGATACAAGCGATGATCTCGTTGTGGTTCAGGTCTTTGAGACAACTGCCGGTATCGGCAGGGACTCAGGCATCCGGTTCCTTGGCGAAGCGATCAAGATGCCGGTCGGAAAAGATATGCTCGGCCGTATCCTCTCCGGAGGCGGAAAGCCGATCGACGGCGGTCCCGAGATCATTCCCGAGAAACGGCTTGACATCACCGGTGCTGCGATTAACCCATATGCACGTGGCAATCCAAAGGATTTCATCCAGACAGGAATCTCCACCATCGATGGAACAAACACCCTTGTCCGTGGTCAGAAGCTCCCGATCTTCTCAGGATCCGGTCTTCCGCACAATGATATTGCGCTCCAGATTGCCCGCCAGTCAAAGGTGCCGGGATCGACTGAGTCGTTTGCGGTGGTCTTTGCTGCGATGGGTATCACCAAGGAAGAAGCAAACCACTTCATGGAGGACTTTGAGCGGACCGGTGCGCTTGAGCGTGCGGTCGTCTTCCTGAACCTTGCAGATGATCCTGCGGTCGAGCGTATCATCACGCCACGTCTTGCACTGACAGCCGCCGAGTACCTTGCATATGAGCTTGGATACCATGTGCTCGTCATTTTGACGGATATGACCAACTACTGTGAGGCGCTCCGTCAGATCGGTGCAGCCCGTGAAGAGGTGCCTGGACGTCGTGGATATCCGGGATACATGTATACAGATCTTGCGTGCATCTACGAGCGTGCCGGTATCATCAAGGGAGTCCAGGGTTCGGTTACCCAGATTCCGATCCTGACAATGCCCGGTGATGATATCACCCACCCGATTCCTGACCTGACCGGATACATTACCGAAGGCCAGATTGTGGTCTCCCGTGAACTTCACAGGAAGGGTATCTACCCGCCGATCAACGTTCTTCCGTCGCTCTCACGTCTGATGAACCTTGGTATCGGAGAAGGGCTCACCCGTGACGACCATAAGAAGGTCTCGGATCAGCTGTATGCAGGATATGCAGAAGGAAACGATCTCCGTGGTCTTGTTGCCATCGTCGGAAAGGATGCGCTTTCGGAACGTGACCGGCTCTTCCTTGAAGTTGCCGATTACTTCGAGGATCAGTTTGTCCGCCAGGGAATCAATGAAGACCGGTCGATTGCTGAGACACTCGATGTCGGCTGGTCGCTCCTGGCAACGCTGCCCGAGGAGCAGCTCGTCAGGATTGATCGTGACCTGATCAAGAAGTACCATCCGAAATACCGGAAGGAGTAATCTGCCATGGCGCTCCGCGATGTAAAGCCGACCAGATCTGAGCTGATCGCCCTGAAAAGGCGTATCCAGCTCTCTGAGCGCGGCTACAAGCTCCTGAAGATGAAGCGTGACGGACTCATCCTTGAGTTCTTCAAGATCCTTGAACAAGCCAAGGATACCCGTGACGAACTCGCACGGAAGTACGAGCGGGCGCAGGAGATGATCGCCATCGCAGATACAGTCGAAGGCGCTATCGGTGTCAAGGCGGCTGCCTTCTCAGTCGGGGATGTCCCCCGGATCGAGCTGAAGAGCAAGAACATCATGGGTGTTGTCGTACCTGAGATCAAATCCTCAAGTGTACGAAAGGGCCCGACTGAGCGAGGGTATGGTATCATCGGCACCTCCTCGGTCATCGATGAGGCAGCAGATGCCTTCGAGGATCTCCTCGAGTCGATCATCCACAGTGCCGAGATCGAGACGACGATGAAGCGGTTGCTGGATGAGATCGAGAGCACCAAGCGGCGTGTGAATGCGCTTGAGTTCAAGGTGATCCCTGAACTGACCGAAGCACGCGATTTCATCAAGATGCGTCTTGATGAGATGGAGCGTGAAGAACTCTTCCGCTTAAAGAAGATCAAGGCCAGATCAGAGGCCTGATCAATCCTTTTTTAGAGTAAAGAAGGTATAGCCGTAGTATGAGCCATATGTTCCGAATATTTCAATCTCCTTCCCATATCCAGCAGGAATGCGGTTGTTTCGGGATCCGCATATCTCTCTCCATTCGTTGATTCTGGCTGCAACCGGCCGGTACTGGCCTTCCCATGTTTTCATCGGAAGCCGCATGATGCTGGTGACGGTATATCCTGCTGCTTCCGCTCCCCCTGATCCGGTCTTCGTCAGAAGTGATACCGGGGGGAGTCCTCCTCCCGGAACTTCCGCAGATCTTCTGGTGGGTTGGTTCCATAACAGGTATTGGAACAAATGCGCAATTAATAATGTCTTCCTCTTCATAGTGTATACATGGAGTTCGGGAGGCTCTTCGATGGTATTTGGTACATTGCAGGATGTTGAGACGAAGGGAAAGACAGTTTTCGTCAGGGTGGACTTCAACTCCCCGATGGATCCTTCATCGGAGACGATTCTTGACGATAAGCGGTTCCGTGAACACATCCCGACGATTCTGGCTCTTGAAGATGCGAAAGTGGTGATCCTCACCCACCAGAGCCGTCCCGGCAAAAAGGATTTTACAACACTCAAATCTCATGCAGAAAAACTCGAGCGGCTTATCCGGAGGCCTGTTACATATATTGATGATATACTCGGGAGATCTGCCCGTGAGGCCGTCTCTTCACTTCGGAGTGGTGAGGTGATGATGCTTGAAAATCTCCGTTTTAATGCAGAGGAGAACCTCACGATGAAGCCTGAAGATGCAAAGAAGACGCATCTCGTCCGTATGCTTTCGGAGAGGGGTGATCTCTTTGTCAATGATGCATTCGGCACCGCGCACCGATCGCAGCCGTCGATGGTAGGACTCCCGATGGCAATGAAGTCGGTTGCCGGGCTCCTGATGGAACGAGAGGTCTTCATGCTCTCGAAGGTCTTCTCAGGCGCACCCCACCCGATCACCTTCATTCTCGGCGGTACAAAAGTGGATGATTCGATTGCAGTTGCTGAGCATGTGCTGACGAACGGAATTGCGGATCAGATCCTGGCAATAGGTGTTGTCGGGAATATCTTCCTTGCAGCATCCGGAATCGAGGTCGGGGATCCGTCCCGCCAGCTGATTGAGAGCCTTGGCTATTCAGGCGAGATCGAGAAGGCAAAACAGATCCTCTCATCATATGGTGACCGGGTGGTGATGCCGGAATTTGTTGCGGTCCGGGAGCGTGGGCAGCGGGTTGAGTATCCTGTTGATAAGATACCAAATGATGTACCGATCCTCGATCTCGGGAGTGGTTCGATCCGGTCCATGGTCCAATTGATACAATCGCAGGGAACAATCGTCTTCAATGGACCTGCGGGTGTCTTTGAGGATCCGGATTTTGCGATCGGCACCTATGAGCTTATCCGCGCTGCTTCAGCGGTTGAGTTCTCGGTTGTTGGAGGGGGTCATACTGCTGCTGTGATCGAGAAGATGGGGCTTGAATCATCCTACTCGCATCTCTCCACCGGCGGGGGTGCCTGTATTGAGTTTCTCACCGGCAAGAAACTCCCTGCGGTGGCGGCACTTGAGGCATCCTGGGAGCTCTTTGGCTAGAACTCCCAATGAAACCCTCATTCATTCTCTTCTTCCATAACCATATCGACAATTGAACTGATCTGTGCTAAAAGAAGTGGATCAAGCCCTTTCTCGGCACTCAGGTAGACTCCCTTGATATCGAGGAGTCGGATCTTGTTGGTGATAAAGTGGATAAATTTTGAGATATTTGGTGAGGAGAGATAGATCAGGAGGGTGCTTACCGAGTCAAAGATAAGTGCGGTATTGTCCTTTCTCTTCTTCAGGGCTTCCGAGATTGCAATGCCGAGTTCTGTCAGGTTTCCGGGGTTTGATGTGAAGGTGGTGTTTGGAACTTCCGCAGGTATGGAGCCAAGGGAATATTTGGTGATTGCATCAATGAAATGGATGCGATCCATCGGGATCCCCTTCTTCGTATAGAGTTTTGTCAGGATTGATGAAGGTATGTTCGTGGTGACGATGATGCAGGCAATTCCTTTTGTTGTCAGGTTTGCAACAATATCCAGATTGGTCTGCTTCATCCGGGCAGGATCTGATATATAGAGGAATATCGCCGAATCCTCCGATTCTATTATATCCATCTGTTTACTCCTCGTCCATCAGGAATTTCCGATATGATTGAGGGATCTCATCAAGGTCAAGCACAATCGACTGCTGAAGTTCCCTGATATTTTCTATTATCTTCTCGGCGTGGCGCACCTGGATCATCAGGCTTGTATTGAGTTCTTCATCATCGATCTCACCTGCCATGTGAAGATCGGCGATCTCCTCAATCGAGCGTGCGATGATCTCGATCGGGTTCTTCAAACGGAGTGCTGCTTCAGTGATGTAGGCAAGGAGTGCCCGTTGCGCTTTTTTGATCTCGGTCAGGTCATGCATGATGACAGCGATCCCTGTGGTGATCCCGCGGTCGTCAAGGATTGGGGAGAGTGAGAGTGAGAACTCTATTATCTCCCCGTCTCTCCTGATCCGGCGGGTTTCCATCTGCTCGACCCGTTCTCCTCTCTGTATTTTTGCAAGGGTCTCCAGATGTTGTTGCCTGAGGTCTTCTGGAATGATACGCTGAATACTCTCACCTCTCATCTCCTCAGCAGTATATCCGAGTGTCTCCTCAGCACCCTTATTCCATGAGATGACATGGCCATCAGGCGTCTCGCTGATGATTGGGTCAGGTGTTGTCTCGATGATCGCTCCAAGAACTGCTCGGAGTTCGTGGATCTTTTTTATCGAGTCGATGTTTGTGAGAATGTGTACAGCACCTATGAGCTCCCCATCATCGCCTAAAACCGGATCAATCGTAACCTGGTACCAGTGAGATCCAAGATTCACTGTGTAGCTCTCACGCTTCTTTGTCTTCTTCGCCTGAATGAAGGGGCATCCACGGATATTGGATGGCGTATGGTGGACGATCTGATAGCAGTGTGATCCGACTATCTCTTCAAGCGGTGTATTGAGAAGTGCTGCTGATGCCGGATTGGCATGGATGATGGTGCTGTCCGGTGCAAGGTAGAAGATCGGATCTTCTATTGCATTGAAGGTACGTTTCAGCATCTCGTATTCTGATATTCCTGGCTTGTTCGTATCGGTCAATCGGATCCCTCTGGTATGACTATGCATCGGATTTATACATGATAAACCCTTTGGATTGTGGTTCAATCGTTAATTGTGGTGACGGGAGTCACCTGCACGGGAACCGTCCTCGTAATCCGAAGAGGTACCCCCCCGGCGGGTGCGATCACAAGGGTGAACCGCTCCTCAGGAGAGAGTGGTTCTGGCAGGGTGATGAGGAGGTCGAATGTCTCACCTGGATGGAGAATATCGTCATCATTTGCTGATCCAAACGGGAGATTACCGTACCGGGAGATGATCGCCCATTCGCCGGGATTGAGGGGGGACACCTTCTTCTGTTTCGTGAGTGTCTCTGTGCGTGTATCTATGATGGTAATTGTGGTCTGATCCATATCGATCGCCATATCGCCGATGATCGGTGATATAGATGCCTGTATGGCCCCAATTGCATGTTCATCAGTCGTCTGTGGCCTGATATCAAAACCCGATACGGTGCGTTGTATGCAGGAGTAGCCGATGGGATTGCCGGTTATCCGGACCGAGTCGCCGGATTCGCGTGCTGCCATTGCGACAAGACCGTGCGGGGTGCCGGTGTGGTTGGGGGTAATGATATGGATGAGAACGACGATCCCTGCCACCCCTGCAAGGATGATGATAATTACTGAAAGGACGGTGATGGCATCATCCTGCGGTCTCTTCTTCATAATGTTTTGTCTCTTCCGATATTCTTAATGCTTCTGACATCTGTCTGGATATCTATGGAATATACCGAAGTTGACGGAGAAGACCGGGGGGATCTGGTGCTCTATGCCCTCTCCACCTGCCGCTGGTGTGCGATGACCAAAGAACTCCTCCAGAGCCTGAAGGTGAAGTTCAGGTATGTCTACGCGGATCTCCTCTCCCCCGAGGAGATTGAGGCGGCGATCAGTGAGGTTGAGCGGTTCAACCCTGCGGGATCGTTTCCGACGCTGGTGATTAATGGAAAAGATGCTATCATCGGGTATAAGGAAGAAGAGATCAGGAGGATATTTGAACGATGACCTACGATCCGACAGCTGAGGAGATTGACACGCTTGAACAGGAGCTTATTCAGGATGCTGAGAGCCATGGCTATCACCTGAGCCCTGATAGGGATGGGGTGCGGGCACTTGTCAGAGGGCTGCTTGTCAATACCAAAAGGTATGGCTATCCGTCCTGCCCCTGCCGCCTCTCCTTTGGGAAGAAGGAGGAGGATCTCGATATCATCTGCCCCTGTGATTACCGTGATTCCGATCTCGATGATTTTGGTGCCTGCTACTGCTCGCTCTATGTAACAGAAGCGGTTCGAACCGGCCGCGAGAAGCTGAAGCCGATCCCGGAACGCCGCCCTCCACGGAGTGAGCGGAAGAAGGCCGGATCGGGGGCTCTGGCGGGTGGGTTTTCCCTGCCGGTCTGGCGTTGCCGGGTCTGTGGATATCTCTGTGCACGGGAGAAACCACCTGAGACCTGTCCCATATGCAAGGTATCAAAAGAGCGTTTTGAACGATTTGCCTGAATGTTAGTATGCCTGAACATGAAATAGCAACATTTGCTGCGGGCTGTTTCTGGGGGGTGGAGGCAGCCTTTGCGGATGTTGCCGGTGTCATTTCGACCCGTGTCGGATATACCGGTGGAACCGTTGACAACCCGACATATGAGGAGGTGTGTACCGGCAGAACCGGAGATGCAGAAGCCGTTGAGGTGGTCTATGATCCGGCTGTTGTTCCCTACGATCACCTGCTGATCCGGTTCTGGTCGATTCATCTCAAAGGGCGAGGAGACCCCGGCATTCATGCCGTGGAGGAATCGCCCATAATTGAACCATAACCCATATCCTGTAGCACAACCCATATCCATCAAATGGTAATTCGAACGGTGTCAAACTATCTACGACTGTCACAACGGCAGTATCACATTATCGACACCCTCGCATACCATTCAAAGAATTTGTACAATGTTGCATTGTACAATACCCGGCAGCATTACTTCGAATATTGCGAAAATGCTCCGATCTTCCAAACGGTTCGACCGGATATTGCTGCAAACGTCACCATCTGTATCGGTTCCTTTCTCCCCTATACCCGGAAGAAAGACTTTCCCTACAAAGATCTCTCAAATTATGTCCAATCCCGCCAGAATGAGAACTATCCGCTGCTCCATAGTGATGTTGCGCAACAGACGATCAGGAGTGTAGAAGAAGCGTACACCTCGTATTTTGCACTCCTGCGGATGTACCACTGTGGCGAACTCAGCAGCCAACCACGACCCCCACGCTATCTGGACAAAAATGGCAGGTACAAACTGGCATTTCCAGCATCGCATATCACAATGCGGAACGGCCATGTCACTCACGGCATGTCACGGATATTTAAAAAACAGCATGGATTAACCGGGGAAGAACTGACCTTCAAAATCCCGCCACACATTCAACCACACCAGATCCGTGAAGTGACTATTGTTCCACACCATAACGGGAAGGTATACACGATCGAATTTGCGTATACGGTTCCCCTTCAACCAACACATCTCAATCCTGACCATTATCTTGCGATTGATCTCGGCGTAACCAATTTTGCAACAATCGTTGACACTGCTACCGGGACTGCCTCGATTATCGATGGTACGTATCTAAAATCAATCAACCGGTGGTACAACAAAGAAAACGCCCGATTACAATCGATTAAAGATAAACAGGGATTAACCGAGGAGTTTACGCACCGCCAGTCACGCCTCCTCATCAGACGAAATAACAAAATCGACGAAGCAATGAACCGATTTGTCGCCTATCTCATCAGATTTGCATGTGACCACGGAATCGGTACCATTATTGTGCCACGATGGAATGGGATCAAACAAGAGATCAACCATGGTGCTCAAAACAACCAGAATTTCGTCCAGATCCCCTATGCGAAATTTCGACGAAAATTACAGTCAAAATGCGAGCTGTTCGGGATACACTTTGACGATTCCCATGATGAACGGTACACCTCGCAGGTAGATGCCCTGGCACTTGATCCGATCCAGAAACCATGGTATGGAAGATGCCGTCGTATCAGCCGGGGACTGTATCAGAGCAGTTCCGGTATCGTGATCAATGCGGATGTCAATGGTGCGTTAAACCATTTGAGAAATGTAGCTGGTGATTCGGTTATGACACCGATAATCAGTAGCGGCCGTGTCAACCGGCCGGTACGAATAAGGCTCAACTACGAGCAACCTTCGTGCAGATTAAATTGCAATGTCTGTGGTAACACCGCTATTGCAAGCCCCGCTCTTTAGGGCGGGGTAGTTGACGACCCAACGACAAAGGACCGGCAGGGCCCGGATGTCGGGAGCCAGTACCGATCCGCTATTTTCACCCATTCCACAGAGCAGGAGGAGAAGGCTCATTCGTCCCGGGAACGTATGGATCGATCCGGGAGGTTTGGCAGGCCGATCGTGACAGGGATTCTGCCTGCCGCTCACTTCTGGCCAGCTGAAGAGTACCACCAGCAGTATTTCAGGAAGCATGGGCATTCCTGCGGGATCGGGTTTTAAGAGCCGATCCCACTCTTCTCCTCCTCCTCCTCATCTTTATTCCTTCTCTCTACCAAGCTCAGCCGTAGCCCCGGCAGTAAGCCATTCTGTCTTTCCGGGTAGGTTTCTCAGGTACAGGTAGATGAGGAGTGCGCCGATCGCTGCCCCGGAGATGATCATCAGGCTTTTGAAGGCGTATATCCCGATGGTGAGTGTGCCGTCGGGCCCATACAGGAAGAGGGAGATTCCGAAGGGGATGAGCCATGTGAGGATGCCATAGAGGATGAGGCGGAGGTGTGTCTGCATGGAATGGTGTTTGGAGGGGATCGATAGTGAGGATTGTGGTCATCGGATTGGAGGTATAGAGAGCGATCACTCCTCGGGATGAGGAGGTGTCTTATTTATAACACGTACGTCTCATAAGAGTGTATGGTGGGTGAATAAACGAATATGAAAGAACCCGTTTTACGAGAATTATACCTGAAGAATATCCTCTCATTTGGTCCGGATTCCGACCCCATCCCGTTATATTCACTGAATGTTCTTATTGGACCAAATGGATCAGGTAAATCCAATCTTATCGAAGCAATCAGCCTGCTCGCAGCAGCCCCAAAGGATCTCTCAGCTCCGGTCAGGGAGGCAGGGGGTGTCAGAGACTGGTTATGGAAGGGTGCAATAAGCCCGACAGCCACTATTGAAGCAACAGTTTCCCTCTCTGATCATCCCAGGATGCCAATTCGCCATACCATATCATTTCGGGAACACGGACGCCGGTTTGAAGTAACAGCTGAGCGAATCGAGACAAATGAGCCATATTCTGGATATAATGAACCGTACTATTACTATCGGAATGATGCAGGATTTATCCGGCTAAAGGGAAGAGCCAGATCCGAATCGATGCAGGTTTCTGAAGTTGATAGTGGTGATGTGCGTGAGCTTCCCCGTGATACAATAGATCCTGAACGATCAGTTCTCTCTCAGGTAAAAGATCCCTATTACTACCCTGTTCTGACTGCTCTGACAGAGTTATATGGCGGATTTCATATCTATCGTGACTGGACGTTTGGACGTTATCCTCCTCCACACCAGCCACAAAAGACCGACCTGCCATCAGAATACCTGACTGCTGGTAGTGAAAACCTTGCTCTGATCCTGAATAAACTTGAATTACATGATAAAAAGGTAATTCTTACGGCGCTTAATGCTCTGTATCCCGAGATCAATGATTATCATGTTCAGATTGTCGATGGAGGCGGTGTACAGGTGTACCTGAAAGAAGGATCAATTGACATCCCTGCAACAAGGCTATCGGATGGAACTCTCAGGTACCTCTGTCTCCTTGCTATTCTCTGTCATCCCAATCCCCCACCACTCATCTGTATTGAAGAGCCAGAGCTTGGTCTGCATCCTGATGTTCTCCCGACACTTGCGGATTTACTGGTGTCTGCATCAACGAGATGCCAGTTGATCGTGACCACTCATTCTGAGATTCTGGTTGATGCGCTTACTGACACTCCAGAGTCTGTAATCGTCTGTGAGAAGAGAGATAAAGGTACTAAAATGCAGAGACTGAAACAAGATGATCTGAAAGAATGGCTTGAACGCTATAGTCTTGGTGACCTCTGGATTAAGGGAGAGATCGGAGGGAAACGCTGGTGAATGTCAAAATCTATCTGGAAGGAGGAGGTGGGAGGCAGGATTCAAAGGCTCTGAAGATAAAGTGTCAGGAAGGCTTCAATAGATTATTCAGAAAAATGGGATATTCAGGCAGGATGCCAAAGTTAGTGGCCTGTGGTAGTCGTGATAGCACATATACAGATTTTACAATAGGATTACAAGAGCCCCGTATGGATTATGTTGCTATGCTCCTTGATAGCGAAGATCCGGTGCAGAATCCTGAAAAAACCTGGGAACACCTTAAGCGACGTGATGATTGGGATAGGCCTGATTCTTCGGATGACGAGGATGTCCTCCTGATGACTACCTGTATGGAGACATGGATCACTTCAGATCGTGATACTCTGAAGGAGTACTACAGGAGGCGCGGGAACCTTCAGGAATCTGCTCTTCCACCCCTCTCAGGGATTGAGGGGCGAAATCGCCATGACATACAGGATCAACTGATGCAGGCCACACGAAACACTACCCACCCATATTCAAAGGGCAAAGTGTCGTTTGACTTGGTAGGTGAGCTTAATCCTGACGTTCTCGAAGATCATCTTGTGGCGTTCCAAAGAATGGAGCGCATTCTGGATGAGAAACTATCCCCTTGAGAGAGTGACGAATGGGCATCCTTGAACGCGTCTTTTCAATCCTTTCGCCAAAACCCGACACCTCCCCCCGCCGGTATCGCACCTGTGATTACTGCGGGAAGGGTTCTCTTGGACCCTATACCGATCGTGAGTGGGATGCCCTGGGGCGGATCTGCGAGGAATGCGAGTATGCGGAGATGGCAGACGGGACGCTCTGGTGAGATAGATGCTTCTTTCACATACGCTCCTCACATACCGCTTCGCGGAACGCTGATCGCCGTTAGGTCTGTTTGAACATCTCTTTTGCCATGGCAACCCACTCCTGTAGGTTTGGCCCTTCGAGTTCTTCCACCACGGATTCGAGAACCGTCGGTATGTCAATATGCTGGGGGCATTTTTCAGCGCACTCTCCGCACTGGACACACTGGGATGCAAACCCGGGCGCTCCGAGGGTGATGGCGCCACCTAGGCGTGCAGCATACATGAATTTCTCATTATCAGGATTGTCGGCCAAGGTAAGGTTGTTGTAGTGTTCAAAACACATTGGGATGTTTACACCAGAAGAACAGGGCATGCAGTACTGGCAACCGGTGCAGGCCACTTTCATCAGTTTGCGGTACTGCTTCTCCACCTTTTTTACCAACTGCAGTTCCTCTTTCGTTAGCGAATGAGGATGTGCCTGGTCTGCTATCTTGAGATTCTCCCGTATATGCGCCTCGTCATTCATTCCGGAGAGGACAACTGTCACCTCGGAATGGTTCCATATCCAGCGAAAGGCCCATTCTGCCGGTGTCCTTTTTGTCGGGGCTTCGTTCCATATCTCTCTTATTGCAAGGGGCACGGTCCTGGTGAGGTTCCCTCCCCTGAGAGGTTCCATGATGATAACGCCAAGTCCTTTGGAAGCAGCGTATTCAAGACCCGCTGTACCGGCCTGGTTCTTCTCGTCCAGAAAGTTGTACTGGATCTGGCAGAAGTCCCAGTCATAGGCATCCACGATCCGGTTGAAATCCTCTTCTGATCCGTGGAAGGAAAACCCTGCATTTTTAATGCGGCCGTCAGACTTGGCTTTGTCAAGAAAATCAGTAATACCGAGTTTCTCGACCACGTTCCAGAGCTCACCAACAAGGCCATGGACGAGATAATAGTCGATATGGTCTGTCTGGAGTTTTTCCAGCTGGATATTCAGGAATTTATCCATATCCTCCCGCTTTTCGATAAGCCATGAGGGGAGTTTTGTTGCGAGCTTTACTTTCTTACGGTATCCTCCCGAAAGGGCGCGACCCAGGAAAGGTTCGCTTTGTCCCATATGATAGGGCCATGCAGTATCGACATAATTAACTCCGTGATCGATAGCATACCGCAATTGTGCTGTTGCCCGTTCTTCATCGATCGATCCGTCTGCGTTTGAGGCCAGACGCATGCATCCGAACCCGAGAATGGAGAGTTCGTCGCCGTTTTTTGGCATTTTTCTGTACAACATTTTTCTCACCTGTTTTTTTTGCTTTTGTTAATATCCATATCTTTCTTCAGCCGGCTGGTTGGTTACTTTTTCGTTCTCATCCTGATCTCACGCAGCCATCCGGCAACCGAATCCTGCGCATTTTTCACATCGCCGCCCCGGACTGCAAGGCCTTCAATGACGTTCGATTTCGGGCATGCCCTCTTACTATCGGCAACACTGTGCCCAGGGCCGCTCCCCTCGTGTGTGCAGAATGGCGCAATGGTTTTCCCAAAGAGATCGAATTCCTCCAGGAAGGTATATACCGGCATCGGCATCGTTCCCCACCAGTTGGGTGACTCTTCTTTTATTGGCAATGGAACACCCTGGTGAAGAGGAGTAAGAATGGTTAATGGTGCTCTCCCTGCACCCACCGCTCTCCGTCTTTTGTATATTCCTTCTTCCAGATCGGGACCCGTTCTTTCAGCCGCTCGATGATGTACTCACATCCTTCAAATGCTTCCCGCCTGTGGCCCGCCCCGACCAGGATCAGGACGATGTTGTCACCGATATTCAGGTCGCCGATCCGGTGGATGATATCAACAGATTTGATCGGAAACTTCGCGAAAGCCTCGTCACGGATCGCTTCGAGCTCCTCGACAGCAACCTCCTGGTGTGCCTCAAGCTCGATCCGCTCAATCCCGTCATCCCTGACAACCCCGATGAATGAGACCACTGCGCCCATATCGGGGGCTTTTCTCTCCTCGATCAGTCTGTTGATATCAAAGTCTTCCCGGGTAACTGTAACTATCATTCTCTTCAGCCTCCGGCAACCGGTGGATAGAGTGCAATCTCATCGCCGTCATTGAGGATGATCGACTCAACCTCGCTGTGGTTCACCCGCTTTTTGTTCTGCATCAGGATGATATAGCGGCGCATGGTGCCGTCATCATCATAGAGGGATGCTTTCATCTTCGGGTTTTTCCGGGCGATCTCCTCGATAAGTGCTGCGAGTGTTGTTCCCTCCGGCACTTCCCCGGTGGTCTCTGATCCGAGTATCTCCCGGAACCGTGCAAATGCCCTGATCGTGATCATCATTTTCCTTTCTCCTCCATACGTATTTTTCGTATGATCCTTTATAATCGAGTATTTCGGAAGAGATCACATCAATCTGTTATGTGGTTTTTCTTCGAGCAGACAATCATGTCCATCGAAGGCAATCCTGCCCGGCAGAGTATTCACCTGAAGGCTATATTATCATGGTCAAAAAAGTTAACAATTGTGAAGTTCAATAGATCTATGGTGATTCCACTATGAGGGATCGTTTTTGTTGAGAGTACCACAATGAATCAAGGCAATTCCCGGAGTATTCGGCATCTGCCGCCTTCAGCCAAGCTTCTGTATAAGATCCTCGAATCAGGAGAGCAAATGACTCAGAAAGAGCTTGTCGCCAGAACATCGCTGTCCGGGCGAACAATCCGGTATGCAATAAAACGTTTGAAAGAAGAAGGGTTCATCGTTGAACGATACTACTTCACCGATGCACGGCAGAGCCTGTATAGTCTCGATGAGGGTGTCCTTCAGGCATCAACGGCATAAGGAATCTTTCTCTGTGTCTGAATAGTTGTTCATCTCGCAGTAACTGTTTGGAAAAATGAGTTTGAATGTGAATCAGGAGTGATTCCATCACACTGTGACTTTTTCCAGTGCCTGCTTGAGGTCAAAGATGATATCTTCGATATCCTCGGTTCCAATCGCAAGCCTGATGTAATCCGGAGTGACGCCGGTTGTTTTCTGCTCCTCTTCGGTGAGCTGCTGGTGGGTGGTTGTTGCCGGATGAATCACCAGACTCTTTGAATCTCCGATGTTTGCAAGATGTGAGAAGAGTTGCAAAGACTCAATGACGGTGCGTCCGGCTTTAACTCCTCCCCTCACCCCGAATCCGACAAGGGGACCGAAATTTCCATTCAGATATTTCGTAGCCTTTTTGTGGCTTTCATGATTCGAAAGCCCTGGATAATTGACCCAGGCAACTTTTGGATGCCTGCTCAGAAACTCTGCAACGGCCTGTGCATTCTTTCCGTGCCGCTCAACCCGGAGGTGGAGTGTCTCAAGCCCGATTAAGAAGAGCCATGCATTGAATGGAGAGAGTGCAGCACCGGTATCCCTGAGGAGCTGAAGCCTGAGTTTGAAGGCGACTGCAACATTACCCAGTCCCGGGAAGTTCCCAAAGGTATCCCAGTACTTCACCCCGTGATAGCTTGGGTCAGGTTCGGTGAACTCAGGGAACTTCCCACGGCCCCAGTCGAACGTTCCTGAGTCAACGACAACACCACCAATTGAGTTTCCATGGCCGCCGATGTACTTCGTGGCTGAGAGGACGACAATATCTGCCCCATGGTCGATTGGACGGACAAGTCCGACTGCTGTTGTGTTGTCAACGACAAGTGGAATCTCATGATCATGAGCTATTGCCGCAAGCTTTTCGAAGTCAGGGATATCGAGTTTCGGATTCCCGATCGTCTCTGCATAGATGGCACGGGTCTTATCGGTGATCGCTCTTCGAAATGCCTCCGGGTCGGTTGAGTCGACAAATATGACTTTTCTCCCGAATTTCGGGAAGGTATAATTGAAGAGCTGATAGGTGCCACCATAGAGATTATCGGCTGAGACGATCTCATCTCCCGGCCGTGTAATGGTCAGGAGGGCATTGGTGATCGCGGCCATCCCTGAGGCGAATGCAAGGGCGGCTGTCCCACCCTCGATTGTTGCAATTCTCTTCTCAAAGACATCTGTGGTTGGATTCATCAACCGGGTATAGATGTTCCCAAGCTCTCTGAGTCCGAAGAGATTCGCTGCATGTTCAGTATCCCGGAAGACATACGATGTCGTCTGGTAGAGCGGAACAGTTCGTGATCCGGTTGTCGGATCCGGTTCCTGCCCCGCATGGAGTGCCTGTGTTCCCAGTTTGTATGATTTCTCTGTCATGATAATCGTCTCATTCTGTTATCGGTAATTCGTATTTCTCTGCAATTTCGATGAATACCTCTGCGAGGTACTGCACCTGCTTCTCTGAAAGGCCGTAGGTGTTCAGCTTCCAGGTTCGTGTGGCACCTGCAAATTCACCGATGATCCCCCGTGAAGATAGCTCGTCACTGAGGAAGAATCCCCGGCGTTTATGGGTCTTTGCGATGGTGTCAAAGCTTCCCGTTGTATCCACCTTTGTAAGGGTATGCTTCCGTGGGTACTCGGAGAGAACGCGACTGCCGGAGATTGAGAGGAGTTTATCGATGAAGTAGTTCGATCGCCTCACCTCTTCGTCCCAGTGGAGGGTCCGCTCTTTCACCGCCGGGAAGGATGCCATCATCGAAAGAAGCGTCCCACCCATCAGGGTGCACCCGAGCATCTGGACCTCTTTGATCCCAAACTTCCTCTTCGTCAGATCCCCGGTCATTGCAGTGGTGTTGAAGACTTTCTCTCCCCATTCCTCAGTTGTGGCAAGTACTCCTGATGGAGCAACCGATGCCATACTCTTGTGCCCGGAGCCGACGACGAAATCAACGCCGAGCGCCTTTCCATCCACCGGCATGATACCGACGGTATAGGCGCCATTATAGAGGATCGGGATGTCGTACTGGTGGGCGACCCTTGCAATACCCGCGATGTCATGAACATTTGCGTTCTGGTAGTCGACATGATCCATCATCACCAGGGAGGGAGTCTTCCCTGTCTCGCGGATCACCTCTTCAATCCTGACCGCAGTTGCTTCAGGGGTGATGAGATTCTTTTCATTGAGTGGAACTTCTCTGACAACCCCGCCAGCCCCTTCGACTGCGAGGAACTCGGTATAGTGTGCCAGAGCAGAGACTATGACACTGTCTCCTTTTTCGACAAGACTCTGTGTCACTGCCTGGAATCCACGGCGTGCTCCCGGCACCACACGGGCAATATCCATATTGACATACGATGCAAGGTCCGCATGGAAATCAGCAATCCCGGGTTTTGTGATCTTATCGAGACGGAAGGGTTTTCGGCAGGCGTCACAGGTTGAGTATCCGTCACCATAGGCGGCTATTGCCTTCCTTGCCTCCGGAGTCAGCCGCCCTGCAGCCTGAATCGGCTGGATGTTGATAAACTCCTCTTCACGTGAACGGATAGGGATACTGTCAGCAATCTTTGTGATATATGCTGTGCCAGAATCTCCCTCCAGCTCCGAGATGATCGCTTTCAGTTCCGCGATCTTCTCATCAAATGCCGTCTCTTCCACCGTGTCAAGACCTGTGGGTATCGATCCGCGATAGATCTCCCGCATATCTTCAAGGGTGAAGATCGCCTCGAATAACTTCTGTACTCTGATACTCATGATCACTCCCTACTCTGAATAATATGATACCTTCTTCCGATTCATCTGAATGGAAATGAATATTCACAATTGTGAACTCATAATAGATTGATTCTAAAATATTTATATCTTCATGAAGAGGCGATTTTTGTCTGTGCATCGGATTTTATAAAATAAGGGCTGGTTGTATGTCTCCGCTTGCTACAGGAGACCTGGAAACAGCACATGTATCAGATAATAGAGTGCTACAGAAAGGATGATTATCCCTGCCCCTCTCCGTATCCCTGCCTGGTACGTGGTCAGAACCCGGAGAATGCCTGACACCCGCTCTTCGGAGAGGGCTGAGAGGAGAAGAAGCGGTGTCGCCATGCCGATTCCAAAGATGAGAAAGTGCACCAGGCTGATTATGGCTTCAGGTATGGTTGCTGAAATGGCAAAGATCATAAGGAGTCCGGCTGGGTTGCAGGGGAGGGCAACAAGACCGAAGAATCCACCGTACAGCAGAGCTGCTGCATGTTCGGACTTTGCCGTTTTGAATTGTATCGCTGGAAAGAGACGGCCCGGATCCAGGCCAAGGATCATTCCTGCACCAAGTAGGGCGAGGAGTATGTATATGATCGGGCTTATGAGTCGGATCGCTGTTGATAGCGGTGTATTCAGAATAGTCACAAAGAGAAGACCAAAGAGAAACATCGATCCGATTGCACCGGCACTGACGACGAGTCCCAGATACAGTGGGGAGTTCATCCTCCCCTCTCTGTTTGCTGAGGCGAGATAGGCCAGATAACCCGGATAGAGGGGGAGAACACAGACTGCACCGAGAGGGGTATAGATCCCGGCAAGATATGAGAGTATCAGTGTTTCAGAGGTTATCATGAAGAGAGATCTCCGGTGAACCCGGCAAGCCCTTCAGATGAAAAGATGCCGGATCCGAGGAAATAGATGGTATCGTTATAGATCAGTATCGTCTGTGGAGTTGACTGCATGACACTGATGCCAAAGGTCCTGATGAGTCCGATAGACAGTTGGTCGGGTGCAGTGACAAAATGACCCTCGTACTCGTTTCTCTCCACGTATTGCCTGACTGCTGCGTTCCCTTCATCGGGGTCGATATTCAATCCGATGACAACATAGGCTCCGGGATTTTCCCTCTGGAGATCTGTCGATTCTTTGAACTGGGCTCCACATGCGGGACATGAAGTGGTGAAGGTATGGATGATAACCGGCTTTCCAGAAGCCATCAAAGATCCAAGGGTGAACTCTTCCTCTGTTAGAATCTCGGTGAGTGGTATTGTCAACCATTCCGGTTTATCTGATGAAGCATCAGTCCCGCTGGAAATATCACTCTCAAGACCGGTACAACCACTGATAAGGAGGAAGAGTGCAGTCAGGCAGATGATAATTATTGATTTCATTGTATCTTCTCGTCCCATGATCTACCTCACTTTCTAACCGGGGAGGAAGATATAGTTTATCTCTTCTCCCCCACAGACCGGGCAGGCGGGGTTCTTCTCAAGCCTGATCTCATCAACCGTAGATAGCTCCCCATCCCAGTGCATGAGTCGGTTCTCCAGAAGCTCCCCTGTGCCGGTGAGGTACTTGATCACCTCGGTTGCCTGTACCATCCCGATGAAGCCGGGTGCTACCCCCACGACCGGGAAGACTTCAGCTGGTGGGGGGTGTGGGAATATACATGAGAGGCAGGCTGTTTTTCCTGGGATGATCGTTGTTGCCTGCCCGCAGAGACCGCGTATTCCGCCGTGGAAGAAGGGGATCTTCTTTGCATGTGCTGCCTGGTTCAGCAGGTACCTGGTCGGGAAGTTATCCATCGCATCGACGATACCGTCAGCATCTCCGATGAAATCGAGGACATTTGTCTCATCAATGGTTGTATCGATCGCCTCAATTGAGATGTCAGGATTGATCTCCCTGAGTTTTGCCGATGCTGATACCGTCTTCCTCTCCCCGATATCCCGGTTGAAGTGGAGTATCTGCCGATTGAGATTCGTCAGTTCCACGCTGTCTTTATCAACAAGGATGATCCGTCCCACCCCTGCAACGGCAAGGTAGATGGAGATGGGAGAACCAAGACCCCCGGCTCCGGCAATAAATATCGTTGATTGTTTCAGTAGCTCCTGGCCCTCTTCGCCGAAGAGCATGATCTGGCGTTTGTATCGATCACGTTCCTGAACAGAAAACATAGAATCCTCCAAAATGGATCTTACACGGTACTCCAAGAAGAGCCAAGGCCCGGAATCGAACCGGGATGTAGTTGATCTGCAGTCAACCGCGTAGCCACTCCGCCACCTTGGCACAGGCATTCACAATTGTGACTTTGCCATAATCTACTCTTCCCTCTGATATGTTAATGGCTTCGAATCCGGCAAAAAAAACCTCGTTTTGTGTCTTCAATCCGAAGGTATAATACTCCACAGAACAAAATATCGGGGAATTCACAATTGTGAAAGATAATGTGTGATAGAAATGTCTACCTTGACGCCAGAAGGAAAAGCGTTTCTTGTTGCTATAGGGACCGTGGAGCTTGATTGCCGGCTTATCCCGATTGCAACAAAGACATCGGCAACTGCCGGTCCCGGAGCCGGAGGGACGTCGATCTTCATCCGGTCAGGGGATCACAGAGTACGCCTGACGGTAAAGGAACATTCTCCATTGAAAGCTGTTCCAGATGAAGATGGTGTTCTCCTTCTTCATAACAATGAGCGGCTCATATGGGGGCAACTCGAAACACCACTCTGCCACTGTCCTGGACAGGCATACATTACCGTCAGTGAATGCTGTATCTTTAACTGCAGATTCTGCCCGGTTCCAAAACTTGATGGCGGAATAAAAAATATCGGGACGATCATCGGCATGGTCGAAGAGGCATCGGCAACCGGCAGGCTCAATGCAATCTCCCTTACAAGTGGTGTCGCCGTCACTCCTGAAGAGGAGGTGGAAAGGATGGTTAGGATTGTGGAGGCATTACACAGCCGTTTTGACCTCCCGATCGGTGTCTCGGTCTATCCGACGAAAGATTCAAGCCGGCTCCTCCATGATGCCGGTGTAGTTGAGATCAAGTATAATGTGGAGACGATGGATCCGGTGATCTTCGCGTCTGTCTGTCCTGATTTCTCCTTAACCGGGATACTCGATGCGCTCAGGGAGGCGGTATCAATCTTTGGGAAGAACGCGGTCTTTACAAATTTCATCATCGGCCTTGGTGAGGATGACAGGACAGTACTTGATGGTGTCACGACTCTTGCGCGGATGGGTGTAATCCCAAATCTCCGTCCGATCTCACCTTCCCCACTTCGTGAAGGGGAGATCACGATACAACGCCCCTCACAGGAACGTCTCCTGTACCTTGCAAAGGAGACGAAAAATATTCTGAAAAATAATGGCCTCGATGCCGCAAAAGCCCGTACAATGTGCCTTCCATGTACCGGCTGTGATATCACACCGTTTCGGGATGTTTAGTATTTGAGGTATAGTATGGAAGAAGAAAGAAATGAAACGCTTATCATTCTTGGGTGCCCCGAGGTTCCGGTGCAGCAGGCACTTGCACTGTATGCAGCAGATCGTCTGAATGAGTCTGGAACAGATGTTCTGATAGCCGGAAACAGCGCGGTACTGGTTCTCCTGAAGGTATCAGATCCAAAGAAGGTATACGCAAAGAAGATGATGGAACTCGATCGGTGTATCGAGGAACTTGCATCAGGGGAACGAACTCCGTCGACCTGTATCGTCTTTGCCCATAATGATGCCGGGATCAGTTACGCCACCACAATCCGGTATCTCTTTGAAGGCCGTCTCATCGTCGTTGTCTTTGGGAGAGAGGCAGAAGAACTCGCAGGACAGCTTGAGATCTCCTGCGAGCTGATCGTTGAGAAGGCGGTTCATAATCCTGGCAAACTCCGTAAAAAAATCGATGAGGTGCTTTGATGGGTTGCGTAGAAGATCTCGGCTATGAGGTTCTCCTCTCGATGGCCTCATTCAGAGAGTGCCGGAAATATGTTGAAAAACACTTCAAGGAAGTCTATTATGTTGATCCGGGTTTTAAGATCTTTGAGAAACGGATCATCGGTGTTCCTCCCATTGCTCTTGGAATAGATGGCGATGCGGTCATCCTCCCCTATACCAAACCCTGCCATGGGACCTATCTTCTCCGTGTTGTATCCTCAGATGATGTTGTGATGGTACAAAAGAAAGGGAGGGAAAAGCCATAAGGTCTCAAGGCAGTTATCAGGATAATATGCGTATTCATCATATTGAAGAACGGTGCCAGAAGTGACTGCACGGGATATATCAACTAAAATCCGCTTATTGGCTGAAGAGAAAAATGCGGTGATCCTTGCCCATAACTATCAGGTTGCCGGGGTACAGGATATTGCTGATATCGTTGGGGACTCACTCGAACTTGCCCGTGCAGCAGCAGAACGAAGAGAAGAGACGATCGTCTTCTGCGGAGTTGATTTTATGGCTGAGACTGCTGCCATCCTCTCCCCGGAAAAGACTGTTCTCCTCCCGGCACCCGATGCCCACTGCCCGATGGCAGGGATGATCGCCGGGGGTGATGTCCGGATGCTCCGTGAGCGGTTCCCTGACGCAGCAGTCGTTGCATATGTAAATACAACGGCTGAAGTGAAAGCAGAAAGTGACATCTGTTGCACTTCAGCGAATGCCCTGAAGATCGTCGAATCCCTCAAAGAAGATCAGGTGATCATGCTCCCGGACAGAAACCTTGCACGGTATGTGGCACGATTCACGGAAAAAGAGATCTTACTCTGGGAAGGGTACTGCTATGTCCATGACAGGATGACGAGTGCAGACGTCTCCAGAGCCCGTCTCGATCATCCGGATGCAGAGCTCCTCGTTCATCCCGAATGTCGGCCTGATGTGATCGATCTGGCAGATTATGTTCATTCAACCTCCGGGATGATCCGTCATATCTATGCTTCCGACAAGGTCGATTTTATCATCGGAACGGAGCCTGGCATTATTCATCAGATAGAGAAACAGTGTCCTGGCAAGCGGGTCTATCCCCTCTCTGAAAAAGCCGTCTGTATGAATATGAAGAAGACCTCCCTGGAGAAGGTCATCCAATCACTTGAGACTCTGACACCACAGATGGTGGTACCTGAAGAGATTGCCGCAAGGGCACGGGTTGCCATTGAGCGGATGCTTCAGATTTAAAGATCTTCAAGTTTTCCTTTCTGTGCAACGAACCGATCCCAGTTAAAAGGCTCATCGAGGATCTCAACCTCGACATGCTTGATTTCCCCAAGTCCGAGGACTGTCCTCTTCACCTGATCTTTTAAGTAATCAACGAGAGGACAGGCGCTTGTCGTCAGCACCATCGAGACGAGAACTGAATCATCCTTGACATGCACTTTTTTTACAAGTCCCAGATCGACGATGTCGATCCCGACCTCAGGATCGATGACTGTCCTGAGTGCGTTACGAACTTCCTCCTCTCTGATCAGTTCGTTCCTCTTCGCCTCTTTTGTCACATGGTCGCGTTCAAGCTCAAAGATCCTCTCTTCAAGCCTGCTCTGCCGATCGAGGAGACGGCTCACCACCCTGAGCATAGGATCCGGCAGATCTCCATGATCGAGGATTCCCGGGGTTCTCTGTTCATCAGGCCCGGCAATTCTTCCGGGAACCCCAATCACAGTTGCTCCGGCAGGAACGGGCCTGACAACAACCGATCCCGCACCAATCCGGGCACCATCTCCTATCTCGATCGGTCCAAGGACTGCGGCACCTGATCCGACAATAACGTCATCTCCGATCGTTGGATGGCGTTTGCCCTTCGTCAGTGATGTTCCTCCGAGAACAACCCCCATATAGATGAGGACATCATTGCCAATCTCTGCTGTCTCCCCGATGACGACACCTGAGCCATGATCGATGAAGACCCTTCTGCCGATGGTTGCGCCGGGGTGTATCTCGACTCCGGTAAGGGCACGTGAGATATGCGAAAGCAGGCGGGCAGGAAAACGAAGCCTGTATCTCCAGAGACGGTGTGCAATTCTATGTATCCAGATGGCATGCATCCCCGGATAGCAGCAGATCACCTCAAGGGTGGATCGTGCTGCCGGATCCTTCTCAAAGACCGTCCTGATATCTTCCCGTATGCCCATTACCCTTTCTCCTATGGTGTGAAGAGGCCGGTCGAAAGGTACCGCTCCCCGGTATCCGGCAGGATAACAACAATCAGCTTTCCTGCACTCTCCTCTCGTTCTGCTACCCTAAGAGCAGCTGCGAGGGCAGCACCAGAGGATATGCCTGCAAGGATCCCTTCGAGACGGGCAAGCTTCTGTGCCATCTCTTTCGCTTCGTCTGCGGTGACCTGTATTATCTCATCAATAAGGTCGAGCCTGAGGATCCTGGGGATGAATCCTGCACCGATCCCCTGTATTTTGTGGGGGCCGGGTTGTCCGCCGGAGAGAACGGGTGACTCAGTAGGCTCGACTGCAATTGCCATAAAAGATGGCTTTCGCCCTTTGATAACCTCGGCAATCCCGGTGATCGTGCCTCCGGTTCCAACCCCTGCAACAACGAGATCGACTTTTCCGTCTGTATCCCACCAGATCTCTTCAGCTGTTGTCTTTCTGTGGATCTCCGGGTTGGCCGGGTTCTCGAACTGCTGGGGCATGAAGCAGCCCCCTTCTTCTGCCAGAGATGTTGCCTTCCGGATTGCTCCACCCATCCCTTCGCCACCCGGCGTCAGGATCAGTTCAGCTCCAAGAGCAGAGAGAACCTGCCGCCGTTCGACACTCATCGTCTCTGGCATGACGAGGGTGATGGGGTGGCCGCGTGCGGCTGCAACAGCTGCCAGGGCGATCCCGGTATTTCCGCTCGTCGGCTCAACGATCATTATCCTCTGCCCTTTGTTCAGTCTCCCCTCTCTCTCTGCCTTGTCGATCATTGCAAGCCCGATCCTGTCCTTGACGCTGTGCATCGGGTTGAAGGACTCGACCTTAACGACCACTATTGCCGATAAACCCTCGGTGATCCGGTTCAACCGGACAAGGGGGGTGCTGCCGATTGTTTCTGTTATATCATTATAGATCTTACCCATAGTTTTCCTCCTTATGTGCATCTGCCAACAAGCCTGCTGATCGCCTCACTGGTGATGATACCGATCACCCGCCTCTTCTCATCAATGACCGGGAGGGCTGAGATGGAACGCTCCTGCATTCTGCGTGCCGCTTCCCGAACCGGCTCATCCGGCAATGCAGTGAGAACATCCCTGCTCATGATCTCTTCAAGAGTCCTGTGGCCGCACGCGACAGCCTTAGCAATATCCCAGGATGTTACGATCCCGGAAATCTGCTTCTTCTCTCCAAGCACAGGGAGATGATTGACGCTCTCATTGATCATTATTCTGGATGCTTCAAGTATCGAAGCCGACTCTGCGAGAGTGGGTATTCCGCCCTCCATTACATTTCTGACGAGGAGGCGGTCGAGGAAATCCCCGATAATGTAATTGAGCTGACCGGATTCGAGCAGGAAGGCATCATGCCCGTATTTCGATCGAATTTCGCAGTACTGCACATCTATCTCATTTTCTGTGAGTGATGCTACCAACTCCTCTGACTGGTATGGTGGGTACAGCCAGTCGCTTGATACCGAGACAACGAGGAACGATGAGCTGGCATTTGCAAATCCGGCAGCAAGCGTTCCGTCCTGTGAGAGATCGAAGTAATCGAGTGCCCGTGTGATATAGAGATAGCTGTTTGGATCGAACCGGCGGGTGAATGAGTCACCCTGATGATGCAGGTAACTCTCTACCTGAAACTCTGTTGCAAATTCATAGTTGATCCCTTCAGGTCCAAAGAATCTCCTTCCGAACTTCTCATGCATCGCTTCATCCGAGAGGTACGTGATATGACCGATCATCTGGGCAAGACCGAGCCCGCGCGTAGGAGGATCAGCAGGTGAATACTCTCCCCCTTTCCATGCGGGATCAACCATAATTGCCTGACGTCCGACTTCATTAAATGCGATCTGCTGGGGTGATGATCGGGCGGTGGTTGCAATAGCAATTACCTTGCTGACCGCCTCCGGATAGAGAACCGACCAGGCAAGCGCCTGCATTCCTCCCATCGATCCGCCAGCAACCGCAGCGAGTCTTTTGATACCTAAATGGTCGATGAGCCTCTTCTGAGCCCTGACCATATCCTGAATGGTTATGACAGGAAAACCCGGTCCATATGGCTTATTGGTCTTTGGATTGATTGAGGCGGGTCCAGTTGAACCCTTGCATCCTCCGATAACGTTTGAACAGATGACGAAGTACCGGTCGGTATCAAATGCCTTTCCCGGCCCAATAAGCGTCTCCCACCACCCCTTCTTTCCAGACTCCGGATCGACTCCGGCCGCATGGGCGTCTCCTGAGAGGGCATGGCAGATGAGGATTGCATTACTCTTCTCACGATTCAGTTTTCCATAGACCTGGTATGCGATGGTGAATGGGCTGAGAGTCGCTTTTGATTCAAGGAGAAGCGGCTCATCAAAGGTGACCGTCATCGTCTGCGTTGTTGATAATGATCGTGCCATGTCTTTCTCCTGGTATTTTCACAATTGTGAATCTTCTATACATGAATGAACTGATGCTTATAAAAAAGTTGTTGTTCAGGCCTTTTGGCGAAGATATTTATCACTCACTAACTTAACAATTGTGAAATACTTATGGTGGGAAGTGATGGCTTTGAAGTTACCCTGTCAGATGATCGTATGGGATGTACTCCCGGCTATCCGGGCAGCGATCGCAGAGGAGCTGATTTCGTGCGGTTCCACCCAGCATGAGGCTGCTGAAATCCTTGATTGTGCTCCCTCTGCCATATCGCAGTACCTTTCGGGAAAGCGAGGGTACAGAATTGTTTTTGAGGCGGATATCCGCACCCTGATCAGGGATCTCGCATCTGATCTCCATTCTGGTAAAGAGATAGATCTGGCATCCCGGATTTGCAAAATCTGCGTGAAGATGCGGGAAGGTGAACAGTCCTGCGGTTCTTGTGAGGATGTGGAATGAAATGGATGATCTGAAGAGGAATGTCAGGGAAGTAGTAAAAAAGAACTCTCCCCTTGTTATTGCCTTCTCAGGCGGTGTGGATAGCGCTCTTCTGGCAGCCATTGCAGAGGAGACGATGCCGGGCCAGGTTCGCTATATCCTCCTTGACTCACCCGTTGTACCCCGGCGGGCAGTTGCTGATGCACTCAGGGTGGCTGAGGAGATTGGAATAGACTGTGAGATTGCTCCGTTCCCAATTCTTCAAAATGAAGCATTCTGCCGGAATCCGAAAGATCGGTGTGCCATCTGTAAGCGCGATTCGTCACGTGTCTTCAAGGAGCGTGCAGCTGGTGCTGCAATAGCTGACGGGGCGAATCTCTCGGATCTCGGGGAGTACCGCCCGGGTCTTGCTGTTGCCGATGAGGAAGGTGTGGTGCATCCTTTCATTGAAGCCGGTGTTGATAAACCGGGAATCCGTGAGATGGCACGTGAATGCAATCTGAGCTTCTGGAACAAACCCTCAAATGCCTGTCTTGCCACCAGGATTCCCTATGATGAACCGATCACTCCTGAAAAACTCAGGATGATCGAGGAGGGGGAGGAGATCCTCTCCGAATGTGGTTTTTCACAACTGCGTCTCCGTGTTCATGGCGATATCGCCAGAATTGAAGTCCCTGAAGATGATCTTTTGGATCTCATCGCCTGCCGTGAGAAGATAACCGATGCCTTCAGGCGCCTTGGCTTTCTCTATGTCACCCTCGATCTTACGGGATATCGGAGCGGGAGTATGGATGAGGGATCATGAATGTCGATACAATCCGCTCTGACTTTCCGATAACCAGTGATCTCATCTATCTCGACTCTGCTGCAACCAGCCTGATGCCCCGGCAGGTTGCAGAGGCGATCTCTGAGTACGATCTCAGGTACAGGGCAAATATTGGAAGAAGTGTCCACCGGCTATCCGTCATTGCAACCCAGAAATATCTTGATGCTCATGATCGTATTGCTTCTTTCATTGGGGGCGAATCCGGAACCACGGTGATCACAAAGAATACGACTGAGGCGATCGGAATTGTTGCTTCAGGGATCTCCTGGAAGAAGGGGGATCGGGTGGTGACGACTGCTCTTGAACACCATTCAAACCTCCTTCCCTGGCTACGTCTAAGAGAGAGGGGTGTTATCGTTGACCTAATCAGACCGGATGCTGATGGATCTATAGATCCGGCAGCATTTGAGGCAACCGTCACAGATGAGACACGCCTCGTTGCGATCACCCATGCATCAAATGTCCTCGGAACACTTCTTCCTGTCAGGACAATTGCTCACATTAGCCATGACCACGGTGCTGAACTCCTTCTGGATGGTGCCCAGTCAGTTCCTCATCTCCCAATAGATGTGAAGGATCTTGGATGTGACTACCTCTGCTTCTCAGGACACAAGATGCTCGGACCAACCGGAACCGGTGTACTCTGGATGAAGGAGATGGATCTCGAACCCCTGCTGATTGGAGGAGGGTCGGTTGAGCAGGCATCAGTTGATGGATACACCTGTATCGGGGATTACCGCCGGTACGAGGGAGGCACCCCTCCGATCGGGGGAACAATCGGCCTTGGAAAGGCGGTTCAATATCTTGAATCGATCGGGATGAAGAATATCCAACGTCATGAAGAGCATTTATCCCAACGGCTTCTCAATGGTCTTTTTGATATTGATGGCGTAGCTGTGTATGGATCTGATTATCCAAATGATCGGATAGGTGTCGTCTCCTTCACTGTCTCCGGGATGCATCCACACGATGTTGCCCATATCCTTGATGAGGCAGCGGATATTATGGTACGATCCGGAGATCACTGCTGTAAGCCGTTGATGGATCTGCTTGCTCTTCCAGAGGGAACGGTTCGGGCAAGTACCTATCTCTATACAACAGATGAGGAGATCGATCTCCTTCTCAGGACGCTTGAAGAGATAACACGGATGGTGAAATGATGTTTCAGAAACTTCCGACACTTCGTGTCATAGATGATACTGTCACCGGGATTCTTCACCCGGTCATCGAGGAGGTGCCGATCGCCGTCCTTGTGAATGGCAGGCATATCCTCACTGCAATGACAAGCCCGGTGATGTTGCGCGAATTTGTGATCGGGTACCTCTATACCGAGCGGATCATCAGCTCTCTCGAAGATATCGAGTCGATCAGGATTGAGGATACGAAGATAAGTGTCCTGACGAAGAATCCTTTTGAAATCCTTGTTTCAAAGAAGACTGTTCTCTCCGGTTGCGGCGGGACGAGTTCGTTTCTGGATTCCACACACCTGCCGCATGCACCGCAAGGGTTTGTGCTCTCTCCGGGTATTATCCAGGCGGCAGTGAAGGCTGGGCTCACCTCAGATCTTCACATCGAAACAGGAGGAATCCATATCGTCGGACTTTTCAATAAAGAGGGGGCGGCGATCCGGATTGTTGAGGATATCGGACGCCATAATGCCCTTGACCGGGCGATAGGTTTTGCTCTTGAAGCCGGAATTGATCTCTCAGAAACCTTTGTCATCTGCTCTGGAAGAATCTCATCGGAAATGGCGAGAAAGTGTCTCATTGCAGGCATCCCGATTGTTGCTTCACGAGGTGCTACAACGACGCTTGCAGTTGCGATAGCAAAACAGGCAAACCTGACACTAATCGGATTTGTCAGGTCAAACAAGATGAATATCTATTCCGGTGCAGAACGGATAACAGGTACTGTCATGGTACCTGAGTGATCTGATACTATCGCGTATTATGGAGTTTCTCGAAAAAATGGGCTCTCCCATCTGCTGGCAATAGCGAAGCGGGTCACATTACTCATATCGGTGTGAGGGAACACAAACGTCCGGTGGAGATCAGATCTCTGTCCGGATGATCTGAACCGGACAGAGATCTGCTGCATCTATTACGCAGTCGCTTAGATCCTGGGGGGCTTCTCCTTCCGCAATGATTCCCCTCACCCGGAATTCTTCATTAATCTGGCTGAATGAATCATCAGGATTCTGCTCGAAAAAGTCCGGGCAGGTGTCCCAGCAGGATCCACAACTGATACATCCTATACGATCAATACTGACTTTCATGCGGATTTACAGGTATTGAGTAAAGACTCATTCGTGTTTATGTCCGGCATTCCCGACATGCTTCTCGCTCTCTCCGGCAGCGCCGGTTACGGAGGCATAGAGATGGTGTGAATATACTACCCATCCGATGAATGCTTCAATATATTCCCTTCCGGCAGCTACATCATTCAGATCATATGTTTTCTTCTGCATAACATGATGGAACCGATGGATCAGATCCTCTTCAATTGTCTTGAGAATAAAACTGATCGTCTCCCCGGGATCACCGGTCTCGATTGCTTTCTCGGCTCTTGGAACTATCGGCCCTTCACTGAGACCAGCGGGTTTCATACCGGTGTAGGGGGCTCCCTCACCAGCACGGTGGAGCCGGATGCAGTTCTCAAAGAACCAGTCATCGGCAACATCCTGAGAATCTTTTCCGGCTTTTCTGGCCCGCAGGGTTCTTTCAAAGATATCTTTCAGTTCTTCTTCTGACTCTTCCGGAATCCAGATAAGGACATAATTGAGGTTCTCTGTTTCCAGCGCTTTCTTTGCCGCTGTTACAACAGGACCATCTCGTGTATCACAATGTGGAGGCATGGAAATCACTTCTCTTCTTTATAACAAGACATGCTTATTCATCTGGGATTAATAATGTATCTGTCAGGGAGCAATACCAGCATTGGTCACCACTTTTTCACTCCTCTTCTTTCCCGGTAATTTTCCGATACATATCCTCGCCGACGCATTCTTTTGCATATCTGCACCAGCGGACACAGGAGATGATGTCGTTATAAATGACAAAACCGCATCTCTCGCATGCTGCTTTCATCTCATCCGAGAAGATCTCAATTTCGTCTCCGCATTGCGGGCAGGTTCGTAGTTCAAGTGTGGGACTTCTGAGGTTAGCTGCTCCCGGACATGTACACTGCATTGGCTGCTCTCCTGATGGAATCAATGGGAAAAGGCACTCTTTCATCGATCTTCATGTCACTCCTCCCTCCATTGATATCCCTGACATTCATTTCTGAAAAAGTGAGGGGATCTGCCTCAAGCTTTATGCCTGAAGCATCCGTGCCATATCGTCTTCAACAGTCGTGTTCGGTTTCAGATCGAAGTTCTTCACAAGCACATCAAGAACCGTCGGGGAGATGAATCCCGGAAGCCTGGGACCGAGGGTGATGTCCTTTATTCCAAGGGAGAGGAGTGAGAGGAGGACGAGGCATGCCTTCTGTTCATACCATGCGATGTTGTATGCGATCGGAAGATCGTTGATCCCAACACCGAATGCCTCTGCAAGTGCCTGTGCGATCACAACAAGCGAGTAGCAGTCATTGCACTGCCCTGCATCAAGCACCCGGGGGATGCCGCCGATATCCCCGAGTCCGAGGTTGTTGTACCGGTACTTGGCACAGCCTGCTGTGAGGATGACAGTATCTTGTGGGAGTGCTTCTGCAAATTGTGTATAATACTCCCGGTCCTTGCGTCTGCCATCACAACCTGCCATCACGATGAATTTCTTAATGTCCCCATTCTTCACTGCATCGACAACGGTTCCTGCAAGAGCAAGGACGGCATCATGGGCACAGCCGGTGATCAGATCCGCACCGCTCCCCGGAAGAGCCTGGGGGGGTTTTGAAGCTTTTGCTGCTGCAATGACTGCCGAGAAGTCTTTGCTTCCGTCGGCTGAAGCCGGAATGTGGGCAACACCGGGGTAGCCGGCCATTCCTGTGGTGTATATCCTCTCTTTGTAGGAGTCCTTTGGTGGCACAATACAGTTTGTGGTGACAAGAACCGGTCCATTGAAACTCTCAAACTCCTCCTTCTGGTGTGGCCATGAACCGCCATAGTTCCCGACAAGGTGGGCGTACTTCCTGAATGCAGGATAGGCATGGGCAGGCAGCATCTCGCCGTGGGTGTAGATATCCACACCCGCATCACGTGACTGCTCAAGGAGCATCTCAAGATCCTTTAGATCATGCCCTGTGATCAGGATGCCGGGGCGCGACCCGACGGTGGTCTTCACACTCGTGATCTCCGGCTTTCCATATGCGCCGGTGTTTGCTGCGTCAAGGAGTGCAAGGACTTTGACACCATACTCTCCACATTCGAGGACGAGCCCTACCATCTCGTCAACAGCGAGATCCTGGAGAGTCGATGCAAGCCCTCTCTGGAGGAACATCTCGATCTCCGCATCGGTCTTTCCAAGCACCTCTGCATGGGTATAGTAGGCGGCTATCCCCTTCATCCCAAACAGGAGAGTCGAACGGAGCGATCTCACATCTTCGTTCTCTGTTGCAAGGAGGCCGACAGCCTTCCCTTTCTCCAACATCTCACCCTCGGAAGCAGGCTTCCAGGTACAGGCATCCGGCTCATCATCTCCTGCAGGGGGGAGTGCATCACGGATGGTGATTGCTTTCTTGATCAGATCAACAAACCTCGCCTGATCGAAGTTCACGTTCGTGAGGGTCGCAAAGAGGGAATCAGCGATAAATATTCCTGCATCCGGATCATCTCTGCCACTCTCCATCGCCGCAAGGTTTCTGACAGCTATTCCTTTGCAGAGATATACCAGGAGATCCTGGTATATGGCAATTTCATCCTCTTTTCCACAGACTCCCTTGACGGTACATCCGGTGCCTTTGGCCGTTTCTTCACACTGGTTACAGAACATTTCCATTCTCCTTTTGATATCTTTTTGATACAAGATATCTATTGCATACTATTATATAAATAGGAGTGAGTTTCCAATACTATACCATGCAGGAAGGGTGCACGGTTAACCAGTCGGTTAGATACCTCTCAAAGAAATGGATGTTCCTGATCATCCTTGAGCTGTACAAAGGGGAATCCTATACCCGGCGTTTCTCCGAGCTGCGGCTTTCTCTTGATGGGATCACCCCGAAAGTCCTCTCCGAGCGGCTGAAGGAGCTTGAGGATGAAGGAATTCTGACCCGCTGTATCGACACCAGCGTCTTTCCGGTCCGCTCAGAGTACAGCCTGACGGAGAGCGGCCTCGACCTGGTCGGGGTTATCAGAGATATTAAGCACTGGGCACTCAAATGGAAGATAGATAACCTTCCCTGTGGCGAGCAGGATTGTAAGGATTGCATCTTATAGGAGGAAAAAACCATGAAAAGACAGATCATCAGGATTAATGAGGATCTCTGCACCGGGTGCGGGGACTGCATCCCCGACTGCCCCGAGGGTGCGCTCCAGATCATCGATGGTAAGGCAAGGCTGGTCAGCGATCTCTTCTGCGATGGCCTTGGCGCCTGTATCGGCACATGTCCTGAAGGGGCAATCTCGGTCATCGAACGGGAGGCCGAGCCTTATGATGAATGGGAGGTGATGCGGACGATCGTTTCCAAGGGTGATGCTGTCATCAGGGCGCATCTTGAACACCTGGATTCACATGACCGGATGGATCTCTATGAACGGGCTGTTGCCTTCCTCCAGGAGCATGATATCCCGGTGCCCTACCAGGAGAAAGGGCCGATAGAGTCCCCCTGCACCCACCCGGGCTGTCCGGGAACCACTCCAGACACCATCATCCGGGATGATGTGAAGGGAGGTGGGGCTCCGGCACCATCAGAACTCCGGCAGTGGCCGGTCCAACTCCGGCTCATCAATCCGGCAGCACCCTGTTTCGATGATGCAGATCTCCTCGTCTCCTCAGACTGCGTCCCGTTTGCGTATGGAAATTTCCATGCCGATCTCCTGAAGAACCGTGTGCTGGTTAACTTCTGCCCGAAACTGGATTCGGATATTGAAGGGTACATCCAGATTCTGGTCGAGATCGTCACCCTGCACACGATCAAAACGATCACCGTCGCCCATATGGAGGTGCCCTGCTGTTCCGGTGTCCGGTATGTGGTTGAGCGGGCAATGGAGGAAGCCGGGGTGGATATCCCGATCATCGAGAAGACGATCACGGTTGAAGGTGGACTCAGGTAATCCTCTCTCCTCTTTTATGATTACATCTCTCCTGTGGCGGTGAATTAACATGCTGATAGCAAAATCACTCTTTCTGCCCCCTCTTTTTCAGTCTCCATCCCCTGAAGATGAAGAATGGAACTGCAAGAACTGGTGCATAGAGGAGGGGTGCGGAGACTTCTTTTGTGGGTTCTTCATCGCCAGTGATCGAGAGTGATATCGCGAAAGCCCGGGTCATTTCTCCTTTTTGATCCTCGCCCTCATCCTCTCCTTTCTCTGTTGATATACTCCCTACAATGATGAATCTGTCATCTGCGATAAGGAGTGCATTCCCTCTACTATATCCCCCTCTTCTGATGGAGGTCTGCAGTGCATCACTGAGTTTCATAGTATTACCAGGTAGACCGTTCTGTCCAGGTATTCCTTGGGGCAGTCCACTTTAGCGCTATTCCCGAATTTGGTGACTTTTCGAATGAGAAAACCCTGAATATTCTCGATCTCGATCCGGGTAGCAGGCTTCAGCTCAACCTTCTTCATAGGATATACAATGGATATCCATAATATTTAAACCTTGCTAACATCCGGTCTGTTACAGAGGTTCGAAAAGAAGAGGCGTTATTTCAAGTGGAAGTCATGGATCCCTTTCGGAGATACTGATAAAAGAAAAAAGTATTTATTTCTTTGTTTTTAACTTTTCAAGCTCCTTTTCCACCTCTTCAATACCTTCTTTATAAAACTCCTTCTCTTTCGGATCCAGCTCAATCAGGAGGCGGTATAATTCTCCTACATGTACCTTCTCCTCATTTGCAATGTCGGTTAAGACCTCTTTTGCCAGAGGGTTGTCAGTTGCATCTGCGATCTGCATATACAGCTGGATCGCCTCAAATTCTGCTGACATACTGTAGCGGACAGTGCGGATGAGCTCATCAGGGGAGATCTTTCGATCGATATTGTTTCCTGCGAATGGGTTTGCAAATTCAGGCATAAAATTCCTCCTGTTCTCTATGGGCTGTTCATCAAGCCCTTTCTTCTTTTACGGCATTGATGGTTATAAGTGTTGTTGGTGGGAAAGCCCACTATCATGAGCCCATCAAAACAACACCCCTCCTGATTTGATGGGATGAAATTCAGTGTCGTTTGTTCCATCAGATCTCCCTATCGAGCACTGAATATATCGTCCGGCTGCTCAACATTTCTGCCATTGTCTTGAGCACTAATACATTTCCACCGTCAAAAACCCAAAAACCAATCGAAAAGACAGAACTATCGCTCTCCCTACCCCCTATCAACAGGGGATTTTCTACCTCTGAATGCGGGAATCAGTCCTCAGACCAGGGCACTCAGGTGTGTTGGGTTCTTCACCCCGGCACGCATCCCTATCAGGAGGAGCATTTGATAAACAACAAAGTTGAGGATCATATAGAGTTCCCGGCTTTCATGCTGAATCCTCCTGAGGTGAAAGGTAACCGATGCCTTAATCCGGGCATGTACCCGTTCACACTCTCCACGGCTTCGCATGAGTGCTGAGAATTCTGGGTCGAGAAGATTCTTGTTTCGGAAATGCATTCCGACCTGTTCCACTCTTCCGTTCTGGAAGAGGAATCTCAACTGTTGAGCCAGGGGAGCGTGGATATCTCCCCCTGCTCTCCAGAGCTTGTTGACCCAGTGTCTGATTCTGTCTACATTTCCTTCATTCTGGAGAACTGCTCCTTCCCGGATATCGATGCAGGGTCGGGCATTCAGATGATACCAGACCTGGGCATGTGCCTCAAATGAGTCATATCCTGCATCAAGCAGCACATTGGTGAGCTGTGGATTCAATGCCTTCACCCTTTTAAGAAGAGGCAGAAGATGAGATGGATCAGCGTCGGTTCCATACGAGTAGACCATTGCAAGAGGGTATGGTCCCAGATGGAAGATATGCGCTTTATCCATCTTCACCGAGTAGTGAGGATGAAACGGAGCATATTTGTCGTACCGGGAAGCTTCAATCGGAGTTGAATCAATGATACCGACCATCTCATCCTGTGCCCAGAGAAGAATTGCCTCACCAACAAGATGCATGAGCCGTTTCATCCCATCGACTCCAAGACGGTATTTCACGAAGTAGTGGAGTGTGGCGGAATTGGGTAAGATGTAACCATCTTCGCCCAATTGTGCCCCAAGATGAAAACAATCCTCCTCTGTCAGGAGATGAATTGTCCGGGCATAGGATTGTTTCCTGAAACACTTGATGATGAGGAGTTTCAGCAGGAGATGAACCGGATACCGGAATCTGGTGCTTCCTGTGGGGTAGTATTCGTGTTCAAGTTTCTGTGCGATTGTGTGCAGATACGATGAACTCAGGGATTCTGAGATAGAGGTTCCCTGTTCAATCTCTTTAATTCGACCTGCTTTTTCCGAGAACTCAATGCTGGAGTCCATGAGCCAGTCGTACGCTGAGTATATAAACCTGACGAAAAACCCTCTTGGGGGTGCGAAAAAGTTGGGATGACCAGGAAAAATGAGGATAATAACAGATAAATTGACGGGATCTGTCAGAAGCGCGCAGAATGCCGGAAAAATGGGGAGGGTTTATAAGTCAGATCGGTGGTTTGATGGGCTCATCATGGAGAATATTTTTGTGATGGCCGATCCGAATGGTGTGCCGGATCCTTCTCCCTGCAAGATTAATGATCAATTAATATATTATTGAATATACATTGATTATACGCGTAAGGGTGATCTCTATGAACATTAATATTGGAAGACCATATGAAGAGGCGATCCGTAGGATCATCGATAAGGGATATGCGGGGAATCAGACGGAGGTTATTCGTCAGGCTATACTCGCATATGAAAGGATGATTGAAGAGGAAGAGTTGCTACTGGTTCACAGAGGGGTTTCCATAGAGATGGGTGAGGTTCTGGCCGGAACAACTCCTCTCACCTCTCTGGATGAGATGAGACGGCTCATTACGAAGTGATCGAATGGAGATCCTCTTCCTTGATGCTGCACGAAAAGAGTTTGAAAGGCTACCAAACGATCTTCAGCATCTCTTCCTCTCACATTTCGAAAAGATACAATCCATGCCTCCCCGCCGTCATTTGAGGTATGGTATCCCCTCTCATGGTGAGAAGGTGACGCGACAGGCACGGATTATATATGAGATTCATGAAGAAACTCTGTATATTCTCCACTGTTTTGCAGATCATAAGGAATATGAGCAGTGGTATAATTCATATCGCTGACCCATCTGCCTTCTATCTGCTGGATACAGCTCTTCCGGAGTGGACCTGAGTTAAAAATGGGTGTTGGTTCTGATACGTTCTGCCTGGATCAACCCTGACGATATTCGCAGAACTGACAGACCGGGCAGGGGTAGATTGCCTCGTCTTTGCTTGCAAGGGTGATCGACTTTCCACATTTCTTGCATACATACCTGCCCTCTCCGGGCTTGTCACCACATTTGATTGACATGAATGATGTTCGGTTCTTTACGAATATATATCTTCTGTAATTGATTATCAGGTTTTCATCAAAGATAATCCTGAGTCTCTCCCTTATGAAGAAATATTGTGTCCCGAGGGATGGCGCAGGTATCTGAGATGACGGAACGAATCTTCTGAAAATAGTACTCGTTTTCATTCAGCAGCTGGTCAGAACCCCGCTACCATCTTCTCTCCCCCTCTCTTTCCTCCCCTGATCCGGCGATACCCTATCCGCAGCCTTCATCCTCCTCCACAACCAATGTCTATGAGACAACCATGGGCGGCAACACCACCCCATCCAAAAAGCC
Organism: Methanocalculus sp.; assembly: GCA_013329165.1. Classification (GTDB taxonomy): domain Archaea; phylum Halobacteriota; class Methanomicrobia; order Methanomicrobiales; family Methanocorpusculaceae; genus Methanocalculus; species Methanocalculus sp9912u. Next base: position 5,686 of record DUKV01000029.1, on the reverse strand, counting down.
CCTCCTTACCGATCCCCCTTTCTACCTGCCGGAGTTTGAACGGTCCTACCGCTACATCATCGATGAGTATGATGTCGAACCAAAGGATATCGGGATCTTCCTCCCCTGTGCGATGCGGAAACCCTATAGCACCAGCCCGAGCCACCAGCTGATCAGGATGGTCATATCGCAGGTTTTTTCAGACGATCAGTACCATATCATTGTCTTTGGGACATGTGGAATCGTCCCCTCCGAACTTGAGGAGATGTACCCCTATGCCCATTACAAGTACATGCTCGGCAAGTGCAAAGACCAGAAGGTCCTTGACGACTTCCTCAGGATCGAGACCGGCCGCGTTGCCGGGTACCTTGCCAAGACGAAAGGTGTCTACCGGTACAGGATCGCCTACTGCCTTGGGATCTTCCGGGAGGCCCTGATCCGTGGAGCTGAGCAGGCCGGTGTCTCAATCGACCTCATCCTCCCGACCCGGGATATCATCAACAAGGTGATCGAGGAGGGAGAGTGTGCCTTCCAGGAAGGGAGCCTCTCGATGGACGACTATCTCGGGGAGTTCTGTGAAGAGCTCGTCCGGTTCAGAAACGAGCACCTGAAACCAGAGTGATTCTCCTCAGATCAGCGGCTCCGGCTGGATGCCGCCGCCTGCCGGAAGCTTTGTCGGCTTGATTAAGACCGGCTCATCAGACTGCCGGATCTTCTCAATAAGGATCTCCTTTCCCTTCTCTGTCATGGCAAAGACCGGCACCGAGACACCTGCCTGGATGAGTGCCCGGACACCTGCGATCTCCCTGATTGGTCCGGATGCGCAGGCCGTCACCAGGTCAGCTGCCTCTACGAGTGCCTGCGCCTCATCTACTGTCAGGCCGGTTGTGTGGACGCCGATGATCAGGACATTCGGGTACAGGCCCCGGATCGCCTCTGCATCCTCTGGAAGTGCCACGGTGGTGGCGATTCCTGTGAATCCCTCTGCGATCGCCCGTGCAGCCCCGCCCACCTGATCTATCGCTCCTGTTTCGGGATAGACAACGATACCGCCTGCTTCCTCGATCCTCCGGATGACCGATGGATACGGGGTGGTGGAGACGAGCCCTGACATCCTGCCGCCGATCCCCTGGACGAGAGAGGGTGTTGGTGTGATAACGGTTCCTGCTCCATCACAGGCGATGACTGCGGCATCCAGCATGCCCGCCCTCATCCCGAAGCTGATGATCTCGGATGCCCCGAACCCGACAAACTCCCGATCATCCAGCACCTCCCGATCCGGAGTGCACATCCCAAATGCCTGTATCCGGTGGGTGATGTTTGCGCCGATTTGCTCTTTTGTCATCTCCGGGATCGGGTATGCGAACCGCTTTGCAAGGGGGCAGTCACGGATGAGCGGATCTCCCACCTCCACTACCATTCCATTTCTGATCACGATCCGTGCCCGGCCGCTGGCCTCAATGATATGCTCGTCCTGTTGATCTGGCATCTGTTTATCACCTGATTGTTATGGTCTGTTTCTTTTGTTTATTGGTAAAATTTTCTCGTGAGAGTGTATACGCCTGCCTATTCACCATTATTTCCACAGATCGGGCAGGACGGATTCTTCTCAACCTCTATTGTATCGAGTTCCGCCCTCTCGCCATCCCAGAGGAGGAGGCGGTTTTCGAGGAGTTCACCTGTTCCGATCAGGTATTTTATGACCTCGTTTGCCTGCAGGACTCCGATGAATCCGGCAGTTGTTCCAAGCACAGGAAACGTCTCTTTCGGCGGGGCATGAGGGAAGATGCACCTGAGGCAGGCAGTCCTGCCGGGGATAATCGTTGTTGCCTGGCCGGAGAATCCATGGATTCCTCCATGGAAGAGGGGGATCTTCTTCTCATATGCTGCTTTATTCAGGATGTATCGTGTCTCGAAGTTATCCATTGCATCCACAATCCCATCGGTATCTTTGATCAACGTGGAGATATTCTCAGAATCAATGGTTCCATGATGTCCCTCTATGATGATCCCGGGATTGATCGCCCCCATCTTCTGCCGTGCCGATTCACTCTTCCTTTCCCCAATATCCGGGGTGGAGTGGACAATCTGGCGGTTTAAATTCGAGAGCTCAACGAGATCATTGTCCGCGATGATGATCTTTCCGACTCCTGCTGCTGCGAGATAGAGTGCAATCGGTGAGCCCAGACCGCCGGCTCCTGCGATGAAGATGGTGGCATCTTTTAGCTTCTCCTGCCCTTCTTCGCCAAAGAGCATGATCTGGCGCGAGTAGCGTCTCTGTTCGTCTGGTGAAAGCACGGCTTTTTACTCCTATTTAAAATCTCTTTGGTGATTCTCTCTTATCTCTCTTCTTATCACTCAAGAATAGTCATCATATCTTCATCTCTTTCCAATCCGACTTCTCAACCACCAATATCACCTATTCAAGCACCCGGCAGACAGCACAAATCTCTCCGCTACAGATCTCACCGCAACGACGGCACCGGGTCACCGCTCCTTCCCCCTGCAGCCCTGTTTCATCTGGACTGATGATCTCCCGTACATCATCGCGTGCAGAGATTAACCTCTGCCGCGTCCCGGGATACTGCACCTCAAGAGAGCTGAGCATCTCCCGCACCTCCCCCCGGAGTGCAGTGTGGGCATATGGGCATTCGGGGAGATCCGTAAATGCCCCCTGTACCACCAGGTAGACGACTATCTCTTTCTCTGAGAGTGGAAGGAGCGGTTTTATCCGGGGAATGAAACAGTCCGGGTATCCGGATGCAGTATCCATAACCAGCCGGGGAAGATCACCCCGGAGCAGGTTCATAAGAACTGACTGTGCCTCATCATCCAGGTTATGGCCGGTTGCAATCTTCGTCGCACCTGCACGCCGGGCACCTTCAAGGAGCGCCCGCCTCCTGAGCACCCCGCAGACGGTGCATGCCTCCTCTTCGCGCCCTTTGAGCAGGTCATCGAGATCGGATCCAAAGAGTTCACGAAAACTGATGATCTGCTGTGGGATTCTGAATCGACTGACGAGTGCAGCTGCTGCCTCCATCGTCTCCTCACGATACCCTGCGATCCCCTCGTCAATAGTTATAGCAACAAGATCTGCGGTGGGTCTGGTTGCACCGTTTTCTGAGGCATCTGTCTCTGAAGATGCATCATCATCACAGGAAGAGAAAATCCGGGAGAGGATCCTCAGAAGAGCTGTACTGTCCTTTCCACCCGAGAGGCCGACTGCGATCCGATCGGAATCTGAAATCATTCTCTCCCTTTGAATCGCTCTTCGCACCCGTTCTTCACAATCACTGATGAAATGCTCTGCACAGAGGCGGCGGTCGGGATCGGTGAGCCGGACAACAGCAGTCTTCGTGCAGTGGGAGCAGGATTCATTTCGGCCATCAACTCCGTTGCTGTTGATCATCTCTTCTCCTCACTCTTTCCACATATAACAGACGATCTCATAACCTCACTGGTTTCAATAATAGAATCGGCTCTACTTCATCCGCCATGGGAAACAGATATAATTCTGATCTCATCATCCTCACGAGCAGTAAAATCTTCAGGCACAACAATTCCATTCCTGATCACGATCACACTTGTTGGGTTGCAGCCAAACTTAAGCAGAATCCCGCGAATATCCTGTGGATCTTGCGGAAGGGTATGGCGGCTTTTATCGGGGAGAATCACCTGCATTCTCTATTAATCTGGATCACACAGCACCATAAAGCTCCTGATGGATGACGTTCACATCTCCTCCGACATATCTGACTGAATCATCACCCCGGGATCAGCATCGTTTATCCATCAGAAGCACCAAGGCAACTGTGAACGTTATGCCCTCACGTATCGCAGAAAAGCAATCTCGCGTTATGCTCAGCCAGGGAGTGGCATCACAGGAGGAAATAATGGAAAAAACGGCAAAAGAGGCACTGATTGTTCTTGGCTGTCCCGAGGTTCCTGTCCAGCAGGCGCTTGCTCTCTATGCAGCAGACCGGCTCAATGATGATGGATTCACACTCACTATCGCAGGCAACCCCTCAGTTCTGAATCTGCTCAGGATCTCAGATCCCAAAAAGATGTATATCAGAGAGCTTATGGTGCTCGAAAAGTGTATCGATGAACTCTCACAGAAGGTACGGCAGCCGGATCTGATCGTGGCCTTCATCCATAACGATGCCGGGATCTCGTATGCATCGACGATCCGTTTCCTCTTCCCCGGACGTCTTGTTGTCTTGATCTTTGGGAGGGATGCAGAAGCCCTGTCCGGAGATCTTGATTGCTCCTGCGATCTCATCATGGAGGTGGCAGTCCATAACCCCGCCAAACTCAGAAGAAAACTCGATCAGGTGATGGGGTGGGAGAAGCGATGAGAGCAGTACGCGCACTGGAGCCGGTACGATTCATGAGAGTGTGGAAGAAGATCAGCTCTACCATGCCTGTCTGGAAGAAGCCTCTGGAGCAAATAGCATCAGAGAGTGTTCTTTCTGGTCTCAGGTGGATGAAAAAACCAGGGGATGTCACATCATGAGCTGTGTAGAGAACCTTGGGTATGAGGTGATCCTGGAATATACCTCCTTTAAAGAGATCCGGGCATATATCGAGAAACACTATACCGAGGTCTATTATGTTGACCCCGGATTCCTCCTCTTTGAGAAACGGATGATCGGAGTGCCCCCGATTGCACTTGCCATTGAAGGAGGGGATACGGTGATCCTTCCCTACACAAAGCCTTGTTTTGGGACATACCTCCTCCGGGTGCAGGATGAGGAAGGGGCAGCGTATGTACGGGCAAATGCGAGACGGAAGCCGTGAAATATCCAATATTTTTACTAAGTAACTGGTCAGCACCCCTACACTGACCCTTCCTTTTCTTTTATCTCCTGCTCCGACCCTTCCTGGTTCCAGGGGGCATCGCCTCCCCCCTTTTGCCGTCGGGGTGGGCAACCTGCGGTCACCAGGAGGGGCTGATCGCCCCGCAATGAGGATTATGGTGCTGTCGCGCCAGAATTGGTTCCATTCAAAGCTCATTGGGGGAAACAAACGAAATTAACGCGCCCTGCCACTCACCCCTCCGTTCTTTCAGAGAGCACCCTGAGTGCCTCCCATGCGGCATCCTGCACGATATCCTTCTTATCGTTGAGCAGGGGTCGGATCAGCTCTGCAACAGCCGGATCACCGATCTTCCCGAGCGCTTCAGCGGCAGCTGCCCGCACCTCAGCCCGCTCATCCCCAAGCAGTCCCGAGAGGGGAAGGATTGCACGGGAGTCCCGGATATCTCCAAGCGCCGCTGCCACACCCCGGCGAACCCAGCGGTCAGCCCCGTCAAGGCAGCTGATCAGTGGCTCGACTGCAACCGGATCTCCGATCGCACCAAGTGACTTGATCACCACAAAGACGACATCACTCTCTGGATCGGAGAGGGATCGGATCAGGGCCGCAGCTGCATGTGGGTGGTGAATCTTTCCAAGTTCGGTTGCTGCCTTCACCCGGTACGGGATACTGACATGGTTGAGCTGTTCGACCAGAATATTGATGCTCTTCCCATCCCGTAGCACCCTCCTCTGGAGAACTTCCATCTCATCATCTTCCCTTATATCCAGACGTCATCCCCTCCATAGCACCTTTACTCACACTGATCTGAGGTAAAAGTATCTGTTCACCCTTTCTTACAGTCTAAATAGTTTCATCGGCTTGATCAGTATCTCCGATCAAAATTGAG
>DUKV01000016.1 GCA_013329165.1 Methanocalculus sp. | reverse complement strand
TGGAAACTGCGCTGCACTCGCAGAAGACGAGATCGCAGCACTTCAGAAGAGAACAGGGGTGGCAGTTGAGGTGAATCTCTTTCACCGGACCGGGGAGAGGATGCAACAGGTCGCAGACCACCTGACCGCTCATGGTGTGGAGGTGTTGACGGGTGAGTGTGAGCGGCTTGTCCCGCTTGAACATGATCGCGGCCTCTGCCTGCCTGAGGGTATTGGATCTGCGGATCTCATTCTGGTTGCCCTTGAGGATGGCGATCGCTGCGAGGCGCTCAGGAAGATGGGGCGGGTTGTTATTGCGATCGACTTAAACCCGCTCTCCCGCACTGCCCGGCTTGCAACACTTCCGATTATCGACGAACTGACCCGTGCGCTGCCGGCAATCACCGCCGCCTGCCTGGAAGAAGTGGCGGGAGATTATGAGGAGATTGCAGCTTCGATCGATAACCAGAAATTCCTTGCAGATGCATTGAGAGAGATGAGGGAGAGGTTGGCCTGATGCTCTGGATAGAGAAGTACCGCCCCCGTGGGCTTGATGAGATCCTTGGAGAGGAGCATATCAAACGGCAGCTGAAATATTTTGCTGAATCCGGATCGTTTCCTCATCTGCTTCTCTCGGGTCCTCGTGGGACAGGAAAGACTACGGCACTTGACTCCTTTCTTGAGCTTATCTATCAGGATCACGTTGCTGAAAACGTAACGGTGATCCCCTCGGAGACACTCTTCTCCCAGGGCCGTGCATATCTTGAGGCAAATCCAAAATTCACTCCCCTTTACCAGAAAGGCCAGAGTGTTCTCTCCAATTTCAAATATATCGTGCGATGGCATGCCTCCCTGAAGCCACTGAATCGTGAGTTCCGGGTTATTGTCTTTGATTGTGCAGATGCACTCTCCCATGATGCACAGAACGGTCTTCGCCGGACAATGGAGCGGTTCAGCTCCACCTGCCGTTTCATATTTGTGACAACGCAGCCCGCAGCCTTGCTCAGTCCGATTCGATCCCGCACTCTCCCCCTCTCGTTTCTCCCGATCGAAAACAGTCTCATTGCAGATCGGCTCCGGGAGATACTGCGATCTGAGGGGAAGAGTGATCTCATCCCTGATGATGATCTGGAACTCCTCTCCATTGCAGTGCAGGGAGATCTGAGGAAGGCGATTATGCATCTTCAGGTGGCAGTGGAGCTTGGAACTCCGATCAATCCCGGGGAGATTGATGTGAGCGAGATATCACGGTTTGGTACTGCGATCATCGAGGCGATCAGGCAAGGCGATCTTTCCGGGGCAAGGAAGGGTGCAGAGAGCCTGATGATAGACTATGGTCTTTCAGGATCTGACCTGATCGACACGCTCCGGAGATCACTGAAGGTATGTTGTAATAATCCTGAAGCAACGCTTCTCCTTGCTGAGGCTGATGCGATGCTCGGAATGTCGGGGAATGAATATCTCCAGGTAAATGCCTTCCTGGCAAACCTTGAGGAGTTGAAATTATGAGCAGGGCAAAGGTACAGGCACATTATGATGAGGTTGCCGGGGTCTATGATCAGCGGTATGATCTCCGGCAGGGGCGGCTGTACCACCAGCATCTCAGCACTCTGGTTCTTGATCGACTCAAAGACGGGGGCTTCCTCCTGGATCTTGGATGTGGAACTGGTCTGTTTATTGAGCATTACTCAAAAAACGGAGGTGTTGCCGTTGGGCTTGACATCTCTCCCGGCATGGTCAGGATGGGGCGTCTCCGCTGCCCGTATTCTGAATTCCTTGTCGGAACAGCTGATGTTCTCCCATTTGAGGATGAAACATTCGACAGCATAGCCAGTCTCCTTGCATTTACCTATCTCAATGATCCGGGGGCGATGCTCCGCGAGTCATATCGTATCTTAAAACCAGGTGGCAGGATTGCTATCTGTACGCTCTCATGGAATATGCTCACGTGGATGGTACCCTTCTTCTACCGGCTCGGTGAGCGTCTTGGATTGAACAAGATTGGAGTGGGTGATTTCGGGGAGCATTACTATACCGGAAAAGAGATGGAGGTGATGTTCACAGAGGCAGGATTTGTTGATGTTCGATCGGCACGCTGCTCATTTGCACACTACACCCTCTCCCCCCGGCTCTTTGGCATGGCTCAGAGATTTGAGCCATTCATCGAGGCCCATATCCCCTATCTTGCATTTAATGTAATAGTGAGTGGGAAGAAGGAGTAAAAAAGAGAGAATCAGAGCCTCTTCAGTATCCGCTGCTTCTTCTCCCGTGCCGCATCTGCAGCACGGTCAATCTTTCTTTTCATCTCCTCGAAATCCCCGCCCTGCTTCTCAACGACCTTCTTCAGCGGGGTATAGGCAGCCTCACGGAACTGCGGGGAAAAATCAGTCTCGACTCCATCAGAGAGGAGAACGGAGTCTGCGGATCCTTCTTCTGCATATCCGATGATAGCAACGGCAACTCCGCTTTTCCGGATCACCGAGATGACGCGTTCTGCTGCCTTTGGTGGAACCACGACAAGGAGTGAGTCGATGGATACACCGAGATAATCGATTCCGAGTGTGTCCAGGAGTGCGAGGACACGCGGATTGATGAGATGGCGGATCTTCTCTTCCTCAATGATGATCCGGCAGCCTGCGGTCTCAGCCATCTCATAGGTGTCACCCCTGAGCCCACCGTTGGTGACATCGGTCATTGCGTGGATCTCTGTGAAGACCGGATCATTCACGAGCGCATCGCATGCCCTCAGGAAATTGAGGTTGATCGTCTCATCCACATATTCTGCATTGCCGGAATAGATGGCAGCAGTGGCAATGGTGCCGCCGCCGGATCCTTCCGTCATCAGGAAGAGATCGCCCGGCATGATCTTTCTTCTGGCGGTGATATGGTCTGCGACCCCGACGACGCCGACACATCCGGTCATCCGGTCGCCGATCACCATATCGCCCCCGATACGGAGGGTGGATCCGGCGATGAGCGGAACACCCAGTGCCTCTGCGACGGTGGTGATCCCGGCTGTGTAATCGAAGATCTTCGCGACATCGCCATCATCTGCGACGTGGATATCGGAGATGAGCCCGACAGGAGTTGCCCCCATCACATAGACGTCACGAAGGGTTGCCCGGGTGGCATGGAAGCCTGCGAGGAAGGGATAGTCCGAGAGGCGGGAGTGCATGCCATCAACAGTTGCGATGATGTACTGGCCCCCCGCCTGAACGACTCCGCCATCATCCATCTCTAATACCCCGACCGATGCACCCGTGTCCCCGATGATTTGGGCGATCTTTCGGTGTGCATAGAAGTCGCCGGTTCCACGGGAGCCGACACCAAACTCTCCCATGGAGACGCCAGCTTTTTCATAGGTGAAGAGGTCTCCCGTCAGACCCTCGGTGAGCCTCACTTCCTCGATTGCAGCTGCCGCAAATGCCCCGGCATACTCCGGGGTGAGATCTTTTATCTCAAGTATCCGGTCACGGAGGCGGATGCGCAGGTCATCATCTGTGCATCCTTCAGCCAGATGTCTGCGCACATATCCTTCAATATCCATATATGATTCTGTTGATCGGGAGGGGCAATAAAGGCGTGATCCTGATGCATCTCCAGGAATCCCAGATGATAGATACATTCGTGCAGGGCGCACGCTCTTGATCGCAAACCTCATGAAGCCGGAGGATGAGAGTTCTATAGTTCATGACTGCTCCATTGCTCCCCACTGCCTGTACGATCGCCGGCTCGGATTCGAGCGGGGGTGCCGGCCTCCAGATCGATCTGTTGACCTTTGCCGCGTACGGCGTCTATGGCCTCTCTGTGGTGACGGCAGTCACGGCCCAGAATACACACAAAGTCGCAGGGGCATGGGTGCAGTCAGCTGATTCTGTTTCGGCGCAGATCACCACCCTCTGCGAGGAGTTTACGGTTTCTGCCTGGAAGACCGGGATGCTTGGGAATGCTGCTGTTATTGAGGCGGTGATCGATTCGCTCCCGCCGGGCGCCCCGCGTGTCCTTGATCCGGTGATCGTCTCGACGAGCGGCCACCGGCTGCTCACAGAAGATGCTCTTTCACTCCTGAGAGACGGGCTGATCCCGCGATCAACAGTCGTCACCCCGAATATCCCTGAGGCGGAGATTCTCAGTGGTATCACGCCGATCCGCTCACTCGATGATATGCGGGAGGCGGGATCAGTCTTCCTCTCCTATGGCGCAGATGCGGTCGTCATGAAAGGCGGGCACCTGGGATGCGGAGATGCGTCGGTCGATCTTCTCATCACCCGGAATGGAGAAGAGGCGTTCTCTGCCCCGAGATATCCCTATGAGGTTCATGGTTCGGGATGCTGTTTTGGCTCTGCGATCACCGCAGAGCTCTGCCAGGGATCGGATCTCCGTGGGGGGGTGGCGGGTGCCAAACGCTTCATCGACGGTGCAATCCGGCATGCGATCCAACTTCCCTCAGGGGGGGCGGTGCCGAATCCCTTCTGGGAGTGGCCGCTTTCCAAAAGACAAACCGATCCCTTAATCTGATCCCATTAACCACCATCTCCATAATGGATGCAACCGATCATGCCATCCTTGACGCGTTGATGGGGGATGCCAAAATACCGCTTGCAGATCTCGGGAAGCGGCTCTCCATTGCTCCCTCGACGGTCTTCAAGCGGATCGAGCGGATGAAGCAGGAAGGTGTGATCGAGCGGTTTACGATTGCGGTCAATCCCGAGTTCTTCCCCCGGCGTCTGGTCTCGTTCCTCTCCATCAAGGTTGATCCGGATGCAGCAGCAGATCTGATCGCCTATCTTGCAGGGAAACAGATTGTCCGGGAGGTCTTTGAGGTGCTTGAGCCAAATGACTACCTGATAAAAGCGGTCACAACGGACATATCCGAACTGAAGACTGACCTGATCCATCCGCTCTCTGCACTGCCGGGGGTCAGGGAAGTTAATACTATATTGGCAGTGAAGAAGATCAAGGAGCAGACATATGTTGGGTAGGCTGGATATATTGGGTGGCGTGTTGGTTCCGGGTGGTTGGTATGGCCTTTGAATTACTGCATGGATTACTTGCGATCATCACCCTCCTGATGGGTGCGGCATTGAATGTGCTTGTGTACCTCAGCTATAAGCGGGTGAAGGATAGAACGCTCCTCCTCTTTAACCTGGGGTTGTTCCTGCTGGTGATCGGCATCGTCTTCTCGGATGTTGTCGCGATGATACAGGGAGACACCGTCTTATCGTACTGGTCGATTGTGATCGCACGCCTCTTCCAGATCGCAGGAATCGGGTGCATGATCACGGGAGTGGTCAGATAGGAACAGGGATAGAGATAAACATAGAGGTAGAGGTAGAGATAAAGAGCCGTTGGAGCCGGGATAGAGGTTTTTGGGATGGGTTTTGGATCATCGTTTGCACGGGACTGGACGATCAGCAAAACCTCCAGGTTTTTTGGGAAGAACCGGATCGCCGATCCCCTGCTTGCCCGTCTGGCCGATGATCCATCCCCCGAGATCCGCGACGCAGTCACCCGCCACACCTATTCGCTCGGGCAGGAGCATGGTGCCGGATTCCGGGAGCGGGTGCAGGCAGAGGATGTCCTCACTATTGTCGAGAGTTTCCTGATCACCATCGGGGTGCCGTATGATCGGAAGGGCACCACCCAGATCACTATCCGGACCGATTTTACCATCCCGGCAGATCACCCCCTCTGTACCCCCGTGATTGCCGGCGCCTACCTGCGGGGGCTCCTTGCCGGGCTCCTCCCGGACTGGATCTCCGAAGAGACAGATGGGGAGATCCGGTACTCGGGTAGAAATAAATAATCATTGTTTTGTTTTTAATGAAATACTATTTCTCCCACACGTTCCCGAATAGTGTTTCTTTCTCTCCACGTCCTCTGACACAGTATTTAAATAGTTCCCCTCCCATTGTCTCCTCATACACACCGAAAATCCAATGGATTATCCGGTGATGTGAGGTGAATGATTATGTCTATGAAGAGAAATGACGATGCGGTATCACCGGTTATCGGTGTTATCCTGATGGTCGCCATCACGGTGATCCTTGCTGCAGTCATTGCAGCGTTTGTCTTCGGGCTCGTCGGCAATATCGGCGGCGCGAAGGTTGTTGGTATGACAACAACAATAAATTCAAGTAATCCTGATACAATTGATATACTCTGGCAAGGTGGAGCCGATTTGGCCAGTCTACAGGATATTTCAGGAACTGTCAATGGTACATCTTTTGATCCAGTTAATGTTACCCCGAGTATAGGATCAATAAGCACGATTAATACTACTCATGATATTGAGGGTCGAGTTGTCCTTGTTGGTGAATTCTCTGATGGTAGCGAACAGATTCTGCTAGACAAAGGATTTTAATTAAAGTATCGTAAAGGATGAAAAATCATCCTTTTTATTTTCGGAAGGTTTATCAAATGGAAATAATTAACTATTTTAAGTTAATCATATAGAATTCTTAATAGATATCTTATTGATTTAATCTAGATAATCTCTCTTCTACAAAGAGTCTTCCCCGATGAATCTCTCAACCATCCCCGCAGCTTCCTTCTCCCGCTCACCGCCGCACTTCCGTGCAAGCGCCAGGTGATGCCGGATCAGCCATTCCAGTTCGGGATCGTGGTTCATGATATACCGGGTTGCGTGCACCGCCGCCTCGATGATCGCGTTGAAGCCCCGGTTCACCGGACGGATGGAGCGGACGAGCACCTCTTCCTTGATCGGGGTGAGGAGGATGCTGTATGCCTCGCTGCTCTCGCCGATCACCTCTGCCCGGAAGGCAACCCATGCCTCGGCGGCGGCGAGGCGGTGCATCGGGGTGCCGTCGATTATCTCGGTTGTGAATGCATCATCCGGGAGATCGCCGAATGCGGACTCGACATAGATCACCGGATCATGGATCAGGTTTGCGACGAACCATCCGTCCCCGACGATATTTGCTGCGGTATGGCTCCTCTTGAAGAGTGCGAGGGTGTGGCGGCCGCCCCGGAGGATGATACCCATCGGTGCCGCATTCAGATGAGTGGTGCCGATCACCTCGTTGATGCCTTCCTGAAGGATGCTATCCTGCATGCTGGTCTCCTTCCGGGTGCTTTCATCCGGCGACTGGTCATCTGACTGATCCCGAATATGATCCCCCCTCTGATCCCTTACCTGTCCCATTGCCATCCCTCGGTGAGTGCGAGATAGATCCCGGCGATGGTGATGTCCGCAAGCGATCCCGGATTAATACCGCGGCGGATACACTCCTCATCCATCGAGGCGACCGTCCGCCGCCCCGCCTGCACCTCCTGTGCCATCGCCATCGCCTCCTCTGCAACCATTGCATTGAACTTCTTGGCGATGAAGGTATCCATCTCCTCTGCCATCAGGTCGATGAAGAGAGGACTGATAGATCCGGCACCGCCGGGGGCATCATGGAGCCGGTCTGCAAATCTTCTGGTCAGGGTGTAGCCGTCTATCCATTCGCGGCAGATCATGTCCTTTGGTGCTGAATATGCCATCACATCGAGGAGGGTCATCCCCTCTCTTCTGATCTCTTCAATCGATTCGGGGTCATTCACATCCAGCCCGTCTGACTCGATCACCCTGACCTGTGTCTCAGAAAATGCCTTGTAAAAGAGTACAGCATCGTGCACCGTGGTCTCCCTGGTCAGCCGGAGAGCGCCCGGAATATCTCCTCCGGCGATAAGCGGCAGAAGAAGGATAAAAGCGCCGAAATGGGTGTTGCCGCCTGAATGGCAGCTGGTTCTGACAACTGCATCATAGATCCCCTCCCCGATACCGAGGTTCCCCCCCTCCACTGCATCAAGGGTGGGGCGGCAGGCGATCATCGATGCAAGAAAGTGTTCGAGCCGGGTGTCCTCGTAATCATGGCAGCGATCGACATTCCCCGGCTTCGGATATGCAGTCACCTCAAGCATCATTGCGAGCTGGGCACGCTCAGCACGGGATGTCGGCGGGCACTTCATGGAAGATCTCCTCCATAATCTTCTCTGAAAGTCTCCTTTTATTCTTCATATAGTCTGTCTTCTGGATATTCAGGTTCTTGAGCGTCATATCGCGGAACATGCAGGGGGTTGAAGATTTGCAGCACCAGGCAAGGCTCCCAAAGCAGGTATGGGCACCATCCTGAAGGGGTGTGCCCGCCACTGCTCTCCGTTTCAGGTCAACATATGCTTCCCGTTCCATGTGTAATCCCTTCAGTGTCGGGAGAAGTGGACATTCCTTCACCGGCATACAGCAGAAGGCAAGAGCCCTGAGATCCCCGCCCCGGCAGAGCTGCTTTGGTGCGTTATACCACCCGGTCTCATCTGCATATCGCCGGATCGCAGCATCCAGCCCTTTCAGGGTATGGAGATCGGCCTTCCGTGCAACAGAGACGAGATCCGCACCATGGGAGAACTGTTCCATCACCCGATCATAGGAGTGCATCGAGTTATTGGCGATGATCTGGAGGGGGCAGGAGTTTCTGATCTGGCGGATCTTCTGGTATCCAGCATCCATTACGTCAACATGGATGATATCCGCACCCGCCTTCCAGAGGGCACGAGCGAGTGCCCGCTCGTCAGTGATGCCGGCCCTGATCTTCACCGAGACGCAGATATCAAATTTCTTTAAGGCTTTGACAATTGAACAGAGATCATGGTGGTGGGTAAGCAGGTGTTCGCCTGCGCCTGCCGTGATCATCGGCATCTGGCGGCAGTGTGCATCAATCTCATAGACTGCGATATCACCAAGCTCATCTGCGAGCAGTTCAAATGATCCAGCAGATGATCCCCGGAGATTGATACCGGGCACAATATCGGATCCCTTCAGCTTCCCGACTTCTTCCCGGATCCCTTCAACCGGATCGGGGAAGAAGAACTCCGCTCTCCCGGCTTCGGCAAGATCATGGCTTGCAAGTACTGTCTCTTCATCGATGGAGAAACCCCCAAGGAACGCAGCACCGATATGCCCACCTCGCTCAAGTGCATATGCTGCATCCACAACTCCGGCCATGGATGCCAGTGCAATGGGTGTCCTGACGATCTGCTGGTTCATCAGGAGTTCAAACCGTTCGTATGCCTCCATCATAGATTCACTATAATTAGAGATGATAAGGGATAGTAGTTTGGATCTGCCTCTGCGATACCGAATCGATAATACTTTTTATCTATACTTGTACAACTTTACTATAATGGCTAAGAAAGGTTTACTACTGGTTGGACATGGGAGCAAACTCCAGCACAACAAAGAACTGGTCGATAACACGGCTGCACTCATCGCCGAAAAGAATAATGATTATATTGTAAAATCCGGATTTATGAGCATGAACGAACCCTCTGTACAGGATTCAATCCAGGCGTTCTCAGAAGAAGATGTTGATCTGCTCGTCGTTGTTCCGCTCTTCCTGGCAAAGGGCATCCATATCCTCAAAGATATCCCCGGTATCCTTGGTCTTGAGGAGGGGAAGAAGAGGGGGGTGGTGACGCTGAATGGGAAAGAGATCCCACTCGTCTATGCCGATCCGATCGGCGGTGATCCGCTCCTTGCAGAACTGATGCTGAAGAATGCGGAGAATGCCATCCGCGATCATCTCTGATCGTTCTATGTGCCTGCTCACGCTCGATACGATTCATGGGGGAGGAGTGATCGCCTCCGCCCTCCGTGAGCGGGGATATTCCGTCGATTCTGTGGATGTCTACCGGGGCAGTGAAGGCATCGCTCCAGAAAAAGCAATGATGAACTCATACTCCTGCGCTATTGCTCCTGTCCATCTCGATCCTGCATACCCCCTGCTCCATGCCGGGATGCCGGTGATCACCCATCACCAGGCAGCCGGAATTCTGATGGGGCCTGATCTTCCACACCCGATGATCGAGATCACCGGCGCTGCCGGCAAGACAACAACTGCCTATGCGCTTGCCCACCTGATGAGAGGTGATGGTATCCTCCATACCTCCTCGGGAACCATCAGGTATCCCGCTCACGAGATGCTTGGTCGATCAAGTATCACCCCTGCGAGCCTGATATCCCCTGCACAGCAGGCACACTCACTTGGCGGATGGTTCATCGGCGAATGCTCGCTTGGGGTCTCGGGGAGGGGGGATCTTGGAATCCTTACCTCGGCAGATGACTACCCAATCGCCGCAGGAAAGCGATCAGCCCTTGCGGCAAAATGCGAATCCTTAAAGACGTGCAGAACTGTTCTCCTCCCTGATGGAATCAGGCTGGATCACCATCCGGATCAGCATACTGTGGGTGAGATCGTCTCGTGTGATGAACGTTCGATCTCCTATGAGTATAACGGGATCAATGGCTCATTTGATCATCCGCTCCTCTCACTGAAGGGATACCGTATACCACTGATGACCGCCGCAGCCGCCGCATGTATCCTCGGCATTGATCCCTCACCTCTCTCTTCATTTAAGCCGCTTCCCGGCCGCATGCAGACAGCGATTGAGAATGGGTGCCTGATCGTCGATACCTCAAACAGCGGAACAACATGCGAAACCACCATTGAAGCAGCATTATATGCCCGCAGGATACAGCCGGATAGCCCGCTTCATCTTGTGATAGGGCAGGATCAGCATGCGGTCTGTGAAAATTTTGCAGAATCCGATATCAAACGTGCGATAGCAGAGATCCATCCTGACACACTTACGCTCGTGACTATGAACCCCCAGGCGGAGTTCTTATCCGGCTATCCCGATGCCACTCTCACCTCCTCACTTGAAGAGGCAGGGGATCAGGCTCCTCGCACGCCGGGAACAATTCTTCTCCTTGCAGTAAAAACATGGAGGTAACACCACTATGCAGTACATTCAGCCACGCCCAAGTTCCATTGTCGCCGCCCTGTATACCGCCCGTGATCTCGGAGTCGATGTTGCTATCCTCCATGGCCCCTCGGGATGCTCGTTCAAGCATGCCCGTCTGCTTGAAGAGGACGGGCTCAGGGTGATCACCACATCCCTCGCTGACAATGAATTCATCTTCGGGGGCCAGCAGCTCCTCGAGGATGTCCTCAGGTATGCCGAGAAGACGTTCTCACCTGGGAGAATCGCGGTTATCGGGACCTGTGTCTCGATGATCATCGGGGAGGATATGCAGGCGGCAATTGACTCTTCGGGAATCACAACCCCTGCAATAGCGATTGATATCCATGCAGGCTTCTCCGAGAATATCGACGGGGTCATCGCCGCCCTTGAACCTGCTGCCAGGGAGGGGTGGATCAGCGAAGAGGAACTGACACGGCAGCGCCATCTCCTCGCACAGGCAAATGAGGTTGAGCGGCTCCGGGGTGCGGCATCAAAGCGGTACATCGAACCCGAGCGTGGGGATCTGAAACATATCGCAGCCGCCGCCCTCCTTGACTGTGCACGATCTGGTAAAAAAGGAATGGCGATCATGAACGCGAAGAAGGAGACGGCATACATGTTTATGGACGAGCTCTGTGCCCTCCATGAGGCAGCACCCGATGCGGATATCATCTATTACGCAAATCTCGATGATCGCGGTCTTCCCAAGGTCAGGGGCGATGCGGAGCGGATCCGCACTGAAGCAGAGGAGCGGGGGCTTCCACTATCGATAATCGGATCGCTGGACGAGTACGGGGCACTCGGGGATGAACTTGGCCGGGCAATTCGTGAGAGAGATCCGGAGTACCTCTTTATTGTGGGCGTTCCTCATGCGGTTCCTGCGGAATATACCGAAGGAATCACCGTCTTCTCAATTACAAACGGGCCCCGGCAGGTGGCACCACTCCGCGAACTCGGCCACCGGCATGTACTGGTAGAGATCGATCTCCATCCAAAGACACTGGGGGTCCGGTCGATTGTTGAGAGTGAATTTGGGGCGGTGCTCAGGAGCATGAAATGCGCACCCTCCTGATCTCTGGTGACCGATCAGGTTGCGGGAAGACGAGCATCACGCTTGCCATCTCTGCGATCCTCGCGAAGAGAATGCCGGTCCAGACATACAAGGTCGGTATGGATTATATCGATCCCTCGTACCTGACCGGTGTCACCGGACGGCCCTGCAGGAATCTCGATTCCTATGTACTGAATGCAGAGGGTCTCCGGGGGATCTATTCGCATGCCGCAGCGGGTGCGGATATCGGCGTCATTGAGGGTGTCCGGGGACTCTATGAGGGATCCGAGGTACTCGGAGATACCGGGAGCACGGCATCTGTTGCCAAGGTTCTTGGTGTCAATTGCGTCCTTGTCATCAATGCAAAGAGCATCACACGGAGTGCCGCTGCGATTGTGCGGGGTTTTCAGTCCTTTGATCCGGAAGTCCGGATTAAAGGCGTGATCCTAAACAATGTATCGCGTGGCAGACATCTGGAGAAGGCCAAAGGTGCAATCGAGCACTTCTGCGGGATACCTGTTGTGGGTGCGGTGCCGAATATGCCGGAGATGGAGCTGGCGATGCGGCACCTGGGCCTCGTCCCCTACCGTGAAGGGAGCGAGGATAGCGCATTCTCAGAGCGGATCAGCATGATCGCCCGGATTATTGAGGAGTATATCGATATCGATGCCCTTCTGGCTCTCGCAGAAGAACCGCTCCACCCGGGAACCCCTCACCCTGCCTTTGCAAACAAAAGAGAGTTGGATCTTGCGATTGGTATTGCCTATGATGAAGCCTTCACCTTCTACTATGCAGATCTCTTTGATCTCCTCCGCGCAGGCGGAGCCAAACCCATTTACTTCTCCCCGATCCATGACCGGCTCCCGGATGCAGACGGCTATATTATCGGCGGCGGCTATCCGGAACTCTATACTGAAGCACTGGAGCAGAACAGAGCCATGCGGGATGATATTATCGCTGCTTCAGAGAGTCAGATCCCGATATATGCTGAATGCGGGGGTCTGATGTATCTCACCCGGTCGATCACCAAAACGGCTGGATGGCAGGGGCAGGCAAAGGAATCCTCCCATGAGATGTGTGGCGTCTTTCCGGGAGAGACCGTGATCCCATCCGGGCGGGTGCTCGGATACGTCGAGGGGGTATCACTCGGGGGTCCCATGGGAGAAGCGCACTTTCGTGGGCATGAGTTCCATTACAGCGAGACACAGATGGATCCTGGTCTGCAGTATGCATTCCGTCTCTCCCGTGGGAAGGGGATAGATGGAGGTAATGACGGAATCCTCGTGAACAATACCATTGGAAGCTATGCACACCTCCACCCGGTAGCAAGTGCTGATATGATCGCGTCATTCCTTGAGTGTTGCCGCCGGCCGCATACAAAGCAAAACTAATACATTGATCCTCTTTCCAATACACTAATATGGAAGTATATATCGATGGAACATTTCTCCCGGAAGAGGAGGCGAAGGTCTCTGTCTTTGACCATGGTTTCCTCTATGGTGATGGTGTTTTTGAGGGTATCCGGAGTTATAACGGGCGAATTTTCCGGCTGAAAGAACATATCGACAGGCTGTATGATTCAGCAAAGATGATCGATATGACCGTGCCTGTCTCAAAAGATGAATTTGCTGAGATTATCATCGAGACGGTCAGGAGAAACGGGGTTAAGAACGGCTATATCCGCCCGATCGTCACCCGTGGAGCCGGTACGATGGGGCTCGATCCCCGCCACTGTCCAAAGCCGACGATTGTCTGTATCGCAATGGAATGGGGTGCAATGTATGGTGATCTCTATGAAAAGGGTCTGACTGCGGTCACTGTTGCCATACGAAGGAATGCACCGGATACCCTCCCACCCAATGTGAAGAGCCTGAACTATCTCAATAACATCCTTGCAAAAATTGAGGCAAATTACAAGGGTGGGGATGAGGCGATCTTCTTTGATACACAGGGCAGGATATCAGAGGGATCCGGCGATAACATCTTCCTTGTCAAGAATGGGATCATCTATGCTCCTCATACCCTGACAAACCTGAAAGGAATCACCCGGGATGTCCTCATTGAGATCGCAGAAAAGCTCGGCATTGAATTGAAAGTAACAGAGCTTGGGTTCTTCGATCTCTATACCGCTGATGAGATGATCGTTACGGGAACTGCTGCTGAGATTGCTCCGATCGTAACAGTTGATGGCAGGGCAATCGGCAGTGGACGACCGGGGCCCATCACCAAACAGATCATGGCCGCGTTCAAAACAATCACCGAGACTGAAGGCACCCCGGTCTGATCCGGGTCATGGATTGGAGAAAAAGCAGTCTGCTGGATAGAGACATATCAATATCTTTTTATTTGCAAAGGTCTACCTTGTATAGCACTTTTGTTGCATGGCTGATATAGTGTAGTGGCCAATCATGTCGGCCTTTCACGCCGACGACTGGGGTTCGAATCCCCATATCAGCATCATCTGCTTTTAAAATTACGTTTCATCTCTATTTTATGTCTTTTTTGGTAGTCTGGTAAGTGGTATGTCTTTTTGGTCATTCCATATCTGTCGTCTACATACGATAAAATACTCACTTTTTATCGACTATGGACGATAGGTATATGAATACATATGTCCATTCTAGATCATGGATACCGTTACCAAACTCAAAGCTGCGATCATTGAGTGGCAGGAGAGGGATCTTCCGAAGCTATATCCCCGGCGATCCAGCATACAGCTTGAACTTCCTCATATCAATGATATCATTGGCGTGAGGCGATGCGGAAAGACATATTTCATGTTTCAACAGATCGAGGAGCTGATCACGAGCGGTGTCCCCAAATCCAGAATACTCTATCTCAATATCGATGACGACAGGCTACAGCCTCTGAATGGAGATGAGCTTGACCGGTTAATCGACACCTTCAGGGAACTCTATCCCAGTGGAGATGATGAGAGGTTGTACTTTTTCCTTGATGAAATCCAGAATTTTCCTGGCTGGGAACTGTGGATCAAGGGCATCTATGATAGAAAAAGAAACCTCAAGATCATCATAAGTGGATCGAATGCATCACTTCTCTCTGAAGAGGTGGCAAACCGCCTCACCGGAAGATATCATACAACAAGGATGTATCCTTTCAGTTTCAGCGAGTTTGTAGAGTATCATACCATCCAAATTGATCTGAAAACACTGCCCTATTCAGAGAAGAAGATTGAGATAAAGAGACTGTTTCAGAAATACCTCACTAGCGGCGGATTCCCGGAGGTAATTCTCTACCCCTCAGCAGATGAAACCATACTTCTCCAGTCGTACTTTGATGATATCATCTTCAGGGATATCGTGACCCGGTATGGAGTCCGAAATCCTTCTCTCTTCAAGGAATTAGCTATCTTCTGTATATCCAATGTGGCAAAGCCTCATACGTATAATTCACTGAGAAAGCTCTTCTCCGGGTATCAGACGATCAGTACTGATGCAATAATCAATTATCTCTCCTATCTTGAGGATGCATTTCTGCTCTTCTCTGTCAGACACCATGATGATTCGCTCAGGAAACAGATGAATAAACCGAGAAAACTCTATTGTATCGATCCCGGAATGATGAACGCAGTTTCATTTCGGTTCTCTGAGGATATCGGGCGGCTGTTTGAGGATCTGGTCTTCATCCAGCTTTACCGAACCGGCCATGAGATCTATTACTGGCAGGATGAAAAAGGGCTTGAAGTGGATTTTGTTCTGAAATCAGGTCTGAAATCATTTGAATTAATCCAGGTATCAATCGACCTCTCTGATCCATCGACACGAGAGAGGGAGATAAAGGGACTCCTCTCTGCCATGGATCATTTTGGGGTATCTGAGGGCCTTATCTTGACAAGGGATCTGTTTGATGAAGAAATACTAGCCGGTAAGACGATCCGCTATCTGCCCCTCTGGTACTGGCTCCTTATGGAGGAAAAGCCAGGGGGCATGACTCTGCCGGAAATCTGAATCCTTTCTGCATTGGCCAGGCGGGTGATGAGAGGGATGCATTCCCCCACCACCTCTCAATACAAAAAGCCGTTTCTACTCATGACTTTTCATTGCCCTTTCGGCTTTTTGTGCCTTCTTCTCACTGCCTGCTGCCCTGTATGCCTGGATCAGGAGCGGGTAGGGGTCAACCCTGATACGCTTCTTTTTCAGAAGCTTCTCACAGATTTCAACTGCCTTCTTCGGAGATTCTGTTTGGAGATAGATCCTTGCCAGGAAGAGTGCGGCCTCGTCCGGATCCATCTCACCTTCTTGTATGAGTGCCTCTGCTCGTTTGTAATTTCTGTCCAGGACAAAGAGGTATGAGTTGATGAGAGTCAGCGCCTGTTTACAGTTATGTTCCAGAAACACGTTTTTTTGGTCGAAGACTTCATCCATCCGGTCAAGATCGAGACCTAATTCAATGAAGGTTACGCTCATATCGAGGTAATTACCGTCACTGATATGATCTCTGAGATAGGAGAAGAAGAGTTCAATATCATCCAGTTCGATCACTTCTTCGGGGCTGAGTATAAGTATCTCATCCGGCGTTCTCTCTTCCAGCTCTTCTAAAGAGGTATCTTCGTCATCAGTTTCATCTTCATAATAATACTCTTCGAGCAGCTCAGCTCTCTTCCTGAAATATTCGGTTTGATATTCCGGGGGTAGATCCTGTAATCTCTCAGCAGGAATCTGGCGGATGATCCAGTCTGCAATGATAAGGACACTGGGGTTTGTACTCAGCATGAGTCTCTCAAACTCATCATAGAACCCTTCTTTGTGTAGGATTGGATCATCAGCCCAGTTGAGGAGGTGAATTAAGGCTATTGCCTCCTCACCGATTGTAACCGCCTCCTCCCGCTGCAAATCGATATATTCCAGAAACACCTCATTTATTCGCTCCTCAATGTCTGCAAGAAAGCCATCAATTATCTCGACACTCCCAAACGCAGCAGCAATCACAACAGTGAGTGGATCCACTATCTCCGCATCTTCAGTATCGGATGTGAAGAGCATGATCACTGAGAGGAGATTTTTGAGGTACGATGGTATGGCTTCGGTAAAACTGACGAGTTCCACCTCCAGATTATCAGAGATACCTGCTCGAAGAAGGTATCTGATACCTTCGATCTGCTCCCGGAATGACAGATTATGGAATACAGAATATCTATAGGAATAGTCCAGAATATCGTCTGTTCCGGAAGGTGGACGAAACAATGTTTCCTCCAGCAGATTATGCCATAGCTCTTCTGCACTCTCATCATCCTTCATGAGAGTAAAACCAAGGAAGGCATATAGCCGTCGCATTAACTGTGGATCGTCATGCCGTTTCGTAAGTTTTGCCAATAAATTTTCATCATACTCTTCATCCCCTGAATGATTAAGGAATGCCTTTCGTATCATGCAGAGGGAGGAGTCACTAAAGAAGTAATCATCAATCAATGTGCTGTGTGCTGAGATATAATCCCCGACGGACTCATAGAGTGATGCAAGGGCAAGGGTCACTTCGCGGCAATCGGGATACTCTTCAAAGGTTTCAGCGATGATCCCGATTAATCTCTTCTTCTCTTCTGATGTGAGATGATCATTGGTAAGATCAAATGCCGGACCAAAAAAGTGAAAATGATTGGGATCACTGAAGAAGGATCTACTCATACACAGATGGTAAGAGCTAGATGGATTTGAGTATTACTATCATCGGCACCCTCTCGTAAAACCCGGCGTGGGTGATATATGAAGGATAGTGTCCGCACTTGCCTGTATTCATTGACTTTTTTGTCTTTGTCTGGCAAAATAATTGACAATTACCCCTACTCCTCCTTCCGCCAGCCTCTCTCCGGCACCCTGATTACAAATCTGGCACCTTCGCCATATACTCCATTCTCAGAGATGGTGATGCCGGTGATACCGAGGATCTCCCTGATGAAGAAGAGGCCAAGTCCGGTATTTTTTCCATAGCCCCGCTCAAAGATCTTCTCTTTTTCCTCATCCCTGATCCCCACGCCATCATCTTCCCAGATGATCAGTATTGGTCGGGTGTTTCCTTCCGGATCCCTGAAGGTATGTTCATCCTTCTTCTCTACCTGACAGGAGATCCTGATACGTGTGACATACACCGCATATCGCTCGGTATTCTCCATTAAATTAGCAAAAACCTTTGGAAGGAGTGGATCGGCAAAGATTGAGATCTCATGCATTTCACTTGCAATTTACAATCCGCACCCCTTGAAG
>DUKV01000050.1 GCA_013329165.1 Methanocalculus sp. | reverse complement strand
TCTTCGGTTGGCCTCACGACCTCCATACCTCGATTGAGGTGTGTATACGGGTTTCCAAGGTCCATATCAGAGATACTTGTGAACGCTGTAGGAGCCATCTTTGAGCCGGGAACATTTTGTCTGTCTGTCATCCTGCACTGGCATCATAATGACCGTGTTCCATACCTTTTTGGTTCAGGCGTGGTATCACCCTGGTTTCGCCTGTTGAGCGTAACGACCCTTTCACAATGATTCGGCGTTTGCTTCTCCATGGCGTTCTTTTCCTGGCAGATTAAACAGATCAGGGTTCTATTCTTCTCCACGTTGTCCCATGGGCTTCACACACCCCCGTTACCAGGAGCGCATGCCATGGTAGGAACATCATCCCAGACAGATAGGACGGCGGATTTGCCCGCAATCCCTGATATAGCTTTCTTGTCGCACCTCAGTATCACCCTGTAAATTAGGCAAGACCTGTACCTAACACCCATAGGATCTCTTCCATAGTAAACATAATGTACAACAATTTCCTGGTGCAGATCCTATGTCAGGACTACGGGCTATCCTCACGACAAGGGGGTGGGCTCACCCACCACCGACCGCATGCAATCACAGGGCACCAATACTTGCTTTGAAACCTGATTTAACGGCGATCATCCCGATTATCATCTCCTCAGAGACAGATACGCGAATCTGGATATCCCGGACTGATGGAGTGCCGGAGGAAGTGTAAGTATCCTATTATCCCTCGTCCTTCACCATTGGCGCACAGGAGAAGAAACCTATTGATATGTATATCACCACATCAGAAAGCCCAAATATGCCAGAAAAGACGTCGGTTGTCGTATGGATGAAAAATAATGGAGGAGGGGACGTTGGGAAGGCTTTTCACCTAAGAGAAATGAGATCTGTTCAGGCGAGATAGACCCCCATACCCTTCCAGGAATAGGAGCTCAAGGATTACGAAGAGCGAGCTCACCCTACACAAACCCATCGATCATAGACCGGATCACGCTCATTCTCAAAGACTTCGATCTTCCGGTCCGCCGATGCACCCCACTCCCTGATCAGCTCTGACTCCCGGTTGGTCCCAACAGTGATCAGCGCCTCCTCACAGAGATCAAAGAGCACCATAACAAGCTCTTCCCAGAGATCTGTTCCAAACGAGTGAATCTCACCGAGCATGATCCCAAGCCCCCTCTCAGCCGGAGGCAGGAAGACATCGGCTGTCCTGCCATCAATGCAGAGGGTTCCTTCCGGATCCAGCCTTCCTGCAATCAGCCCCCGGGCGATGAGCGCCTCATCGTTATCATAGGCAAGCGGCTCCATCCCCATCTTTGATATGATAGACGATCCGATCCCCGAGCCACAGCAGCAGTCGATACATGGACCAGATCCTTCACGTCCCCATACCTCATGAATCAGGGATTCAAGTTTTTCTGCCCTATCCGGGGGGACATCCTCAAATGCAGGATCGACAGCAGCACTGATCTCTTCGGCAAATGACCTCCGGACAGCCCGTTCCCAGAGATGCCGCTCTGTCTGGTAGAGATCACCCCCAACCTGCTCAAATCGTTCGATCTCCTCACCCGTCATCGGCCGGTACAGGCAGGTTGATGCCCACCATGCCGACTCGTCTGCCGAAAAGGCAACTGCCAGGGGATCATCATCCATATCAATCAGAAGCCTGCCATACCCGTTCTGTGCAGGAAGGGCAAGGAGATCGGAGAGATAATCAATCCCTGATAGATCCCCAAAAGAAGGCTCAACAAATGTCAGGTTTTGAACCTCAAAAATCTCTTCAGCATTCATCTCTTCTTCCTCTGTATTGTCAGACCGCCGACTGATTTGATAACCCCCTCAACGGTTGCATTCTCATCCATCGTCACCCGTTGCCCTTCGACATTCCCGAGTATCCGGACATATGCTTCGATGATGACATCATTCCGGGCTTCCACATTCCCGTGAATCTCCGAACCGGAAGAGACTGCAATGGAATCTGTTGTCCGTATACTTCCAAAGAGCGTGGAATTTGATCCGACTGTTGCCTTCTCCCCCCGGATCTGACCGTGGAGCCTGCATCCTGAGCCGATCATGATTGAGGTCTGCACCTGAAGCCGTGACTCATCAAGGACGGTTTTTGAGGGGAGCATAAGTGGATGAGCATCATCTTCACAGAGCTCCTCAATGAATCTGTCGATCTCTTCCTCATGATCAATTCTGAGCATTGTCAGGACATAGAGGAAGATATAGAGGATCACCGGCATCGGGTTTCTGACCTCGATATCACCGCGAGCATCAAATCCCTTCTCGATCATAACGTTATCACCGATATCGAGATTTCCCGCCACCGAAAGTTTACCACGGATCATGACACCCTCGCCGATGAAAGCATCTCCATCGCAGACGAGGTTACCGTCTACATCACAGAAATTGCCGATCCTGAGATCGCCTTCTGCGATCACATCCCCTTTCAGGGTGCAGGACTCTGCTATGAAGACATCATACCCGGATATTCCATACTCAATTCGCGAGTGATCACCCACGATCACATCACCGGGCGCCTTGAGGATCCGTTCCTGCAGCTCGGTTTTATCAGGAACAATACAACCCTTTATCGTCAGTCTTTCCTGTTGAATTTCTTCTGTTCCGGTATCATCCTGAACCAAAGCTGCATTCTCATCCATATCAGCCAGCACCTCAGGCTCCGTACTTCTCGGATCTGTTGATCAGATCGACCAGTATCGGCAGAAGATCTCCACCCTGAATCCTGCCAAGCCCCCCGCTTGCAGCGGAGATCTCATCGAACAATGTGACTGAATCCACCCGTACACCGGGGCCCCTGATGATGATCGGCACAGGATCGCCTGCATGATCCATCACCGAACAGGGCGTCGTATGGTCACTGCATATCGCGATAATGATATCATTTCTATCAAGGAGCGGTGCCAGTGCAGCATCGATCACCCCGATGAAATCCCGCTTCAGGAGAGGTTTTCCATCATGGCCAAACTCATCTGCGCCCTTGATATTCAGCAACACAAAATCCTTCCTCTCAAGCTCTTTTTCAGCATATGCAATTTTTGCTTTGAGATCGGAATCGGCCGATCCGGTGATCCCCGGCACATGCACCGGCTCAAGGCCAACCGCTGATCCGATTCCCGAGATAAGAGCAGCTGCTGATATGACACTCCCGGTCATCTTCCATTTCTCAGGGAAGGGGTCAAACCTCCCCATTAAACCTGCACCCCGTATCAGAACAATATTTGCAGGAGGAAGTCCATCAGCGATCCGCTGTGCATTCAGAGGGTGTTCAGAAAGAATCTCCCGGGACTGGCGGAGGAACTCATTTGCCACCTCCGCCGTATGGAGATCTGATCCCGCTTCCGTCATCGGGCGGATTGGAAGAGGAGGGAGCTGTTCGTGTTTTGGATCATTGGAGGTTACATTCGCACCAAGCCCCTCTCCACGGAATGCAAGAGCCGCCCGGTGACCAGCACCGGGCTCAAAAAAGAACTCCACGCCAAACGAGGAGAGGTCGACCCCATCACGTATTGCGGCACAGAGTGGTTCTGTTGATGCAATCCGTCCCGCTCTCCTGTCGATGATCGTTCCGTTCGAATCAAGGCTTCCGAAATTGGCACGGAACCCGATCATCCCGGCTTCCATTCTAATCCCGCATCCTTCAGCTTCCAGGGGACCCCGGCCCGTATAATAGCGCTCGGGAGGATATCCAAGAAGGCTCAGATGTGCAGTATCTGATCCCGGCCGGACACCGGGTGCGATGGTATCCATGATTCCGCAGACGCTCTCCTCTGCAAGGCGGTCTAGGACTGGCTTTTTTGCTGCCTGAAGAGGCGTCTTCCCATCAAGTGCATCACACGGTCGATCTGCGATCCCGTCTAGTACCAGGAGAAGTATCTTCTGCGCATTCATCCTGCATAGAGATACACCTCAATATGTTATGAGTATGCCCCTTAGGGGAACAAAAAAAATTATGCGGCGATGGCCGCAGCCTTCTCGGCTGCAGTCCTGACCGCTTCGGATTTGATCACATCGATTCTGCGAATCGGGAAGATGGTCCGCGAATCCTTAAAGATCTCGCGTGAGATATCACCAGTAACCGCTGCCTTTGCAAAGGTATCATAATCCATCTCGGAAGCAAGGCGGGTGACAACTTCAACCATCTTTGCCCGGATTGAATGGATATGCGAGAGTTTTGCCCGGTTCAGCGTAAAACAGGTGAGTGTCACCTGGATTTCACGGCCACCCTGTACCTTCAGGGTCACCGTGGAGTCGATCCGTGATGTCCGCCGCTTTACATTTGAACGGATATAATCACGGGTCACTTCATGGCCGATAAACTCGGTGTAGGCTGTATCGCCTGCGACATTGTTGATCCGAAACTGCATCTTGATGTATTGCTTGGAGTAGTCCTGTGCAATCTCACCAAGTGAAACCTGCATAACGCGGCCCATCATGTTTGCGGGATCCGCCGAGACAATATCCCCGATATATACTTTACCAAAGACCTCAGGGGTATAGACCTTGTACCAGCTCTTTGCCTTCCAGCCTTCGACCCTGCGTCCAATCTGCTTCTTTTTTGCCATCGTATCACCTAATTACCATAATCTACGATTTATGCCTTTTTTTCGCATTCCATCTTTTTTATCCTCTCAGAACAGAGCGAATCTGCAATCGAGAGGTTCATCAGATAATCATCAACTGTTGCGATTGCCGATCGCAACGGCATATCGCACATCACCATCTCAACACATTCGTGAGATATATGCATCTCCATTGTGTCCATATTGTCGGGAGAGAGACTCCCTGCAACACACTCGGGCGAAGCATGATATGACCGGATCCGGCCACTCTCGATCTTCATGCCGGGATCGCCTCCATAACCGCCTCCCGGAAGAGCGTCTCTGTTCCGGCAGGAATTGTTGCCCCTGCCCTTTTCATGTGCCCGCCGCCACTGCCGCCAACAGCAGCAGCTGCAGTCCTGACAATGCTGTCAAGATCCAGGTGAAGACCCGGAGGTGTTCTGGCGGAGACGGAGCAGAATTCATCATCTCCTGCGATGACAAAGACCGGGGAAGAACGGGAGATATCGGTCGAGAGCAGATCAGCAACATCGGATGAGACCGTCTGATAGGCCACCCGGTACCACCCCTCATCAATGACATCTGCCGATTCAACACTCATGAGAATCTTCTGCCTGAACTCCGAGAAGATATCCCATGCCTCTTCCAGTCCGGCGGGATCACCCATACAGAGGGAAACGGCAAGACCCCCCCGTCCGGACTTTCCGCAGGCGTCGATAACAGCAGCCATAGCAGGAGCCCAGGGGATCACCTCACGTTCAAGCTGATAGCTGTCCGATACAATCCTCTGGAGCGCGGTCGCAGATGCCTCCTCATCAACTCCGAGTACGAGCCTGGAGAGGAAAAATGAATCGTCTTCTGCGGGTAGATCTGGTTGAACTATCCTGGCCATCTCCCTGCAAACGGTATCATTGCCGGATATTCCCGGGAGATATGGATCCGTTGCAAGGAAGAGGCGATCATAGAGTGTTCGGCCAGCCAGCATGAAGCCCGGCCTGGTCGAGATCACCCCGTTGCCGATCCCTTCATTCAGGATCTCACGGTTTTGACCAAGGAAATCCTGCCGATCGCCGATAACTCCCATGATTGCAAGGCCAGTGAGGTCACGATTCTCACCAAGCTCCCGTGCGACATAATATGCCGCTCCCGATGCGGAGAGTTCAAGATCCCCATCGATGCCCGAGAGCCTCGGGTTGACATGGAACTCACCCGAAAATGACGGGACATGATGGTCAATGACCATCACGGATTCAGGGAGATCAGGTAGCGATGACCCAAAATCGCAGAGGAGAACCGGTGTGTCATCCGGGATCATATCTCTGGTGATTGTTGAACGAATATGAAGATGAAATGGAACGTGAATTCGTGTTAACGCCGTACAAATAATTGATGCCGCTGCTACCCCATCGACATCGTGATGGGCATAGATCTCCACAAAGTCTGATGACTTCAGGTGCTGTGCAAGCAATTCAGTTGACGGCGAAAGAGGCATAATTTATCGTGAAAGGAGAATCTCTGCGGTCTCCGGTTTGTATGTCCACCCTTTCGGGAGTTTTCCTGACTTTATGTAGTACCTGACAAGTCTTCTGACTTTCGACTCGGTCAGCTGGAGCTGGCGCGTGTTGTGGAGATCCTTCTTATTTTCAGAGAGATGGTTCCGCATTCCAAGAGCCTTCTGCATCAGGTTCCGAAGATCTTCGGGGATCTCGGAGACGAGATCGTTCTCCTTTAGGATTGTCCCGATACGTTTACCGGTCACCAGCTTGATATCGGGGACACCGTACTTGTCCCTGAGCGTCATA
The DNA here is from genome assembly GCA_013329165.1 of Methanocalculus sp. Lineage (GTDB taxonomy): Archaea > Halobacteriota > Methanomicrobia > Methanomicrobiales > Methanocorpusculaceae > Methanocalculus > Methanocalculus sp9912u. Next base: position 13,985 of record DUKV01000050.1, on the reverse strand, counting down.
CCGATGACAGAGGAAGAAAGGCCATCCTTCTTCATTCCAACAATCAGCTTCTCGATCTCAGCGAGATCGGTGTTGGACCATTCCGGAATATCCGTTCTATAAGGACGGACAGAACCCGACGATCCTCTCCGTCGTGCATGCATTCGTGCCATGTTTACCTCATTTGTTGTTTAGCTGCCTGCAAGAGAGTGCAGGAGTGTCCGGCAGTTGCCATTCACTGGAAGTCACGAAAAGAGCCTTAACTGACTCGCCGTAATCCCAAGCCCCCATAACGGGCAGTGCCATCGAGCACGTCGGACTTACCTCAGCCAGCACATACTGTGCGGTATACTAATAGAACAGGTAAGACTTTAAGAGTATCGGAGGGAAGGGGGCACCTTCACTCTGAGAGGGGATCGGCTTCAGGGGATGCGCCGATCACCAGATCATTGCGGGGGTCATCCATTGAGGAGAGGGGGCATTCGTCGACGATCGATACATAATCATCAAACCAGTATGCCGAGGGGTTTCTCCGGCAGACGACAACCTTGCCCATCTCCTCAGGATCTGCTGCCTGATGATACTTCATCACCACATAATCCTTCGTACAGGCAGCAATTTCGATCTTCCCGGTGGCATGCGACATCACAAACCGTGCACGCTTGGCAACACCGGAGACCTGGGATCTTGCCTCCTCAAATATCCGGTAGCTCTCCTCGATCGGAACGGCATAGATATGATTTCCATGAGTCGGGCGACACTGGAAGATATAGTAGGGAGATACCCCTATGAAGGTGAGTTTCCGGAAGAGTTTCGCCAGCACATCGCCCGAATCATTTATTCCACGCAGAATCGGAGTCTGGTTCAGGATCATGACACCCGCATCAATCAGAGCGGAAATTGCCTTTTCGGCCTCCGGCGTGATCTCACGCGGGTGGGTAAACTGGCTCATCAGGTAGATACGTTTATCGGGATGACTGTACTCCTTCAGGAGAGCGAGGAGCTCCGGGTCCTCTGAGATACGCATCGGATTATATGCAGGCATCTTGCTCCCAATCCGGATGATATGAACATGATCAATCGTCCTGATATCTGCGATAATCTCGCGGAGTTTCTTTGTCGGGAGCATCAGGGGATCGCCACCGGTGAGGAGGACATTCGTCACCTCGGGATGTTTCCTGATGTAGTTAATCCTGGCAGTTATATCAGGGGAGATCTCATCTGCACCTTCGACAAAGAGGCGTTTCCTGAAGCAATACCGGCAGAGACCTGCACACCGGTCTGAGACGAGCAGAAGGCCGGTACGTGCATACTTATGCTGAAGACCAGGTACTACCGTGTATGTTGATTCGCTTGAAGGATCAAGATCGCCGTCTTCACCCCCAATCTCACCGGGATCCGGGATGATCAGTCTTCTGATCGGATCATATGGATCGGACCAGTCGATGAGGTTTAAGTAGTATTCACTCGCTTTAAACGAGAACCAGTTTTCAACTTCCCTGATATCTTTCTTCTCCCCAGCCGAGAGCCTTGGAATCTGTGAGACTGATGTGATATAGCGTGTTGTCATAGAATCACCTCCGTGACGGGTATCTTTCTGTACCAGTGTATGGTACAATCGATAGAAACGACACACCCCGGAACAGGCATACAAAGAGAATGCATGGTGCGGTCAGGTGGCCAGTACTGTTAGAAATCCAGTTATCTGTAACTCATCATACTATTTAAAGATTGAGGGGGGCGCCACAGTTATCGATGGATTGGGATTAAAAAAAGAAATGAGATAGATATTGGAGTTATTATTTCTTCATCTTCGACTTTTTACCTTTTGCCTTGGACATCGAGATGAGATCAACGACATAGCTGCCATCCTTCCCGACACCAATGACACGCTCATCACTTCGTGCAAGTTTCTCAATATTTAACTCATAACTTCCGGGGCCAACAATCCGGACACTCTCGACCCGATCGTACATATCCGCATGTGGTTTTTCAGGGGTTTTGACCTCAAGGATCGGTTCGTTTGTCTCTTCAGCGATCTCGCCGATACTTTTCTCTTCAAAGACATCTTTATGCCTCACCTTCTCGCTGACGTAGAAGAATTTCTTCCCGCCACAGCTTGGGCACCCCCTCAGGATCTCTGTTGAGCCATCCCTAAACTCGCGGCCGCATTGGGTACATTTGTGAGGCATGGATACTGCTTATCCTCCCGATGTGAGCGATGCCCAGGCAACAAGCCGGTCACGCTCAATCTTCAGCATCTTCAACTGGCCGGCAGGACCGATAACGGTCATTCTTCCCTGCCGGGGTTTTTTACCTTTGAAGAGACGCCCAAAGACACCTCCGGATTCAGCTTCCTTCCCGGGATAGGTCTCCATCTCTATCCCTGAAAATCCACCGGGCCTGATCTCCCTCATAGTGACTTCAACCAGCATGCTCTGTTCATCCGGCGTCAGACCATGTTCAAGAACAACAATGTTGCCGAGCATGACCGAGTCGAGGATCGTCCTGATCTTCTCCATTGTTGTAAGGTTCGTCAGCCGGTCTGCGGAGATGAGTTCGATTTGTACTCCCTGTATCATTGAGATCACCTGAAGTGTTCGGTCATCATATCATAGAGCTCTTCCATATTCGTCCCTTCAAGTCCCGATAATGAGATGACCGGGTGTTGGGGGAATGCACTCTTGATACGCGATGGTGCTGCATCGGGGAGGTCAGTCTTATTTGCGACGATCACTACCGGGAGATCCCGACTCTCGATAATCCCGACCATCATGATATTCACCTGCATGAAGGGATCCAGTGTGCTATCCATTACATAGATGACACCATGAATATCCTCTCTGAGCCAGTGCATCGCCTCTGCGACACCCTCGGTTGCTTCACGTGCACGGGAGATCGCTTCGTCCTGCTCAAGGCCGTATTCCAGAAACTCGTGGTAGTCGATCTTGGTTGTCACGCCCGGAGTATCGACAATATCCAGTGAGAGGGTATTTCCATTTGCTCCGGTTATGATAACATTCTCCCGCCGCCGTGCCCGTCGTGTTTCATGAGGAATCTCAGATACAGGACCGATGGCATCACCGGAACAGTCACGGACGATCCGGTTTGCCAAAGTAGTCTTTCCTGCATTTGGAGGACCATAAATGCCTATTCTGGAGCGCTTCCTGCGAAAAATATTCTGAAAAAACTTACTGAACCTTTTTTTAGCCTGAGCAAACATACTCATCTGTCAACCCCTGAACACTGGCAGTTTCTTTATCTGCCATGGTACTTGTACTCTTCTCCCAATTCTTATTAATACTACCCACGTATTGCAAAACCGGTTCCGGTAGAGAGAGCCTTTAAATTCTGAAGACGGCGCAAGGTCTGGTTTACGAATCTTTTAATATGGGCATGGCATAGTAGATGTGTCATCAGCGAAGAGAGCAGAAAAAGGAGGTGAACAGAAAATGAGACAGAATGACAACATGGACTTCGAAACACGCGTCCCTGTACGGGAGGTGATGAAACTCAATCCGACTACAATTGATGCCAATGCAACAACTGCTGATGCTGCACGGGCGATGTGCCGTGATGAGGTCGGGAGCTGTATCGTGCTACAGAATAATCTGCCAATTGGCATCGTTACCGAGGAGGATTTCAACTGCAAGATTATGGCTAAAGACAGAAAACCGGGCGAGGTATATGTAAAGGATGTGATGAGCACACCGCTGATCACGATCGAATCAGATGCTGCAATTGCCGATGCTGCACGGATGATGGTTACAAACCATGTCCGAAGGCTTCCGGTGGTGAATGCGGAGAGCAAGGTCATCGGAATTCTTACTGTACGGGACATTCTCAGTGTAGCCAATGAAATCAACGAGATAATGAACGATCTCATCGTCATTAACCGCATGAACGACTACCATGCCGGAGTATGCGACCGGTGTGGAAGTATGTCAGATGATCTCATGTATATTGACAGCCAGAACATCTGCCCTGTATGCCGCGATGAGGAGTCAATTCAATGAAAGTCTCAGGTGATCTGCTGATTGAGGTGCATTCCCTCCATAAAGATGAGTACGTCACCCATGCACGTCAGATCTTACGTGATGACGTGTATCGTGAGATATATGTTACCAATGAGAAGGGACACCTTACCGGGATGATCGATATCACCGATGTCCTGAAAATAACCGATACCAGATCGAACGTAACGATCTCGGGATTTGTCCGTGAAGCGCCATCAGTTGCCATGGAGACATCCCTTGAGGAGGTCGGTTCAACCATTCTGAACGCAGGTACAGACAGCGTTGCCGTCCTGAAAGAGAGTGGGACATTCATCGGTGCAATTCTTTTCCGGGATCTTTTTCCAGTTCTTGTATCCCGCCATGAGATCACCGGATCTGTTGGCGATGCAATGACAGCAAATGTGATCTGCTCGGAATCGGACTGGAGCATCCAGAAAGTATACTCCAGGATCGTCGAGACAGGATATGCATCCCTCCCGGTTGTAACCAATCAGAAACTGATCGGCATCATATCACGCCGTGATCTCATTGAAAACGGCAGTATCAGACGCTCACTGGGAAACAGTGCGAAAACATCCATATCCCGCGTCATGACAACACCGGTAATTACCACGAGTCCCAATGCCACGGTCTCCGAAGCTGCCAATCTCCTTATCACCCATGATATCAGCCGCATTCCGGTTGTCGATGACGGATATGTCGTCGGGATTCTGGATCGTCATGATGTCCTGAAAAACCTTTGTACAGAAAACATAAGGGATCACCATGCATGAAAATACGACAGGCCAGAACAAAGGTGAACGCCACCTTATGATGCAGGGAAAGTTGAATCGGGGTCCGGTAGAATTCAAATCGCGCCCGGCAGAAAGAAAAGGCGGAATCATGGTCATCTCTACGACAAACGTCGTCTGTGTTCCTCCGACGATGAGCATCTGTGATGGCGTTGCAACGATGACACAGGAAGGGTTCCGAAGACTCCCGATCACCGATGCCGGGAGCGGTCAGCTCCGTGGCATTATCACGGTATCGGATATTGTCGACTTCATGGGAGGTGGAGACCGGTACAACCTGGTTAAGAAGAAGCATCAGGGCAATTTCCTCTCAGCCATCAACGAAAGCCTCAGATCTATCATGACCGAACAGGTGATGACGCTGTCTGAGAGTGATGATATTGACGATGCAATCGACATGATCGTCAACAAGAGGCATGGAGGCGCTCCGATCATTAATGATGAATCTGGAGTTGTCGGCATGGTAACCGAACACGACCTCTTAAAAGCCCTCTTCCAGGGCCAGAGTCTCCTCTCGGTTGAGGATGTGATGTCAGAATCACCGCGGGTAACCAATCCCGACTGCTCGATTGCCGATGTAGCCCGCCAGATGAATAAATATCATTTCAGAAGACTTCCCGTGGTCTCGGATGATGTCCTCTTTGGGATCGTCACGGCTACCGACATAATGAAGTATGTCGGATCCGGCGAGGTCTTCAGGAAGATCCAATCCGGAGATGTATCCGAGGTGACTGCGCTTCCAATCAGGTCAATTATGACCGGTTCTCTCCAGACAACAACACCTGAAAAGAGCATCAATGATATTGCACGGGAGATGGTTCAGAAACGTATCGGAGCATTCCCGGTCACAGAAGATGCACGACTCATCGGGATGATCACGGAATTTGATCTTGTCAGAACACTCGCATCGAGGTGATGCACCATGATTGTACGAGAGATGATGTCAGCCCCGGTCTACATTGTCAATACACAGGAGAATATCGCGTATGCACGCAACCTGATGCTGAAACATAAGATCTCCCGGCTGCTTGTGATGGATGAGGAGAAACTTGCCGGAATTATTACCAAGAAGGATATTGCATACGGGTTCCGGCAGCACGATCCCATCTGGAGGAGAAGACCGATCGACAGGATTCCTGTAGAGGTGATGATGCGGAAGGATCCAATCACGGTATCGCCGGATCTTCAGGCAAGCAGAGCCGCGGGACTGATGCTTACCCATGACATAAGCGGTCTTCCGGTCATAGATGGGGATACTATCGAGGGTATCATCACAAAAAGCGATATCATGGCCTCAGGAGAAGTAGACCGGATCGATGCAACAGTCGGCGACATCATGGAAGATGTGCTGACTGTTTCACGGTACCACTCACTTAACCACGTCATTGATCTTATCAGGGAGAGGAATGATAAGATCCTGGTGATCAACAATGATGGGACACTGGCAGGAGTGATCACCGAATCCAATATTGCATTCTATGAGTATTTTGACCAGAAAGGAGTCCCCGAGAAGGATATCATGCACCTGAGACGGGAGGAGACCGGAGGACCAAAAAACCTGAGGCATGTCCGGCAGTTGTCCGGGGTTGCAGAAGATGTTATGTCCCGTCCGGTGATCACCATCAATCCGGGTGAGCCAATATCAAGTGCGATTGCGTTGATGCGGAGGCACCAGATCAACAGTATCATCGCCGAAACAGCCGGTGAGATCAAAGGAATATTAAAACGGGATGACATACTGAAAGAGGTAGCACAATGACGACGAAACTTACCATCAAAGACATCATGTCAAAACCTGTCAGTATTGCGAAATCAGCACTCATCACAGAGGCGCTTGACAGGATGCTCGGCGAAGGGATCGATCCGATCATCGTTACCCACCAGGGCAGGGTCATCGGGACGGCATCACGCCGGACAATAGCCGAGAAGATCGGCAGCAAGAAGACCGGAGCCATCCCTCCAACCCAGATTCATGTTGCAAATGTGGTAAAAGAGGACTTTACCTTCGCATACCCGGATCAGGAGATCGATATCCTCATCCCACTCCTTCAGAACTATAAGATCGTGGTTGTTCTGGATGCAGAACATAAGCTGATCGGGATGGTCACAATGGGAGATCTGCTGAAGGTCATGAAACCGGACTGCCCACTTGAGGATGTTATCGAGCTTGCACCCAGGATCACCCCCGAGGATCGGGTCGTCCACCTCCACCGGAGAATGGTGGATGACTCGGCAACCCGGTTCATCGTCAATGATAACGGACGCGTCCTTGGTATTGTCACCGAGACCGATCTCGCCCGTGCCCTCGTGAAGCTCAAAGAGATGGTCGAGGTGAAGCACCATGACACCCGGATTCGGAACCTGATTGCACAGGATATCATGAGCACCCCTGTTATATCCGTCCCAATGGGAACACCAGTCGAAGCGATCATCGACCTGATGACCGAGAAGAATATCAGCACCGTCCTTGTAACTGGTGAAGAAAAGCCGATCGGACTTGTCACCCGAAGATCGATCATCAGTGCACTCTGATCACCATCTTTTTTTGATCATTTTTCGCCTCCATCCCTGCATTTAATACTTCCCGCAGCAATGTAACTGGCATGGAGCTGACCCCCACCACTCCGGTGAAACCAACCGAGCGGATCGCCGATCTCCTTGAAGCGATGAGCAGAACCGGTTTTCAGGGAAGAAAACTGGGTGAAGCATATACCATCTGGAGAGAGATGATCAACGATACGGACTGTACAATCCTCCTTGGCGTCTCAGGTGCGATGGTCCCGGCAGGCATGCAGGAATGCCTTATTACGCTTGCAGAGCGGCATTTCATTGACGGTATCGTTTCAACAGGTGCAAACATCTTCCATGACATCTGCGAGCATCTTGGTATCAGGCACTATCGCGGCCATCACCATGTCGATGATGCAGCACTCTTTGAGAAGGGGATTGACCGCATCTATGATGTTTTTGCCTATGAAGAGCAGTTCAGAAGTGTCGACCAGCAGGTTGCCGACTTCATTGATTCGATCGCCCCATTCCAGGGCTCAAGCCGCGAGCTGATCAAACAGCTTGGAGAATGGCTCATCGAGACCAAGCCGGAGGGGCGATCCCTGACCGCCACCTGTGCCAGGGAAGGAATACCGATCTTTGTTCCCGCACTCGCAGATTCATCCATTGGGATCAGCATGGTTATGGCACGGAGAGCAGGAACAAGCGTACATATTGATCAGATCGCAGATACAGATGAGATCACCCGGATCGTTGAGAAGGCAAAGAAGACCGGGGTCATCTATATTGGTGGCGGCGTTCCGAAGAACTTTATCCAGCAGACGCAGGTGATCGCATCCATCCATAAGAGCGATCTCGGCGGCCATGCCTATGCCATCCAGTTCACCACCGACGCCCCCCACTGGGGAGGGCTCTCCGGATGCACCTTCGAAGAGGCGATCAGCTGGGGAAAAGAGGCGATCACCTGCCCCCGTGTCCAGTGTTTCTGCGATGCAACCATTGCCATCCCGCTCATGACATCAGCACTCGTCTCCTCAGGCAGTCTGCGTCAGAAAGGTGCCCGGAACCCATAACCATTAATACCCTTTTCTTCCAATAGTATAGAGCACTCACTTTATGGAGCGGTGTCTATTCGTGCACTGCGAGTGTCGAAAGATGCGATATGACTCTGTTGAGGTAGCCAAGCCTGGTATGGCGCAGGTTTGCTAAACCTGTGTCCCTCTGGGACTCGAGGGTTCAAATCCCTCCCTCAGCGCTCCAAGGAGAAGAAGAGGAATAATACATGGAAGAATCCGAACTGAATTACTTCGTACGCGTCAGTAATACCGATCTCGACGGCACCAAGCAGGTCCAGATCTCACTGACGGGCATCAAGGGTGTGGGAATCCACACCGCGCTTGTTCTGGCACGCAAGGCCGGTGTCAACACCCATGAACTGATGGGAAAACTCTCTGATGAAGAGGTTGACCGGATCCGCGCTGTTGTGGACGAGTACGTAGAGACAGTCCCAACCTGGATGATGAACAGACCAAAAGATCTCTATACGGGACAACCCCGCCACCTTCTCGGTGTCGATGTCTCCCTCACCCATGAGGAAGATGTCAATATCATGAAGAAGATGCGCTGTTACCGGGGCATCAGGCATGAGACCGGCCAGAAGGTACGTGGACAGCGGACCAAGGCAACCGGAAGAACCGGAACAACGGTTGGCGTATCCAAGAAGAAGAAGTGAGGGGTGAGTACATATGGGATATCCAGGAAAGAATCACAAACAGTATCAGTCCCCGACACGCCGTTTTGAAAAGGCACGGATTGAAGACGAGCGGAATATTGCAATCACATTCGGACTCAGGAACAAAAAGGAGATCTGGAAGGCAACCCACATTCTCCGCCGCCACAGGCAGGGTGCAAGAGACATTCTCGCAATGAGTTCCGGTGGTGTGGACGAAGCGCGGGTTGAAGCACGCCGCGAAGAGCTGCTCCAGCACCTACAGAGATATGCCCTTGTCAGCGCAGGAGCTACCATCGATGATGTGCTCTCGCTGAAGGTCAGCCATATCCTTGAACGCCGTCTCCAGACGATCGTCTACAGGAAGGGACTTGCCCGTTCACCAAAGCAGGCACGCCAGCTGATCAACCATGGCCATATCGCCATCAACGGCAGGCGCATGTCAATTCCAGGCTACATGGTTCCACGAGCCGAAGAGGATCAGATCAGCTACTATGGAACCTCTCCACTTGCAAAGGAGAGCAACCCCGAGCGGGGCCGTATTAATAATGTGAGGGCCTGAAGATGGCAGCCGAGAATGACAAATGGGGAATTGCCCACATCTATGCATCCTTTAACAACACGATCATCACCGTGACCGATCTCTCAGGTGCAGAAACAATCTGCAAGAGCAGTGGCGGAATGGTCGTGAAGCAGGCACGGAACGAAAGTTCTCCCTATGCGGCGATGCAGATGGCAATCAATGTGGCACAGGCTGTACGTGACAAAGGATTCGTCGGCCTGCATGTAAAGGTCAGGGCACCCGGCCGCGGCAAACAGCGGAGTCCGGGACCCGGAGCACAGGCAGCGATCCGGGCACTATCCCGTGCCGGTATCCGCATCGGCAGGATCGAAGATGTCACCCCGGTCTCACATGACAGTATCCGGGCTCGCGGTGGCAGGCGGGGAAGGAGAGTCTGATGGAGATCGTATTCGGCAGGGTCGATGACTCAATCGTGCGATTTACCCTGGGCGGCGCCTCCGAAGCATATGCAAATGCCCTCAGGCGTGCGATGATCGGTGAGGTGCCAACACTCGCTATCGAGGATGTCAGGATTTATGACAATACCAGCGTCCTCTTTGACGAGATGCTCGCCCATCGGATCGGCATGATCCCGATTAAGACTGACCTTGCAAGGTTTGTCCGGAGAGAAGCATGCAAATGTGAGGGAGCCGGATGCCCCCATTGCCAGGTCACATTCACACTGACCATGGAGGGGCCCGGCGTGGCCACTTCGGGGGACTTTGTCTCGGAAGATCCGGAGACAACCCCTGTCGATACGAATATTCCTCTCGTAAAACTCTGGGAAGACCAGAAGCTTGTCATCGAAGCCGTTGCATACCTGAACACCGGCACAGAACATGCAAAATGGCAGGCGACCATTGCATGTGGATACAAACAATATCCTGTGATTGAGGTAACCGACCAGTGTGACGGGTGCGGGATGTGTGTTGACGAATGCCCTCGCAATGTTCTCGAAGTCAAGGGACAGACCGTTCGTGTTGTTGACGGGAAGGCAGACGCATGCTCACTCTGCAAGCTCTGCGAGAAGGCATGCATTGGAACAGGTATCGGGGAAGAGTCGGCCATACACGTCAATGCAGACAAGACAAAATACCTCTTCACAGTCGAGAGTGATGGATCGCTTCCGGCACAGCAGATCGTCGAAGAAGGGATCCGATATATCAGAAAGAGATCAGACGAACTCATAGAATCTTTACAGGAAATATCAATGGAGGGACAGTAGATGAAGAGAACGGGCAAGACTAACCCGCGCCTGACAGATCTCATCAGGATGCTCAGGAATGTATCCCATGAGAGCGAGGCACAGATCTGGCGTGAGATTGCAAAGAGGCTCGACACGTCCAGCAGAAATTATGCTGAAGTCAATATCGGCAAGATCAACCGCTATGCACAGGAAGGCGAGATCATCCTCGTCCCCGGAAAGGTGCTTGGAAGCGGAGTGCTTGAACATTCGGTGAAGGTAGCAGCTTTAAACTTCTCCGATTCAGCCCGTGAAAAGATTGCACAGGCGAGCGGTGATTGCATGACGATTGAAGAACTGGTATCGGTAAATCCGAAAGGAAGCCGGGTTCGGATACTGAGGTGAAGAACGATGGTAACGATCATCAATGCAGAAAATCTCCTCCTCGGAAGGCTTGCGAGCATCGTTGCAAAGCGGGCACGCAATGGCGAGGAGATCGCAATTGTCAATGCCGAGAAAGCTATCCTCTCAGGAAGCAGAGCCGAAATCCTCCAGAAGTACCACCAGCGAAGGGTTCGTGGATCTGTTGAGGGCGGACCATTCTTCCCACGCCGGCCGGACGATATCATGAAGCGGTCTATCCGCGGGATGATTGGGTACAAGACCGGTCCGGGTGCTGAGGCATTCCGGAGAGTCAAAGCCTATGTCGGAGTTCCGGAAGAGTTTGTCGGGATGGAGATGGAAGTGCTTGAGGAGGCACACCGGAACAGATTGAGCAAGCCAAGGTACGTAACGCTGCAGACAATAAGTCAGAACCTTGGAGCCAAATTCTAAGCAGAGGGATTGAATTGACGAAGATTATCAATACAAGCGGAAAGAGAAAGACCGCGGTCGCCCGCGCCACCCTGCGTGAAGGCAAAGGCAGAATCAGGATTAACTCGGTCCCTCTTGAGGTATATGGGTCCGAACTGATCAGGATGAAGATTGCAGAAGCACTCGTCCTTGCTCCCGGTGTGGCAGATACAATCGATATCGATATCGATGTATCCGGTGGAGGGATCATCGGACAGGCAGAGGCAATCAGGACAGCACTTGGTCGTGGCATCCTCGGCTGGACAAATGATCCGGCGATCAAAGAGGTCTATCTGGCATATGATAGAACCCTCCTTGTGAATGATTCCCGTCAGAAAGAAGCGAAAAAGCCTCATGGACGCGGTGCTCGGAAGAGATTCCAGAAGTCGTACCGTTAAATATAAGCAGACTAATAAGGAATCGGGGACAATGATACCTGTACGATGCTTCACCTGTGGAAAGATTATTTCCACAGCCTGGGATGAGTTTAAAGAGCGAAAAGCAGCAGGCGAGGATCCAAAAGAGATCCTCGATTCCCTCGGTTTGGAGAGGTACTGTTGCAGAAGAATGATCCTCTCACATAAGGAGATTATCAATGAGCTGTATCCCTATCAGTAAGGGGGGGTCGTGGGGTAGCCTGGACTATCCTATTGCGTTCGGGACGCAGTGACCTGAGTTCGAATCTCAGCGACCCCATTTCTGTTCAAAAAATTTACGGATGATTATCATGATATCCTACACTCGATATGAGCGAGCCAGGATCATAGGAGCACGGGCTCTCCAGATATCGATGGGAGCCCCGGTTCTTGTGAGAACCGGGCGTATTGATCCCCTGGAGATTGCACTTGAGGAGTTTGAGAAGGGACTTGTCCCCATCACCGTCAAGCGCCATTTCGGGGAGCGGGAAGTCGTGGTGGCATGACAACAATTGAAACAGTCACACTCAGAAGCATCCTCGATAGCCGGGGAAACCCGACTATTGAAGCCGATATCTGGGTGGATGGCGGGTTCGGACGTGCAGCTGCTCCAAGCGGTGCAAGTACCGGAACCCATGAAGCTGTTGTACGGGCGCCTGAAGAGGCAATCCCTTTTGCATACACCACCGTCATCCCCGAGCTGATTGGCCTTGATTCCCATGACCAGCGGAGCTTTGATCGTATCCTCCGTGAATGTGATGGAACAGGCAACTTTGGTTCAATCGGAGCAAATGTCGCCGTTGCGCTCTCTCTTGCAAATGCAAAGGCAGCTGCATCGGCTTATAGCATGGAACTCTTCACGTATCTCGGGGGAGTCTTTGCTGAAGAAGCCCCACTACCTCTTGGCAATGTCATCGGCGGCGGGGCACACGCACCAGGTGCAACAGAGATTCAGGAGTTTTTGGTCATTCCGATTGGGGCATCCTCCACAAAAGAAGCCGTCTTCACGAATGCCCTCGTCCATAAGGAGGTGAAAAAACTCCTGACTGCAAAAGGCATCACCTGCGGGAAGGGCGACGAAGGGGCCTGGGCCCCACAGATCAGCGACACGGAGGCCCTTGACCTGATCGGAACAGCCATAGACACCGTCTGCGATGAAACCGGCGTTACCGTCGCCATCGGCCTTGATGTTGCGGCAACAGAACTCTGGGACGGGGAGCGGTATATCTACCGTGAACGGAGCCGAACCACCGATGACCAGATCACCTATATCACCGATCTCGTTGATGCATACGGCCTTGTCTATGTCGAAGATCCACTCCACGAGGAAGATTTTGAAGGGTTCTCCAACCTCACAGACCAGGTCAATGACAACTGTCTCATCTGCGGAGATGATCTCTTTGTCACGAATCCTGAGCGTATCCAGAGCGGTATCGAATATGCATCTGCCAGTGCGGTTTTAATCAAGCCAAATCAGATTGGAACACTCACCGATACCTTCGAGGCGGTCCACCTTGCAGAACGGTTTGGCCTGGAGACAGTGATGAGCCACCGGTCGGGAGAGACAACCGATGTGACCATCGCCCACCTCGCTGTTGCATTTGGGTGCATCTACCTGAAATGCGGTATCGTCGGGGGCGAACGAATAGCAAAACTAAATGAATTGATACGTATTTCGGAGAATTTTGCATGAGCGAGAATGAACTTGATATCGAACTGAACGAGCCTCTTGTACCGGTTGAGGAGTACCTTGCAGCAGGCGTTCACATTGGGACACAGCAGAAGAGCAATGAGATGATGAACTTCATTTACCGCGTGCGTGGAGACGGACTCTACATCATTGACATCAGGAAGACAGACGAGCGGATCAAACAGGCAGCACAATTCCTCTCCAGGCTTGAGGCCCCGGAGATCCTGGCTAGATCGGAAGTGCGTCGTGTGGGGAAAGG
>DUKV01000061.1:64079-77441 GCA_013329165.1 Methanocalculus sp. | reverse complement strand
GAACAGATTGAATACGTCAACATTATGGAGACTGAGGATCTCGGCAAGATTAAAGCCAAGATCGCAGAACTCACGGAACGTGACCCGGGAGCATTTGCCGAAGACCCGATGGTTGTCGAGGTCAAAGAGGCAGGTGGAGTGGGTCTTGAGACATCAGTTGCCGGAGCTAACCCCCAGTTCCTTGAGATTGAGAAACGACTTGACGCAATTGAGAAGAAGATCGAATTTGCAGACGCAGAGATTGCCCAGAGGGTGGGCAGGAAGATCGGACGTGACATAGGCATCCTCTATGGCCTTGTAGCAGGGCTCATCGTCTTCATCATGCTGCTTATGCTCCTTCCGAAAATTAGTATGCTCTAACTGAGGTGTTCCAACTATGTTTAGGTTTGAGAAAGAACAGACCGTTCACGACTTCAATGGAATTAAGATCGGTGGACAGCCCGGCGAATACCCAAGGGTACTCGGCGCATCCATCTTCTATAATAAGCACGAGACTGTGCTTGATGATCACACTGGAAAGATCGACAAGCCAAAAGCAGAAGCGCTCTGGAATCGTTGTATGGAGTTGTACGATATCACCGGCAACCCGTACTTCATCCAGATCATCGCCGAATATGGTGAGGCATTCGAGAGCTACTTCAGCTGGTTTGACAGTATCGACAACAAGACTCCATTCTTAATGGATTCATCAGCCGCACCGGCACTCGCACACGCATGTGAGTATGTCACTGAAGTCGGCCTTGCTGACCGTGCAATCTATAACTCGATCAATGGTTCGATCCCACCGGAGAATATCGAAGCTCTGAAGAACTCAGATGTCAGCTCTGCAATCGTCCTCGCCTTCAACCCTGGTGACCCATCGGTCCCGGGAAGAGAGAAGGTGCTTACAGAAGGTGGTGTTGCAGGTCAGTCGATGGGAATGTTGCAGATCGCAGAGGAAGCAGGTATTACCCGTCCTATCCTCGATACAGCAGCAACCCCGCTCGGTCTTGGGTCAGGCGGCTCGTTCCGTGAGATCCTCGCCTGCAAGGCGATCCACGGTCTCCCAACAGGTGGTGCATACCACAACATGACGGTATCATGGACCTGGCTGAAACGCTGGAGGGGAACTGCAAAGAATCCCTCAGTGCTTGTAAGCCAGTATGAGGGCAAGGATATCCTCCTTGAGCAGATGGGACATCACCACTTCGGCGGAATTGATGGTATCAAGCAGGCTGCATGGTCAAGTCCTGATATCGGGTGTAATATCATGGCAATGACGCTTGGTGCCGATTTAATCATGTTCGGTCCAATCGAGAACTGTGAGGGCATCGCAACCGCAACCGCATTCACCGATATTGTGCTTGCTGAGGCTGGCCGTGAACTCGGTGGAGATCTACAGGAAATGAACCACCCCCTGAATAAACTCGTATAAAGCGAGAATCATTGGTGGGAATGAATTCCACCTATTTTTTAAGAATAGCGAAGAAGACACTCGGTTGCTTTTTTAATATCAGATCCCTGTTTCCGTACTTCTGCAAGATAGAGATCAAATGTCCGATCATCTGCCATCGAGAATACCGGCTTGTTGAGATCGGCATGGAGCATCAGATCAAAGGCACGTGCTTCTGCAACAGACAGCCCAAGAGCCTTATATTCACCCGTATGTGGCAGGTATACAGGGTTTTCATCCAGAGGTGTGGAAAGAACAAGATCTGCGAGCGGTGTTCCGGGAATCGGCTCCGCGGCGCTCACAAAGACATCATCCAATGAGAGTTCCTCAATGAGATCTTTTGTCTTCTGGTAATCATCTTCGGATTCACCGGGATATCCCACAATGAAACTCCCCGCCACCTTCAGCCCATGCTCCCGGCAGCGTCTCACTGCTTCCCTCACCTGATCGACATCTGCTCCTTTCCGCATCTTTCTGAGTACTGTATCACTGCCGGATTCTATGCCAAAAAAGACCCAGCCGATGGTATGATCGCGGATTGCATCCAACACTTCGTCGGTGATGCAGTCCACCCGTATATCAGGGGAGGAGAGGTTCTTCCTTTCCACAATCCCGGCAATCCCGGCCAATAAATGAACAAATGCCTGGACATTCATCCTCCCCTGTTCTGAAGCATAGAGCGATCCGGTTCCCCCCGAGATAGAGATCCGATGCACACCGGCATCTTTGAATGCCTGCACTTCAGTAAGAATAGCCTCAATACTCCGGCTTCTGATCTCCTGCCCGAAGTACCGGGGCACCTGGCAGAACCCGCATCCTCCGATACATCCACGGTGCGTTTCAATATACACATTCGCACCCCTGATATTCTGTTCCCCGATATCAGTGGGGATCAGGGGAAGAGGACGTTCCATTGGCACAGGAGAAGAAGGACCGGTAGTGACCATCACCCCATCTTTCATATAGGCAATCCCCTGTATTTCAGGTGAGGGGCCATCTGCCACAAGGCGTGGCGTGGTAACTTCACCTTCCCCCACAACAACTGCATCCGGAGATAATTCACCCAATACCATTGCCGGATGCGAAGATACCGGACCCCCGACATAACACCTTGCGCCCCGCTTCTTCTGTGACTGAATTGTCTTTTTTATCCGATCATCAAAGAGATGCTGGGTGGAATAGAGCGATAGAAGCAGGATATCCGTATCTGTATCTTCGATAAAACGTGATATGGAGACATCATGTCCCTGCTCTCTGAGCACTCCGCCGATCACCATTGCGCCGTAGGTGATGGTATCCGGAGAGATGACCTTGATCCTCATGATATGGGATTATTTGAAAGGACACAAACATAAACAAACCGGGTTGTTCGTACGATCCATACCTTTTTGTCTTTATGCGCATATGAGTACTTATTACCAAAATCAGGTGATATACAATGCCAGGATTTGATAGAACAGGACCCCGCGGTATGGGGCCACTAACTGGACGGCGTTTGGGGCGCTGTGTTGCCCCGGCACCAGATACACAGAGTGAAGAACAGACTGAAAGACAGGTAGTCTACGGACTCGGAAGAGGTGGAATCCCACGCAGAGGCGGCAGGGGATTTGGCAGAGAATGGGTACAACGGCGATTTCTGTAAACTGATAATGATTGGCAACTACAAACAATTCGAATTGTCATACCTCCTCATTTCCCCTCTTTATTTGAACAGATACATTCCTGAGAATAGCAAAGTAGCATTGCATTTCATTGGGGATAAACGAAAGTTTTAAGTATTTATGCTCATATGAGTACATATTACCAAAACAGGTGATATACAATGCCAGGATTAGATGGAACAGGGCCCCAGGGTATGGGGCCAATGACCGGAAGGCGCATGGGGCGCTGTGTTGCCCCGGCACCTGATGCACAGAGTGCAGTACAGACTGAAAGACCAATCTACGGACTCGGAAGGGGCGGTCTGCCACGCGGATGCGGCAGAGGTTTTGGAGGAGGACATATGCGTGGAGGGCGGTTCTTCCAGCCAGCAGAGCAGACGGAGGTGCAAGAGTGAAGATTGCAATTGCAATGGATGGAACACGAGTATCCGAGCATTTTGGACACTGCCAGAAGTATGCGATATTTACTGTTCAGAATTCCATGATTATCCGGGGCGAAGATCTTGACAGCCCCGGACATGAACCGGGAAAGCTCCCCCGTTTCCTTGCAGAGCATGGCGCAAACCTCGTTATCGCAGGTGGGATGGGCCCCCGTGCAATCGATCTCTTCCATGAGAGCGGGATCGATGTCATACTCGGTGCCTCAGGTGATGTCGATGCTGTAGCACAGGCATATATCCGCGGAGATCTCACACCCGGACAGAGCACATGCCATCACGGGGCTGATGACGAATGCGGCCATGAAGAGAAGGAAGGTGCAGTCATCTGTATTACTGCACAGGCCACAGGTGTGGATGCGCCCTTTGAAGAGCGGTTCGGGCGTGCTCCATACTTCATCATTCTTAATCTGAAGACAGGAACAGTTGAATCGGTTCAAAATGCTTTTGCCCAGGCATCAGGCGGCGTTGGTCCACGAGCTGTTTCAATTGTCGTCGACCACGGAGCACAGTATCTCATAACCGGACAGATGGGGGGCAATGCCGCTGAAGCGCTTGTAGCGAGCGGGATTAAAGCCTATTCCTACCGCGGTGGCGGGACTGTTACTGATGCAGTCAAGGCATTTCTTGCCGGAAATCTCACAGCCCTCTGAAGAGCATATTACTATGAAGATCGCAGTCGCAAGTGGAAAAGGAGGAACCGGCAAGAGTACGGTGGTGGCCAATCTTGCCTTTTCACTCGCAGAGAGGCAACCCTTAGCTGTTGTCGACTGCGATGTTGAGGAGCCGAACCTCCACCTCTTCTTTCCCTCACCATCAGAGGATCTGCCGGTGAATGTTGAGATCCCGGAGATTGATGCGACACGGTGTACATACTGTGGAGCATGTGGTGAGTTCTGCCGCTATGGTGCGCTGACCATCTTCAAGGATCGCCACCTCTTTCTTCCCGAGCTCTGCCACTCATGCGGCGGATGTGAGATTGTCTGCCCTATTGGCGCCATCAGTACAATGAAGCGGCAGATCGGAGTCGTTCAGATCCGAAAACCCACATCAGGACTCACCCTGATTACAGGCTTGTTGCAGGAAGGGGAAGTGCAGGCGCCACCCGTAATCAGGATGGCAAAAGATCAGGCAGAAGGGCATCCGCTTATCCTCTATGACGCATCACCAGGAATTGCATGCCCTGTGATCGAAACACTTGATGGCGTGGATTTTTGCATATTTGTGACCGAATCAACCCCATTCGGCATACATGATCTCAGGCTCGCATACGGTGTTGCAGAGGAGCTTGGGATTCCTGCCGGTGTTGTGATAAACCGCAGTGATGGAGATGATGAAATAATCAGGGATTTCTGCACAGAACATTTACTTCCCATTCTCTTAACAATCCCGTTTGACCGGACAATAGCTGCAATCCAGAATAAAGGGAACCTTATTGCGCGCGAACTTCCGGAGTGGAGAGAGCGGTTCATCGAACTCTTCGAATCGGTGAACAGAGTGAAGGAGGGAGTACAATGATCAGAATTGCAGTCATCAGTGGGAAAGGAGGGACAGGGAAGACGATGGTTGCCTGCGCACTCGCAGATACCAATACCAGAAAACAGGTGCTGGCAGACTGCGATGTTGATGCAGCAAACCTCGAGCTTCTCCTTTCACCCACACGGCTCACCACCGAGCCGTTCGCCGGTCTTGATGTTGCACGAATCGATCCCGATCGATGTTCCGGATGTGGGATCTGTGTCAACACCTGTGCCTTCGGTGCTATTAAAATGGACAACGAACGGGCAGAAGTGAGCCTGTTTCATTGTGAAGGATGTGGTCTTTGCTGTTTCGTCTGTCCGGAAGGTGCAGCTGTGATGGAAAAGAGGGTCTGCGGCGAGATCTATACCTCTTCAACACCATATGGCCCGCTCGTCCATGCCAGGCTCTTCCCCGGCTCAGGCACATCCGGACTCCTCGTCCATGAGGTGAAGAAACGGGCACTCACTATCGATCCATCCGCCGAGGTGCTCCTCGTCGATGGTCCACCAGGGATCGGCTGTCCCCTTATCTCCACAATCAGCGGGATGGATGCAGTACTGATCGTCACTGAGCCGAGCGTTTCAGCCCTCCATGATTGCAAACGCCTGGTGACTGTCTGCCGCAGGTTTGACCTTTCTATTCTCCTTCTGATAAACCGGTTTGATCTCCTTGATGAGATTACCAGCGAGATCGAGGCATATGCAGAAGAAGAAGGAATCGCAATCGTTGGGAAGATTCCATTTGACAGTGCTGTTGTCAGAGCGGTCAGGCAGGGCATCCCGATCACAAGAGCTGATAGTCCGGCATCGAAAGCCATTTCTATCGTCTGGGAAGAGATCAGATCAGAACTTGATATGCCATGACGCCACAGGACGGGAGAGGATGTTGCGGAAAGCGGCGTGGAAGGCCACGAGTTACCCGTATGATCAATGAAGAGGGGCAATTCAGGTGTTTTGCACCCCTCTGCGGAAAGCAGACGGTACAGGAGGAGCAGATCCTCCTGTTGCCGGAAGAGCTGGAAGTGCTGAGGCTTGTTGACCTCCTCGGTCTTGAACAGGAAGCTGCAGCCGCCACCCTCGGCATCTCACGAAAGACCCTCTGGCGTGACCTCCATGAAGCACGGAAAAAAATTGCCGATGCACTCGTCTATGGCAAGACTATCCGGGTTCTTGGATGTCTGCGTCAGGATACAGTAGATTGTCCTCCATATCACCAGTCTGAGTGAAGACGGCACAACCCCTCAGATACTCTTTTCATACATATTTCCTCCACCCATCTGGTGGAGAGAGTGATATAGCTGTATAACTAACTCTGATGCATGGATCAGGCCGGAGGCATAGCAGAGGTATTCCCGGATTATTCAGTAATACGAGAGGAGATCAGATCAAAAAACCGGGATGAGGTTGAGTCGCTGTTTGGGGAGATGCTGCTCCAGACCATCTTCCTCAGGAGGGTAGAGACCGATCCCGCGTTCAGATGGAGTATCTGCATCAAAATTTCTTCAGATGAAGAATTATCAGAGATGCTGCGCCGGACCGTTACCAGTAGTCTTCCCGGAACAGAAGATGGTACAGGAGAAGGTCTTCTCCGCCTTCGCATGATGGAGCAGAACCCTGATGCCATCTGCTGCCTCTTTGCAGAGGAGACCCGCCTTCCGCTTCACTACTGGCAGACGAAGAGGGCAGGGTTTTTGTATCAGACTATTCTGTACCAGACTGCACTCCAGACTTCACCTCCTGAAAGGCCTAAACTCCTCCACCCGATGGATCATGCAATCACCACCTCATTCAGGGAGGAGGCAGATTCAGAGGTAAACGCAGTCCATTCCAAAGACCTGTTGGGATCAGAAGAGATCACAGATGCCATTACAGCTGTTGCCTGCCATTCCTTCCTGGCATTATCCTATGACGAGCGGCTCTCTATCCTGAACAGACGATATCCTGAAGATGGATGGGAGCCGCTCATCTCTGCATTCATGATGTTTGAGCCATCTGTGCTGGCAATACTCGATGGAGCACGGTACTCTGCTGCAACACACCAAATTGCTGCTGCCCGGAGCCTCTACTCCCTTGCATGCAGCCGTGCAGATGATCCGGGTATCAGACAGCTCAGTTACCGGGAGATGGGGCTTATCTCCCGGAACATCGGGGAGCATGAACGTGCATTCTCAGAGTTCCAGTCAGCTCTTGAAGCAGCCCATGAGAGCGGGGAGTCCGATTCAGTGTCTCTGAATGATGAGCTGATCTATCTCTGTGAAACCGCCGAGAAGCTTGGCTTATCAGCAGAGGGCGATGCCATCTTTGATCGCCTCATCTCGATCGCCCGGAAGATGGAGGGGGAAGAGCGGGTGCGTCTGCTTATGCAGATAGCCACATCATGCCGACGATCGGGATGGTTTGATCGCGAATATGCTCTTATTGAAGAGCTGATCAATGAGGAGGACTGTAGCGATGCAGTCCTTGCACGATTGAATACCCTGAACCGGGCGATGAGAAGAGACGGGACACTTGATTCTGCCCTCCTCACCGATCTGGAAGCTGGAGCAGAAGCAGACTATACAGCTCTCCGCGGCATCCTCGCTTTTGGCGCATTCCAGTTCGATGACGCCCTTACCTGGTTCAATGCCTCGATCTCCATTCAGAACAGCCCTGAGACCCGCCTCTGGAGAGCGAGGGCTTCATGGTATGCCAATAAACCGCCTGTAAATATACATTCTGAAAAGAATGATCACATCGAAACACACATCATCTCCGGATTACACAGGGGGGAGAGGATCAGGGATCTCATCAGGTTGATCCCCGGCGGAGGAGAGGATGAGGGATATGATGCCATCCTCGTCCTCCTTGAGGGGATGAGAGGGAGAGCTATCCCTGAAACGATCAATTCCGTCACCAGGGATCTTCTGAACCTGCCAGTACCACAGGAAGAGAGGGCACGGATGCTCAGGATTGCCGGCAAAGTACTCTCCGAATGCGGTATCCCCGATGCGATACCAGTCTTTCGAAAAGCGCTCAGGATAACGACATCAAAAGAAGCGCGTGCCGGTATCCTCTCTGAGATCGGATACTGGTATGAAACCCAGGGTCAACCAAAGAAGGCAGCGGAGGCATATACGCGTGCAGTCGCACTTCATCATGAATTTCCAGGAGGGTGGGCAGGGGTTGCCCGGACAAACGCGCAGCAGGGAGAGTATGATACTGCCATTGAGGCCATAAATACTGCTCTCACATACATGCCCGAGAGGGAAGAGTCCCTGATGATCCGTACGCTGCTGCGCAACCGGATCGGAACTGATGGACTTGAACCCGGATTACAAAAGCAGATTGATACCATCGATCGCAGCCTGTTTATATGGAGGGATGCTGTACCCTCATCAATTACAGACCGTTACCGGGGAGTGATGGCATCTGAAGCTGCCATCGGGGAAGAAGGCAGGTGTTCTTCGGGAGCACCGGAGATGATAGGGGTAGAAGAGGTGCTCAGGATACGAAACCGCGTGATTAAAGCGCTGGAGAGTTGAGATGAAGAAATCGATCAAAGATGAGTAATGGAAGATGCCGGCCATGGCGCCACCCTGATTGGATGTGAAGAGAGATGAAACGGCTCATTACCATAATCACAATCGCCCTTGCCCTCTACATCCTGGTGACTTTTACCGGAATCCCATCAGAAGAGGCGGATCCTGTGGAGCCGGGCCGGGCAGCACCACAGGCACTGAATATCCTCGCGATTCTGCCGTTGAGCGGGGATGATCTGGATCTGGGCGCCGCGCAGCAGTATGGTATCAGCAGGGGGACGATCCAGCCGCGGAATCAGCCGATCAACCTCCATATAGAGGATTCACGCAGTGACCCGGAGCATGCAGTGGCGATCCTCAGAGAGCGGAGGAACACTCATACCATTCATGCACTCATCGTATCAGGAAGCGAGTGCGTTTTGGCAATAGCCCCCTATGCTGAGGAGTGGGGCATCCCGATGGCTGCTATTGCCGCCCCATTACAACCCGAAGTGGAGAGAGGCAGAAGCAGGATCAGTTTTACACCGCCAATAGCAACAGAGATTGATGCAATCGCTCCATTCATCTCAGATTATTCGGATATTGCCTTCATATATCCTGATTCCAGAGAGGGAAGAGAGATGGCAGAGCAGATCCTGAGTCTCCCAATCGCGCAGGGTATCCGGAGTATCGAGTATACACAGGAAAGTGAAGACTATTCAGATCTCATGCAGCCACTCCGGGTTACTCCCCCGGAGATCTTCATCATCTATGGAGACAGGCAGGTTCCGGCTCTCATCTCTGCAATACGGAGCAGGGGGGCAAACCCCGTTATCCTTGTCTGGGAGCGCGCCAGTGTCAGGCTGCTTGTAGAGAGACCGGAGCTTGCAGAGGGAGTCTTTGTCATCGCACCGGGAACAGATCCATCCAACCCCGTCTTCTCAGGTATTGACGAACTGCCATTTAGGATGGCGCCGGGTATCGTAGCCGAGGCATATGATGCTGCATATACCCTCTCATCCGGTATCGCATCCTGTGAAGGGGCAATGGAATGTATCATGGGGTGGTACTGGAACAGAACCTACAAAGGAGCACTTGGAACCGTTTCCTTCAATGAAAGGAGAGAAGCAGTCTATCCATATGAAATCCGGCAGATCCGGAGAGGAGAGACAGAAACAGTCGGGATGATCACCGCTCCAAAAAGAACAGTATCAATTGTTATCGATACCGGCGGGGCAGAGCCATGGTTTGTTTCAGACGTGAAGAAGGGAGTGGAACCAGCACTCAGTATTATCAACGAGCAGACAACCATTGCACTCCCACTTGCACGGACCACAGGAATCCCTGCGATCTTTGATGCAACAGTAGAGGCAGTCTATGATGGAGACGATATCCCGGATGGTATGCAGATCATCGGATCTGTCCTCATCACTCCTGATGGAAAGACTGCTGTCTCCAGTGGAATGGACGATAAAAAACGAGAGATCGGAATTGATACTGAAGCATATATCAATCTCTGCTTTGACCTCCTCGACCGGGAGAGGGGAACTGAAGCAGACCGTTCAATTTCTCTCCTTTCAGGATCAACCGAAGATCCAGAGTGTATGATCGTTCGCACCATTGCAGAATCCCGGGGATACCATATTCCGGCAGATGTAACCTATCATGAGAGGGAGGAGATATCCTCAGCAATAGATTCGATCATTGCCACTGCACCGGATACCCCGCTCTTCGTCTCGGCCAGAACACCGGATGAAGCAGTTGACATTCAGCAGTATGTATGGGAGACGGGATATGCACCGGATCGTATCTTTACACTCGGGGATGCCTGGAAATCAGAATCATTCATCGGGAGGGGAGCTCTCTTTTCCGAAGGGATTATTGCAGGTTCTGTATTCAGAAGAGAGCGTCTCGGTGAGGCACAGGTAATCCGCAATGTCAATAGTCTGATGGTGCGACAGACCGGCCAGGAGATAAACGACATCACCGCCCGTGCATTCACCGGCGTCATGATGGTTGCCGATGCAACAGATCGGGCAGAGAGTTTTGAGGAATCATCCATTCATACCGCCCTCCAAAGAGCGATGATGACACCTGAATACGGTGCACTCTATGACGGAACCACCATTCTTGTGCAGATGAAAAACAGAGTGTACAGAACAATTCCGTCAACCTGATGAGGATATAGTATCAAAGTACCCGATAAGAACTGAGAGAAGAAGGGAACAGAATCTGCCATGCCACGTGAGCTAACACCCTATGACATAGATATACTGAGAAAACTTGCGCCCGAATGTGAAGATTTAATCTGTAATGGTTCAAGAACCGAGTTCCGATCCATTATCCCCCCTGTAGCCAACCACTATTCAACAGATGAGAAGGATTTCGAAAACCGCCTGAACCGGCTCACCGATGAAGAGCTTGAGTACCTGATCGAACAGATGCGAACAGGAAACGAGAGTGTCAGCTGCATCTCACCGTTCTTCTTCTCAATACTCCTCAATATCGTCACAGAGCGGTTGTCAAAGAGAACGGCACAGGAACTCCTTTCAATCTATGAAAATGATGAGGGGTGCGGATAAGGCTCAATAGACCTTATCCCGCATCTCCAGAACGGATAAGATCCGTTGCTGCTGTTCGGTTCCCCGTGTGCAGAAGAGATCTTTCTCAAACCCGACATCCCGATAGACGGCACAGTCCGGGCAGTTACATCCTCTGCTCTCATCGGTGATGCACCCATCCCGGCTCTTCCCGATTGTGCAGAATGCATGATCGCCTGCCTTCTCCGCACATTCACGATATGTCGGACAGGTTGAACAGATGCAGTGTTCTTTTCGCGCCAGAATAATCCCGGCTCGCTCAGCCGGACTCAGGACAAGAGGATGATCAGTGAGTAGAGCCAGATACTTTTCAAATTTGGTTACATCCATAGCAGGAATCCCTCATCTACCAAGAGGGATCAGAAGTAAAAAAAGGTTGTGTCAAAAGAATGTTACTATTGATTAGTGGTTCAGGAGATCGTTGATTGCAGTTTTGACAATCATAACAACAGATTCGCGTCCGAACCGCTCTGAGCTGAGCACCATATCATAACAGGAGAGATCCCTGATATCAATCCCATAGTATGTCCGGTACCGCTGTGCTTCTGATCGTTCCCGTTCGATTGTCACCGCTGTTGCGGTATCGCCGTCCTGGATATCACGCGCGGCGATCCTCTTCGACCGGCATTCCGGACTTGCTGTCAGCCAGATCCTGAGATCGGCATTCTCAATCATTCTGCCGGCAAGCCGCCCTTCAATGATGATATCGTCGGAACTCATTCCGATCTCTTTCTGCCGCTCGTCGATAAGCCGGTCAATTGACGGATCGCTCTCTGCAAGACGCCCAAATGCCGCGAGATCCATATTCCGCTCTTCTGCACAGGCACGAAATACTTCGCCCGCAGAGATGAAGGTGAAACCAAGATCCTGGGCAAGTGCTTTTCCAAGAGAGGTTGTTCCACTGCCGGGAAGGCCGCTGATGGTGATTCTCATCAGATGCCTCCGATATTAAGCGCCTTTCTGATCACCTGACTGACAGTGAGCGAACAGATCATGTACCAGAGAATCCATGCAGGGAGGATCCAGACTGCCATCTCATTTAAGCTGGTGATACCGATAAACGGGAAGACGATGGCAGTATCCATCGAAAGTGTAGCACTCAGATCCATCCCGTGAAGCCGGTAGAGAAGCCAGAAGAAGATAGGGACAGTGATGAGGATGATGTATGCCATCGGCTTGAACTGCTGCTGGGACATCTCAAGCTGATCCTTCATCATGGCATCGCGTTTTGCCTCAAGCTTCTTGATCGCTTTCTCATCACCTGCAAGTTGTGCCTCACGGAACTTCGTCTGGAACTCTTTCATCTTCGCCTGCACTTCCTGCATCTTCTCATAGTTGATGGTGTACTTCTGAATCAGTGAAGAGTACAGGCCGGTTGCCGAGGAGAGGAAGAGGAGAACTGCGAAGAACGGTAGTCCAAAGGTATCTGTCAGAGGGCCGAGTGCAATGTCAATGACCCCGGCAATACCATCCCGAACCCACGCCACTCCATATGCAAGCATCAACCCAAAAGCCAGGATGAATGCGATATATGTTCCGTACTTCTTCATCAGGTTCAGCATCATACACTTCCACTATTTCAGCACTGCAACAAGGTCTTTGACACCCTGTTCAAGGAGATGATCGGCATTTGTGACAATAGCAACCGTGCAGCCGGTGAGCATCGCATATGCTGTGGCAAATGACCGGTTCATCTGCTGGTGCTCGCGGATGGACCCGGCACCTTCCATATCCCTGACACGTGATGCATCAGAGAGCCGGCGGAGGAGGATCTGGTCGTCATCTGTCTCTACAAGGACGATCGTATCGGGCATGAGCGCGGTGAGCACCCATTCGGGAAGACCGGCAAGATATCCTGCCGGGGTCTTCACGGATGCATGGGTATCAATGATGACATTCCCATCAATCGCGGCTACCTTCTCAGCCGCAAGTTTCTGGAGGCGTTTCTGGACGGTCCGATCGAGTCTGCGCATCTGGTCACGATCTTCTGCGAGCCCCTCGGACTGCGCGACCTCGAACATAAAGGAACCAAAATTGATATTCTGGTAGGAGATCCCTTCTGTGGTGAGGATCTCCATTGCCTGATTAATGACTGTTGTCTTTCCTACACCGGGAACCCCGGTGATGATAATCTTCTTTCCTGCCATCTTCTTTCTCACTCCTTTCCAAAGAACGGCCTCATGAACGGATACATCTCCATGATCTGCTGGCTTGC